>NZ_JBISER010000001.1:0-599048 GCF_044383805.1 Microbulbifer sp. JSM ZJ756 | reverse complement strand
AGTCCGCTGTCGGATTGTAGTTGCAGGACTATTCCGGCCGATCAGCACAGCTGATCGGCGCCGAAGCAAACGCGAAGCAGTACTTCGCAGGCGTTTGCAGCGGCCCTGCCGGGTGCGCCAACCTTTAAAAGGTGGTCATAGTCAGGCAGTCTCGACTTAGTCCGCTGTCGGATTGTAGTTGCAGGACTATTCCGGCCGATCAGCACAGCTGATCGGCGCCGAAGCAAACGCGAAGCAGTACTTCGCAGGCGTTTGCAGCGGCCCTGCCGGGTGCGCCAACCTTTAATAAGGTGGTCATAGTCAGGCAGTCTCGACTTGGTCCACTGCCGGATTGTAGTCGCAGGACTATTCCGGCCCTGCCAGGCCTCGTGCCAGGGCAGGTTCAGCGTTGCCACAAGACGCTGTACATAGCACTTTCAATGGTGGCCGTAGCTCAGTTGGTAGAGCACAGGATTGTGGCTCCTGAGGTCGCGGGTTCGATCCCCGTCGGCCACCCCATATAAAACCCTTGTAAATCAAGGTCTTAAAAACCCCGCGCTGTGCGGGGTTTTTTCGTTTCTGCGCCCGGTGTGGTAATTCAGTGTGGTAATTTGCCGGTTGATCGAGACTCTGGCTGTTCTCATGGTCGCCAATGGCCAGTACTCTTGACTGCCAAATTCAAGAGGTTCATTTCGAATGACGCCAGCAAACATTGAAGATGTGCACCCGCTCAGGCGTAACCTGATTGTCATCTGTCTATTGATCCTGGTGTATTCGCTCGGTGGGGGGCACTTCAGGGTCCATGACGACGGCGTAGTCGCGAGTATTGGGCTGATAGCAGTGGCTTTTGAGCGACCATGGGTCCTAAAAGGCGTCGCAATCTTTATCTTTGCCTGGAGTTGGTATCGGTGGGAGGTTTTTGACAAATCTAAGACTGCTTGGTCACAGGTGGTTGCGAATATTCGGGGGCATCTGCAGCATGGGGCGGGTCGGGCCTCACTAACTAAAGCCTCGGCTAGAGTCGATCATCGCCATCGACTAGATGGAGAGGGATCTGGCGTTATACCTAATTCACTGAATTTGGAAATTGCTGGATTCTTTGAAGCGCTCTATGCGTCATGGATCGTTAAGAACGCTCCGTTTAATGTCAAAGGTAAGTATGCGTCTCAGGTACACCAGTTCGCCTTGGGCTGGCAGGAATACCCGCTCAAGGTTCAGCTGCTTTGGCGTGGTATTAGCAGAACAGAGTATTTACCCAGCGTCATACTGCCGAATATTTTAATATTCGCAACATTGGTAGCTATATTCGGCCCGTTGTACGGCATCGCCTACACGACGCTTGGGGTTCTCTGGACTGTCGCGATAAATGTCTTCGTACTGGTCTCGGTCTATTGGTCCGAGTGTAAGAGCTTGGCTGCTTGGATATTGGACCGTTTTCCTGAAGGTGCGGGGTCAAGCACGTCAACTTAATTTTCGTGCTATTTACCGCGGCCAGGGGGCTGTGCTCGGTCTAGGGTCACCACCCGGTCGGGCGTCCGGTTATACCGCTCCGCCATCGACCGGGTCTTGTGCCCGGTGAACTGCTGTACATCCCCTTCGAAGTCGCTGGCGGCTTTGATTTTCAGGTCGTGGAAGCGGAATCGCTGCTGGAGGGCACCGGCTTTCAGTGCCTCGCGTTGTTCCCGCTGCCATACGCTGTTGAACCCGGTGCGGGTGAAGGCGCGGCCGGTGCGGCTGCGGAGGATGTGGGCGGACTGGATTCGGGCCTGGGTGTTGGTGGCCAGGGCCTTGTCGACCGCCTCGCGCAGGCGCGCGGTCCACAGTTTTAGCTGTTTCTTGCCGGTTTTCTGCTGGTAGACCAGTAGGCCATCTTCCTGGATATCGGCACGGGTGAGGGCGATCACGTCCTGGTGCCGGGCGGCGCAGAGGTAGGCGATTTCCATGGCGCACTGGTGCATTGTGTGACCGTGGCTGCCTAGCCAGTGCCAGAAAGCCTCGTATTCCCAGTCTTCGACGTATCGACCGCCGGGCCCCTCTTTGAAGGGGCGCACGGCGTCGGTGGGGTCCTCGATGCTGACAAAGCCCCGGGCCTTGCCCCAATTCATGAGAATGCCGAGGAAGGTGCGTTCGCGGTTGGCGGCGGTGGGGTACTTGGCGCCGCGGGCGTCCATGAACATCTGCACTACGGGGCTGGTGATCTGGTTGGGGTCCATCTCGCCGAATGAGGCGCGAATCTTTTTACTGTAGCGCTCGTAGTCCTGCTGGGTGCTGGGCTTAAGTTCTTTGGTGTACTGCGGGCTACTGAAGTAGTTGTCGATCAGGTCAGCCACGGTGAAGGTCTTCTGCACCTGGTCGGCCTGCCAGCGCTCATAGGCACGCCACACGTCGGACCGGCTGGCGTCTATGGAGGCCAGGTGGCAGGTGGGGTGCCCGCGGCGGTTGACGCGGTAGCCATTCTTGTACCGCTCCACGTACTGAGGCAGCCAGGCGTTTTCTGGTTTTCGTTGTCGACCCATTGTCCCGATTTTCTTCTTTTAGCTGGCTTCCGGTAGCTTGAATCCCGGTGGCAGGTTAGCCCCATTGGCTGCTGGGGTCGAGTTTATGCGGGCCAGTGCGGCCTGGTTGACCATATCCCAGGTGAGCGACAGCTGACCGTCCCTGCGGCGCACGTAGGGTATGCGGTTGGCGTCCAGGACCTGTTTCTGGGCCTCGGGCGTGTTGGCGCCGGTGAGGCGCACGAGCTCGGCTTTGGTGACTAGGGTGCTCATGGGTAACCTCAGGCTGCTGGCGCTGGCCACAGCTGGAACAGTTCCGACTGCACCGGCATTCTGTCTGCCAGGTGAGAGTGGTTGTTTGGTTTCGGATCCCGGGGGAGCCGCGGCAGGGTGCCTATCTCTGTTATGCCGAGATACCGTGCCTGCGCGAGGGCATCGCGGGCGCTGAAGCGGTAGGAGTGGTTGAGATTGCGGCGGGGCAGAGATTGCCGCAGGGCTGCCAAGCACTCTTTTACCGCCTGGGCATGCTCCTCTGCTGGCCAGTCCTCGAAGTAAGCTGCTGTCATGCTGCGCCTCCAAAGAAGTCTGTCTGGGCTGGCCTGAAGCGGCCAGCACGGAACTGGAAATCGATGAGTGCCTGCTGCACTCTCGGGTCCTGGTAGTAACCGTCGGCGCGACGCCAAAGGGGTAGGCTTCTGTTCCCTGCCCAAGCTTCAAATGCCGTGTCAGCCATCTATGCAGCCTCCCTCATCGGCATTGAATTTTCCTGCATGTTCGCTCGCACCAGTGCCTCGGCTAGGTCGGGGCATACGGAGTTGCCGCACTTGGCCACCTGCTGGGTCTTGGTGATGGGGTTGCCGCTGGCGTCGCGGTTGATGATGTAGTCGGGCGGGAAGCCCTGGGCCGCGAACAGTTCGCGGGGCTCGAGCATGCGCATGCCGATATCGACGATCTGGTAGGCCTCGCCCTTCACGGTGACCAGTCCCAGGCGCGCCCTGGTGGGGATGGTGTGCACCGGTTCGTTGAGGTGCTGCCACTGGCCGCCCTCGCTGTAGTACTTGACCAGGAAGGCATTCACCAGCGCGTGGTGGTCTTTGGCGGTGACGGTGCTGATGGGTTGGTTCAGATCGTGCCCGGGGCCGGTGTAGTTGCCGCCGTAATGCTTGGCGAGGAAGGCGGAGACCAGTGCAAAGTGGCCGCCCTTGATGCTGGCCACCTGGGTGCGCAGGGGCTCGGCGGCGCTCCAGGAGCGCGGGTTGGAGCCGTTGGCGTGCTCGGTGACGAAGGTCGCGGCGCCCTTGACGATGTAGGGCTCGGGGTTGTCGATGACGAAGCGCTGGATGCCCCGGGCGATGCGGCGCTGGGTGTTCTCGGCCAGCGGGCGCTTGCGGGTGAAGATGCTGGGGCAGGGGATGCTCCAGTCGATGATATCGGCGGCGGCGCGGTAGGGCTGGAGGCCTGGGCCGTGGGTGGCCTCGGGCCAGCTGATGGGCTGGCCGTCGCAGCGGGCGATGAGGAACAGGCGCTTGCGGATGGTGGGGGCGCCATAGTCGCAGGCGCGCAGCTCGCGGGTTTCCACCTGGTAGCCGTGGCGGCCCAGTGCATTGATGAACGAGCGGAAGGTGTTGCCCTTCCGCTTTGGGCAGGGGCGGTAGTCGCCGTCGCCGCCCACCTTCACCACCGGGCCCCAGCTTTTGAACTCCTCGACATTCTCCAGGATGATCACCCGCGGGCGCACGGTGGCGGCCCAGCGCAGTACCACCCAGGCGAGGCCGCGCACGCGCGGGGACACCGGCGTGCCGCCCTTGGCTTTGGAGAAGTGCCGGCAGTCCGGCGAGAACCAGGCGAGGCCCACCGGGCGGCCGCCGGTTGCCGCGCGTGGATCTACTTCCCATACGCTTTCGCAGTAGTGGCGCGTCTGCGGGTGGTTGACGGTGTGCATGGCGATGGCCTGCGGGTCGTGGTTGATGGCAAGATCCACCGGGCGGCCCAGTGCGGCCTCGATGCCGGTGCTGGCACCGCCGCCACCGGCGAAGCTGTCGATGATCAGCTCATCGAAGTTGAAACCGATCTGCGGTGTGGTGCGGAATTGTGGGTGCATTGCTTTGTTCTCGTTGTTGTCAGCTGACCAGGCAATAAATTCCGAAACCGGCTGCCACTAATGCCAGCCAAAGACCTGCAGCAATCCAGGGTTGCAGTGCTCGGGGTGCCGCAGGGATCGGGAGTAGGGGCTTCTTGCCGGTGCGAGATTTCTGTAAACGGCGGATTTCGCGCAGGGCCCGGGTGCCTGCCAGGCGCCGGCCGTTGGGGTACTGTACGTAGGCAAGGCCTTTACAGCCGTGGCCGCAGCAGGCGTTCATAACCCCCGGCAGGGAGCCCAGGCAGCCATCGTGCCCTTCGGGTGTGTCCGGCTTGCCGCAGTGGCCACAGGGGCGGCGGTTGCCCAGGGTGGGTTCGCTGGTGTCGGCGTAAATCCACCGCTCGCCCGTGTAGTCCCAGGTGATCGGGTGGCCGCGCCAGTTGCTGGTGGTGTTCATCGCTGCACCTCGGTAGTGCCTGCCGGACCGTCGCGCAGGGTGTAGGTGGATTCGTGCAGACGGGCGGCCAGCAGGCACTGCAGGAAGGCGACAACGAGGGCCAGGATCAGCAGGCCGGCCAGGCTGAGCAGACCGCTGGCGGCCAGTGCCAGCAGGGGCCAGCCGGCCCAGGGGTGGCCGCCCTGTATGCGGGCCCAGCCCTCGGCGCCGATGGCCATCAGCACCACGCCGGCGGTCAGCCAGCAGAGGGCGGACAGGGCAAAGCGGGAATCGATGTGTTTCATGCAGCCTCCCGGGTGTTCTTGGCCCGCTGGCGCTTGGGCAGTGGCAGGCTCTGCCAGCGGTACCCGCAGCAGCGGCAGGTGTGGTCGATGTGGTCGCGAACGGCGTGGTACGCGTGGCACTGGCCACTGGCGAAGCGGTTGTCGCAGTGGTCGTACTTTTCGTTGTGAATCGATTGGCCCCGGGCCCTGAACTGGCGCGCGACGTCGGCGGAACCGCACTTGCTGCAGGCCTGCTCGCAGGGTTTGGGCCTGTGGGTGGCGGTGGTGCTCATGCGGCCTCCCCGGTGGTTTCCACCTGGATCGGCTGGCCCAGCAGCTCGCGCACGGCGGTGAGCAGGTCGCCGACCTGGGCGGTGACCGGGTGCTCGGTGCCGAACTCTATGCGCACGCCGTGGCGCTCGAGGGTGGCGACGATGGCGGCGTCGGTGAGCGGGATAGGAGATCGCGCCTGAGTAGCAGTGATCGCTGCCCTGCCTGAATAGCTGCAACGGCTGGCGAAACTTTTCGCCGCGTCGAGGGTTGTGAATACGTGCTTGCGCTCCCTGTCTTCGCGAGTGGTATCCCAGACAACGTAGAACGGAGCTTGCTGGCTCTCTTGTTGCTGCTCGTCGTGATAGCGGCGCAGGCGGATGGCGGCGTTGACGATCGACGAGTGCTGGATACCCGGGCCGAATTTCACGTGCCCGACCATGGCGGGCTCGGTGGTAACCGGTTCGGCGGCCGGCCGCGCCAGCGCCGCGTTGATTTCCTGCTGCAGGCCCGGGGTGAGGGTGTGGCCGGCCTGGTGGGCGACGCGCTGCAGTAGTTGCGTGATCTGGTCCATTAACGGTTCCCCCTGCATCCTTGGTGTTTTCCGTCCGTGCTCAGGCGTGGAGTGATGCCGCCGTTGATCACGCTCAGGTATTGGCAGCCGGTCAGTTTGTCGGTATGCAGCCGCATTCCGCTGCGCTCTTGTCCGTCTGTGGAGTCTCTGTCGAACTTTCCAGTGAAAAAGGCAAGGGCGATGAATGTGAAAGCTGCGACGATCACGCACTTGGCGATGTTTCTTATGGTTTTGGCGTGCGCGTTGTAGATAGCATCGGTTAGTTCCTGTTGGGTCACGCTGCGCTCTCCTGGCTATTGTCGGTATTGAGGTGGCGGTTCTGGATAAAAAGCTGCAGGTAGTCCTCGGCGCGTTCCTGGTAGCGCTCGGTGTCCTGCTTGCGGTCCTGGTTGCTGTTGGGCAGGATCTCGGCGATCCAGCCCCAGTCGATGATGAATTTTTCGTTCACTTCCTCGCGGATCTTCTCCAGCCGAGGCTGCACGTCGGGCGCCAGGTCGTTGATGCGCTGGCCCTTGCCGATAAAGAAGTGGTGGGCGGTGTCGATGTCGCCGCGCCAGTCCTGGATGATGACCACGACCATCACCAGCCAGTTGTGCTGCAGGCGGCGGATCAGGTGGTCGGCGTTGCCCAGGCGACCGAGCGCGTGCATGGTGGGCACGCTGGCGTCGATACCGAGGATGGGGCTGCCGTCCTCCTCGAGGCCGTTGCTGTCCATGGCGATGAGGCGCAGGCCGCGCAGCAGGCGGTTGATCTGCTTGCCGGTGGGATGGCGGCTGCGGTTCATGCCAGGTTCCCCAGGGTGTAACCGAGCAGGCCGATGGCGGCGCCGTAGAACAACAGCTCGATCACCAGCGCGGCGAGGGTGGGCTGCGGCTCGAAGTGGCGGCGCTGCATTTCGTTGTGCCAGTCGTGGTTGTTCATGGGATCCCCTGCAAGTGGTTCGCTATTTATGCTTGTTGTGCTTCGCGCAGCTGGGCGGCGTACTGGTGCGCCCGACCGGTGAAGTCGTTCATGGAGCTGCGCACGCCTTCCAGTTGCACAGACTCCAATGCCGCAGCCAGGCGGGCGTGGCTGACGCTTTCCTGGAATTGCTCGATGGACTTGCCGAAGGTGTCCTCGATCCACTCTTCAACGCCGCCAAAGACAAAGATCGGCATGCCCTGGTCGCCCTCGTCATCGATAATCCCGTACTTACCCTGGCCGAGGATCAGTACGGCAAGGCAGGCCGCTTCGCGGTCGCTGCAGTCGATGGTGGCTTTATCGCTGGGGTTGGATATTTCGCGGCGCATTGGCTATCTCCCTGAAAAAAGTGGCTCCGGTTCTGGCGGGCCGAGACGGTTACTTCGATCCGTTTAGGTGTGCGACGCGAATTGCCGCGGCGCTCGGTGATTCATGGTCGGACTCTGAAACCCACTTACCATCGGGCCGATAAAAGCCAACGGTCCAGAGCCCGGGCTCGGTTTGGATGTATACGTACATGGCGGCTCCCTCTAAAAAGCGGGCCCCGTACAGGCGGCCCAAGCGACGGTTACTTCCGACTGATGCGCCCGGGGCGCGGTGAAAGTTCTTTAGGCGGCTTTAACCGGTGGCACCCCCCGGCGGAGCATGTCGGTGACCGATGCCGCGAGCTCGGTGGGGGCCAGGTCCTGGCGCGGTGCCTGGGGCTGGGGTAGGAGCTTGGCGCCCTCCGGGAAAAGTTCGCGCATCTGCTTGGCGGTACGGCAGGAGGCCAGCACGGTCTCGGTCTGAAAGTGGAAGTCCCTGACTGCGGAAAACAGGTGCTTGACCCGTTCCTGCAGCGCATCGATATCGGCAAGCAGGTCGGGATCGGTTACCACGTTGCCTTCGTTCATGTCGGGCATCGCCTTGCCCGCGCATGCTTTCAGGTGCAGGTTGTGGCTGAACCTTTTGCCGAGCCACGTGAACAGCTTGCCTTTGACTTGGGTGGTGAGCATTCCCCGCAGGAGATCGGCCTCGGTTCTTGACTGCTCGATGGTGAATGCCTCGTGGTGGTTGTTCTTCTTGCCGTGGCGGTAAAGAACGAGGGTATGGACTGACCGGGCCATGCCGATGCGGATCAGCTCGGGCCACTTGGTGGACGGCACGCCGGAGGCAGCGCGCAGCTTCTTCTCGTACTGTTTCCAGAAGCGCTTGTTGATGTGCTCGGCCTCGGCCGCTATGGCATCCACCTCGGCCTGCACCGCTTTCGAGGTCAGGCGCTGGGCAATGTCCTGCCGCATCTCTTTGGTGATTGGAAATGATTTCATGTCGTAATCCCTTTTTGCTTTTGTGGTGAGTGTTCAGCTGGCGCTGACCGCTTCGGCGTCCTGGCGGTCGAGCAGGTCGTCGATCCACACCAGGCCCTTGGCGGTGACCTCGGCGGTGGTGTATTGCACGCGCACGGGGCCGCGGTAGAACTCGGTGAACCTGGCTCGGAGCAGGCCCTGCTTGACGGCGGCCTTTGTGGGCGCGTTGCGCAGGGTGCCGCTGGCGTGCAGCAGGCCGGCGGCGCGCAGGCGGGCCAGCAAGCTGTTTTTGCCGGTGCCAAGTTGCTTGGCGGCCTGGGTGAGGGTGAGGGTCTTTTCTTTAGTCACTGGCCTGATCCTCTGCGGGTTGTTGTTCGGTGTGGCCGTACAACTGCTCGGAGAGCTCGGCAACCTGGTCGCGCATGGTGTTTATCTGCAGCTGCTGGCGGCGCACCTTTGCGTCGAGGTCTTCGATGACCTGCAGCAGCTGGCTGAATTCGTTCACGGTGTCACCCGGGTTCCTTGCGGAATTTGCGTTCGCGGCCGATGGCGGCCTCCCAGTGCCGGCAGCGCTGGTTGCTGCACAGCCAGCCGCGCAGGTACAGCTGGCCGTTGTAGGCCGGCTGGGCCGGGTGGCTGCAGCGGGGGCAGGGGTGCGGCAGGGTGTTCATGCCGCGGCCCCGGCGGTGCTGGATTTGCAGCCGGCCCAGCGGCGGCAGAGTTCGCCGAATAGTTCATTGCCGTTGGGCACCATCCGGTGTGGCTCGGCACCGTAGTAGCGCAGCTCGATCACGTTCATGGCGTGGCGGAAGTTGTCATCGTCGAGGCGGCACAGCTCGGCCACTGGCAGGCTGAAGTCGTCGCTGTTCCAGGCGCTGAGCAGTACCAGGGCGGCGACTTCGCTGGCCCCGGTGTTGGCGCGCTCGGCCCGTAGCATGGCGAAGACGCTTTTCTGGTACTGGGTGAGGGTCACCAGGTTCATGCGGCTCATGCGGCGTCTCCCCCGAAGGGCGGCAGGTCGTTGCTGGGCACGGGCGGCACGAAGCGGGGCTTTTGCTCCACCAGGCGCACGCGCCGGCCGTTGGACTCGACCACGGCGATCCGCCCGGTGCGGCGCTGCAGCTGCTGGATGGCCTGCTGGCTGGTGACGGTGGGGTGCAGATAGATGGTCATACCTGGTCCTCGCGGTTGCGGATGCGAATGGTCTGGATGGTGGGGCGGCGCTGGAAGCGGGTGCGCAGCAGCTCGCTGGCATCTGGACCGGCACCGACGATGACGCTGGCCACCACGGCGAACTGGATCAGGCCGTGCTTCACGGCCTTGGCCACGGCGTCGACACTGTTACGGGCGTGCAACTTGAAGAAGCACTCGGCCAGCAGGTTGCTGACGTTGGCCACGGAGCACCGCATGGCCTGCGCGGTTTCGGCATTGCTCAGGCCCCGGGCGCGATGGGAAAGCGCTTCGGCCTGGCGGGGGGCGAGTTTGCGGAATGTGGCGGTGGTCATCTGCTGGCCCGTTATTGGTTATGTTGGGGCGACAATAGTAAAACCCTATTCAGCAGTCAATAGGGAATTACTAATTTTTGCTATTGGGGGGCTGTGAACTCTGTAATACGGCGTAATTGGTACGACTTTGAAGGGTTCGGGGACGCTGATAAGCTCGGATGGGAAAGAACCATGGAGAGAAACAATGAAAATATGGGTTATTGGTTTGCTGCTGGCTGTCGCTTTGGTTGGCTGTGGGGAGCCGAGGCTTGATGGCTCAAGCAAAGAAGCTTTTGAGGCATCGGTTCAAGAGGTGGCTGAGGCGCTGCCACAGTCGCAGCAGGAAAAGTTTGCCGGTGCGGTGATCAAACTGATGATGAACGGTAAGGATATTTTTGAGCTGGCCGCGGCTGGCGAAACTGGCGCCGAGTTAATGGCTTCGGAGATGCGATCGAAGCTGGATGGGAAGACTGCCGCTGAAGTTTTAGAGATGGCGGCAGAGTTGGATCGGCAGCGCAAAGCTCGCGAGCGGGAGCAGGCGCTTGGTGAGATCCGAGAGTTGGAGGACTCTATGGCGGCAGCGGAGGCGGCCAAAGAGCAGCTGGAGCAGTTCGAGGTTCTGAAGTCCCGCTATTACGAGGAGAAGTCACGCTGGACGACGAATGAGGTTATTGAGCTGACTGTACGCAACGGGACCGGGCAGCCTGTGTCCCGGGCTTACTTTGAGGGCACGCTGGCGAGTCCGGAGCGATCGATTCCGTGGGCAGTGGATCAGTTCAATTACCAGATCCCTGGCGGGCTGGAGCCGGATGAGGAAGCGACCTGGCGCCTGAACGCAGCGTATTTCGATTTCGCCAACGCGGGTGCACCCGAGGATGCTGTGTTTACGGTAGTGGTGCAGCAGGTAGACGGGGCTGATGGGGAGCCGCTCGCGAGTTCCCGGGGTTTTGATGAGGATGACCGCAAGCGGCTGGCGGAGCTGAAGGCCAGTTACGGGAGCGGTGAAGGGTGATGTTCACCCATTTGGCGGGTCTGTTCCGTCGGGGAGGGCGCTAATGGATGAGCTTGCGGTAGTAGTGCTGTCCAAGTGGCACCTGGTGCTGTTGCTGTGGGCGGTGTGCGTGCTGCTGAGCACGCATATCGGCATGCGACGCGGCTTCCCGGTGATGGGCTTCTTGAACGGCTTGGTGCTGGGTCCTCTCGGGCTCTTGAATGTGATCACCACCGGGGATCAGTCGCGCAGGCCATGCCCACACTGCGCAGAAGATATCAAGAAGCAGGCGTCACTCTGCTGTCATTGTGGGCGTGCGGTGAGTTGAGCGCCTATAAGGCAAAAGAAAGCCCGCTAAATGCGGGCTCTCTTTAAAGAGATTAGGCTAATGCAAGCTGCTGAAGCCTCTAATCATTATGCCGGCTAATGTGACGAACATCCCCACATAAAGCATCACAGCCCAAATTTTGGCTGAGCTGATTGAATCTTTGACTTTGCCGATATCGCCACGAATTTCACGAAGATCTGTCTTGATCTCGCTAATATCACGTTTGATGTACTCAACGTCAGATTCT
The DNA here is from genome assembly GCF_044383805.1 of Microbulbifer sp. JSM ZJ756. Classification (NCBI taxonomy): domain Bacteria; kingdom Pseudomonadati; phylum Pseudomonadota; class Gammaproteobacteria; order Cellvibrionales; family Microbulbiferaceae; genus Microbulbifer; species Microbulbifer sp. JSM ZJ756. Next base: position 587,634 of record NZ_JBISER010000001.1, on the reverse strand, counting down.
AGTCGCGCTACGCGGGCTTCCATATCACCTGGTCCTCCCGGGCCACCGGGATGTTTGCCTTCGGGGAAATAGCCCCGAACTACGCTATCAGTATAATCTGAATCTCTACTCGTCACGCAAGCCCCCGTCTTTTTTATCCCTTTCTTCCAGTGTGACAACCAGGGCCATCATGTAGGCGTCGAGCCACTGAGTATTGGTGCAGTTCATGCAGTTGAGGAGGAAGAAGGGTCTGGTGTAACCGCCTTCTTCCTTGGCCAGCATCTCTTCCACAGTCCGTGGGCGCGTCTCTCCCTCAAACAAGGCTGGTGTCCCTTTCTGCTCAGGACTGGGTAGGACTACCCATGCCACACTGTCACAAAGCGGACATCGTGGGGACCTGTCTCCATTCTTACGCGCTAGGAAGTCGAGTATCTCTTTGCTGGTCAGCGAGTAGACTCGTTGCCAAGCCGTTGCACCCGCGAGGTCCTCCCCGTTTGACTCTTCTTTCAATGCTGCCTCCGAGCTTCTTACTCTGGTATGAACGATCCGAGCACCACGCCACAAAAACTTATCTCCTTGTCGGTGATATCCATGGCGGGATAGCTGGGGTTGATGGGGCGCAGGTAGGTACGGCCCATGTCTTCGGAGTAGGTCTTGAAGGTGACCTCGCCATCCAGCTTGGCTATGACCCGGCAGCCGTTGGTCACCTTCTTGTTGGTGTCCACGAAGATTATGGCGCCTTCTGGATAGGTGCGCTGGCCGGGGTAGGGGCTGGTCATGCTATCACCGCTAACGCGCAGCGCGTAGCTCTGGTCGGAGTGGCTGACGGGGCAGGGCAGCCACTCGACTGCGTCAGGGTCGAAGGTTTCGTCTAAGCCGCAGAGGTTTCCGGCGTCCTCCCAGCTGATCATTGGTACCCGGCCCTGTCCCGCGGGGTCGTGTTCACCTGCCGGCTTGTACTTGCCGTGTGGTTCACCCAGGGTGGCGGCGGCATGGGGGTAGTCCATCCATCCTTTTTCGAGATCCAGTGCGGCCTCGATCTTCCGTGCGGTACGGTTACCGATATTGGTGTGGCCGCCGCAGAGCTGGTTTATGTAGTTGTTATCCGGGTATCCCAGTTTCTGGGCGATCGTTGTCCTGCCGTGCTCGCCGGCAAGCAGGTTGAGGTTGTCCCTGCGTATGTCTTTGATTTCCATCGCCGAATTATGCCATTAGCAAATAACTGACCGTTATTAGGGATATCCTATTGACTCAACAATAGGGTTTTACTATTGTCTCGGGCTTAGGAGGATTACAAGCCATGACACCGAGACAGTTTTACTACGACCGCTCCAAGGAGGAGGTGGAGGCCCTGGCGAAGCGCGCCGGCACCACCTTCGGGAATTTCAAGCAGATTGCGATTGCCCGGGGTTCCGTAGGCAAGAAACTGGCCGAGCGGCTGGCACGTGCGTCCGGTGGGCTGATCTCTGAGCTGGAGGCGCTGTATCCGGAGCGCTACGAAGCGCTTCCAGAAGCGAAGCAGGCAAGCTGACTGGCCGTGGGTTGGTCGGCGAAAGAAGTATAAAAATTGTCATCCCTGTATCCCCAATCCATTCATGTCGTTATGCCGGGCATTGTGAGGGGGATAAACGAGACGGTTAATCAGCCGGGATCTATGGGGATTTGTACAGTGAGTTGGCCAGCGGCAGGTCAGGTAAATCGGATGTTGGGCAGTTGCTGCCGGCTAATTGCTGGTGGCAGCAAGTGGCCGGCAGCAGGCGCATGACAAGGTATTGCTATCGAAGAGCGTTCTCAAGCCAGGCATTTACCTCTTGCGGCCCGAAGCCGTTCCACGGAGCTTTGAGGTTGATGATATAGATGTTGTCGTTCTGGTCGATAAATGGAGTCAGGGCGTTGAGTACTTGGGCGGCATTTAGGTTTGTTCGAATTGCATAAGAGGACTCGGAAAGCTTAGCCCAGTTGCCATTTGCAAGTTCTTTGATGGCCTGAAGCATTGGCGGTCTTTTCGTTTCGCGGTTCAGGTCGTAAGTGACTAATAGGGTCGCCATGACATTTTCTCCGATCGCTGTTGGTTGGCGCTTTCAGCATATCGGGGCCTGCGACACCTGCACAGTGGTGTGACAGCCGGAGAGACGGCTATTTCAACGCGCGCTATGGGCGCCAACGCTTGGGGGATTCACATGCACGAGGAATGTACGCTGGACGATGTACGCACGGCGCTGGGATATATCGCCAATATGGATGTGCGCGATACCTGGATCGAGATGGGCATGGCCATCAAGGCGGAGTTTGGCGACGCCGGGTTCGAGGTGTGGGACGACTGGAGCCAGCTGGCGGGCAACTATGACCCGCGCGCAGCCCGGTCCTGCTGGAAGAGCTTCAAGCGCTCGAGCGGCGGTATCACCATCGGCACGCTGTTCGCGAAGGCGAAGGAGGGCGGTTTCCAGTTCCAGCGCCGTGAGCTCACCGAGGAGGAGAAGCGGGCATGGGCCAGGGAGCGCGCCGAACGCGAGCAGCAGCGCAGGATCGATGCCGAGCGCGAGGCCGCGGAAGAGGCGCGTAGTTTCCGCCAGGTGGCGGCGCTGGCGCAGCTGGTGTTTCCCGACCTGAAGCCTGCCGGGCGCAGCGAGTACTTGGGACGCAAGAAGATCCAGGCGCACGGGGTGAAGTTTTTCCACTCTCCCGAATTGATTGTGCAGCGCGAGGACGGACCGGTGCGGGTGACCGACCGGGCCGAGATCAATGCATTTTTTAACCTGGCGGAAAATGAGCGGCCCAAGTTTCACTACTTCAAAAAGGGGTTCTTTGCGCTGCCGCTGGTGGATATCGACGGCCAGCTGTGGAACCTGCAGGTAATCACGCCGACCGGCAAGAAGCTGTTCCTGCGCGGTGGCCGCAAGAGCGGCCTGTTTGCCTGGCTGGGCCAGCCGGACCCGCGCATGCCGCTGGTGCTGGTGGAGGGCTTTGCCACCGGCGCCAGCGTGCGCGAGGCCACCGGCTGCCCGGTGCTGGTGTGTTTCGACACAGGCAACCTGCTGCCGGTGGCGGTGCAGGTGCGCGAGCGCTGGCCGGACCTGCACCTGGTGTTCGCGGCGGACAATGACGCGGACAAGGAAGACAACCCCGGGGTGCGCAAGGCCACCCAGGCGGCCGAGGCCGTGGGCGGCGCGGTGTGGATCCCGGCCGCTGGGGAAGCGCTGGAGGATGCCGCGTGACAGAAAAACATTCCGGTCAGGGAATTGACTTCAATGACATCCACTGCCGCCACGGGCTCGCAGAAGTCCGCCGGCAGTGGGACCACTTTATGGAGAACGTGGTGTTCTTCCCCCGGCCCCCATCTAACGGGGCGCCGCTGCAGGAGGCCGATATTCCGCCGCCCTTCGATGGGCCCCCCGATTCTCCCGCACCCTCTGTTGGTGCTGAGGCGCGCGAAATTACCCTGGAGGACGCAAAAAAGCGCTTTGCCCTGATTTCCGGTACCACCAAGGTGTGGGATGAACATTTGCACCGGGAGATGAAGGGCAGCGCCTTCAAGGCGGAGGTGGGCGCCGAGGTGTTCAAGCAGTTCATGGATGCCAGCGACAAGCGCAAGCTGCTGGAGCAGGACGTGCGCGCCAATATCGCCGCGCGCCAGGCCGCCCACAAGGGGGCCGGGGGAGTGGGCGAGATGCTGAAGCGTTTTACCTATCTGGACGTGAGCGACACGGCCTGGGACGCGCGGCGCCGGCAGGTGGTGCGCCTGGCGGATATCCGCCATTCGTACCCGAAGGTGTTCGATGACTGGTACCGGCACCCGGACCGCAAGCAGGTGGATAAGGAGAACCTGGTGTTCGACCCGACGCGGCGGGTGGATCCAGAGACGCATATCAATATGTTCCGCGGCCTGCCGCTGACGCCGGAGCGCAACGACCAGGCCTGCCGGTTTATCCGCGAGCTGCTGTTCACGCTGTGCAACGAGGACTTCGAGGTGTGGCAGTGGATTACGCGCTGGCTGGCGTACCCGCTGCAGCATGTGGGCGCGAAGATGGCCACGGCGGTGTTGATGCACTCGAGCGTGCACGGATCGGGCAAGAGCCTGTTCTTTGACGGGGTGATGCGCAAGATTTACGGCGAGTACAGCCGCACTCTGGGGCAGCTGCAGATGGAGAGCCAGTACACGGACTGGGTGTCGAACCTGCTGTACGGGCTGTTCGAGGAGATCTTCTCGCGCTCGAGCAAGTATTCGCACCAGGGCCAGCTGAAGCAGATGATTACCGGCGAGACGGTGCGGGTGGAAAAGAAGTTCGTCAGCGGTTGGGAGGAAGCCAACCACATGAACTGCGTGTTCCTGTCCAACGAGATCCAGCCGTTTCCGGTGGAGGGGCACGACCGCCGTTTCCTGGTGGTGTGGCCGGAGCACAAGCTGCCGGACTCGCTGCAGAACGGGGTGGCCCACGAGCTGGCCAACGGCGGCGCCGAGGCGTTCTATGCCTGGCTGCTGGCGGTGGATACTTCGGGGTTCGGGCCGCACACCAAGCCGCCGCTGACGGCAGCGAAAGAGCGGCTGATTGAGTTTGGGCGCCCCAGTTGGGAGGTGTTCGACCGGGCGTGGAAGGAGCAGGAAACAGATGCACCTTACCACTCGTGCCTGGTGGGTGACCTTTATGAGGTGTACGTGAAGTGGTGCGCGCGCTGGCGCATGCATCACATGAGCTTCCCGAAGTTCGCGGAGGCGATGGGCACGGTGAACCAGAAAAAGTCGCGGGTGCCCTATGATCGCCCGGCCGGGTTCGGTGAGATGGCGAAGAAGGATGTGCAGGGCACGTTCCTGATTGTGACGGAGCACCGGCCGCCAGAGGGCAAGACGCAGAAAGAGTGGTTGAGCGACTGCGTGCTGAACTTCCGCCAGGCGGTGTTCAGTAGTGACGTTGGTGGCGGCGATGACTCGTAGGGCTCGTAGGGGTGTCGTAGGGTCTGCGCGAAGGGGGTACGACTCTGCAGGCCGCATGAGACGTGAGGTTAGCGGATTTGTCGTAGGGTCGTAGGGGTTATCGCGCGCGCCCGCGCGCACATGTTTTGCAGTAGGTTCGGGTGCGGCCGGATCTTTAAAAAAATTTTCCGCGCGGGATTACCAGAAATGGGGTACGACCCTACGAGAATTAAGGCAAAGCAAGCTGTGACGGGGGCTGGGGTGTCGTACCCCTTGGTTTCAAACCCTACGACAGGGGTACGAGGCCTACGAGAGATGGATATTCAGGCGAAGAGGGCAGTGGAATGATCGAGCGAGTACATATGCGGTTTATGGAGTGGGCGCAGTCGATGGAGGGTATGGGCATCGGCTCTTCATTGAGTATGCTGGAATGCGTCGTGGGCAGTTCTACTGCTGAGGGTACCGTGCCTATCAATTCGGATATCCGCGAGGTGGAGCAGTTTGTTCTGCGTCTGCCCGAGGATCTGGGTGACACGGTGCGACTGTTCTATCTGCCGCCATACCTGACGCATGGCCAGGCGGCGAAGAAGCTGGGTATCTCCACGAAAACTCTTTACCGGCGCATCGACGGGGTGCATGTCCTGTTCAATGCTGAGGTGTATCGAGGGGTTCTTCCTCGAATTGCCTGATAGGGTGTTGACGGCGTGACAATGAAGTGATTGAATGCATGCAAGCTAGCATTGCTGGCTTCAAGAAAACCCGGCTCCCCCAGCCGGGTTTTTTCGTTATCGACCATCGTAAATCCCTGATCCAAGTTCAACGGCGCCCCAGTGGCGCCGTTGCTTTTTCTGGGGCGGAAGATTTTCAGGAGAGACGCCGTGCTCTACCCGCACTATTCGGAAATACCCGAGTCCGTGTGGCGTTGGCCCGACTTCTCCCCGCAAGAGCCGAATCTGGCGTGCCCCTGCTGTGGGGAGTTCTATCTGAACGTCGCGGCGATGGATGCGTTGCAGGCGGTGCGCGATGAGATCAAGCGCCCGATCCGGATCAATAGCGGTCACCGCTGTGCGTTGCACAATGCGCGCGTCGGTGGGGCGCCGCTGTCTCAACACAAATTAATTGCTTTCGACCTTTCTCTGGCTGGGCATGACCGCCTCGCGCTGCGCGATGCATGCAAGCGTGCCGGCTTTACTGGGTTCGGTTATTACCGGACTTTCCTGCACGTCGACCCGGGCCGGAGGCGCTTCTGGTATGGCAGAGGAGCAAGACAGCTGTGGAATGGTTAAGCGGAGTTATCGGTGTGGGCGCAAGTGCGGCGTCCGGTGGCCTGTTCGGCTTCTTGGGCTCTGTTGTGGGTCAGGTTTCGAAGCACTGGCAAGAGAAGCAGCGCCAGCAGTGGGAGATGAAGAAGTGGGCCCACGAGGAAGAGCTGCTGCGCCTGAATATGGAGGCGAAGTCTCAGGAGACTGAGGCCGAGCTGGCGATCACTGCACAGGAGGGTTCTTGGAGCGGGCTCAATGCCAGCCACAAGAATGCGGTCGACCAGCCTTCCTATCGTTGGGTGGCCGCGGTCAAGTCTCTGTTCCGCCCGTTCATCACTGTGGTGCTGTGGATACTCGCCGCCCTGGTGTTCTTCACCATTGCCGACGATGTTTCCGGCCTGCTGGATCCTGCTGAGCGGCGTGAGCTGCTGGTGTACATGGTGTATTCCGTGTTCTTCACCGCATGCACTGCGACCGCCTGGTGGTTTGGTGATAGGGCGCTGACGCCCGCTAACTTCAAAAACAAGTGAAGCTATGGCCTCGGTGAGCAATTACGACGCGGCAAGGGAGGCCGTTATGGCTAAAGCGGCAACCTACTTGGCACCGTTTGCCGGGTTCGTCTCCGCAGTAGCTGGCCAGCTTGGCGAGTTCATTGTGGCTTACGGCGGTTTTTGTGTTGGCGTGGGCAGTCTCGTCGGCATGTGGTACTGGAACGAAAAGCGTTACCAGCTGGAGAAAGAGCACAAGCGCTGGCTGCGGGAGCAGGCAAGCAACGAGCAAGACAGTGCCGGCCAGAGCTAAACGCTTTTGCGCCAAGTGCAACCAGGCGCACTCGGGCAATTGCCCGCAGCGACAAACTGGCTGGGATAACTGGCAGAAGCGGAAGGGTACCGACACCGAGCGGGGCTATGGCTACCGTTGGCGCAAGCGGCGCTTGGTGGTTATCCGGAAAGACAAGGGTCTTTGCCAGTCCTGCCTGAAGGCTGGGCTGGCTGTCCAGGGATCGCACGTCGACCACATCAAACCCAAAGCGCAAGGCGGCACTGACGATCTGGAAAATCTTCAATTGCTTTGCAAGCCATGCCATCTGCGCAAGACCGCGCAGGAAGGCGGTGGCGCACGGGGGAGGGGCGGGGTCAATCCCTAGCACCCTTCGCCACCAACACCGCCGCCCTAAGTCGATTTTTATGCGTGTTGAATTGAATCCAAAAAACCCATTGCGGGTTTTCACCTGGTGACTGTTATGGCTGGACGATATCCGCAGGGGAGCAATGTTGTCGCTCATCCTGCTGCCGACCAGAACGAGCAGGCCACTGCCGAAAAGGAGGCCGAGCTCAAGCAGCTGGCCAAGGACCTGCGCCCGCGCGGCATCTCGAAGGAAGAGCGCCGGGTGTGGGACCGCATCGCGCCGGAGCTGGCAAGGGCAGGGCGGCTGAAGCCGCTGTTCGTGGACTACGTGTACGAATACTGCCGCACCAAGGTGGAGATGGATGAGCTGCGGCAGTTCATCGACGAGAAGGGTCGCACCTACGAGGTGTTCGGTCGTAACGGCAAGCAGATCAAGAATTTTCCGGAGGTGGGCCAGCTGCGTGAAGTGGGCCGCTTCTGGAACAGCATGGTGGCACAACTGGGCATGTCCCCGGCCACCGAGCTGCGCTTCAACGACAAGCAGGGCAGCCTGTTTGATGACGACGATTTCGGCAGGCTATGACGTGGGATGTGGATCACCTAGCGGACATTCAGGGCTACTGCACTGATGTCCTGACCGGGGCGCGCCCGGCCTGCCGCTGGGAAATCCTCGCGGTACAGCGCCACGTCGACGACCTGGAACGCCCGAGTGACGAGTCCTGGCCCTGGGTATTCGACGAGGCCAAGGCGCTCAAGATCATCCGCTTCGTGGAGCTGCTGCCGCACGTCAAGGGCAAGTGGGCGGCGGGCAGGGGACTGTCAAAGCGGATCCGCCTGGAGCCGTGGCAAAAGTTCATCCTCGGCAGCCTGTTTGGGTGGGTGCACCGTGAGACCGGCCTGCGCCGGTTCCGCATTGCCTATATCTGTGTGCCGCGCAAGAACGGCAAGTCGGTGATCGCCGCCGGTATCGGCCTGTATATGCTCACCGAAGATGGCGAGTACGGGGCCGAGGTTTACTGTGGCGCTACCAGCGAGAAGCAGGCATGGGAAGTCTACCGCCCGGCGCAGAAGATGGCCGAGCGCACGCCCAGCTTCCGGCGCGCCTACGGCGTTACCTCACACGCGCGACGGCTGGAATGCGACCAACGCGGAACCAAGCGGCTGCCGGACAACTCCCGCTTCGAACCGGTGATCGGCAAGCCAGGCGACGGCGCCAGCCCCAGCTGCGCGATCCTGGACGAGGTGCACGAGCACCAGGACGACGTGCTGTACGACACCATGCTCACCGGCATGGGCGCCCGGGAGCAGCCGCTGATGCTGGGCATCACCACTGCCGGCAACCAGGTGGCCGGGCCGTGTTACGCCATCCAGCAGGACCTGCAGTCGGTGCTTGAGGGCAGCATCGAGAATGACGAACTGTTCGGAATTGTCTACACCATCGATGCCGAGGACGACTGGACCAGCGAGCAGGCGCTGGTGAAGGCCAACCCCAACTACGGCATATCGGTCGGGGCCGACTACCTGAAGGCGCGCCAGCGCGAAGCTATCCAGAGCCCGCGCAAGCAGAACACATTCAGGACCAAGCACCTGGACGTGTGGGTCACCGCCCGCAATGCCTGGCTCAACATGGTGGACTGGAACAAGCAGGCGGACCCGGACCTGCAGGTGGACGACTTCCTGCACGATCCGTGCACCAAGGCGCTGGACCTGTCCAGCAAGCTGGATATCACCTCGAACATGAGCGTGTTCCAGCGCGCGATCGACGGCCAGACGCACTATTACATTTTCGGGCGCCACTACCTGCCCGAGGAGAAAATCAAGGAAGAGAGCAACCGCCACTACCAGGCCTGGGAGCACCAGGGGGCACTGATCCCCACCGATGGCGAGACCATCGATTACGACCAGATCCAGGGCGACGTGCTCACCGACATCCGCGACTTCGATGTGCGGGCCATGGGTTACGACCCCTGGGGCGCAACCCAGCTGGCGCAGAACCTCCAGAAGGAGGCCAAGGACCTCGAGGTCATCGAGGTGCCGCAAAACTACGCCATGAGCGATGCCATGAAGGAATTCGAGGCACTGCTCAAGGCCGGTCGCATCCACCACGACGGCAACCCGGTCCTGACCTGGATGATGGGCAACGTGGTGGCCAAAGAGATCGACGACGGCAAGAAAATCCGCCCGGTGAAAGAGAACCGCGATACCAAGATCGACGGCGCCGTGGCCACACTGATTGCCTTCACCATCGCGCTCTCCGGCGAGGAAGCCGAAGAGAGCGTCTACGAATCCAGAGGCATCCGCTTCTTATGATCAAACTATTGCGCAGCATGTTCTCGCCCAGCGCGGAGACCAGCACGCTCAAGAGCCCCAGCGACGACCTGCTGGATGCGCTCACCGGGCCGCAGTCCGCAGCGGGCAAGAGCGTCACCCCGGACACCGCCCTGCGCGTGGCCGCGGTCTACTCCTGCGTGCGGATCCTGTCCGACACCGTGGCTGCGCTGCCTTTCAACGTGTACCGCCGGCAGGGCGACGGCGACCGGGAAGTGGCCAGCAAGCACCCGCTGCAGATGCTGCTGCACGACCTGCCCAACGAGGAAATGACCTCGATCGACTTCCGCACCCAGCTGATGGCCGCCCTGCAGCTGCGCGGCAACGCCTACAGCGAAGTGGAGCGCGACCGCGCCGGGCGCGTGCGCGGCGTGTGGCCGGTCAATCCCGACAAGGTGTGGGTGGGCCGCTCCGAGCGCACCCGGCGGCTGGTGTTCGAGATCCACGACGGCGATATCCGCACCCTGCCGCCGGAACGCATGTGGCGCATCGCCGGCCTGTCCACCAACGGCATCGTGGGCCTGTCGCCCATCAGCCAGGCGCGCGAGGGCATCGGCCTGTCGCTGGCGCTGGAAGAGCACGGCGCGCGGCTGTTCTCCAACGGCGCCCGCCCCGGCGGCGTGCTGGAGGTGGAGGGCACGCTGTCCGACCCGGCCTACGAGCGGCTGCGCAGCAGCTGGAGCGCACGCCACCAGGGCGGCGCCAACGCCCACAAGGTGGCCATCCTCGAGGACAGCACCAAGTGGAAGCAAATCGGCATGAGCGCCGAAGACGCCCAGTTCCTGGAATCGCGCAAATACCAGCTGCGCGAGATCTGCGCCATCTTCGGTGTGCCGCCGCACATGGTCGGCGACCTGGAGAAAGCTACCTTCAGCAACATTGAGCACCAGTCGATCCAGTTCGTGGTTTACAGCCTGCTGCCGTGGCTCAAGCGCATCGAGCAGAGCGTGTTCCGCGACCTGCTGTCGCCCATGGAGCGCCAGCAGTATTACGCCCAGCACAGCGTCGAGGGCCTGCTGCGCGGCGACGCCAAGGCGCGCTCCGAGTTCTACAAGAACCTGTTCAACGCGGGCGCCATCAGCATCAACGACATGCGCCGGCTCGAGAACATGAACCAGATCGAGGGCGGCGACCAGCACTGGCTGCAGATCAACATGGCCCCCATCACCCAGTCGCGCGAGAGCGGCGGCAGCAACAGCGGAGACGACAATGCCTGAATGCCAGTGCCGCTCCTGCCGGAATGGTTACAACGGCCGCAACGGCAACGGCTACCAGCCCTGCGCCGCTAAGTGCCCGCCGCCACCGGCACCGCCAGCGCCTCCGTCGTCGCGAATTATTTGCCACCATTTCCCGCGCCCCTGGCCGCTGCCGCGATGCGGCATATGCGGCGGGCGCTAACACAACCGGGAGGCGACAATGCCTAAGTGGTATGAAATGAAAGCCGCGGCCGGGCGCCGCGCCGAGGTCCTGATCTACGACTACATCGGCATGTTCGGCGTCGAGGCGCGGGACTTTATCGACGAGCTCAACGCGCTCGACGTGGACGAGATCGACCTGCGCCTCAACACCCCGGGCGGCAGCGTGTTCGAGGGCAACGCCATCTACAACGCGCTGAAGCGCCACAAGGCGAAAATCACCAGCTACGTGGACGGCCTCGCGGCCTCCATGGGCTCGGTCATCGCGCTGGCCGGCGAGAGGGTCATCATGGCCGACAACGCCATGTACATGATCCACAACCCCTGGACCCACGTCGGCGGCGATAGCCGCGAGCTGCGCAAGACCGCCGACACCCTGGACAAGCTGCGCGAGTCCATGCTCAACATCTACCACGCCAAGACCGGCATTCCGCTGGACGAGCTCACCACCATGCTCGACGACGAGACCTGGCTCACCGCCAGCGAGTGCGTGGACAAGGGCTTCGCCGACGACACCGTCGAGGGCCTCGAGGTAGCCGCCAGCTTCGCGCCGGAGAAGTTCAAGGGCTGCAAGCGCGTGCCTGAGTCACTGATCGCCGGCAAGCAGCCGCAGGCGCAAAGGCCGAAGCAGCCCATCCAGTCCGGCGCCGACATCAAGCCCGACGCCCTGGTGGCCGGCATCCGCCAGGCCCTGAAGGACAACCCGGGGCTGTTCAACGGCGGCGCCGAAGAGGAGCCGGAACCCGAAACCTACAACCACCGCACCCCGCTTTACGCGCGCCTCACCGAGATCGCCGCGGGGCCCTGAATGCGAGCAGGAGCGTGACCGCGCTTCTCGCAAATCCCAACCGGCCGCTGGCCGGTTTTTTTACGTCCGAAGAAAACGGAGAACACTATGAGTAAGCTCATCGACCTGCAGCAGAAGCGCGGCAACCTCGCGGCGCAGATGCGCAACCTGGTGGACAACACCGACGAAAAGAAGGGCATGACCTCTGACCAGGAAGCCCAGTGGAAAGAGATGGACAAGGACCTCAACGCGCTGGACAAGCAGATCGCGAATCTGAAGCGCGTGGAAGAGCTCGAGGCCAGCCTGGCCGAGGTGGACAACCCCGCGCGGCGCCCGGAGCCGGAGTCCCGCAACCCGTCCAACCCGCTGGCCGCCAGCGAGTACGTGGCCAGCTACGAGGATTACGTGCGCGCCGGCCTGAACATGGACGTCAAGGCCGCGCTCACCGTCGGCACCGACGCCGACGGCGGCTTCCTGGTACCGGAGAGCTGGGCCAGCACCCTGATCGCCTCGCTGGGCGACAACGTGGTCATGCGCAGCCTGGCCACCGTCACCAGCACCATGAGCACCGAGAACCTGCCGCTGGTATCCGACAACGGCGCCGCCGGCTGGGTCGCCGAGGGTGGTTCCTACCCCGAGTCCGACGCGCAGTTCGGCAATGCCGTGCTGGCCGCCCACAAGCTGGGCCGCATCATCCGCATCTCCGAGGAGCTGCTGCAGGACTCCAGCGTCAACCTGGAGGCCGAGATCGCGCGCATCTTCGGCATCACCTTCGGCACCGCCGAGGAGGCCGCGTTCGTCAACGGCGACGGCACCAACAAGCCCACCGGCGTGCTGGTGACCGCGCAGGTGGGCAAGACCGCCGCCAGCAACAGCGCCATCACCTACGACGAGGTGATCGACCTGGTGCACTCGGTGCGCGCCGTCTACCGCCGCGGCGCCAGCTTCCTGGCCAAGGACGCCACCGTGGGCATGCTGCGCAAGCTCAAGTCCACCGACGGCGTGCCCCTGTGGCAGCCCAGCCTGCAGGCCGGCACCCCGGATATGTTCCTGGGTTACCGCATGGAGACCTCCGAGGCCATGCCCGCGGTCGGCACCACCGCCAAGTCGCTGGCGTTCGGCGACTTCAGCCAGTACCGCATCGCCGATCGCGGCGGCATCGTCATGCAGCGCCTCAACGAGAAGTACGCCGACACCGGCCACATCGGCTTCCGCATGCGCAAGCGCACCGACGGCAAGCTGCTGGTGGCCGAGGCGGTCAAGACCCTGCAGCAGGCGGTATAAGCCTGACCCGCTGGCGGAGCCCGGCCCCGGGCCGGGTTCCGCTTCTGCCCCTTCCCGGGGCTGGATATCGCGTAACGCGGAGAAAACCCGATGTCACAGAAGAAATTCAAGCTGGTGCTGCTCACCAGCATGGTCACCACCAGCACCAGCCTGGCCGCCGGCGACGAGATCGAGGTGGGCAACGACGAGGCCTGGGCCCTGATCAACGGCGACCTGGCCGCGCTGAAAAATGCCAAGGGCAAGAACAAGCAGGAGCCGCCGGAAAAGCCTGCGCATATTGTCGAGGCCGAAGAGAAGGCCGCAGAGGAGGCCCGGGCGCAGCTGCAGATGGAACTGCCCACCGTGCATCCCGAGGGCAAGGAGCTGAACGCGGCGCTGGAAAAGAACGCCGCGCTGCGGGCCGCCAGCACCCAGCAGGTGGGGCAGATCGCCTCCCTGGGTGAAACCGTCTCGGAGCAGGCCGGCACCATCACGGCGCTCGAGGAAGAGGTGGACAACCTCCAGGAGGCGGTGGAAAGCCTCAAGAAGGAGCGCGGCGAACTGCAAGCGGAGGTGGCCCGTCTTGAAGAAGAGAAAGTCGCCCTGGAACAGCAGCTCGCGGAAGCCACTAAACCGGTCGAAAAGACGGCCGAGGCGGAAGCGGGCGCAGCCGCTACCGAAACCGCTGACCAGGCCGACACCGACGCCGCCGGGGGCGAGCCCCAGTGATCCTCGACCTGGCGCTGGTAAAGAAGCACCTGATCGTCGAGCACGGCGATGACGATGTGTACCTCACATCGCTGTGCGAGGCGGCCGAGCAGCAGTTCAACGACTACACCGGCCGGGTGCTTTACGCCGAGGGCGCAGACCTGAGTGCCGCGCCCGAGAACGCGCTCGAGGTCACCGAGGCCATCCAGCTGGGCGCCGCCGTACTGGTGGCCGCCCTGTACGAAAACCGCGAAGGCCTGCAGGCCCTGCCCACGCCGACGCGCATGCTGTGGAATCCCTACCGATGGTTAAGGGTATAAAGATCGGTCGCCTGCGCGATTGGGTCTCGTTCGAGCAGTTCGCCGAGGTTGACAACGAATTCGGTGAGCCGGTGCGCAGCTGGACCGAATATCTCGGCTGCCGCGCGCAGGTGCTGCCGGCCGGTGCCGACGAGCGTATCGCCGAGGGGCAGGAGCTCAGCCGCGCGCAGTACACCATCCGCATCCGCAGCTCCAGCGCCAGCCGTGCCATCACCAGCCGGATGCGCGCGGTGTACGACGGCCAGGTGCTGGATATCTCGCCGCCGCGCAAGCTGGGTGGGCGCGACCGGTACCTGGAACTCACCGCCGTGGCGCGGTCCAGCGAACAATAGGCCGCAAAGCACAAGAGGGCGGAGCAATGGCGGACAGCTTCAAGTTCAACATCGATGGCCTGGCCAAGATGAACAGCGCCCTGCTGGGCCTGGAGGCCAAGACCGGTGCCGCGGTGCTGCGCCGTGCCGGGCGCAAGGCCATGAAACCGGTGGAGGAGGCCATGCGCGCGGGCGCCCGGGCCGATACCGGGCAGCTGAAAGACAGCATCGGCATGCAGGCCTCCACTGCCAAGGGCCGCTCCAGCGGCCGCGTGGCGCGCATCACCGTGGGCCCGCTGAAGAAATCCAGCGGCCGTGGCGCCAACAAAAAAGAATTTAGCAAAACCAACCAGAAAGCCATCGCGCAGGAATACGGCAACGCCAGGCAGAGCGCCGACCCGTTCATCCGCCCGGCGCTGGAGAACCGCGCTGAAAGCGTGATCGGCGACCTGGTGCGGGAGTTCTCCACCGAGCTGACGAAAGTAAAGAAATGATCGAAACCAACCTCACCAGCTGGCTGCAGTCGCTGCCGGCGGCCACGGTGCGCCCGCTGCTGCTGCGCAAGGGCGACGCGCTGCCGGCACTGGTATACACGCCGGTGTCGTCGCGCCGGCCGCTGGGTATCGATGGCAGCGGCTATGCGCGATTCGCCCGCATTCAGGTGGATAGCTGGGGTGAAACCTACGAGGCGGCCAAGACGCTGGCCCAATCCGTTGAGGCCATCCATGGCTTTGCGGGCGATTTCTATGGCCAGGCAGTGGGCCTGGTGGAGGCGGAAAAGAACTTCGACGAACTCGACGAGGAGACGCGGCGGTACCGCGTCAGCTACGACATCACCATTTATTACTGATCCGGAGCGTGAGCCATGGGCAAGAAAGCCACCAACAACAGGAAGCAGGTCGAGATCATCGCACCGTGCATGGCCGCCGGGCGACCGGCGAAGGTAGGCACACGGCCGACGCTGGATATCGGCGAGGCCAACCAGTTGATCGGCACGCTCAAGGCGCGCCCGGTTACCGCGAGCGCTGACACGCGGCAGGCACTGGCCGAGGCCGGCGCGAGCGACGACTGAGCGCCGCGCAGGCCAAAGAGTTCAACCGTTAACTAGCAACCAACAGAGAGCACGATCATGGGACAAGGTTACAAGACCCAGTTTCACCGCAGCGACGACGGCCTGGCCTACACCCAGGTGGCCGGCATGCTGGAAATCGAGCCGAACGAGGTCTCCCGGGGTTCTTCCGACGTGACCCCGATTGACGGCACCAGCGGCTACATGGATTACGACCCGGCCGGCTTGCGCGATGCCGGCGAGGTGTCCATCACCCTGATCTGGAACGAGGGTGATACCGGCCAGCAGGCGCTGGCGGCCGACCTGGAGAGCGACGCCAACGCCTATTACAAGGTGATTTACCCCGAGGGCACCGAGGTCGAGTTCATCGGCCACATCACCGGCTGGGGCCAGTCGGTGCCGCGGGACGACAAAATCACCCGTACCGTGAAATTCAAGATTTCCGGCAAGCCCACCGTTACCCCGGGACCCTGAACATGAGCCTGTTTGATAAACCGCTGCTTAAGCAGGAGCCCGTCGAGTTTTCGGGCTTCCACTTCGAGCTGTACGAGCTCAGCGCCTACGACCGCTGCGAGTTCCTGGAAAAGACCACCGGCCACATCGCCGCGCCGAAAGAGGGCGAGGTGGCCGAGGTTGAGTTCGACAACCTGGGGCAGATGTGGGCGCTGCACCGCGAGGATGTGAGCAGCAAGCTGCTGCTGGTGGCCTACGCGCTGAAGCCCGGCCGCGAGGAATCCCTCGAGGACCTGCACCGGGAGCTGCGCGAGTGCGTGCCGCCGGAGCAAATAGACGAGCTGTACGTGCCGGCCGCCAAGCTGTCGGGCCTGTACGTGGAGCCCCCGGCCGGGAATGACAAAGAGAAAGGCAACGGCGACGGGGCCGAAGGCAGCGAGGGCGCCGAAAAAAAAGGCTAGTGCCGGGCTTTATCTTCGCCCGGCAGCTGGCCCGTGACTTCAACCGCCCCGACTACTTCAACATGCTGCGCTCCATGAGCAGTACCGAGCTCGACCACTGGTACGACTACCACCACGAACGGCCCCTGCGCGGCGACGCCCAGCAGCTGCAGCTGGCCCAGATCGCGGCGGGTACCTGTGGCGGCAAGCTGTCGGACTTTATCCCGGGTTATAGAAAATCCCAATCCGTACAGCAGCAGATTGCCATCTGGAAATCGATAGCCTGACCGAGAGACCCCATGGCCAAGAAAGCGACTATTGCCACGCTCGTTGCGAACCTGGAGATGAACTCCGCCAGCTTCCGCAAGGAGATGGACCAGGCCCGTGTGCGCACGCGCAAGTTCAGCAAGGACCTGCGCACCGGCAAGGCCGCCAACGACGGTTTTGCGCGCAGCATGCGCGGTGCCGCGCAGGGTGTGGTGGCCATCGACGGCCCCCTGGGTGGCGTGGCGGGTCGCCTGGGTGCGGTCAACGGCCTGGTGACCGGTGGCAGCCTGGCCTGGGCCGGTCTCGGTGTGGCCATCGCCGGGGTGACGGCGGTGATGTACAAGGGCATCCGCGCTGGCGAGGAGATGGAGCGCCAGCAACTCAAGATCGAGGGGCTGCTGCGGGCCACCAACAACGCCAGCGGGCGCACCGCCGCGCAGCTGGACCAGCAGGCGCGCTCCGTGGCCCGCAATACCCTGGCCAGCGTTTCCGGTATCCGTGACGCGCAGGCGGTGCTGGTGACCTTCAAGAGCGTGCAGGAGGAGAGCTTCGACCAGGCCATCCGCCTGTCGCAGGACCTGGCCGCAGTGATGGGTGGCAGTGCCAAGAGCGCTGCGCTGCAGCTGGGCAAGGCGCTGGAGGAACCCAGCACCGGGCTCACCGCGCTGCGCCGCGCCGGTGTCAGCTTCACCGAGGCCGAGAAAGAGCAGATCAAGGTGATGGAGGACGCCGGTCGGGTGGCCGACGCGCAGCGCATGATCCTGGCCAAGCTGTCGGCACAGGTGGGCGGTGCCGGTACCGCAGAGGCCGGTGGCCTGTCGGGGCAGGTGGATACGCTGCGCCAGAACTGGCAGGAATTCCTGGAGCAGATCAGCAAGACCGACGAGGCCTCCCAGGGCGTGGGCCTGCTGGCCAAGTTTGTCGAGAACCTGCGCCGCGGTGTGGCGCCCACCGACCTGGAGCAGCAGGAGCGCCAGTACCGGGAGCTGCACCAGCAGTATGTGTACCACCAGCAGCAACTGGCCGAGGCCGAAGCGGATGGTGTGCAGGTACAGATCCAGATCCAGCGCAAGAAGGTGCAGGAATACCGCACCCAGCTGCAGGCACTGCAGGACGCGCGCATCGATGCGCAGAAGAAAGAGCACCAGGAGGTGGTGAAGGCAGAAGAGGCCGCTGCGGCAGCCCGTGCGCAGGCCCAGCGTGATCGCGCCGCAGCCGAGCTCACGCGCCAGCAGGAAGCCGGGGCCGCGCAGCTGGTGCAGCTGGACCAGTTCCTGGCCGACAAGAAAGGCAAGCTCAAGCTCGAGCACGAGGAGCGGCTGCGGCAGATCGAGAACCTGCAGCTGTCCGAGCAGGAGTTGCGCCGGCGCGGTTACGACGCCATCGAATTCCTGAAGGACGAGTACAAGGCGCGGGAGCACGAACGCTACCAGGCCGAGGTGGAGGAGCACCAGCGCCGGCTCGAGGAGCGCAACCAGCGCCAGCTGGAGGCGGAGCGGCGGCTGCAGGAAGAGATGACCAGTGTGCAGGTGCGAAACGCCGAGATGCGGGCGCGCACGCAGGTGCAGATGGACCGCTTCATGCTGGCCAACGCCCAGGGCGTGTTCGCGCAGCTGAGTGATGCCGCGGCGCAATATGCCGGCAAGCAGTCCGCGCTGTACAAGGTCATGTTCCTGGCCCAGAAGGCTTTCGCCGTGGCGCAGACCGTGGTGAACACCGAGATGGCGGCCATTGCCGCGCTGGCCCCGCCGCCCATCGGCCTGGGGCCGGTGGCGGGCCTGCCCTACTCGAAGGTGATCCGTGCGCTGGGCTACACCTCTGCCGGCCTGATTGGCGCGACCGCGCTGGCCAGTGCCTTCGGTGGTGGCGGTGGCGGCGGTGGCAGTGTGCCCAGCGTGGGCGACAGCGGCCTGAGTGGCAGCACCCCGTCGCCGTCCATCGGTCCCGACGAAGAGCGGGAGTACCAGCAGCCCGGCACCGTGGTGAACCTCACCATTGCCGGTGACATCAATGGCGATAACGCCGAGCGGGTCGTGCAGGAAATGCAGCGGCTGATGGAAGAACAGGACGTGGTGCTGTTTTCCAACAACTCCCGCCAGGCGCAAGAGCTGGCCGGCTAACAGGATCCCCCATGCATATCGAATTCACCCCGACCCGCCTGGTGGCGGATGCCGGCGACGGCGTGCTGGCCGGCAAACTGAAGAGTTACCAGGGCGGCGAGCCGCAGCCCGAGGGCCGGCAGCATATGGCGCTGGGCGGCAACACCGAGACCACGCTGTTCCGGCTGGTGCGCGAGTACAAGTGCCAGACCGTACCCATGCGGCTCGACGGGCCGACCCTGAAAAAGTGGCACGCCTTTGCCGCCAGCGTGGCCGCGGGCGAGTTCTTCACCTTCGATGGGCTGGGCACTGCCGCCAGCCCCGACGATCCCCGCCAGGTGCAGCTGAAATTTGGTTCCTTCAAGCAGCCGCAACGCAAGGCCGGGCGGATATTCGTGTTCAGCTTCACCATTGTTGAGTTCGTCACCTGATGCGCCAGAATTCCGACACCTTCGACCGCTACAACCAGGCGCCGGCCAAGGAGCTGCGGCTGGTAATCGAGGTGGGCTTTGACCTGCCGCTGTACCTGTCGAGCCATGCCGACATCCCCAGCCTGCCGGCCAACGCCGTGCTGGGGTGCCTGCAGCAGACCAGCAGCACCAGCCAGCGGCTGATCCCCGACCAGGGCCGCGCCGAGATCGGTTCGCTCAGTTTTGCCGCCATCGACCACCGGGGCCAGCTGTCCTATGTGCTGCGCGACGAGCTGGAAAACGGCAGCGGCTTCAAGGGCAAGACCGTGCGACTGTACCGGGGCTACAGGGGCATGGACTGGGCCGAGTTCCGGCTGGAGCAGACCCAGGTGGCCGAGGAGTCCATCAGCTACGATACCGGCCTGTACCGGGTGCGCTGCCGCGACGTGCAGCGGGAGATGCGCAAGGACCTGTTTGTACCCCGCGTCACCCGCCTGCGCGCCGACTTCCCCAAGGGCGCCGCCACCCTGCCGGTGTTCGATACCGGCGCGTTCCAGCCCAACCCCCACACCGCCGCCTATGGCGACGCGCCCGGGCAGTCGGTCTATTACCTGCGCATCAAGTACCAGGACGGCTACGAGATCGTGCGCGCCACCGGCAAGGACGGCACCAATTTTACCGGCGTCACCCGGGGGCTGTTCGGCACCCTGGAGCGCGACCACACCGTGCCCACCGAGAACAATGCCGAGCGCGGCATCGAGGTGGAGGAATATATCTACCTGGAGGGCCCGGGCCCGGCGCTGGCCTACAGCCTGCTGACCGGCTTTATTCCCGGCACCAGCGACATACTGCCGGACAACTGGCACCTGGGGATCGACCCGGCACTGGTACAGCTGGACCAGTTCGAGAACGTGGGCGCCGACTGGTTCCAGCCCGGCGACTACAGCAAGGGCAAGATCCTGCGCTTTGACGGCCTGGAAAAGACCGACGGCAAGAAATTCATCGAGCAAGAGATCAACCTGCTGCTGGGCGCGTTTATGCCGGTCAATGCCGCCGGCCAGCTGGGCTTCCGGCGCATGGCCGGCGTGCTGGCCAGCGCCGGCACCGTGGGCACCATCACCAGCAACGACGTGGTGCGCGCCGAGCCGCTGGACTTTGACCTGGCCGGGGTGCGCAACGTGTTCGGCATCCAGTGGAGCTGGTACGAACAGCCGGGATTTGACCCCAGGTTCCTGCGCACCACCAATTTTGTCGACGCCGACAGCATCGCCCTGCACGACCCGGCCAAGCCGCTGAACCTGAAATTTCGCGGCCTGCACAACAGCCGCCACACCTATACCACCCTCAAGCACACGTTCGACGCCCTGCGCGACCGCTACGCCGGCCCGCCGCTTAGGCTGCCGCTGGACCTGGTGCCCAGCATGAACGACCTGGAGGTGGGGGACGTGCTGCGGGTGGCGCTGCCCAGCATCCGCGACCACTCGATTACCGGCGACAAGCCGCTGCACTGGAATTTCCAGACCGCCGGCGACAGTGAGGGCTGGGCCGTCAAGGATGGCACCCTGTCCGTGGGCGGCGGCGTGCTGGCGGTGACCCATACCGCGCAAGACCCGCATATCCGGCGGACCCTGTCTGCCGCCGAACAGTTCACCGGTGCGGACCTGCCCTATATCAGGATTCGACTGCGCCGCACCAGCGCCGAGCCCATCCCGCCGGGCCGCACTTTTTACTGGCGCGACGCCGCCACCAGCACCTACCACAGTGTGAATCTTGACAGCGAGGTGGGCGCGCTGAATGCGCTGCCGGTCAATGCCTGGCATGAAATTGTTGTGGACCTGAGCGGAGAGATCGACTGGACCGGCGAGATTATCGAGTTTTTGCGCCTGGACGTCGGCAGTAACTGGGTGGCCGACTGGTCTTTCGACGTGGACTACATCCGCCTGCTGCCCGACCTGAACCTGGATGAATACAGCCTGGACCGCGCCATGGAAGTGCAGCGGGTGCGTATCAACCAGGTTTCCGGGCGGGTGTCGGTGGACCTGTTCGGCAGCTACCAGCCGGCGGGCTATATCCCCGACCAGGACGCCAGCGTCAGCAGCAGCGCGGAACTGCCGGACGGCTGGTACAGCGGCGCCGGCACCGAGCTGACCGCCGCCGGCCTGAGTGTCGACGCCAGCGGCTTCCTGACCGCCGACGGCAGCCTGGCGGGGGCCGCCGCTTCGCGCACCGTGTTCTATTACCTGGGCGACCTGACCATCCCGGCCGGGCGCACCCTGACCATCAGCGACAACGTGGAGCTGCGGGTGATGGGCGTACTGCAGGTGGACGGCGCCATTATCGGCACGCCCACCAATACCGCCGGCGGCTTTATCGGCAGCAGCTACGGCGGCGACGGGCGCGTGGTCGGCGGCAATACCAGCTACGGCGGCAGCCGGGGCGAGCGGGTGATCGGGCGCAACGCGGTGCTTCCGCCGCTGGCCATCGACAACGACGCCGGCGCGCTCACCGGAATGCCGGCCGACCTGCGCGGGTCCGGCGGCGCCGACGGCGGCGCGTCCTACTACTACCTGCAGGGCGACGCTAGCTACGAGATCGCCGGGCTGGGCGGTGCCGGCGGAGACGGCGGCGCGGGGCTGGTGGTGGTGGCGCGGGGCATCGCCTTCGGCACGTCGGGCTATATCGACAGCAGCGGCGCCGACGGCAGTCCCGGCACCCAGGTGGCCCCGCACAACATCGGCGGCGGCAGCGGCGGCGGCGGCGCGCCCGGCGGCGTGGTGCTGCTGGTGGATGGCACCCAGAACCCGCTGCCGGTGCTGAACAGCGGCCGCATCCGCGCCTGCTACGGCGCCAGCCCCGCCAGCCCCGGCCTGGCCGGCAAGGACGGCGGCTGCCTGGGCCCGGCAGCGGCCCGGGTGGCATTCGTGCCCAAGAGCCGCAGCCCCTACCCGGACGCCGAGGACCCGGCGCTGGACCCCGAGCTGCAGCAGGCGCTGGACGACATCGCCGCCGCCGAGGCGGAGCTGCAGGACATCGGCGCCGACGGCAAGCTGCACAGCGCCGAGAAAAAGCAGGTAATCCGCGAATTCAGCATCCTGCAGCTGCAGGAACCGGGGGTGGTGGCCGACGCCACCGCGCTGGGCATCACCACCGAAAAAACCGCCTTCCAGAACACACTGGCGGCGCTGGGCGTGTACCTGGATGCGCTGGGGCCCAACCCGTGGGACCTGGTGGGCACCACCACCAGCGTGGACCGCAACCAGTGGAACACCCAGTGGCAGGACGTGTACGACGCGCTGCGCACGCTGCTCAACCGGATCAACAGCGAGAACACCAGCCGCGCCGACGCCGCGCAGGCGGCCGCCGACGACGCCGCCGCCGATGCCATCGACGCGCTGGCGGACCTGCAGGACATCAGCGCCGACGGCGTGCTGCACCCCAGCGAGAAGCTGCAGGCCATCCGCGAGCGCGCGCAGCTGTCCCAGGAGCGCGCCGGCATCGTGGCGCAGGCCAACGACTACGGCATCACCGCCGAGCGCGACGCCTACACCAGTGCCGACGACGCGCTAACCAGTTACCTGGGCGGCCTGGCGCCGGTCTGGGACGACGCCACCCAGGCCACCCCGATCAACCGCACCACCTGGGATGACACCTGGCAGGCGGTGTACGATGCGCGCCAGGCGCTGCTTGGCGAGATCGCCGAGCGCGCCGCGCAGGGCATCAAGCAGGCGGGCAAGGGCGTGAACCTGATGCCGGGCAAGTATGCCGGCATTGGTGTGCATATGGGCGGCAGCATTACCGACCACTTCAACGTGACCACCAGCCGCGGCAGCGCGGTGATCGACAAGGTGACCAGCTACCAGGGCGGCGCCAGCCTCAAGCTGGCCGCCACCAGCGCGGACCATTACGCCTGGTTTGCCCCCACCGGCACCAGCTACAACATCCCGCTGGAGGCCGGGCGCAGTTATATCGTGTCCGGCTATGTGCGCTGTGACCAAGCCAGCCGCACCGGCAATCTGACCGTTAAAACCAACGACCCCGCCGCCACCGCGCACATCACCGGCTTCACCACCGGCGGCACCACCAACGTGTGGGAACGGGTGTGGTTCGTGTTCACCGCCCCGGCCGGCACCACGCGCGGCATCCTGCGCGCCGACTGCAACGACGCCGGCGCGACTATGTGGTTTGACGCGCTGATGGTGGAGGAGCAGGTGGGCAAGGTGGCCACGCCCAGCGCCTGGTCGCTGCAGGGGCCGTCGAGCCCCGAGGACATCGACTACACCGGCGACCTGGACGCCACCCGCGGCGCCGACGGCAGCAACCTGCTGGTGGGCGTGGGCAGCAACCAGCTGGAGAACTCCAGCTTCCGCATGGGCACCGAGCACTGGTACTACACCCAGAGCGGCAGCATGACCGACCCGGTCAACAAAGGCATCCGGGGGCAAAGCGAAAGCTGGGGCTGGGCGCCGGGCACCATCTACATCAACCAGCAGGGCAGCGTGGACACCTGGTCCCGCTGGTATGTGGACGAGCAGACCCCGGTGCTGGGCGGGCAGTATTACGAATTTAGCGCCTACATCAGCGCCCACCGCTGCACCTGCTTTGTCATCATTAACTGGTACGACGCCAACGGCGCCTTTATCAGCCAGCACACGGGCAGCCCGGTTACCGCCCAGGGCTCCAGCCTCACCCCGGACGAGGCGCAGCGCAGCGTGTACATGGGGCAGGCGCCATCCAATGCGTACTACGTGCGGTTCGGCCTGAACAAGAACGGCACCAACGCCGGGGAGGCCAATTCCTGGCTGTTTGCCACCCGCTGCTTTATGGGCCGCGCCCACCCGGGGCAGACCGAGCCCAGCGCCTGGGCCGATGGCCACGTGGGCACCACCCGGGTGCTGGGCACCATCGACGAAAACCAGCGCATTATTGATCAGCGCAATATTCCCATGGTGATGAGCGAGGTGGCGGCGGTGAACACCAGCTCGGTGTTGACGGCGTCGGACGTGGGCAGCACCTGCACCATCGACATCGCCGCGCACACCGTGCAGTTTGGCGGCTACACGGTGAACTACAACGCCGGCAGCCTGACCGGCTGGGGCTTCAACAAGAAGGTTTTTGTCTACTGCGATGACGAGGGCTTTAATGGCGGTTCAGTGATCTACGGCGGCAGCCAGGTCCTGAGCAACACCAAGGCCAACAAGGCGCGGCGGCTGGTGGGCATCATCACCACGCCCAGCGACGGCGGCGGCAGCACCAGCGAACCCAACCCCGACCTGTGCGTCGACTATGACACGCTGCTGCCGGACGGCCGCTACCTGCGCCACCTGCAGCCCGGCGACCTGGTGGAGTGCATCGACGTGGCCACCGGCGCGCGCGGCCTCTATCCGCTGCTGGCGATGGGCCAGGGGGTGGCAGAGTGCTATGCGCTGCAGACCACTGAGGGCGCAGAAGTGTGGCAATCAAAGTCGACCCCGATGGATCTGCCCGACGGCACCCAGGCGCGCACGCCGGACATGCTGGGCCAGCCGGTGTACACCCTGCGCGACGGGGTGGCCACCCTGTCCACGGTGTCGAGCCTGCAGCCCCTGGGCCGGCGCCGGGTGCTGAAGCCTGACCTGGGCGACCGAATGTTCTTCGCCGGCGTCGGCGCCGCCCACACCATCGCCACCCACAACGGCTACTACAAGCCATAACCCCGCCGCGGCCAGGGAGAGGTCGGCCGCGGTGCACTTTTATTTCAGGGAAAGCAGGACGAGACAATGAGCAACATGATCGAGTATATCGCGGCGACGGTGAACAACGCCGGGCCGGACGAGTTCTTTTACCAGCTCACTAGCGGTATTTTCAGCGGCGACATCGTGCGCATCACCCAGACCGAGCTGGAAATTGACCTGGACGATGACGGCACGGCCGACCAGCTCAATTTCAAGCACGTGGGCACCTTCGTGGATGTGGACAACAACGAGCGCACCAACGCCGCCGGGGTGGCCTGGCGCACCAAGGCGGAGATTCATTCGCTAATGATTGATGCCATCGCCGCGGGCACGGTCGACAAGGAGGTCAGCAAGGGCAACTGGCGCGCGGACTGGGTGCAACAGACCGCGCAGCGCCGGGTGGCCATCGGCGAATAATCCCTAGTTGAACAGCGCGGCGCCGCGGCGCTGCTGCTGGCGGGCGCGGGCCAGCCCCTGCTGCCAGTCGCCCAGCTGCGCCGCCAGCTGGTCCAGGCCGCTGCCGCCGACGGACAAATGGCTGTGGGACAAGGCCGAGGCGCTGCGCGGCTGGCTGTTTGGCGGCCTGGTGCTGGCGCTGGCAGGGGCTAGTTGAGCGGGTCTTCCTGTGTCTCAGGTTTTAGCGAGGTCGTCGAAATCGAAAAGCTCTCGAACATGTACGCCCAGAGTCCGGGCGATGTCCTCGAGGAGGTCGAAGCGGGGTCCATGAATGCCACGCTCTATGTGGCTCACGGTCTCGGTGCTGACGTCCAGCAGGAAGGCCAGGTCCTCTTGGCTCATGCCCTTTCCGCGGCGGAGCTCCGCCAGTCGCTGACCGAATTGTCGTTTTAATTTCCTTTCCATGCCGCGAGCCTATGGCCCGGGGTCGGAAAGCAACACGTAGTTTAACTGCGTGATTTGTCCTTCTTGTAAAGTTGGAAGAGGCTCTGAACGGCTCTCTGTATGTGTAGTTGCCATTGAGTCGGCAGTTGGGAATACAGGCGGGCCACATGGGGGGAGAAGGGTACCTGGGCAAAGTGGTGCCGCTGTTCGGCGCCGTAGACTTCCGCCAGAGTGGTACCCACAACCTCGCACCACGCAGGAAGCAGCTCGCAGGGTATGGTCTGCTTGCCGGTCTCCATCTTGGAAATTTGGGATGGCGTCAGGCCGCCAAGGCGACGCCCCACCTCCGCACCGCTCAACTCTCGTGCTGTTCTTGCTCTACGCAGCCTTTCGGCAATCTCACCAGCCAGTAATTTGCTCACAAAACAGCCTGTAATCGAGTGTCATAATTTCTAATTTAGAAAGTGACTAAAAATTCGTGTTGCGAAAATCGAAAATATTTGGCGTTAGATCTAACAAAATAGTACGAGAGGGGTAAATTAAGGACTGTTGAGTGTTTAGTTCGCTCTTGGGGCAGTAGTCGATACAAATTACTAAGGGTTGGTGAAATTGGAGAACAATAATGCTAAACGTGCAGATACAGCAGATGCGCACTGTTCTGGATCTCCAGCGAGGACTGGATGTGGTATCGCAATGGGAGGACGAACGAGCACGGAACGCCGTGACCGCCGCCATCCGTGAAGAGATCAACGCGATTGCAGATGGTCTGGTTTATATCCGGCAGCAGCAGTGCGTTGTGCCCGATTGTGCTCAAACGCATCATCTTGGCGGGGTGGCGAATTTCTGAAGCGCGGGCGCTCTGCGCTCGTGAGCGGGCAAGTTCATTCTTTGTCTCGCCCGTTCTCTTTCTTCCATTTATTACGCTGCTGGTCGTGCCACCTTTGATTGCTGTCCATGCCCCGGAATAAAGCCAGGCGCGTGGTAATTTCCCTGCGCAGATTGGCTGTGGCCGGCACCGAGTAGGCCCTGGTGTAGTGTTGATAATTGAGTAGTTGTATCTCATATGCCGGAGTGCCGTCCTGGTAGCGCCAGCGCCTCAGGTACACAGGCTCCCCGTCGATCAATATATTCCTGCCTTTCATTGCTGCCCGCCACGCCGTTTCAGGGCGACTATTCTAGCTCGCCAGATACTGTTTATCCATACAGCTACGCGGTGTGGTAAAAATCTAAAGGGCTAGAGCCCAAGCGGGCTAAAGAGGAGGCGTGAGAAGTCCATATTACCACACCAGATCAGCTAACCCATTGATATTAAAGGGTTGTCTGCCTGCTTGTGGCTCCTGAGGTCGCGGGTTCGATCCCCGTCGGCCACCCCATATTTTGCCCCCTCCCGGAGGCGCGAGAAAGCCCCGCTTATAAGCGGGGCTTTTTTGTATATGCCGAAATCGATGGCGGTAACTTTTGCGCCAGCCGGCGGGATACAGGATAATGATCATATTGGAAGGGCCGCAGTGACTGGTGGTCCGCGAACTCGAATCTAATACCCTCGCGCGTTTGCGGGGGTTTTGTTTAACGGGAACAGGGGACATTTTGGTGACGGTATCTGCAGAGCCTAAAGCAACCAACGTACACTGGCATCATGGCGAGGTGAATCGTCAGGACCGCGCAAGCATTCTTGGCCACAAGGGTGTGACCCTGTGGTTCACCGGACTGTCCGGTTCCGGCAAGAGTACCGTGGCAGTGGCGCTGGAGAAGGCCCTGGCCGCCCGCGGTGTCCTGAGCTATCGCCTGGACGGGGACAACATCCGCCTCGGGATCAACTCCAACCTGGGCTTTTCGGCGGAAGATCGCGCCGAGAACATTCGCCGGGTGGGTGAGATTTCCCGCCTGTTCGCCGACAGCGGTGTGGTTGTGCTCAGCAGCTTCATCAGCCCCTATCGCCAGGATCGGGATATGGTGCGCCGTATCCACGAGGAAAATGACCTGGAGTACCTGGAGGTATTCGTTGATTGCCCGCTGGAGGAAGCGGAATCCCGCGACCCCAAAGGCCTGTACAAAAAGGCCCGGGCGGGTGAGATCAAGGGCTTTACCGGCATCGACGATCCCTACGAGGCGCCTGAGGCCCCGGAGCTGCACCTGCGCACGGCCGAGATGACCCTGGAGCAGGAAGTTGACGCCATCATCAAGAACCTGCAGGAGCGCGGGATCATCGTCTGAAGATGATCGCGCGCCGGGCTGGCCTCCCATAAAGGACCAGCCCGGTTAATTCTTCGAAATCCCAGCTATCCGCCCCCAGCTGTTCCCAGAATATCCTTTCCCATTTCCTGCGTAGCCAGCAATAACCCTGTTGCCGGTTTCCCAGCCATGGTTCCAAACCGGGTGTCGGCTCTCTCGTCGTAGGTAATTGTTGTTGCGCCCCCCGTTCGTCTCTCTCCGCACTGTCGTTGATGGGAACGCCATCTGTCCGGATGGTCGGGTTTTCCCTTCTTATACTCATGCTGTACCAAAAGGAAGTTCGCTGAGCGGAGGCGATTATGCAGGGACGGAGAGCAAGGATTCTCTCTGGGGTAGGGCTCGCGCTGCTGGTTGCAGTGGCGGCTGGCGGATGGTTTTTTATCGATCGCCTCCCGCATATTCCCGATACACCCCCGGCCCCGGTCGTGGGAGTGCCGGATGGCGCACTCGAGCATGCCCCCACACCGGCATATTCCGGACCGCACCCCCGCACGACAGAGCGACCGCCCGAGTACTTTCCCTTCCCGATCAGCATTGGCGAGATAGGACCCGTTGAGACGCTGTTTTCCGGGCCTTCGACCTATCCCTTCTACTGCGGCATAAACAACGTGACCAACCGCCAGCCTTTAGTGGATAACCATGACCGGGAGGGGGTTCCTGTATTTGCCCTGGACGAGGAGGGCAAGCGGACAGATGAAGTGATCGGCTACAGCAGGGACTGCAGTCACCCCACACAGGTTACCTATTATTATCGGAGCACGGAAGACGGCGATTTCCACCCGCTTGAGGCGGCGAACGGAGACATCGACCAGGTGACGGTCAACGGGCGCTCGGTCGATTTTGTCGTGCGGCTCGAGACCGGGACCATCAATCGTTTTTTCTATGCCATCGCCGCATTGAGGGGGGAGGGTGAAACTGCCGGCAAGCCCAACCCTGCCAACTGGAATCGACGGCTGATCTACCAGTTTCGTGGTGGCGTTGGGGTTGGCCGGCGCCAGGGGGATATCAGCAAGGGGGACATTGTCAGTCGCCGGGCCGACCAGTTGGCGCGCGGCTACGCCATTGTCTATTCGTCCGGTAACCAGACCAGTAATCACTACAACATCTGGCTCGCAGAGGATGTGGCCCGCCGTCTCAAGCAGCAGTTTGTCGCGCTATATGGAAAGCCGCTGTATACGGTCGGTGTTGGTGGTTCTGGTGGTGCGATCCAGCAGTATCTCTTTGCCCAGAACGCCCCGGGGCTGATCGATGCGGCGCTGCCGCTTTACTCCTACCCGGATATGGTCAGCCAGACAATTTACGTATTCGATTGCGAGCCACTGGAGTA
Organism: Microbulbifer sp. JSM ZJ756; assembly: GCF_044383805.1. Taxonomy (NCBI): domain Bacteria; kingdom Pseudomonadati; phylum Pseudomonadota; class Gammaproteobacteria; order Cellvibrionales; family Microbulbiferaceae; genus Microbulbifer; species Microbulbifer sp. JSM ZJ756. The sequence goes on along the minus strand of NZ_JBISER010000001.1, from coordinate 558,376 downwards.
CTTTTTTGATGTGGTGGATGCGGAGAATCCCCGCTGGAGACAGGTCACGGAGCGTTCACTGGTGCAGGGGCTGCCGGCCAGCCGGGAGGTCACCAGTCGTTTCCACGTACTGGAGACAGCGGCCGCATTGTTCGATGGGAGATACCGCACCGGGCGGGATGGCACCACCGAGTGCACCCAGGGCTGGCGGGGGCTGGTGCCGCTGGTTAACAACCCCAATTTCGTGCACTTCATCAAGAGCTATGCGGATGATGTCGCGGAGCAAACACACTGGTCCCACTGGGAGGACCTGCGGGCATTCTATGGTGCCGATGAAACCGGTTATGCCAACAGCGCCTGGGACAACGAGGGCGTCCAGTACGGATTGGAGGCATTGCGGTCTGGTGACCTGTCGATGGACACCTTCCTGCGGATGAACGCCACGGTGGGTGGCTGGAAGGCCCCTGAAAACCAGGGCGGGGAGAAGCTGTGGTTCCTGAATGGGCGCGTGTTCCCGATGGAGCTCTCCGTCTGGAGCGAACACAACATGAACCTGGGTAGCCTGGATAATCCTGCGCCGCGATCCCGCGCCAGCACGGCGGCAATCGAGGGTATTTACCGGTCCGGCCATGTTTTCCTGGGTGATGTGGAAATCCCTATTATCGACCTGCGTCACTACCTGGATGACGACCTGGACATGCATCACAGTGTGGCCTCCTTTTCTGCGCGGGAGCGCATCCGGCGGGCCCGCGGCCATGCGGATAACCAGCTGATCTGGACCAGCCACAAGGACTATACGCCGCTGGATGAAGCCCTGGATACCATAGACCGGTGGATGCAGAACATCATCGACAGCCCGCAACTCGGGGTTGCCGCAAACCGCCCGGTGGATGCCAGCGACCAGTGTTTCGATAGCCAGGGCAATGTGATTGCGGCGGGGGAGGGTGTCTGGGACGGGGAATGGAACGGCCGCCCGGCAGGTGCCTGCATGCGGAAATACCCGATTCATAGCACTCCGCGCCAGATGGCTGGTGGCCCGATGACGGATGATGTATTCAAGTGTCGCCTTCAGCCCGTTGCGGCAGCGGTTGAGCGGGGGGTATACGGTGGGGCAACCGAATCCGTCGCCGAGCGGTTGCAGGACCTGGAGCGGGTGTTCCCATCCGGGGTGTGTGACTACAGTGCGCCAGACCTGGCCCGCCCCGAAGAACAGCTGATACCCGGCCGGACCCCGGTGTCGATCGCGGGCCACATGATCCTGCCGGACTACCGGCAGCCAATCCAGCGCTTTGCCGGGGACAAAGAAGACGCCCCGGACCCTGTCACCCCCGAGCCGGTGGCCCTGCCGGCCAGTAACAGCGATTGAGGCCGGCACTGGTATACCCCAAGTGCCGGAAATGAAAGGAAAAAGATGCAAATTGTGGCGCGGAATTTGTTGACAGGGCAGCCCAATCGGGTATGATTCGCGTCGCTCGAGAGGCACAGCCCGGAGCAATACGGGTGGTTAGCTCAGTTGGGAGAGCGACGGCCTTACAAGCCGTAGGTCACAGGTTCGACCCCTGTACCACCCACCATCTCTCTGGCAGCAGCTTGCAAAAATTGAGAGATGCGCCTACCGCGGACCGGTAGTTCAGTTGGTTAGAATGCCGGCCTGTCACGCCGGAGGTCGCGGGTTCGAGTCCCGTCCGGTCCGCCATATACGAAAAAGGCCCACACGAAAGTGTGGGCCTTTTTCGTATATGGCTGATCGTCGTGACAGAGCCCCCGTTCGACAAAATTGCCAGGAGCAATTTTGGACGCCGAAGGCGCCCGCAGGGCGAGGGCCATGGATGGCCCGAGTCAGTCCCGCAACTGGAGTTTCAGTTGGCAGGGGCGTTCTTCGAAAGTGTGGGCCTTTTTCGTATATGGCTGATCGTCGTGACAGAGCCCCCGTTCGACAAAATCGCCAGGAGCAATTTTGGGCGCCGAAGGCGCCCGCAGGGCGAGGGCCATGAATAGCCCGAGTCACTAAATTGCCTGGAGCAATTTTGGACGCCGAAAGGCGCCCGCAGGGCGAGGGCCATGGATGGCCCGAGTCAGTCCCGCCACAGTTGTTCCAGTTGGCACGGAAAGATCAACCCAGGCGAGGTTTTTTTGTGTATCGCTGATCGCCATGGCAAAACTGTCTGGAACAGTCTGGGACGCCGGGGCGGAGAGGCGACGCCCGCCTCAGATGCAAGTCCGTGACCTTCTATCCCGTCGTTCCGGCGCAGGCCGGAACCCAGCTGCTACTGCCAAGGATGCCGACCTCCCTGGGTTGACGAGTACCTTTATCTAGAGTCAGCTGCCCCGCGAGCGAAGACAAGCGGGCCAGCATCCCTCTCGTCACGCGGTTACCAGCACCTTACCTTCTCGCCCACCTTGCGCCGCCATCGCAACAGCATCCTTGATATCTTTCACGCTGAATGTGCTGTCGATTGGCGCTTTCAGTTTTCCGCCAATAATCAGCTTTGTCAGTTCGCCGTAGACCCTCTGCTGGTCCTGGGTAGATGCCTCCTCGAACCACCGGGCCAGCCAGAAACCGCGCATGGAAACCCCCTTGAAGATCAGCGCGGTGGGGGAGATCTTGCACGGTTTGCCGCTCATCATGCCGTAATTGACCAGGGTTCCACCTTCAGCCAGGCAATCGGCGATACGGCCAGTGGCGGTATCGCCCACGGCATCGATCCCCAGTTTGATATCCGCCCCGCCAGTCGCTTCCTTGACCCGGGCAGGCAGGTCGTCACCGTCTACCAGCACCACATCGGCGCCCTGTGCCTTGAGAGGCTCCACCAGGGATTCCCGGCGGACAATGTTGACCGTCTTGAACCCGCGGATATGCGCCAGCTGGATCAGGTAGTTTCCCACACCGGAGTTGGCTGCGTTCTGGATTACCCAGTCACCTGGCTGCAAATCCACGAACTCGCTGAGCATCAGTGAGGCCGTCGGCGGATTGATGGAAATCATCGACAGCTGCAGCGGGTCTGCCTCATTGGGGAGGGGAAGCAACTTGTCTGCCGGAACCGTGAAATGGGTGCGCCAGGTACCGATGCCTACCGGGAGCAGTACTGTCTGCCCGATTTCTGGCGCGCTGACGCCTGGCCCGTGTTCGACCACCCGGGCGACCCCCTCGTTGCCGCCGACAGCGGGGAGGGGCGGCAGCATGCCGTAATCACCGGTGAGGGTCAGGACGTCGGAAGGGTTGATGGGAGAAGCCAGGAGCTCCAGGAGCACCTCGCCTTCCTTCAGTTCGGGTGTTTCACATTCGACTGCTTCGATGACTTCCTGCGGTACCGGGCCGCGGGACTGGTATTCTGCTTTGAGCATCTGTTGCTCCTCCTGTTTCGGGTCTCTGGCTTCCGTTAGAACCATGGACCGCAATTTAGTCGATCTGTTTTTGCCGTGACCACTTTTAATCATTGATGGCGCCTTATCACGCAGCTTGATAAGCGTCAGGTCAGGGCGGTGCCGTGGATCCTTGCCAGGGTTGCCAAATGGCCGAAAAGCGGATAAATTTGGTCATATGTCCAGACCAAAACGGAGGGGTGGATATGGCGTCAATGCCTTCCCTGGAGCCGCAGCCGGCAGAAGACGAGGTATTGCTGGAGGCCCTGCTGAATACCGCATCCTACCTGGGCCTGCGCAAGCGCGAGCTGGCCGACATCATCCATATGGATGAGCGTACCCTGAGGCGAAAATCCGGCCTGGCCCCGGACAGTGCCCCGGGCCAGCTGGCCCTGTTGCTGGTGCGGGCCTATCGAGCGGCCTTTGTATTAATGGGCGGCGCGGAAGGGGCCCGGCACTGGTTCGATACCCCCAACAAGTCACTCAATGGCACCCCGCGGGAAATGGTTGTCCAGATTGAGGGCCTGGTGCGGGTGGTCAATTACCTCGATGCCATGCGGGGCAAGGTATGAGCGACGGGCTGGGCCAGCTGATCGACAACAGCCGCCAGCGACTGATGGGCAGGCTTTTCCGGATGGTGGAGTCACAGGAGGATGTCGCTACCCGCAGCCTGGTGGACAGCCTGCAGAAGCAGGAGGCCCTGGAAAACCTGCTCGAGCGCAGTAAGCCCAAGCGCCTGCCCGGCACAGAACAACTCCATTACCTGCTGGCCACGCCTTTCCGCTATCCACCACTGCCCTGGGGATCCCGTTTCGGCAGCACTGCGGAGAACGGCATTTTTTATGGCAGCAAGACCATTCCCACCGTACTGGCGGAATCCGCCTATTATCGCCAGCTGTTCTTCAATGACATGGAAATCCCGCCAGCGGTGCCGATCACCAGTTACCATAGTATTTTCTCCGCCCGCTATGCCGCCGATCCCGGGGTGCGCCTGCAGGCACCGGACTGGGAGTCGCACTGGGACAGGATTGCCGACCCGGTGAATTACAGCTTCTGCCAGCAACTGGGGGCGCGTATGCGGGCATCGGGAATTGTCGGCATTGAAGCTCCCTCCGCCCGGGCCCGCCAGGCTGGCATCTCGCCATTTCCGCCCACTGACAGTGAGGGCGTCAATGTGGCGCTGTTCTCCCCGGAGGTCCTGCTGCGGCGGGCGCCGATGCAAGAGGCGGAGGTTACGGCGGAAACCGGTGCTGATGGGGTCGCCTTCCTACTCAAGCTGGGTGACGGCACCGTTACCCATCGCTTTCCCGCCACTGCTTTCCGGGTCGGCGGCCGCCTGCCACAGCCGGCCTGACCCGCGCCCGCCAGGCCTGGTGCGTTCTTGCTCCAGGCCGGCAAAGGAACTTTCTCTCGAGGCCCAGCCATGCTCCCGCGTTACCTGACCCGCTTTGACCCGGACTATATCCGCGGCGTCGCTCGCCAGATTCCATACCAGCGGCTGCAAGGGGGACTCTTCCCGGGTATAGAGGTGTGGATGCGGCGTGACGACCTGCTGGATCCCCTGGTTTCGGGTAACAAGGCCTACAAGCTGCTCTACAACATACAGCGGATGCGGGATCAGGGGCTGGATACCATCATTACTTGCGGTGGCGCCTGGTCAAATCATATACATGCGACCGCGGCAGCAGGGCAGCGCTTCGGCTTCAAGACCCTGGGAATTATCCGTGGGCACCGTCCAGCCCGATTCAGCGCAACGCTTCGGGATGCCGAGCGGTTTGGTATGGAGCTCTATTTCGTTTCCCGGGCTCATTACAAAAAGCGAGCTGCTGGCGATTTCTTGGCCAGCCTGGATCTCCAGACCCGCCGGGGACACTTCATCCCCGAAGGTGGAGCGAATATGGAAGGGCTGATGGGCCTCCGCATGTTGGGTGAGGTGATCAACGAGAGCTCTCCCGTAGATTTTGACCAGGTGTGGCTAGCGTGTGGGACGGGGGTGTCACTCGCGGGGCTGCAGGCAGGCCTCGGTACGGCAAAAGTAGTGGGCATTCCTGTACTCAAGGCTGAAAGTGGCATTCGGAAAGAGGTGTCCACCTGGCTGGCAGACGCCCGCTGCCGTCGGACCCCGGAGGTGCTTAACGGATACCACTGTGGCGGATATGCCCGACAGACTGACGAACTAACGGATTTCCAGCAGCACTTTGAAAGAGTAACCAGAATCCCGCTGGAACCTGTTTATACGGCCAAGCTGGCCTATGCGCTGAGCAAAGAAATTGACGCCGGTAACCTCGCTCCGCACTGTCGCATACTGCTGCTCCATACCGGCGGCCTGCAAGGTCGCCGGGGGCTTTGCATTGGCTAAAAAATGAGCGGCTATATGGTTTGTCGTTCTGGAAAATCCCGGCTCTCGCGCCCACCTGACTGCCGGGACTTGGTTCGACTCACACCCAAAGCTCAGGCATAATCGCCTATCGCTTTTCGGGGCGGAGTGGACGCCCTTTGATTAGAAAACAAACAGTTAACCTGGGAAAGAACCAAATCGCTGGGCCCGTCTCCGGGCACCATGGGGGAGCGGTGTCGGAATTCAAGAATATCGGGCTAATCGGCCGGACAGAGAGCGATAGTGCGGTTCTCTCGCTCAAGCGCCTGATGGCGTTCCTGCAGCGGGAGGGCTACGCAGTGGTACTCGAGCAGGAGACCGCCAAGGCGGTAGCTGCTAAAGGCACCCGCATTTCCTCCAAGGATAAACTTGGTGAACTCTGCGATCTTGTGATCGTTGTAGGTGGTGATGGTAGCCTACTCGCAGCCGCCCGTGCATTGGCCAAATTCAGTGTTCCCCTCCTGGGAATAAACCGTGGTCGCCTGGGTTTCCTAACAGACATCACCCCCGATGAAATCGAATCCAAGGTTGGCGAAGTCCTGTCTGGCAAATACATGGCGGAAAGCCGTTTCCTGCTGGATATGTCAGTGACACGCGATGGCAAGCCAGTGGGCAAGGGTTCTGCACTCAACGATGTGGTGATCCACCCGGGCGAATTTATCCGGATGATCGAATTTGACCTCTTTATCGATGGTCAATTTGTATACACCCAACGATCTGATGGCCTGATCATCTCCACACCGACAGGATCAACAGCCTACGCCCTCTCGGGGGGTGGCCCCATCATGCATCCGAAACTTGATGCCATCGTGCTTGTCCCATTGAACCCGCACACGCTGAGCAGCCGTCCCATCGTGGTTGAGGGGAGCAGTGAGTTCAAAATCATCGTGGGAGAACACAATGTGGCAAGGCCGCATGTGACTTGTGATGGGCACGATCAGGTGATTACCCAGCCAGGGGATGTGGTGCGGATACATAAGAAGCCCCACCGACTGACATTAATACATCCGATTGATCACAATTTTTATGAAACATGCCGCTCAAAATTGAATTGGCAATCAGGAGCTTAATGTGGTGTGCGTCAAACAAATTGGGTCAAATGAATCTAAAAAGTTAGAAACAGAAGTTTTCGGCGGCGAAATTCTTATCGGCTTATGAAACAACAGAATTTTAAAAAAAAGGTGATGCCGTGTATTGCTGGCTTAGATGCAAGTCAGATATCAAAATCGGTGAAAATCACTTCAATAACAACGATATACATTAAAGACCTGGGAGTTCGTTAGAATGGCTTTGATTGTAGGCGCTATGCCTGGGACCAATTGGAAGCGGATCGCCCCACTGCTGGAAAGCTTGGGCTGGAGTAGGGTGGAGCCACTGGAAGCTGAAGAATGGTATAAGTGCGGCAAGCATAGTCCTGCTGAAGCTACTTCAGATAAATATCTATTGTTGCATTCGCGTCCAGAGATCATTGTTGCGAATGCGATGAGTCTTGAGAGAGACCCGATGGAGACCCTTGAACAATGGAAAGCCTCAGCAAATTGTTTAATTGATTTTTATCTGAACAATCGGGAACGCTCTTTGCTGCTGGAAGTTGAGGCAATTCTTCAGAACCCAAAGCGTTTTATGACAAGTGTGATTAAGCACTTTCAGCTCACCCCGGAAAGTCCCGAAAAGAGAATCATCCCTGATACATTGGAAGCCCCCCCAATGTACCAACTGCTAGCCAACCAATTACTGGCTCAAACTGATGAGCTGTCACGAATGATTCCTGAACTTCAGGCTTGCACTTTGCCATTGTCGGAAAATTCCTATGTTGTTCCAGATGTGGATATCTTTAGTCTGTGCGAGGAGCATAGAGCTCGTCGACCACTTGAGAAAGAGAATAGTCTTTTACTGGAACAACTACACCGAGTTCAGGAGCATTTAGAGAATTATTTTCTGAGCAACAAAAGCTTAACCGCCAAGCTTGAAAGTGCTCTGGCTGAAAATAAAAAGCTGAGAAGCGAGAGTAAGCGTGCGAAGGATAAGGTAGAGCAGATAAGGTATAGCACGTCATGGAGAATTATGGGCCCGGCCAGGGTAATAAAGAGAACTCTTTCTGGAAGTAAAAAACCCTAGCCAGCATTGGGTGATATAGTCTTACCCCTATTTTCTGCCATTTAGATGATAAGTATAAGTGAAGCATTTACTATGCAAGAAGTTCCAGTCGGGATAGACAAAATAATTCACATTGGTGCAGGCAGCGGGGAGGAGCTACATTGCTATCTGGCATCGGATGCTCATGATATTCTCTTGGTGGAGCCTAATCCCTCGATGGCAGAATACCTGCGGATACGGACGCAGGTTGACTCTCGTGTAAGAGTTTTAGAGTATGCCGTGACTGATGAAAATAAACTGAATAAGCTGGCTACTTATAACTTTTCTGCTGTTAATAGTATTTACCCTGCAGTTGATATATCCCATGTTCTTCCTGGACTACGGTTGCAAGAATTATTTCCCGTTGAAAACAAATCAGTTTCCGATTTCCTCGTGGACTTAGATCTTGGAGGAAAAGGCAACCTTCTAGTGATTCAGGCGCCTGGTGCTGAAAGTGCGATTATCTCTGGTCTTATGGAGAATCGGGTCCTAGACCATTTTTCGGAAATCCGTCTCACCTTTAACCGGAGTGTGACGTATGAAAATTCATGTAATGCTGGAGAACTTCTGGAACTACTCCGCGGCCAATGCTTTGACAGTCAAAGAATTACTGATGTAAAGCCTTACTTGACGCAATGGAGGTTGAGGCTCAATCGAACTGCGCAAGAAGTCAAGTCGCTGAAGAGTGACAATCACTTACTGGAAAAGAGCATAGAAGAGGTAAAGTCTGTCAATAAACGGTTGGTAAAGGAAAACCGAGAGATTCAGATCCGTCTCAACCTTTTAGTTGAGGAGCTGAAGAAATTCGGAGATCAATCCGAGCCAACCAATAGCCTGGAATCATTAGACACTGAGATTTTGATCCGCCTCGCCGAGCGGGCTCATCAGGAAAGTCGCTATGATGATGCAATTCGGCATTGGCAATCCTTGGCTGGTGTGATGCAGGAGTCCATGCCGCAAGTATATTATGATCGCCTTGATGAAGCTTATAGATTACAGGATAGCTTTCCCCTTGCTTCTGAAGAGAAGGAACGATTGTCTGGTCAAGGCGATAAGCACCAGCTGTTAACACAAATTCATCAACAGCTCAAGCCAAGCTTGTATGTTGAAGTTGGAGTACAGACTGGAAAGAGCTTGCTCTTGGCCGAGTGTAAAGCTATTGGCATCGATCCAATGCCCCGCCCAAACATTCCTCTTCAAGACAATCATCATTTGCTTCGAATGAGCAGTGATGACTTTTTTAGGCTCCATGCAGGTCAGTATTTAACGCAGTCACCAGATTTGGTGTTTATTGATGGAATGCACTTATTTGAATATGTTCTAAGAGACTTTATCAATGTGGAGCGCTACGCGGCGGCAAATACCGTCGTGGTAATAGATGACATATTCCCAGGTCATGCCGCTCAAGCAGAGCGAGAGAGGCAAACGAGAGGGTGGACCGGTGATGTCTGGAAGCTGCCTGCGCTGTTGGAAAAATACCGTCCCGATTTAACCATCCGGAAGGTAGATGTATTCCCCACAGGCTTACTTGTGGTAACGGGGTTTAACAATATACCGGTTGATAATGACCTTTTATTAGAAAAATCTGAACGAGAGGATTTTTCAGAGGAGTTACTTAAAAGTTTCATTAAGCGAGAAGGAGCGATGTCGCCTCAAAGTCTGCTAGATTCTCTGGTTGAAGAGATTGGCTAAAGACTAATGAAATTCTGTCTTAACGAAATATGCCCGGCAAGAATAGACCCAAAATGCTATTTGACAGGCTACTTGAATCTGGAGTTATCAAGCTCAATAGATATCGGCCTTACTGACTACCAAATTTTCGGGACAAGTTTTGAAAGGGTTTACTGGGTAGTTTTAAGAGTAAGCAGAATAAAGAATTCGCCGTTATTGGGCATACATTGTCGATTTCCTGTAACGCCAACCGCGTTGGTCAGAATTTTTTCTAGTGCCTCTCGATGATAGTTCAATGAATAAAGGCTACACCCTGCAAATAGTGACAGGCAGTCCCTCGGCACCCAGTGCGCGATATCAGGCAAGATAGCTTTAAATTAAAAGTTCGAATATTTGACATAAATATAAAGTAAGTACGGAGTTGGATTGATATGTCCAAGAGTGCAGAATTAAAAGAAACGGCGTTATCTAAGGGGAATAGTGCGTTTCGTGAAGGGGACATAGATCTTGCAATTGCTATGTATAAAAAGGCGTTAGCAGCTGCGCCTGAGCTAGCTGATCAAATAACGTTTAATCTTGAATATGCGAGGAGTGTCAGGGATCATCAAGAATTTGATGTTTCTACAGCTCCCAAGCTGAATGATGTAAAGCGTATATCTAAAGAGTTATCTCCGTCAGATAAGGTGTTGCTTGACCGGGTTAGGGAATATAACGCTGCCAAAGCGAACCGTAAGGCAAAAGTTACTGTTTATACTTCAATAACGGGTGGCTACGATGATGTCATCTTGCCCGAATTGATTGTTGATGATTGGGATTATGTTATTTTCACTGATCTGGAGATTTTCGGCGAAACTATCTTTGAGGTTCGGCCGCTACCAGTAGATGATTTAGACCCGGTAAGGATTGCCAGGTATATAAAGCTAAATCCACACAAGGTGCTTCCCGATAGGGAATACACACTCTGGATTGATGGAAATGTGCTTTTAAAATCCGGTGATTTTTCTGAGTATATCAATGAGTTAATCAAAGAGGAAGTCGGAATAACGTTCAGGAAACACCCGGAACGCACTTGCATTTATCAGGAAATTGAGAAATGCAAGGAGCTTAAGAAAGACGATTTTGGTCTGATGAGTAACCAGCTTGAAAAATATCGAGCGGAGTCATTCCCGGAAGATTACGGTCTGTTTGAAACGAATGTAGTCCTTCGAAAAAACGATCCAACTGTTAACAAGTTTAATGAAGCCTGGTGGAGCGAGTTAGATTGTGGCAGTCGGCGAGACCAGTTGTCAGTTATGTATGCTATACAAAAGCACTCTATAGACTATCGACTGTTCGAGGAGAAGAACGATATTCGGGAGCAAGCGAATCCCTGGTATTACATTTTTTCTCATAATACAGGAAAAGTGGATAGTGGGTATAAGCAGCCAGGATTTTATCGTTCTGTGTATTCGGGTAGTAGCTCTGTAGAAAATCAGGCTTTATCAAAAGAGCCAATAAAGAAGGAGTACTCACGCTACAAGCCTCCGTATAAAGTTAAAAAAGCCGCTTGTCTACTAAAAGAGCTCGGTTTTTCAAACGAAGGATATGAAGAGCTCACCTTTCTTGCAGAGAATGACAAGTCCCACGAGATTCGTGAGCATGCTCTTTGGCAAATAGTCTTGCATCGCCTGGATAATCCGCAAAAATTTAAGGCTTCTGAAACTCAAAATCTCATCATTACGCTACGACGCGACTGCAAGAACCCGATTATCCTTAAGTACTTGGAGTTTCTTCTCTTTGATTCGTTTAGCGAGAGCGGATCAGGCGATGAAATTTCCGCCAAAAGTCAAGATTCACTGCATGTCGATTACCTAGTGTCCGAGATGAATAGTGCGGGAACGGAAAATGGGAAGATTGAACTTATAAACCAGGTTTTTTCCAAATACAATTTGTCGCCGGTTCGCTATGTGAAATTCGGCCAGGAAGCCTTGTACGATTCAATTTTTCCTGCAAGTCCTATTAATAGGTTTAGGTATATAGAATCACAACTAAAGGTCTCCGTTATTGTTCCCGCTTATAATGCTGAACACCAGATAAAAACTACCCTTTTTTCAATGCTTTCTCAGACGTGGTACAACATTGAAATTATAGTTGTCGATGATAACAGTTCAGACAACACCGTGCAGGTAGTTGAGGAGTTGGCGCGTTTTGATGATCGGATAAGGCTGTTAAAGAATAGTTGTAATTCAGGGCCCTATGTATCGCGTAATTCAGCGCTAAAGATTGCGAATGGTAATTTCGTGACAGTGGTTGACTCTGATGATTGGAGCCATCCACAGAAAATTCAGTTACAAGTCGAGTCCCTGATAGAAAATCCCAATCTGGTAGCAAATGTTGCCTGCTGGATTCGGACGACAGAAAACTTAGACGCAATTCGCAGGGGAAATCCGTTTTATAAGCATCTCAATATCTCATCTCTGATGTTCCGAAAAAATGAGGTGCTGCCATTTCTTGGAGGCTGGGATGCAGTTAAGTTTGGAGCGGATGGCGAGTTTTACAAACGGCTTATAAGGATGTTCGGAAGAGACAGAGTTCAAGAGTTGGACGCTGTGACTTCTTTGGGGAGAGTAGAAGAACGCTCTCTTACAAACAGCTCTAAGTTCGGGTATAACGGATTTCCGTTTGGTGCACGAAGAGAGTACTTGGAAAGCTATGAGTTTTTCCATCGACATAGTGAGGATTCAGAGCTTAATTACGGTCTAGGAGGTCAGGTAAGGTATCCAGTGCCTTTGCCTATGCGACCGGGAATATCTTCATACGAATCCAAAGTCGATCTTTGCTTGATCGACGACTTTAGAAATATCAATTCAGCAGACAACGCTATTGATTTTATTGAGAGCTGTCGTGATAAGGGCCTTACATTTTGCTTGGTACAAATCAATTCACCTGAATTTGACCCTAGAGCTAAAGTTCATGATCGCCTTCGAAGTTTCCTGGTCAAGCATAGTTTAACACTTACGGTTTATGGTGAAGCCATCCTGGCTAAGGAAGTGATCGTTCACAGTGTCAAGTCTCTTCTTCATCAACAGAGATATGTACCCAATATCACTGCTGGCATAGCAAAGTTAGTTTTTCGGCAAAGGGATTTTCGCGCTCATTTCCTATCTGATCTTGAGGAGATAAAGGAGAAAGCTTCATCTTTTATCAGATCTACCTATTCTCCAATACTCTTTGATAGTGACGCTGAAGCTGCTGCCTCCAGGTATGAAGTCAATCAACTTTTTGGGAGCGCTCTATATTCTGAGAATCTCATCGTTACATCGTCGAGCAAACTTGATAACTTTTCGTACAATGGCTCAAAGAAAGTTTGTGTTGTGATGCCATGTATTGATTTGGAGCTTGGAAAGAAAGCTGCAGAAATAATGCTTTCCAGGGCCGGCATTGATTGCTCTGTAGTTATAGTAATGGATGACATTCGCAAAGGTTTTATAGCTACCTTAAATCAAGCTGCCAGAAAAATTGATTCCCGCTTTATTTGCTACGTTGCGCAAGACGCTTTTCCGGGCCGGAACTGGCTAAATGAGGCATATGCTGCACTTGAGAATTCCGGCAAGGGGGTGCTCGGTTTTAACGACGGTAAATGGAAAGGTCGTATCGCAGCTTTTGGTATGGTTCGAAAGCGCTGGGTTAGAAAGTTTTATGATGATGAAATACTTGCTTCAAGCTACCGTTCGCATAAAGCTGATAATGAAATAACAGTTTTGGCCAAACTTGATAATAACTACGTGTACTGTTCAGACAGCGTGTTGCTCGAAGTGGATTATCGGAAAGATGCGGGCGGCTCTAACTTATATGATGACCAGATTTTTGCTGAGAGATTCAATTCATACTTCGGTGGTCGGTTCGAAGCTGATAAGGTCGAAGCCCTAAGAAAGGAATATAAAGTAAAGCCAGAGATTAAAACTAAAAGCACCAAGAAATGGGGCTTTTTGCCTCTTTAATTTTTGCTTGCCCAGATAACTTTATTTTGATCATAGAATAATATGAAAAATTTGGAGGAACATAAAATAGATCCTGTGAGGAAGGAATAAAAAAGTAAAATCCTTGTGTTTACAGTGACCTTGAGCTTCTACGCACTAAGCAGAGGCCTTTCTTTAATTTAGAGCCTCTGCTAACTTAGTTTGTTTAAGTCTCGTTCCGACTATAGTTTTTTTGAGGAATTGGTGAGTTTATGTTGAGTAGCGGCGATAATGTGCTTGTCTACACCTGTGCAGATAAAGCTTATGAGGACTTTGCGCCAATTTATATTGCGGCGATGCTTGAGCATTCCGAGGACGTTATTTGCGAGGTTGGGGTCGAAGATGTTGATTCCTTTCGTTCTAGCTATTCTCTTTCTCTAAGAATGCTTGAAGATAAATTTGGGACGGACCGGTTCTTAATTTCCGAGGTTCCGATGTTTAAGGACAGTTGTGGTATTGTTCCTAATACGGTGAGATTTCTTACGAAGCCATCGCTGAGGGCTCGTTATATCTATATCGGTGACATTGATATATTCTGTTTAGATAAAGATTTTTATAATCAGCACCTTTCTTTTATGAGTAAAACGCGCTTGCCGTACTCAAACTCGGTTAGACCCGGTACCGAAAGGCTAACTGGGTTACACTTTTCTGAATATGATTCTTACTACCCCATTCCGGACTATTCTGACCTCAATGTTAGCTGGATGAATGATGAGAAGGTTTTGTTTCAGTTGGTAAAAAGGCGAGGGTTGGTAATTCAGGACTTCGAGTGGTTTAGACCTATTCATGGAATTCATGTTAGCCCTAATCGGAGTCCCAAGCCGTCTATAAATGCCGCTGGAAAAAAGGTGCCTGGTTGGGGGATAGAGGGTTATGCCGAGCAGTATAGGTTATGGTCTTCAACCTCATTTTTCTCGGAGTTTAGGCAAGCACTTAGCGAGCGCGTGAAAATGTCACTCTCGAAGATTGATGCCGTGGTATATTAATGTGTTTTTTCTTCTTTCGGTGTGGTGGGCACTTTGAACTTAAACGGCAGTTGCCCTTCAGAAAATAGGAAGGTTATCCCGTAACAGGGGGCTGTTTTTAATTAAACACTGTTTTTAAGGCTCTTGAGCTGTGAATTTTATTCTGTGGACGGGGTCGCGCTAACTTTCATGAGTCGCTATCCGGAGCCGGCCTAAGGTATCTTTTATATGTATGAAGGTAGGTTGACTTGTCTAAATCGTCGGCACCACGCATTGGACGACTCAAGTGTTTAATTGAAGATGTTACTGTTGATCAATAAATAATAAGTTCTGCTTGCTAAAGGGTTATATGTCGAAAAAATTTCAGGGCCTATCGCTACGTGAGCTGGCATACCAGTCATTGCAGTCGGAGCTTCCAGAAAAAGCAGTCGCGCTCTATTTTTTGGATTCTCTTAGGGGTTGTAACCCTGCAGACTGTTCAGAGTTCTGGCTGAGCCTGGCTCGAAAGCGATGGCTGCGCTCTCGTCGTGGACAGCGTAAGAAGGTCGGCGTATGTTGCTGGAGCCTCTCTCACAATCCCGCTGGCCGTGCAATGGCTCTGGCTGAAGCCTACGCCCCACATGCAGACGTGGAGATTCTTGGCTGCATGATGCCAGGTTATGGTGACGAACTTTGGCCACCTATACGTTCGTCTTCGTTTAGTTGCAGCTACATTATTGTAGAATCCGATGCAGAGTTTGCCAGACAGGCATTAGAGCTTGTGATTCAGCATCCTTATGATGTTGTCCACCTGTCGAAGCCCAGAATTCACAATGTGATTTTTGGATGGCTATACCAGTTGGTATGGGGGGCTCGTGTCATTATGGATGTTGACGATGAGGAACTCGCATTTGTCGAGGCAGATGCGCCACTCAATCCTCGGGAATTTATACGAAACCATGGCGCCCTCCCGGAACTTAAAGATTTACGTCAAAAGCTGTGGACTCAATTGGCTGTCGGAATGGTTGATCAATTTGATGCTATTACTGTTTCCAACGGAGCCTTACAGAAGCGCTATGGTGGACAGATAATTCCCCATGTTCGTCCTGAGAGCCGCTTTCGTCCTTCCCTTCTTCGCAGCAAAGCGAGTCGTCGAGAGTTTGGTATTTCCGAAGATACCAAGGTTGTACTTTTTTTTGGTACACCTAGAAAGCATAAAGGCGTTGCAGAAACGGCCCGTGTTCTGGCCTCTCTACAGAGATCAGACATTTGTTATGTTGTTGCCGGAGGCGAGCCAGATGTAGAGTTGAAAAGGGAGCTAGCTAATATTTCTGGGCTTGAAATAATCTTGATTGGTGAGCAACCATATGAGCGAGCACCAGACATTATCGCCTTAGGAGATGTCTGTATACTACTTCAAGATGAGACAGCACAGGTCTCCCAGTTCCAGTTGCCGGCTAAATTAATTGATGCTTTAGCCATGGGCTTGACTGTTTTTGCGCAGAAAACACCTCCCCTGGAAGGTTTGGTCAATCAGGGTGCGATTATCCCTGTTACCCGAGAAAATATCGCTACTAAGCTTCAGGCGCACTTTAATGACCCTGATCCATGCCAGTATTTACGAGCACGAGGGGCTTTTGTTTCTGGCCTGACGGTTGAGGCTGTTACTCCAGTTGTAGACGGTATACTTAAAGATGATTCACCCCGCCGAGCTGAGCATTTATCTTGGCAAGGGCAGTTAGAGCAGATTCTGAAAAAGAGGAAGTTGCCTCTAGGAGTTCCGGTTCCCAGGTAGGCGCAGTAATCTGGCTTAGTTGCCTTTTAGCACAATGCTTAATATTGATGCGTCAATACGCTGTGCTCATTGATGAAGGTCACTGTCTCTCTCTGAGCTACTAGCTCGCGCTCAAAATATAGCCAATATGATTGAAACCTGCGCAGTGCCAACTTTTTTTCCGCTCACCAATTTGTCTCCATTCTTGCGTTGAGTGCCGGACAGGATTCGAGTATCATTCCGTTCAGCCGTTGAACGGTCATGAATTGGTATGCATGTTTAAGCCACATGAAAGCGACTTCAGTCCTCGGATTGTCGAAGTTTTAACGCTAGGAATAGGGTACTTTTGATGCCTAGTGACGAATACAGCTATAGAGTGTTGAAGCTACTCTCACAAAACCCTCACCTCAGTCAGCGAGAACTCGCCAAGGAGCTAGGTATCAGCCTTGGGAAGGTTAACTATTGCCTCAAGGCTTTGATTGAAGTGGGACTCATTAAAGCTAAAAACTTTAAAAGCAGTCGAAACAAGCAAGCTTATGCTTACCTGCTGACCCCGAAGGGCATCGAGGAAAAAGCTAGAATCACTCTTAGGTTCCTGAATTCCAAGGTTGCAGAGTTTCAAGCACTGCAAGCGGAGATCGAGGATTTACAACGCGAAGTTGATGGAACGGTTGAATCACTTTCGAAATGAAAGCTGAAGCTGCGATAGGCGTTGCCTGTTACATCATTCTTGCCAGGTCCTAGTACAATTTCGAGCCTGAAAGTGATGGTGCTCATTGATTTTTGGAGTAAATAATGGCCGGAAGAGCTACGTTTATACGCAAGGCATTTAAAGAAATGAAAATAATCGCCTATCGTGCTGCAAGGTATATTTATCGTAAGCTCAAAAATGAGTGCGGGATCGATGCGCTGAATCTTAAACTGCCTTTCTCAGGTAGAACCCTGAAAGGATTAATATACCCAGGAATTCGACTGAATACTGTCCGGGAGTCCGCAACACGCCCTCCAATATATAAAATACCTAAACGCAAACCAGGCCAGTACATTCTTTTTGTGAGAACTATAGGGAACGACATTCAGGGCTTGCATGATGAGAACCAGAGCCTGGGTAATCTGGAATATATTCTTAAAAATGAAGGTGAGTTGCCTGGAGTCGACAAGCTATTCATTATCAACCGAGTCGTATCAAGGCACAAGCTGGAAAAGATAGTAAGGCTATTGCGTTACTATAAAATGCCCTATCTCGAATTGGCCTTTGAGGCCGACCGATTCAAAGAGATTCCGCTAGTTGAGCAGCCTACCCCTGGTGAGGGGGAAAATTGTATTAGGGCACTCCCTGATCTTCGTGAGTTAGTCCATAAGGTGGCAATTCGTTCCCACCGTAGCGCATACCTTCTTAACAATCTAGGCGCCAAAAACTTTGCTCTTAATTGTGGAGCAAAGAATGGCTATAAGTGGGTTCTTCCGTGGGATGGCAATTGCATTTTGTCAAATGAAGAGTTTCTGAAGATAAAAAAAGCTATAGACTCTGCCGGCAAAAAAGCTAAATATTTTCTGGCTTCTATGGAGCGTTGCCCTCAAGAGCCCTCGATGCTTCGACCCTCCCCAGCGGACAACGTGGCAAGTGGCCGGCAATTAATTCTAAGAGCTTCGTCCAAGAATTCAATTGACCTTAGCCAGTTCTTCTCGGGGGGGCGCAAACCGCAAGGATTATCCTCCGAGATGCCCTCTGGACTACGTGATGCCTGGATTTATGAACAAGCTTGCGGTGCGAGCGATTTTTTGAACGACCGCGGGATGTCGGACTCACCCGAAAATGGTGCAGCCTTAGTCAGTCTCGGTGAGGCTATCGCTAAGTGCTCGCCTGCTGGTCTAGGGATGGATAGCAGGCCAAGTTCCATTATTGACTTCATTGATGAGATATACGACTACAGCACAAGGAAGTTGGCAGGTAAGAGTCAGGTTGATTATCTGTATTATCGCCAGGTTAAGGCAGATCAATCGAAGTGCCCTGAAAACTGCGTCGAGTTAAGCGCTGTCTTTGACAAGGTCTATTTGGTTAGTTTGGAGCATGACCTGGAAAAGAGGATTAAAGTCGGCTTCCAGCTTAGATCTCTAGGCATTGACTATGATTGGTATCCGGCAGTAAATGGTTATGAAGGGCGACCGTTGCAGGACTTTCAGGAGTATATGAAGAGGCCGCTGGGCAAGATGGCTCATTTTTCGGATTGCAGTGACTACGAAAAGAGGCGTGGATCAAAGATGATCGAGTCTCCCGGCGCGCTAGGATATATATACACGTATATATCTATAATGAATGATGCAAAGTCGCGGGGTTTTAAGAATATTCTTATAGTAGAGGATGACATAATTCTTTGTTATGACTTTAAGCAAAGATTTCATCGATTCATCACTTCCGTATCTGATGATTGGAGAATTTTGCTGCTGGGAGCCTCTCAATATGACTGGGGTGGAGTCGATGTTTCTGAGTCTCTAAAAAGGGGCTTTTACAGACCTGAGTTACATAAAACCAAGGGGTCTTTTGCGATTGGGGTCAATGAATCGATCTTCGATGAGTTAATCGAAAACCTCAGTTATTTGGATGCACCATTTGATAACTTCCCGATTGGCTACCTCTATGAAAAATACCAAAGTTCATGCTTTGTCGCCTATCCCTATCTCGTGATGCCTGATGTGGGTGATAGCGCAATCCGGGGTGCTCGTTCACAGTATACGCATTCTAATCGCGTCGGTTGGTGGGTCTCCGACTTCAAATATCCTGCACAGAAACCATGTGTTGGAGTTGTACTGAAGTCAAGTGACAACTTGCGGTTACTCGATTTTAAGGCTGACCCTGGTTTACCTTATCTTGTTAATTTTTATTTCGTTAATGAGAACGGGATATCTCCTCTTCACAACAGAGCGATGTTGCCAAGTGAGTACCATGTAGAGAATGTAAATGATCAGTTATATGCATCTACATCTTTGACGCTCGACGTTTTGTTTGAGGCGGAAAAAGAAACTCCTCTTAGCGAGAAGGATATTCATGATGCGGTTCTAGACACCCTTTCCGGTGGATCGACTAGTGGTCCCCTCAAGGAGGTTAACCTATCAGTAGAGGAGCGGGTGGCAGGTCGAGTTTCAGTCGTAATTCCAACCTATAAGCGATCTGAACATCTTCAGAGGGCAGTTGAGAGCGTCTTGGAGCAAGACTATCACGATACTGAGCTGATCGTTGTTGATGACAACGGTGTAGATTCCAGTTTCTCGCGCGAGACGAGTCAAGTCATTAAAGACTGCGGCAAACGCTATCCTAAGAGGCGTATCAGGATGGTCCAGCATGTTAAAAATGCTAACGGGGCTGCCGCTCGAAATTCGGGAATCTTCGCTAGTACTGGAGAGTATATTTGTTTTCTTGATGATGACGACATTTATCTGCCCGGAAGGATATCCAAGAGTGTCCAAGAGCTGATAGGGTCAAGCGAGTCAATCGGGGCTGTCTACTGTGGTTTCCTTGGCTGGAATTCGCCCAGATTGGACTTGGGTAGATTCAAGGATGGAGATTTGACGAGGGAAATTTTCATGCTTGACTATTTTAGGCACTATTTGCATACCAATACTGCAACATACAAGGCAAGCGCGATCTTGGCAGTGAACGGTTTTGATGAGTCTTATCGACGGCATCAGGATCTCGAATTCAATTTGCGTTTCTTCGAGCAGTTCCAAATTGGCGTAGTAAGAGAGGCTCTGGTCAGGTTGGCTCCTGAAAAGTCCGCAGTGGACAATAAGCTCTATGGAGCTGACATGTTGAACTTGAAGAGGAAGTTTCTGACTGACTTTGAGTATCTAATTGCTAAGTTCAGCGAGGAAGAGCAAAGGCGAATTTACGATGTCCATTGCCGAGAAGTCTCTCGTTACACAGGGGAACTTGCTAGTAATATGGATATCTACGAATTTATTAGCGGTGGTAATGTGAGTGATAATGTACGCTTAAGTTTGGCTGCTGATTAATTGATTGTTAAATTTTGTTTTTAAGCACAAGTTGGTTGGATAGCGATTAATGAGAAGTTTAGGAATTGTCTCACCAAATTTCGGTGGTAGCACAGTGTTTGGTCACTTACTAGGCGGATACGAGGGGCTTTCCCATGTGGGCGAGATACACAAGGTGTACTCTGGAAGAGAAGGTGAATGCAGAGAGTGTGGTTCTTCATGCCCGCTATTCACCGCCGAAAATATTGCCAAAATTCAAAATGTAAAGCGTCCAATATACAATAAATGTGCGGACATCCTTGGTTTGGATGTGCTCGTAACTGGCGATAAAAATCCCTATTTTTATGATAAGACTACGGGTCTCCCAGATGCGTTGGTTGTTCTGCTTAAGGATCCAATGGCTCATACTTATAGCTTTTACACCCGCTCATTGAAGCAAAGCTTTCACTCCTATAGCAACGAGTTTAGGTGGCTAAAGTTCAGAGAATCTGCGCTCACATACTATACAACCCTGGTTGACAGAGTGGCCTGGGCGGCTGAAGTAAGCCAGCGGCACGGCATACCTGTCAAGGTGGTTTCACTTGAAGAGTTTATCGACTTAGATGACGAGGGTAAATCGGGGTTGGCCCAGTCATGGTTAAATGGGCGAAAATACGATTCTTCACGTTTAAAGGCAGGATCACATTACATTGCCGGAAACCACAAGATCAGCAATGGGGGCAATGCAAGAGGGATTAAGTTTTTTAAGGGCATGTTTAAGAGGGATGATCGCTACAGCTCCGAGTTTGGGCAGGCTCACTTCGATGAGCTCAATTACTCCCTGAATGAATTTTCTGAGTTGCGGGGGTATGTGTCTCGTCTTGATGTTTTAACTCCTGTGAGCTGGCTGGGTGTATAGCTCTATCATCTGTGAGTTACGACGAACTCTATGAAGATCCCAGCTATTGTCCTTTTTTGACCGCAAAGCTAGTGGACCGTTTAGACGTTTAGCGCGTAGATGACAGGGGCTTTTGTCTTGAGCACGGTGGTCTGGAGTAGAGCTTACATATCGCGACAAGAAAGTAGCTATGCGTCTTGCACGCATTGAGTTGCTGGGGATCGCAAAGGAATCATGTCGATTAATAAGTGGATAGTACAATTCTACCCCCTGGCTTCAGGCAATTGCGGGGTCTCTAAGGGCATTTATGTACCCATACTTCGCAGTTGAAAAATATTTGGGTGAAAGATATCACTACTCTCAGTACGGGTCGGTAACCGTTCTCTTACCGGCCCGGCATGGCTTGCATAAAGCTGTTGAAGTTCTACAGGGTAAACTTTGGGAGCGGCTGTAAGTTGATTTATCTTAGCTCTGATGTGAGCAGTGATGTACGTAGCGTAGGAGTAGTATTGCTGGCTCCCCCCTCTAAGATCCACACGTCGCTATTGGGTCGCTGTGTAGCCGATGTGAGAACGAGCTGTCCTCCATCGAGAATATTTTTTGGAGTATTTCCTAAGGAAATTAAGGTATGACTTCTGGCGTGCGTAGCTCTCTGCGCTGGTGCCTCTCACTCGCTTCCAAGTTTAAAAGGGTGGTATTCTGGCGCACTTCTCTTATTGTTGTTCTTACCCTCGTGTCGCAGATTGCAATGATACTTGCCTTCTTTTTGCCATTGAAGGTTGTAATTTTGCTCGGCTCTACCGGCATACCTCGGTATTTCCCAGAGTTCCTTGAAGCCCTTGGTCGTGACGTTTTGATACTTGGGATCAGTTTGTCTGCAGTCATATTTTATGTTGTGCATTTAGCTTCTGAGCGGCTGATTAATGTTGTGACTGAAGGAGCATCAAGCCAAGTCCTGTCTCATAACAAAAAAGTCGTACTATTTCAAAATCAAGACACTATAGCCAGGAACGCCTACAAACGTGTTTCCCGTGTTTTTGCTGGTGGCGTATTCATTGTTCTTTCGCTGACCGCGATTGCCATATTTTATCTGGATATGGCGGCCGTATTGATATGCTATGTTATCGCTTGGGCGGTTGGTGTTAACTCTTTCGCCAAGTTAAGCTCTTCCTTTCAAAGTCATTTGAGTGACAACCCTCAGGGTGTAACAGGGTTGTTTGCGGGAGTAGGTTTTTTTGTCGCCTTTGCATACTTGGTTATTGACTTTACCTTTATGACGCCCCCATCAGTTATTGTTGCAATCTTATCAGTTCTCCTGTGTCGGCAGCTTTTTGGTCGATTCTCTGCCGTTATAAATGATGTGCATCGTCTCTCTTCTCAACGCCTAAAGATTGATGCTCTGTTCTTTCACAAGAAAGTTCTGCTGCCTAACCGAGATGCTAAAGCTAAGGGTATCTGGTCGCTTCTGAATCGAGATACTGTAGTCGAATGGGTTAATTCCATCATTTCTGGCCTTGTTGAGGCTTGGAAGGGGTGTGATGGGGTTTTTTGGCATGCATCAAGCTCTCCAGGAATCGCAGTATTGCTTGTGAAGGGTACCGAGGGCTTGGACAATTACCTAGTAAAGTTCTATGACAAAAAAAATAATAACCTGGCGATGCATGAATCAACCCTTTTGAGCGAGTTCCCACAAGGTCTACCAGCGCCTGAGCTCGTTGGGGTTGACGGTATTAATGATTTTACCTGTCAGGTTTACAGGCTACCGTGCTCTGAATTACCTGCGAAGCCGAAGGATATACGGTCAGCGACATATGCGCTACGAACCAGTATTTTGAAGGTAGAGCCCCCGCTAGTGCTTTCGGACCGCTACCAACGGTCCAAAGCGTTACTTTGGCAGCGTCTGCACGAATCTGATATTAAAAAGATCTCTATTGCGGTCTCCTCTGAAAATGAGAAAGAGCAAGTAAATCGCCTAATAAACCATTTGCCGGAAATTAAAACTAAATTACGGTTGTTGCCACTTACTTTTTTTAATCCAGATATGCGTCCTGTTAATGTTGGTGAGTTACATCAAGCTAACTCAGAAGTTCTAGTTAACTGGGGTCGTTGGTCACTTGAGCCTATTGGCGTTGGTTTTGGCGTGGGCCAGAAAGAGATAAAGCAGGTTGGTGATGCGCTTCGTGAGGCGGCTTCTGTTCGGCGTTGTCTTGAAGGTGTTGATGTAAGAGTCGTTGAACTGGCCGCATTCTTGTCTGTTCTTGAGGCAAGATGCGCAAAGCATCAGTTTAATGAGGCTCTTGAGATTGTCGCTCCTATATTGGAGCGATGCGACTCATTGTCTATGGGTTTTTCATCGAGGGAAGCTCATTCAGAGGCGTTGTGAGGAGGTAAGTGCCTCCCCCTTGACTTTATCAGTTTTGGAACTAGCTGCTGGAACTTCTTCTATGTGTGTTGAGATATCTATCATTATTCCGATTTTTGAGCAGTGGAAGTTTGTACCTGAACTCCTCAATTGTCTTTACTCGCAGTCGTATCCGATGGATAAGGTTGAGGTTGTGCTAGTTGATAATGGCTCCCGGGGGATTCACGTTCCTGCTGACCTGCCAGATGGCGTAAGGATCCTCCACTGTGAAACTCCTGGTGCCTACGCTGCGAGAAATTTCGGTGTTCAGCATTCGCGTGGGGAATGGCTGGTTTTTACCGATGCAGATTGCTTGCCTTCCAGGAATTGGCTTAGTGAGATTGCGAAAGCAGGAGTTTTTGGGCGGTGTGGTAACGAGTTCGTTGCCGGCAGGGTTGATTCAATTGATAAGGAGTCTCCTTCCGTATACGAAATTTATGACATGGTGAGAGGTATTCCCCAGGCACACTATGTTAGCAGGGGGTATGCCGCAACTGCGAACCTCGCAGCTTCTAGGGCCATGATAAATCGGGTTGGTGGGTTTAACGAGCAACTTTACTCCGGAGGTGATGCAGATTTTTGTCGCCGTGCCGGTAAAAGTGGTTTTAAGATCGTATATGTCGATTCTGCGGTTGTGAGGCATAGGACTAGGACAAGCTGGAAAGAGATTGCGACTAAGGCGCGAAGGGTTAAGGGAGGTCAGCTTACGCGTCGAACGCTGCAGCACAAGTTATGGGTGTATTTTCGCACTATAGTGTCTCCTGGAATAACAGCAATTCGCCTCTTAAGAAACCGCCAATTTCCTTTCAAATATCGGGTAATTGCAAGTTTTGTATATTTGCGGGTCTGGGGCGTTGAGCTTATAGAGTTGATTCGTGTTGCTTTAGGCAGAGAGCCAGAGCGCCGGTAGTTGTTTTTTATTTCATGGGTTTAATTGATTTATGTGTGACTGGGGTGGGGTGGAAATCCTAGATGCCAAAAAAATTCGATAACAGCATCAGTGTTATAATGCCTGCCTTCAATGTGGCTCCCTTTATTCAGGAATCAATTGAGTCAGTCCTCCAGCAGAGTCATTCAGAGCTTGAGCTCATCATTGTTAATGATAGTTCTACAGATCGAACATGTGACGTTGTAGAAAGTTTTTGTGCTGTTGATCCGAGAGTGAGGGTGCTTAACAGCAGGAAGAACCTCGGTGGGGCCGGTGCTCGAAACTTGGGGCTTGAGGCTGCACGATTTCGTTATGTGGCCTTTATTGATGGTGATGATCTTTGGCACTGTGAAAAGCTAAAGCGTCAATTGTCTGCTTTAAAGAGTAGGGGTGCTCAGCTTACTTACACCGCAGTCCAGAAGGTCGATTCCACAGGGTGTCCATTTGGGGCAATGCAGGCCGTCGAGCTCGAGGTTAATTACAATACCCTCCTTGCTAACCCACTTATAGTGTGCTCAAGCGTGCTGATTGACTACGATGCTCTGGGTAGGCCATTAATGCCAGATATTAGAAAGCGTCAAGACTTTGCTTTTTGGCTCAAGTTGCTCCGGGAGGGAGCGCTTGCGCATGGAATTAATGAACCCTTAACCTACTACAGAGTTAGAGCAGGATCTCTCTCCTCTAATAAATTGAGTGCCGCCCGTTATACATGGCGTGTCTATAGGGATTTTGAGTTACTTCCTTTGAGTGAGGCTATCCCAAGTTTCGTTTCTTATGCTTTGCGCGCCTTTTTAAAAAGGTTGAACCGATGACTGGCAATCGATTTCTGGTGACGGGTGCAACGGGAATGGTGGGCAGCGCACTGGTCTCTCGTTTAAGGACTTCTGGAAAATCTGTGATAGCTGTGGGTGGAACGGCAAAGACAGATGCTGAGGCGGATTATTATTGGGGATTGGGTGATCGAATGGGGGGGGCGCTGGCTGATGTACACACGGTGATTCATCTGGCAGCCCGGGTGCATGTTAGAGGCCGGGGTTTCTCGGATAGGGTTGGTTTCAATCGGGATAATGCCGAGAGTACATTGGAGTTGGCAAAAGAGGCTCACTCCCAAGGAGTTAAAAGATTTGTTTTTGCAAGCTCAATTGGGGTTCTAGGGGCAAGCTCTTCATCTGCTGTTGATGAGTCTCGTGCTCTTTCCCCCCATAATGCCTATACCCTTTCCAAGGGGTTGGCCGAGGAGAAGCTTGAAGCATTTGCCCGCAGTGCTGGTATGCAGCTGATTATATTGCGTTTCCCTGCTGTTATTGGTCCTGGCGTAAAGGGGAATGTTGAGAGCCTGATTCGTGCGATCAAGCTGCGAGTCCCGTTGCCTTTTTCTAAAATTAATAACCAGCGTCAGTTTATAACCCTCAAAAACTTAGTTGATGGGATAGCACTAGCATCCCACCATGGTGAGGCCGCAGGCGAAACCTTTCATTTAGCGAATCCTGAGCGCGTATCGACTTTGGAGCTATGTGAGATTATCGCCCATGAGCTTGGAGTTGGTCTCCGTAGTTGGCCTGTGCCTGCAAGACTTCTGAGGGCAGGGTTTTTGGCTGTTGGCCGTAAGTCCCTCGCTGACGCTCTAACAGCGGATATGCTTGTGGATACTTCAAAAGTCTCGAATATGCTGGGTTGGCGAGCGGAGCAAAGCTTGCAGTTGGGGTTGCGTGAGGTAGTTACCCGCAGCATTTAGCTTAGCATGACGAATGATAGGCTAAGTTGAACGGATAAAAATTTCGGGTATCTACTAGCGCGGAGGGGTGAGGCCGCGGCCAGAATGATTTATGTGAATAATTCAGGTAGGGCGCCAGCACGCTTGTTATTCATTCTTTTTCTTTCTCGCTTAAGTAGTCTTCGCACTAATATACCTACCTGCTGACGATTCAATGGCCGTGGCGGTTGCACGTAGAGAGCGTTATCCAGTAGCGCGTGTAGCTTGTCTAATTCGTCGAAGTCGAGAATTCCCCGTGCCTCCTGAAAGCTCTTGCCTCTAAGATCGGGCCAGCGGGCCTGGAGCCAGTTTTTTAGCCCATCCTGTAGTTGTGCCGGATCTCCATTTTCGGCAGCCGCCAGTAGTTGCTCGGCTTGCCTTCGGGCATCCGGTGTTATCTTTTTGGGCTTAACAGGTGCGGGGGCCACCAAATGCCGCCGGAACCACCAGAAGTAGAAAATCCACAACAGATGCGAGGCCACGGCGGCAATAGCCAGGGTGCGCCAGAAGTTCTCGGCGGGCAGCTGGCTGGTGCGCGCCGGGCCGGGCAGGGCGGTTGGGCTGCCGTTACTGCCCATAGCCGCGGGTGTACCGCTGACGGTAAACCGGAACGCGGGCAGCTGGGTCACGCGCTGGCGCCCGGACTTGGTGTCCCACCAGCTGAGGGTCACCGGGGGAAGGCGGTACTCGCCGGGCTTGGTGGCGACGATGGCGGTGGTCTCGATGCGGCTGCCGCTGATGCCGTTGGCGCCGGCCTGGTCATCCTGTTGGGGCTGGTCGGGATAGGTCTTGAGCCCATCCACATTGATCTTGGGCAGCGGCG
This sequence comes from Microbulbifer sp. JSM ZJ756, assembly GCF_044383805.1. Classification (NCBI taxonomy): domain Bacteria; kingdom Pseudomonadati; phylum Pseudomonadota; class Gammaproteobacteria; order Cellvibrionales; family Microbulbiferaceae; genus Microbulbifer; species Microbulbifer sp. JSM ZJ756. The sequence continues at coordinate 531,362 of NZ_JBISER010000001.1, read as the reverse complement.
GCAGCTGTGCGGCGCGCAGCCCTTCTGCGCGGATGGTGATGATCCGGGTGATGGGCTCGCCCACCTTGAAACTGTCGGGATCCTGGCTCCAGCTCTGGACAATGCCCAGGCTGGCGGCCGGGAGCCAGTGCTCGCCGCTATAGCTGTCCGGCTTTGGCAGTACCTCGATCTCCTTTGCCTCGGAGCGCAGGCGCAGCCGCTGGGTATTGCGATTGAACAGGGAGAAGGGGTCGCGCCGGCCGGCGACCGCGACGTAGGTGAGGGCGGGGATACGCAATTTGCCCGAGCTCTCCGGGAAGATGGCGTAGGTCAGTTCGTAGACGGCGTGCCCGACACCATTGATGCGTCGCTCATAGCGCTGCTCATCCACTTTCTCGATATGGGCGCCGGGAATCTGTAGCGGCTCAGTGGAGATGTCGTGCAGGCCAATGACAGTATACAGGCGCACTTTCACCAGCAGCTGTTCCTGGACGTAGAGCTGCTCCTTGTCCAGTTCCACTTCCAGGAATGCCTTGCGGTCCTCACTGTCCGGGGCCGAGCCGGCCTCGGTGACGGTAATGGGGATGGCATCTGATACCTGGCCGTGGAGGTGAAGGGAGGGGACGAACAGCCGGCCCTCGCGCTTGGGGGCGAGGGTGAGCATCCATTCCACATAACTCTCGGCGCGTCCGTTGATTACACGGTACTGGTTGGACTGCTGCCGCGAGAGAATATCGAAATCCTGCTCCAGCAGCTCGAAGTCCGGCTGGCCACCACTCTCCTTGCCCGAATAGCGCAGGCGCAGGTTCAAAGTCTCGTCCACACCGATGGTATTGCGGTCGACGGTGGCGGTGAGCTCGCTGTCCGCGACGGCGGTGTTGGCCAGGAGCAGTAGCATGGTTGCGATGAGCAGCAGGGTGACTCTGAACATGCAGTTAAAGGGTTCTCCTGGTTTTTCGCGGCCATGGGCCGCTCCTACGGCGAATTGGGAAGGTGAGGCTACCATCTTTCTGTGGCTCCGTTCTCCGGCGGCTTCCAGTCGCCAGTGCGGTACTCGCGCCGGCGTTGCAGGCTCTCATACTTGAATTTCTCCCGCATCAGTCCGGCGGGATCGTCGGGAATCTGTCGGAGCCACTGGTCCAGGGCCTGCTGCGTTTCCGGGTCGAGCGCGTTTTCGGCGGTTGGCTGTTTCTGCTGCGAATCGCTTTCCTGGTCGGTTTCTTCGCCCTGGCCGCCCTGGGATTGTTGTTGCTGGCTTTGCTGCTGTTCTTCGTCGCTACCGGATTGCGAGTCTTTGCCGGCCTGTTGCTCCTGTTCCCGGGGAGACTGGCCGGATTGGGAGCCGGACTGCTGCTCGCCGTCCTGTTGTCCCTGCTGGTCCTGTTGCTGCTGGCCCTGCTGCTGTTGCTGCTGGTCCCCGGACTGCTGCTGTTGTTGCTGGCCCTGCTGGGATTGCTGTTGCTGCTCCTGCTGCTTTTTCTGCTGTTCGCGGAGCTTGCGGGCGATCTCGCGGTTGTGTTCGGCGTCCGGGAATGCCGGTTGCCGCTCGAGAGCCTCGTCGTAGGCGGCGATGGCCTCGTCGAAGCGTCCCTGGCGGGTAAGGCTGTTGCCCAGGTTGTACAGGCTTTCGGGATCGCTGCCGCCGCGGGAAAACTGCTTGGCGGCAGCGGGGAAGTCCCCGGCGCGGTACTTCGCTGTGCCGCGCCACTGGGGGTCCTCGAACATCTCGGCTGCCTGTCCCGGGTTGCCCTGTTCCAGCAGGCGACGGGCCTGCTGGTCCTCGCGCAGCCACAGGTCCTGCCACAGCCCGCCTGATCGCGATGCTCCGGCCCGGGCGGAATCGGGCCGGGTCCCGCCTGGTTGGGGTATATCGGCCTGGCTGTCAGCCTGGGCCTGGCGCGATCCATCCGCAGTGGCCGGCTCGGGTAGCGCCAGGGTCATTGGCAATGTCAGTGCCAGTGGCAGGGTGCAGGCCAGGGCCCCGCGCCGGAAAAGCAGGGCGGCAAGGGGGAGCAGTAGCAGCACCAGCCAGGGTCCCTCCTCACGCCACTGGTCGAATTCGCGTTCGGTGAGGGCGGCTTGCTCGGGCGTTTCTCCCCGGGCCATCAGGTGCGTGATGTCCCGGTCGTCTACGGCAATTTCTGCGAAGCGGCCGCCGCCCTTGCGGGTGAGCTTGCGCAGCTGGCCCTCATCGTAGCCGGCAATCACGATGGCGCCGTTAGCGTCGGTGATAAACCCACCGCCGTTACCCCGCGGGATCGGGCTGCCCTCGCCACTGCCCACGGCGAGTACGGAAAAATCGATGGCCGAACTGTCGATCATCTGTGCCAGGGGGCCCAGCGCCGCGTCGTCAATACCATCTGTCACGGCGAGGATACGGCCGCGACCGTTGGCGCCATCCTGTAGCAGGCGGATCGCCGCTTCCACAGCCATTTCAATATTGCTTCCCGGTACGGGGATGATTTTCGGTGACAGCGCCGGTACCAGGTTGGCGATGGTGGCGGTGTCTTCCGTCAATGGCGTGACAACGTGGGCCTCGCCGCCATAGGCGACCAGGGCCGTCAGCCCGTCCTCCCGCTGCTTGAGGATGTCCAGCACTTTCAGCCGTGCCCGGGTAAGGCGGTCCGGTGTCAGGTCGGTGGCCATCATCGACGGGGACAGGTCCAGCAGTATCACCAGGGCATCCTGGTTGCTGAATACGGGGGTCGGCAGCTTGCGCCAGGTGGGCCCGGCGAGTGCGATGATCATGCCCGCCAGTAGCAGGAAGATCAGCGAAAAAAGCAGCGGGCGGCGTGACCCGCCCCGCAGTAACAGGTGGGGGAGCAGGTCGGCATCTACCAGCTTCTGCAGCTGGCCGCTGTTGAACACCGTTCGCGCCAGGCCCCAGCACGCGAGTGCGGCCGGCAGCAGTAGCAGTAACAGGTACGGCCGCAGGAAATGAAACTGTTGCAGGTCGGCCAGCAGGTTCATGTCATTTCCTCCCCGCGCTGGCGCTGTCTTGCCCCAACTCGTCCGGCGAGGAATGTGATGCCCGAGCGGCCCAGGGGCACCAGTGCCCAGAGCAGTGCCAGCAACAGGGCTGCTGCCAGGGGCCAGATAAACAGTGAGCGCAGCGGACGGTAGGAGGCGGCCTCCTGCTCCACAGGCTCCAGGCGATCCAGCTCTTCGTAAATGCGCGCCAGTTCCGCCGGGTCCCGGGCGCGGAAATATTGCCCGCCGGTACGGTCGGCAATAGCCTGCAGGGTTTCGCTGTCCAGGTCCCGGGACGGGTTGATGCGCCGCGACCCGAAACGGCTGCCCAGCAGCCCGGGACGTACCATTTCCTCTGCGCCCACGCCCACGGTGTATACCGTAACGCCGGCCTGCTGGGCGAGTTCAGCGGCCTTGAGGGGGGCGACTTCGCCGGCGGTGTTGGCGCCGTCAGTCAGCAGGATCAGGACCCGCTGCTCGGCGGGGCGCTGGGTGAGGCGTTTAACCGCCAGGCCGATGGCGTCGCCGATTGCGGTGCCCTGGCCGGCAAAGCCGATCTGCGCCTCCTGCAGCAGGGTACCCACGGTTTCCCGGTCATAGGTGAGTGGCGCTTGCAGGTAGGCGCGGGTGCCGAACAGCACCAGGCCCAGGCGGTCGCCCTGGCGCCGTTCGACAAAGTCACCCACAACCCGCTTGACGGCATCGATACGCATTGCCGGTCGCCCATTGAGCAGCATGTCCGGGGTTTCCATACTGCCGGAAATGTCCACCGCCAGCAGCAGGTCGCGGGCACTGCTGGTCTGCGTAATCGGCTCGCCATACCACTGCGGGCGGGCGGCTGCCGCGACCAGCAGCAGCCACAGGAGCCACAGCAACAGCAGGTTGGCCATTTTCCCCGGGGTGCCGCTGCCGCGCTGGGAGAGCTCGGCATAGAAGGGCACCTTGAGGGCGCTGTCCAGCGGCCGGGAGCGGGGCAGCAGCTGCCGGGTCAGCAGCGGCAGGGGCAGTAGCAGGAAGGCCCAGGGCAGAGCGAACTCAAACACTTTGGGCCTCCGTTATGTTTGTGCTCCGGGCATCATCAATACGGGTTTTGTGCGACCTGGCCCAGTCGATGGCGAACTGCTGCAGGGCGCTGTTGGCATCCGCGTCGAATGCGTCGCGTCGGTAAAGCTGTTCCAGTAGCGCTTGCTGTGCCATGGGCGGGCAGGGCCTGCCGCCACTCTGTTCCAGGAAAGAGAGCCATTGCCTGCCGGTCAGGGTGCCGGCGCGGCGGCGGCCGTAGCTGGCGACGGCCACCCGCTTGAGGATCTCATTGAGCTCTTCGGTTGCCCGGGGGCTTTCAATATCGACTTCCTGCAGCAGGCGAACCGCCTCCTGCCGGTAGCGTCCACGGCGCACCCGGTCCCGTGCATGCTGTATCCACAGTGCGGCCAGGATCACCGCTGCCACCACCAGGGCGGCCAGCAACCACCAGCCCGGCGCAGGCGGCCACCAGGCCAGTGGTGCCGGCTCGTGAATATCCCGCAGCTGTGCCAGCAGTTCCTGTTGCTCTGGCGAAAGGGGCGGCTGGGCCGGTGTCTGCTGGGCGATGGGGATCCTCATGGGACCACCACCTTATCGGCTGTGGAGCCGCGCGCGGAGGTATCCGGCTGGCGGGTGCCGAAGTAACTGAGCAGGGCAGGCACCAGCGGTTCGCTGGTGTCGAAGTCGAGCAGCGGCAACCGGTGCCGCCGGCACAGTTGCTCCACGGCCTCCCGCGCTCCCGCCTGGCGCTCGGCGAAGTGCTCCCGCAGTGGCCGGTTATTGCCATTGAGGAAGGTGCGCTGGCGACCGTCCGAGATGGTGAGCGACTCCCGGGGCAGGTTGAGCTCAAGGGGGTCCGTGATGCGGAGCACCTGCAGGTCGGCGTGGCGGGTCAGCAGGTACAGGGCTTGGGCGCAGCTGTCATCGAGGTCGTGGCAATCGGATATCAGGAACAGTGCGGTACCCGGGCGGCTGATACGCCGTGCCTCTTCCAGCAGGACCGTGAGCGGTTGGCTGCCGGGGGCGGGTACCGGGTTGCGCAATTCCCCGGCGAGTTCGACCATCGCGTGGATCATTGCCAGCACCGCGTGGTGGCTGCGGCGCGGGCGCACGGTATCGATACCATCGTCGGTAAACAGTATGGCGCCGATGCGATCGCTGTGGTGCAGGCCGGCCCAGCCCAGGGCCGCGGCGATACCACTCGCCACCACCGACTTGAACGCGCGGCGGCTGCCGAAGAACATCGGCGATCGCAGGTCCACCAGGATGACCACCGGGCGCTCGCGCTCTTCCTGGTAAAGCTTGGTGTGGGTCTCGCCGGTGCGGGCGGTTACGCGCCAGTCGATCGAGCGCACATCGTCGCCGGCCTGGTAGTTGCGTACTTCCTCGAAATTCATCCCGCGGCCGCGATAACGGGTCAGCAGCCCGCCGGCCTGGTCGCTGCGGGCCAGGCGGGGCTGGAACATCTGCAGCTGGCGCGCGATGTAACGTAGCTTCACCAGTGGCGTCACTTCGGGATAGGCGCCCCGGGGGCTGAGTTCGATATGGGAAACCGCTTTTGGCATCAGATTGCCGGCACCAGTTGCAGCAGCCGCTGGATCACCTGGTCCGCGGTTATGCCGGCAGCCTCGGCCTCAAAGCTCAGTAACAGGCGATGGCGCAGGATATCGGGCGCGACTTCCATCACATCGTCCGGGGTGACGAAGTCGCGGCCGGCGAGCCAGGCGCGCGCGCGGGAGCAGCGGTCCAGGGCAATCGTGGCCCGGGGGCTGGCACCGAAATCTAGCCAGCTGGCGAGCTCGCTGTCATACTTCGCCGGCTCGCGGGTGGCGATGACGAGCTGGACAATATAGGTCTCGACGGCCTCCACCATCTGCAATTCGAGCACCTGGTTGCGGGCGCGGAAAACCTCTTCCTGGCTGACCACGGCGGTAGGGCGATTTTCGCCAATACTGGCCTCGGATCTGGCCAGTCGCAATATTTTTGCTTCCGCGCCAGCATCGGGATAGGCAAGATTCACCTGCATTAGGAACCTGTCCAATTGTGCCTCAGGCAGCGGATAGGTACCCTCTTGTTCGATAGGGTTTTGTGTGGCCATCACCAGGAACAGCTGGGGCAGCGGATACGTTTTGCGGCCGACACTGATCTGGCGCTCGGCCATGGCCTCGAGCAGGGCGGACTGGACTTTCGCCGGCGCGCGGTTGATCTCATCCGCCAGCACCAGGTTGTGGAACACTGGCCCTGGTTGAAAATGGAACTCTCCGGTTTCCGGTCGGTAGATATCGGTGCCGGTAATATCCGCCGGCAGCAGGTCCGGCGTAAATTGGACGCGATGAAAATCTCCCTCAATAGCATCGCCGAGCGTCTTGATTGCCTTGGTTTTCGCCAGGCCCGGCGCACCTTCCACCAGCAGGTGGCCATCCGCCAGCAGGGCGATGAGTATGCGGTTGACCAGTGTTTCCTGGCCGATGATCTGCTGTTCCAGCCATTCGCCCAGGGCCCTAACGCGATCCCTGATATCTTGCGTCGTCGATTCCATAATGTCTCTTCTGTCGAGGATGGTCCTGCTCCCTTTCCCGCGGGCGGCTATCTATCATCTTTTATATATAGTCGCCCGCGACCGGAGACGTGATTCCGTTGATTCTAGCGGCACACAGCGGAGAGGCAACCGCCGGTTGCATTAGGCTGCCGGTCTGCTCAAAAGTTCGCCGCCCAGCCAGGCGCATACCAGCTGGCGGGCGGCCAAGGCGATGATGATGCGCGGCCACAAGCTGCGAAGACTATAAGGATAAGTCGGCCAACCATTCCTGCCGGCGCCACTGAGTGAACTTTGGAGGTTTTGTGTGAATATGGCCACGGTGATCACCGATAGCCGCGAGGAGCTGGTTGAACAGGTCAGCGTATTAATCCGCGAGAAGCTGGGTGACAAGGCGGAACCGGTGGTGGCATTTGCCGAGCAGTTCCTGCACCAGTACCCGCTCGAGGACCTTGCCGGCCGGCGTATGGCCGATGTCTACGGTTGTATTTACACCTGGTGGGACTTTATCCAGCAGCGGACCCCGGGCAAGCCGAAGGTGCGGGTTTTCAATCCCCGCCTCGAGGATGACGGCTGGGAATGCTCCCACACGGTGGTGGGCGTCCTGCAGCGGGATATGCCGTTCCTGGTGGACTCCGTCCGTATCGAAATCAACCGCCGCGATACGGTTATCCACTCTATCAAGAGTACGGTGCTGCATCTGGAGCGCACCGCCAAGGGCAAGCTGAAGAAACTGCTGCCCCGCCTCAAGCCCGATGACGACGTGCCCGTCGGCGCCACTTCCGAGGCGCTGGTCTACGTGGAAATCAACCTGGACACCTCCGCCGGCCGCCACGCCGACCTGTCATCGGCCCTGGAAGACGTGCTGGGTGATGTCGAGCTGGTTGTTGATGACTATGTGCCGATGCTGGATACCTGCAGCGCCATGGAGGACCAGCTGCATAACGGCGTGGCCGAGGACGACGCCAACCTGCAGGAGGCCTGTGCGTTCCTGCAGTGGATGCGCGATGGCAACTTCACCTTCCTCGGTTACCGCGAGTACGAATTTACCCAGCAGGGGGATCGCAAGGTCCTGTGTGAGGTCGAGAACCGCCGGCTGGGGATTTTCAAGAAGCTAGAAGAGTCAGCAGAACCCACCCCGGAAGCTGCCTTTAACGAAGGCAAGCAGCGTTTTTACCAGGGGCCCAACTACCTGACGTTCGCCAAGTCCTCGGTGAAATCACGGGTTCATCGCGCCGCCTATTCCGATTATGTGACCATCAAGCGCTACGATGCCGAAGGTGAAGTGATTGGCGAGTCCGCGATCATGGGGCTCTATACTTCGCCGGTTTATACCGAGAGCCCGGTCAAGATCCCGATTATTCGCCGCAAGATCGCCTCGATCATGGAATCCAGCGGTCTTTCCCCGCACAGCCACGACGGCAAGGCGCTGCGCCGCATACTGGATACCTTTCCGCGGGATGAGTTGTTCCAGAGCAGTACACAGGGATTGTTCGATACGGTGATGGGCGTGCTGAGCATGAACGAGCGAGCCCACATCCGGCTGTTCATGCGTCGCGATCCTTTTGGCAAGTTTGTTACCGCAACCGTTTATGTACCGCGGGAACAATTCAACAGTGATGTCCGCGAGGAGATCTGCGCGCATATCGCCAAGGCGATCGATGCCCGTGAATCCGAATTTACCACTTATTTTTCTGAATCCATTCTTGCAAGGGTGCATTTCGTATTCCGGGTCGACCCGGCCGAGACCCTGGAGATTGACGAGGCGCGACTGGAGGCGCAGATCGTGGATATAACCCGTTCCTGGGAAGACGTTTTCCATAAGTCCCTGGTTGAGAGTCACGGCGAGGAAGAGGGCAACCGACTCTACGGTGTCTACGGTCGCGCCTTCCCGGCCGGCTACCGCGAGGACTTCGAGCCTCGTATCGCGGTGCAGGATATCTCCTCAATGGCGGAGCTGAACCCCCACAACCGCGTCGCGATGAGCTTTTACCAGCCGGTGGGCGCTGCCCCGGGCAGCCTGCGTTTCAAAGTGTTCAACTGGGGCGGCAACCTGCCACTTTCGGATGTAATTCCGGTGCTCGAGCACCTGGGCCTGCGGGTGATGGGCGAGTTCCCCTATACCATCCGGCCGAAAGGCGTCAGCGATGTATGGATGCACGAGTTCCACCTGGAGTTCGGCCTGCCGACCCGCATCGATGCCCAGGCATCCCGCAATCTGTTCCAGGATGCCTTCGCGGCCATCTGGAATGGTGTTGCCGAGAGTGACGGGTTCAACCGGCTGGTGCTGGCGGCGCGCCTGAACTGGCGCGAGGTCACCATGCTGCGTGCCTACGCCCGTTACCTGAAGCAGACCAAGTTCAGCGGCAGCCAGCCCTATATCGCGGCCACACTCGCCAATCATGTGGAGATTACCCGTAACCTGGTAGCCCTGTTCCGGGCCATGTTCGATCCGCGGGTGGGCAGCAGCAACAAGCAGGACCAGACGCGGGTAGAGCGCCTGGTCAAGAAGATCCACGATGGCCTCGACAAGGTGGACAACCTGAACGAGGACCAGGTACTGCGTCGCTACCTGGACCTGATCCTTGCCACCCTGCGCACCAACTTCTTCCAGCCGGCCGAGGACGACAAACCCAAGGATTACATCTCCATCAAGTTCAGCCCGCGCAATATCCCGGGCCTGCCGGAGCCGCGGCCGGAGTTCGAGATTTTCGTCTACTCGCCCCAGGTCGAGGGTGTCCACCTGCGGGGCGGCAAAGTGGCCCGCGGCGGGCTGCGCTGGTCCGACCGGCTGGAGGATTTCCGTACCGAGGTCCTGGGCCTGGTGAAAGCCCAGAATGTGAAGAATGCGGTGATTGTGCCCAGTGGCGCCAAGGGCGGCTTTGTGGTGCGCCGCCCACCGTCGGATGGTGGTCGCGAAGCCATGCTCGAGGCGGGAATCAATTGCTACAAGACATTTATTCGCGGCCTGCTGGATATTACCGACAACCTCAAGGAGGGCGAGGTGCTGCCCCCCGAGCAGGTGGTACGCCGGGATGCGGACGACCCCTACCTGGTTGTGGCGGCGGACAAGGGCACCGCGAGCTTCTCCGATATCGCCAACGGCATTGCCGCGGAATACGACTTCTGGCTGGGTGATGCATTCGCATCCGGAGGCAGCCAGGGCTATGACCACAAGAAGATGGGGATCACCGCCCGCGGCGCCTGGGTCTCAGTACAGCGCCATTTCCGCGAGATGGGCGTGAATGTCCAGGAAGAGGACTTCTCGGTAATCGGCATTGGCGATATGGGGGGGGATGTCTTTGGCAATGGCATGCTGCTGTCCGAACACATCTGCCTGAAAGGCGCGTTCAACCACCTGCATATTTTCGTTGACCCCAACCCGGATGCCGCCACCAGCTTTGCCGAACGCAAGCGGCTGTTTGATATGCCCCGGTCCAGCTGGACGGATTACGATACTTCGCTGATCTCAAAGGGCGGCGGTATTTTTGACCGGAGTGCAAAGTCGATCGCGATTACACCGGAAATGAAAGAGGCCTTTGCGATCGAGGCGGACAAGCTCAACCCGAACGAGCTGATCAACGCGATGCTGAAGGCCCCGGTGGACCTGATCTGGAACGGTGGCATTGGCACCTACGTCAAGGGCTCGACGGAATCACACCCGCAGGTGGGCGACAAGGCCAACGACAACCTGCGCGTGGACGGCCATGAACTCCGTGCACGCGTGTTTGGCGAGGGCGGGAACCTGGGCATGACCCAGCGTGGCCGGATTGAGTTCGCCCTGAAAGGTGGCCGTTGTAATACCGACTTCATCGACAATGCCGGCGGCGTGGACTGTTCGGACCACGAGGTGAATATCAAGATTCTCCTCGACAAGGTGGTGGCCAATGGCGATCTCACCGGCAAGCAGCGCAACCAGATGCTGGAGGAAATGACCGAGTCGGTGTCGGAGCTGGTGCTGCACAACAACTACGAGCAGACCCAGGCCCTCAGTGTTGCCGAGCGGCAGGTGCCGGAGCGCCTCGACGAGTATCGCCGCACCATCAACGCCCTGGAGAGTGAGGGCCGCCTGCGCCGCGCACTGGAGTTTATCCCGGACAACGAGCAGATCAACGAGCGCCAGAACAAGGGGCAGTACCTGACGCGTCCCGAGCTGTCGGTACTGATCTCCTACGTCAAGGTGAAGCTCAAGGAAGAGCTGCTGGAGGCGGCGATCATCGAGAACCCGCGGGTGCTGGAAGCCGTGGAATCGGCGTTCCCCGAGGAGCTGGTGGCGCGCTACCGGGAGATGGTTTACGACCATCCCCTGCGCCGCCAGATAGTGGCGACCCAGGTGGCCAATGAGATGGTCAACAATATGGGGATCACTTTCTACCACCGCATCAGTGGTGCAACCGGAGCGGATATCGATAGCATCGCCGCCGCTTACATCAGTGCCCGTGACGTCTACCTCATGGACGACTTCCAGGAGGCTATCGCGGCGCTGGATTACCAGGTGTCGGCAGACCTGCAGCTGGAATTGCTGAACTCGATGATCGGCCGCGTGCGCCGTGCCGCGCGCTGGTTTATCCGCAATCGCCGCAGTGACCTGGATGCTACTGATGGGCAGATGCCGTACCGGGATTCGGTACAGCGGGTGATCAAGGCCCTGCCGGAGGTCCTGAGCGGCCGTCCCAGGCAGTTGTGGGAGGAGAAGTACGAGGAACTGCTGGCTGGCGGTATCCCGGAGGGTGTCGCACTGCTTGCGGCTTCCCCCACCTACCTGTACTCCGCCCTGGGTATCTCCGAGTCGGCGCGGGTCAGCAACCGCCCGGTGGAAGAGGTGGCGCGGATCTACTTCCAGCTGGCCGACGCACTGGACCTGCCCTGGTTCGGCGGCCAGATCATCGACCTCCCGGTGGAGAGCTTCTGGCATGCACAGGCGCGCGAGACCAGCATGGATGACTTGGACAACCAGCTGAGCAGCCTGGCGGTGAACATCCTGCGCCTGGCGGCGGAGAGCGATCTCGATGTGGATGGCGCGATGGACCGCTGGAAGGCTATCATGGCGCCCGCAATCCAGCGCTGGAATGGCATCCTGGCCGAGCTGCGGGCAGCACCGAGCACGGATTTCGCGATGTTCACGGTGGCCCTGCGGGAGTTGATGTACCTGGCCAATGCCACCGCCGACCAGGAAAGCCTTACGGATCCGGACGAGATCCCGGCTGGATAAGTGATACACGGTAAGACATTCAGGTAACGAGAGAGCATGTATTCGTATCTACGCAAGGCCCTGTTCGCCCTCGATCCGGAGCGGGCGCACCATATTTCCATGGATGGTATCGGGGCCGCGGAGCGGCTGGGACTACTGTCACTGTTTGCTGACCCGCCGGCCGACGACCCGGTGGAGGTCATGGGGCTGACCCTGCCCAATCCGGTAGGCCTGGCTGCAGGCCTCGACAAGAATGCGCAGGCATTCAATGGGCTGGGCGCCCTGGGTTTTGGCTTCGTCGAGGTCGGCACAGTGACACCGCGGCCACAGCCCGGCAACCCCTCGCCACGGATCTTCCGCCTGGAAGAGGCCGAGGCGATCATCAACCGGATGGGGTTCAATAACGAGGGCGTGGATTACCTGGTGGAGCGCGTGCGTCGCCGTCGCTACGGCGGGGTGCTGGGCATCAATGTAGGCAAGAACTTCGATACCCCGGTTGAGCGGGCAGCGGACGACTACTGCCACTGCATGGAGAAAGTCTATCCGTACGCGGACTACATCACCGCCAATGTCTCATCCCCCAACACCAAGGGGCTGCGGGACCTGCAGTTCGGGGAAAGCCTCAATAGCCTGCTGGATGCGCTGAAGACCAAGCAGGCGCAGCTGGCACAGGATGGCGATCGCTATGTCCCCCTGGCAGTGAAAATTGCCCCCGACATGGAGGAGGAGGCGATTGCCGAAGTGGCCGCCGCACTGCGCAAGTACGAGATCGATGGGGTGATAGCCACAAACACGACTGTCGACAAGTCAGCCGTCAGTGATTTACCCCATGGCCAGGAAGAGGGCGGCCTGAGTGGTCGGCCGCTGGCGGAACGGTCGACCAATGTAATCCGGATCCTGTCCGGCGAGCTACAGGGAGCCCTGCCGATTATTGGTGTCGGCGGTATCTTTGATGGCGAGAGTGCGGTGGAGAAGGTCCGCGCGGGTGCCACCGCGGTACAGATCTACACGGGCTTCATTTATCGCGGGCCGGCGGTCATTCGCGAGGCGGTCGAGGCGATTGCGCTGCTGCGTCGCCAGGGTGGTATCGATGAAAAGCGTGCCGCCCAGCCCCAGGCGGAAGGTGAGAATCGCTAGGACCCTGGAGTCGGGTTCCCTGGTGGGCGTCGGGGGATGGTATAAATCGGGCCGGAACGCGCCCGGAGGCTGATCCCAGCCACCGGGCGCCTGCCTTTATTCAGACGGTGCTCCACCCGTTGGGATGGTGGATATTGGTACTTACGGTGCGGTAGGTTTCTAGTTTCTGGGCCTTCGTGGAGTCCCCAAATCCGTTCCAGTAATCCTGGCGGCCGTCGCGCCATCCATTTACCCATTCCTGGTGAAGGTATCCGCTCATGTAGGGACAGCTGTCCATGGGTCTTCTCTGGGTGGCGGCAAGGTATCCCTTGCAAAAGGCTCTGCTGGACTGGTTACGTTTTTGGCGTTTCATCGTATACAGCACCTCTCGGTCAGTTTGGGCTGGTTGTTACGGACCTTCTGGCCCGCAGATGGTCTTTGCGTACTTTTTATGGTCCTTTATCCCTAAGCTTAGTGAAAGTTATGGCCGGGTTGCCGCCTGGTGGTTAGTTCTGTATTGCTGTTTCTAGATTACTGTGGCCACCGGGGAATCCAAGCATTCTCCCCGGGTTGGAAGCGCGGGACGCAAACAGGCGACTGTCATTGGAAAGTGTTGCCTGTAAGCCTGTCGGGTAAGACAGCATCAAGTATATTTTTAAGCATTCATGGCCCCCGGAAATAGTATGTACGGGACCGTTTATTGGTGACCGGTCAGCCTGAGGCGTTGAATTTCACATTCTGGCTTTGTGCTGTGGAACAGCCGCTGGGCGCAATAAGTGGGTCGCAGGAGCCGGTCTCTGGAACAGTTTGCCGGGAGCTGCACAGGTTCCCGCCCTGACTCTGGCGATTGCCGGTAATTGTGTTCCGGCGTTTGTTTTATCTGGATTTCCAGTAGAGCAGAATGTTGCCTTTGTGTGAATGATCGCTTGGGTCTCAAAAACCTGATTGATAGAAGAAACCGCTATAGCCGTTTCTGAACAGCAAATAGAGCGTGGAAGAGAAGTTTTGCCAAAAGATATGATCCCCCTGACTGCAACCTGCCCCCGTGGTCTCGAAGGCCTGCTTGCGAGTGAACTGCAGGCCCTGGGCGCGGTGGAGTTGCGGGAGCAGCCGGCTGCGGTGCATTTTGCCGGTGACCTGGAGCTGGCATACCGGTGTTGCCTCTGGAGCCGACTGGCGAACCGGGTGTTGCTGCGTCTCGACCGGACCACAGTGCGCACTGCCGATGACCTGTACCGTGCAGTGGCGGCACTGCCCTGGGAGGAGCATATCAATCCCAGCGGCAAGCTCTGGCTGCAGTTCTCCGGTACCAACCGCGAAATTCGCAACAGCCAGTTCGGCGCGCAGAAGGCCAAGGATGCCGTGGTTGACCGGCTTCGGCAGAAGACCGGGGAGCGGCCGTTGGTAGACCGGAACCAACCGGACCTGACAGTTGCACTGCGCCTGCAGCGGGATTCACTCGATATTGCCCTCGACCTGAGTGGGGATAGTCTCCACAGGCGCGGCTACCGCACACATATCGGCGCCGCGCCGCTCAAGGAAAACCTGGCGGCGGCCCTGCTGCTGCGCAGTGGCTGGCCGGATATTGCGGCAAACGGCGGGGCTTTGCTCGACCCCATGTGTGGCTCGGGCACGATTTTGATTGAAGGTGCCATGATGGCCGCGGATATTGCACCGGGACTGTTGCGGGGGAGCTTTGGTTTCGAGCGCTGGCTCAACCACCAGAGTGATGTCTGGAATCGCCTCCGGGAGGAGGCCCTGGAGCGCCGCCGGAACGGCATGCAGCGGCAACTTCCCGAGATCCGCGGCTATGACGCCGACGCCAAGGTGCTGTTCGCGGCTGAGGCCAATATTGCGCGGGCCGGCCTGGAGCGCCAGGTCCGGGTCAGTTGCCGGCCGGTCGCCGCCTTCAAGGTGCCCAGCCATCGCGAGATCAAGCCGGGCCTGGTGTTAACCAATCCTCCCTACGGAGAGCGCCTGGGAGAGCAGGAGGCCCTGCGGGAGACCTATGCCGAGCTGGGACGCCAGCTCAAGGCAGAGTTCCCGGGCTGGCTGGTGGGTATCTTTACCGGGAACCCAGAGCTTGGCCATGCTACCGGCTTGCGTTCCCACAAGCAGTACAAACTCTACAACGGCAGTATCCCCAGCCAGTTATTACTGTTCGAGATCCGTGCCGCTGCGGAGGCTGGCGGGCAGGCTGGTACTGGCGGCCCGCGCCTGTCGGCAGAGGCAGAGATGGTGGCCAACCGGCTACGCAAGAACCTCCGGACAACCGGTAAATGGGCCCGCAAGGGCGGTCTCAGCTGCTACCGCCTTTACGACGCGGACTTGCCCGAGTACGCCGCGGCAATTGACCTCTATCGCTCACTGGAGGGAGAAGACTTCGCCCACGTGCAGGAGTACCGCGCCCCGGCACAGATACCCGAGGAAAAGGCCCGGGCCCGCCTGCGGGAACTGGTGCGCGCGGTAGAAGCGGTGCTCGACATCCCGCAACGCAATATCAGTATCAAGGAGCGACGCCGTCACAGCCACAAGGGCCGTGGCAGCCAGTACCAGCGTCGCGATGACTCCGGCAGGTCTTTCTGGGTTGAGGAGTACGGTGCCGAGTTCGAGGTTAATCTCTGGGATTACCTCGATACCGGGATATTCCTGGATCACCGCCCGGTCCGGCAACACCTGAGAACGCTGGCTTCAGGCAAGAAACTGCTGAACCTGTTCTGCTATACCGGTACCGCCACAGTGCAGGCGGCCCTGGGCGGGTGCGCGCAGAGTACTAGCGTCGATATGTCCAAAACCTACCAGGCCTGGGCGGCACGTAACTTCCGTCGCAATGGCCTGGATCCGTACCGCCACCAGTTGGTAGAGGCGGATTGCCTGCAATGGTTGCAGTCCGCACAGCAAAATCGCCGCGGGGAGTACGACCTGATTTTCCTGGATCCGCCGAGTTTCTCGAATTCTGCCAGGATGCGTGGCGTGCTCGATATCCAGCGTGACCATGAATCCCTGATTCGCCAGTGCATGGCCCTGCTGGCACCGTCCGGGACGCTGCTGTTCTCCAACAACCTGCGCAGTTTCAAGATGGGGGAGGGTGTCTCGGGAGAGTTTGCGGTGAGGGAACTGTCCAGCCAACTGCTGGACCGGGATTTCCAGCGCAACCCGAAGATCCATAATGTCTGGGAAATACGCCGGGGTTGATCGCTTTACGGGGGGAGCGCCGGCCGTTTAAGGGCGGCTCTGGCGTTCGGGCACTGAATAGGCCATGCCTCGACATTCCAGGTACACCCGGCAAGTGCCCAGCGCAGCCTTGCCGCAGCTTTCTACCACAATGCCGTTGCCGCCCATGTCGTGCACCCGTTGCTTCATCTTGCGAACGAGGTCCGAGCGCTCCGGTTCCGGTGCGTCGATGCGGTCCTGGCATGCAGAAGAATCCACAAAGCCGAGTGAAACCGCATCGTAGCGGCCGATCTCCACGGGCGAGTATTCCCGCACTCCGGCGCTGGCGATACGGCTCTTGGCATAGGGGCCCACATTCGTCCGGAAGTCGACGCCGTTGCAGCCGGCCATAAGGCCGGCAACCAGAAGGTAAGTCGTAAATTGCGGGATCTTTCTCACGGCCTGTTTCCTGTCCAGTAATTCACCCGGGTTCAGTCGAGTTCCATGACTACACGAAACCCAATCTCTTTCGACATGGAAATCTCGTTTTGCCCGGCCCGGTGCACGGAGCTCACGTTGTATAGCGGATCGCGCATGGAGCCGCCGCGCACGGTGCGCAGGTTGCAGTTTTTCACCTTTGCCGGCTGGCCGTCACTGCGGGCATTCTGGTAGTCGGCCACGAAGCAGTCCCGGGTCCACTCGGCGACATTGCCCGCAGTATCAAAAAGCCCGAAGCCGTTGGCCGCATAGTGGCCTACAGGAGCGCTGCCGGCCCGGAAAATGCCCACGAATTCGCTGTCGCAGCCACGCCGGCAATTGGCCTTACCCCTGGGGTCTGCATCGCCCCACCAGAAAGGTTGCGTTTCACCGCCGCGGGCCGCGTATTCCCATTCGGCCTCGCTTGGCAGGCGAAAGCGTTTGCCGGTCTGCTCCGAAAGCCAGCGTGTGTAGGCCTGTGCATCTCTCCACGAAACATTGATGACGGGGCGGTGCTCGCGGCCCCAGCCCTCGTCGCCCGGCAGTGCGGCACCGGTGGCTTCCGCGAAACGGTCGTACTGGTTGAAGGTGATTTCGTGCCGGGAAATCGCGAACGGCTGCTCAATGGAAACCCGGTGCTCGGGACTCGCCGAAGCCCGTTTGTCATCTCCCATGGTAAAGCTGCCGGGCCCAACGATTACCAGGCTGGGCGAGCTGCCACCATCGGCAAGGGCAGGGCGCAATACCTCGCCGCGCGGGTAACTGCGCGCGAGCCGGATGGAGACATCCCGGTCTGCATTGCTGATCTGGATCCAGCGGCGTTCGGTGTTATAACCGGGCCTGCTCACCTCCACATCGTAGCGTCCCGGCGCCAGTGCCATGCCGGCCTCGTACCGGGGGGCAATATTCATGATCCGGACCTGCGCGTTGGCGGGGCGGGTCCTGACATTGAGCGTGAACTTTTCCGCACCGCCCGGGGCTGCTTCGGCTGCTGTCTCGGTCCCAGCCCCAGTCCCGGGATCCTCGCCGGTCTCCGCGCCAGTCGCGTCCGCGACTAATCCGCTCCCCGCTGGTTGGGTGTCTCCTGCAGCTTCCCCGGGTGAATCGGCTGGCTGCTCTGCAATGACTGCTCCGGATTCGGCTTCATTCCCTGCCGGGCCAGTGGTGTCAGTCTCCCCGGCGGGTTGCTGGTTTCCCTGGTCGGTTGTAGCTGCTGCAGCGGCGACCGGTTGGGAGTCGCCGGCGGGGGGTGCCTCGGGTGTGTCTACCGGATCGTCCTGTGGTTCGGGTAGCAGTAACCTTGCCGTGAATTCGCTGGCACTGCTAATAGCGGAATCATCCGACCACCAGTCGTACTGGTAGCTGAGCAGGCTGAACAGGATCCAGGCGACCAGCAGCCCGCCGGCGGTTACCGAGCCGAAGGTCCACTGTTGTACTTTTTTCCTGGGGGCCTGCTGGATCACCTCCTGGATCCGCATGATGGTGGCCTGCTCGGCGCGCGGATGGTTGGTGTGCAGGGGTTTGTCCCGCCAGCGGGCCCAGGCTGCGGCGATGTGGTCGCGGGCGGTGCCGTACAGGGTCATGATGAGGGCGCGCACCAGGCTAGAGGTACGCACGGCGGTGTTGTTCAGCTGGGTGGCCCGGGGCGAGGGCTTGCCCGCCAGCGTGGCGATCAGCTGGTCGATGGCGTCGACTACATCGAGTCCACGCTGGAAGCGATCCTGCGGGTCCTTCGCCAGGAAACGGTCGATCAATCCCTGGTACAGGGAGTGCCGGGCCGGCAGGCGCGGCACCGGGTCGGTGAGGTGTTTGATGGCGATAGCCACCGCCTCATCGGCCTGGAAGGGCACGACACTGGTGAGCATTTCATAAAAAACAATGCCGAGGCTGTAGATATCGGCGCGGCCGTCGATGGCCGCCCCACGTGCCTGCTCCGGACTCATGTAGTGCGGGGTGCCCACCACCATTCCACTGCTGGTCATACGGGTGGTGCGCGCCACGGCGCGGGCGACGCCAAAATCCGTCAGGACCGCGGACCCGTCCTCCCTGAAGAGGATGTTTTCCGGTTTCAGGTCCCGGTGTACGTACCCCTTGCCGTGGGCGTGGTCCAGGGCAAGGGCGATCTGCCGCGTGATATTGAGGGCGTCCATCGGGTCGATGACACCGTTGGAGAACCGGTCGGATACAGAGCCGCCCGGCATAAAGTCCATGGCGATATAGTTGAGGCTGCGAAAGCGGCCGATATCGTGGATGCCGACAATATTGGGGTGTGACAGTTGGCCAACAATATTGGCTTCGCGCTGGAAACGCTCACTGAAAATCGGGTCGGCGTTCAGGACCGGCGACATCACCTTGAGTGCCACCTGCCGGCCCACGCTGCGCTGTACCGCCAGGTACACGGTAGACATCCCGCCCTGGTTGATCTTCTTCAGGATGCGGTAACCCGGTATCTCCAGCGTGTTGTTACTGTTGCTGACAACCTCCATCGATCTTTCTTTCCCTAACGCGGTAACAGGCCGAGAAGCCAGCCGGTAAAAACCATGGTTATCGCGGTGGCCGCCAACACTGCCAGGATAATCCGGACGGTGTTGCCGTTGGCGGCAGCGGTGTTTTTACCCGGTGTGGCGGCCGGGTCCGGTGCGTCAATGATTTGCACGGTGATATTGTCCTTACCTCCGGCGTCCAGCGCGGCGGCAACCAGGAGGTCTGCGGCGCGGCGACAATCGGCATTGTTTGCCAGGATTTCCGCGATCACCTGCGGTTCGACCTCTGCACTGAGGCCATCGCTGCACAGCAGCAGGCGGTCGCCTGGCCTCCAGGGGGATGACATGCGGTCCACATCGAGGCTGGGGTTGGTGCTGCCGCCGATGCAGCGGGTGATGACATGCCGGTTCGGGTGACTGGCGGCCTCCTGGGGATTGATGGCCCCGGAGTCGACCAGCATCTGCACGTAGGAATGGTCGTTGGTGAGCTGTTTCAGCTGGCCGTTCCCCTCGCCGGGAGACCAGAGATAGGCGCGACTGTCGCCAACCCAGTAGATATGGAAATATGCGCCTTCCTCGGCTACCACCACCGCGGTAGAGCCCATGTTGCCAGTGCTCTGTTCATCACCCAGGAGCAGGGCATGGGCACGCTGCAGCGCGTGTTCATAGTGGCGGTCGGTGGCGGAGGAGCGCTGGATTTCCTCCACAACCGTCTTGCTGGCGATTTCACCGGCCTGGTGGCCACCCAGCCCGTCTGCCACAACCCACACGCCGCGCTGCTCATCGGACCAGAGTGCGTCCTCGTTCTGCTCGCGCTTGAAGCCGGGGTGTGTCGCGCCAGCGCTGCGCGCCGGCGGTTCTGGCTCTGCCGGTCGCTGGGGAACCGTGTGCCTCGATACATCGCGTACTTTGGCTTCACTCACTGCGTGCAACTACCTGTGTCTTATTGTGGTTTTTGGCGCCAGCCACCAGAGGGGCTTTCCCGTCAAAGTTGCGTGACTGTGCAACAGATAACCAGGGGCGCCGATTCCTTAACCGGGCTGAGTTTATGCCTTCCCGTACTTCGCATTTCCGTGGGCACAGCAGCGGGAAGGACTGCCAGAGAACGCCTGGGGCTTACTGCGAAAGGCAGGAATTCTGTGACAGGGAGCATATTGCAGTCAGAGATTGTACGCTGCAAACCCAATCACATGCCATGCAAAAACTTCGTGATAGACTTTTTCCGTTAACAACAAGATGGGTGGTCTCACAACTCTTCCCGGAGCCTCAGGGACAATAAAGTAGTGAGTCGAAACGCCGGCCGGGGCAAGGCTATGAATGCTTCCCCGGTGATGGCGTGCCTGACCCCGCATCATCAGGAACATAATCAATGTTTAAACTCTGCGATCTCAAGGATGCCGGACAGGGCGTCTGGCTGGTGGCGCCAAGGGTAACTATCGGTCGTGCCTCGACCTGTGACCTGACCCTCGCCAGCGACTCGGTGGCAAAACTGCACGCCGAGGTTGTCGTCGACGGTGACACACTGACCCTTCGCGACCTTGCCGGTTATGGCGGGCTGGCTGTGAATGGCAAGCCCGTTACCGGTCCGTGCCAGCTGAATTTGAACGATCGTGTCACAGTCGGTGATCGCCAGCTCGGGGTTGTCGACCCCAAAGTGACCCGTTTCCGGTCCGGCTCTTCTGCCAGCAGTGCCGTTTCGTGGGCGCTGCGAGCCAATCATCCGGCCATCGCCGGGCGGGTCTTCCCGGTCAAGGAGACCAGTGTGGTGGGGCGCTCGGATGAGTGCGATATCACTTTTTCCCTGTCACACCTCTCCCGCAGGCATGCACGCCTGGAGGTTCGCGACGGGCTGCTGTTCGTGGTGGATCTCGGTTCCGCCAATGGCACTTACCTGAACAACCGCCGGGTATCCGAGACGCGGGTTCGCCGCGGTGATGAACTGCGTTTCGACACCCTGAGCTTCAGCGTGGTGGGCCCCGCGGATGAACTCGACAAGACCACTGTGCGCCCCGCCGTGACAATTCCGCCGCAGCATGAGCCTGCGACACAGCATACCGGCGGGCAGGCACAGGCGTCGGCGGTCCATGGCGAGCCAGTACCTGAAGCGGAAATGACCCGCGAGCGCCAGCGCTACGCTGGTGACGCAGCCACCGCCGAGGCCGGTGGCAGCCCCTGGCTGTGGTTCAGTGTGGTGCTGTTGCTGGGGCTGGGTGTGGCAGGTGTCCTCTGGGCCCGCCAGCAGGGCCTGCTCTGAATCATGGCGGGAGATAAACCGGCAGAGCTTCTGCTTTATACCACCCTCGGCTGCAGCCTGTGCGAGAAGGCCAAGGCAGAAATCTGGCCGGTGCTGGATAGCTTTGGGTTACGGCTCAGGGAAGTGGATATCGCCGCTGATGACGACCTGGAGCAGCGCTTCGGTACCCGGATACCGGTTGTGGGCCTCGGCGATCCGGAGGATGTGCTGGGGTGGCCGTTCGATCGCGATGGGCTGGTGGACTGGCTGCGGGTGCGTATCCGGCACCCATAGCCGGAGGCCAGGGCTGGAGAGTCAGCCCGGGCTCCCGGTTTCATTTCCTTTTCTTTCCTGTGCAGGCTTGCTTCTTTCACGCCAGGGTCCGGGATTCCCCCGGACCCTCCAGGCTCAGAGCTTGCTGGCGGCCTCGTTATCCCTCAATAAAGGTTTTGTCGTGCCGCTGCGATAGGCATAGATCACCGAGTACGCGAGTACATTCTGTACGTACTTGCGGGTCTCGTGGTATGGAATCGTCTCAATCCAAACGTCGTAGGGCAGCTGTCGGCCGGTTTCCCGCAGCCAGCCGGCCACCCGGGTGGGCCCTGCGTTATAGGCCGCGGCAGCGAGGATCCGGTTGTTGTCGAACCGGTTCAGCAGGGTCCGCAGGTAAAAGCTGCCCAGTGCGATATTGGTTTTCGGGGTCAGCAGGTCCCAGCTGCGGCGATAGCTCACCCCGGCCTTGCGGGCCGTGGCGCGGGCAGTGGATGGGAGTAGCTGCATCAGGCCCAGGGCGCCGGCGTGGGACCTGGCGTCGTGCGCGAAATGGCTTTCCTGCCGCGCTACGGCGTAGATCAGGTAGGGGTCCAGCGCGGTTTTCTCGCTCATCCGGTTGCTGACATCGGTCACAATATCGGCAAAGGCGAGGGGGAAGCGCAGCTCCAGGTCGTCCAGGTAGTCTGCGGCGAGCACCGAGCGGATCGACTTGTGGTACCAGCCCCAGGCACTGGCGACCTTGCCGGCGGTCAGCAGCTCCGTGTGACCCAGCCCTTCGGTGGCATAATTCCACTCGCGCCGGGCATGGTAGAGCTCGCCAATGGCCTGCAGTTCACGGGCACGCAGCATGCCGGGGCGGGCAGCCATCTCCTCTACCAGCTCCGGTGTGACCTTGGCGGGACGGTCGACGAAGCTGTAGTTCAGCCCAAGAATGTCGGCCGATAGAAATCCGTAATAGCTGCGCTCTTCCGCCGCCTGGCGATAGAGCTGTACAGCCTCGTCCGCGCGGCCCTTGCCGTACTGCTCTTCCAGGGAGCGCGCCTTCCAGTAGAGCCAGACATCCTGTAGCTGTTCCTCTGCGGGCAGTCGATCGATCCAGAATTCCACCTGGGCCCAGTCCAGCTCGCGCATCGACTGTCTTGCCAGCCAGCCGATGGTGCGTGGGTCGGTAAACTTCTCGGTCCGCTTGAAGAAGGCCCGGAGGCCGTCGATATCGTCCTGGCGGGCAAACTGCAGGGCCAGGTTGCGCAGCAGCTGTTCCCGCTCTGCATCGGCAAACAGGTAGCTGGTCTCGAACCGCTGCCAGGCCTGCTCTGCCTGGCGGGCATCTTTCCGGGCGAGGCGCTCGAGCCCGTGCAGGACAATCTGCCGGTACTCGGGGCGCTCATTGATAAAGCGCGTGTAATTGGAGAGCTGGCCGGGATCCCGGTGCACGGAGCGCAGCAGCTCGGCAAGGCGGGCCTGTTCGGGCTCCATTTTGCGGGCGATATACTCCGCCAGGTCCAGATTGCGGTTCTCCACTGCCAGCAGGTGGCGACCCCAGGCCAGTTCGGGGGTCAGGCCGCCGTCTTTCATCCAGCGGTTGAATACCGGGTCACATTCCTCGGCCTGCGACCGGCCCACCATCCACAGCTCCTCAACCAGCGCGTATGCGGTATCCTTGTCGCCGTGACGGGACAGCGCGTCGGCGTAGTAACACTTGAGTGAGGTCCGGGTGATCTTGTCCGGTTCGTAGTACTTCAGGTAGGCGCGGAAGCGCTTGCGACTCCCCAGTTCGCGCAGGATTCGCACGCGCATCCAGTCACCGATGGCGGTGTCCCGGTGCTGGCTGATGAACTGGTCGATCTCGTCGTAGGGGAGGCGGTGGATTTTCCGGCTGATGGCCCAGTAGTCGAGATAGGGCAGGAGCGGGTAGTCTTGCAGCTCCTGTTTCAGGCGCTTGAGCTCGGCAGTATCGCCGCGGCCAATAGCCTCGCGGGCTTCCTGCAGTTTCTCCCGCTGGGCAACTGCTTTTTCCGCGTTGGTTTCGCCGAGTGCCGGGAAGGCAGCCAGCACCAGGAACAGCGTTAACGCGATTCCCTTTGCGTCAATCGACATAGTACTCACCCGATTGATAACTCGCGCCGGTAAAAGTAAAACAGCGCGTCAAATAATGCGTAAAATATCCTTTTCGCACAAGCCCGAATCGCCGGCCGGCAACAGTCCCGGGCGAGAATGAGAACGGGTACACCCTCAAATAGTGTAGTTGTAAAAGTATGTTGCTTCAGTTGGATGCCGTGAGCCTGCGGTATGGAACCCAGGTCCTCGCGGACAATGTCAGCGCCATGGTCGATCGCGGTGACCGGATCTGCCTGGTGGGGCGGAATGGCGAGGGCAAATCGAGCCTGCTGCGCCTGATTGGCGGCCAGGTGGACCCCGACGGCGGCGAGCTGGTGCGCACCACCGGTACTGTGGTTGCGGCCCTGGAGCAGGAGTTGCCCTCGGGTTGCCGCGAGAGTGTCTACCGCTTCGTCGCCGGGGGGCTGGGCCAGGTTGGCCTGTGGCTGGCGGATTACCGTGACGATCCCCGGCCTGACCTGCAGTCACGTATCGAGGATTCCCATGGCTGGGACCTGATGCCGCGTATCGATAGTGTGCTCGACCGCCTGGGCCTGGACCCGGCGTCAATTGTCGGCGATCTATCCGGAGGCTGGCAGCGCCGTGCGGCCCTGGCCCGCGCACTGGTGATCGAGCCCGACCTGCTGATCCTGGACGAGCCCACCAACCACCTGGATATTGCCGCCGTCGAATGGCTGGAAAACTTCCTGGACACCTTTCGCGGGGCGCTGCTGTTCGTGAGCCACGACCGTGCGCTTGCCCAGCGACTGGCCCGCACGGTCTGGGACCTGGACCGGGGCGTCCTGCGGGTCTTCAATTGCGACTTCAACCGCTACCAGGCGGAAAAGGAAAAGCTGCTGGCCGAGGAGGCCCGCCACGAGGCCCTGTTCGACAAGAAGCTGGCCCAGGAGGAGACCTGGATCCGCCAGGGCATCAAGGCCCGCCGGACCCGCAACGAGGGCCGGGTGCGCGCCCTGCAGGACCTGCGTCGCCAACGGGAGGCGCGCCGTTCGCGCCAGGGCACGGCCAGGCTGTCCGTTGATTCCGGCGAGCTGTCGGGCAAGCTGGTGGCCGAGTTGACGGATGTCAGCTTTGCCTACCCGGGGGAGCCGCCGCTGGTGCGGGACCTGAATTTCACCCTGATGCGCGGTGACAAGGTGGGACTGATCGGGCCCAACGGCGCCGGCAAGAGCACCCTGATCCGGCTGCTGCTGGGCGAGCTGCAACCAGGTAGCGGCAACGTGCGCCTGGGGACGAAACAACAGGTAGCCTATTTCGACCAGCGACGGGACCAGCTGGACCCGGAAATGACCGTGCTGGACAACGTGGCCGGTGGGCGCGAGTCAATTACCGTCGGCGGCAAGACTCGCCACGCCATGTCTTACCTGGCGGATTTCCTTTTCTCCGGGCAAAAGGCGCGCACAGCGGTGTCGGCCCTGAGTGGTGGGGAGCGCAACCGTGCGCTGCTGGCAAAACTGTTCAGCCAGCCGGCCAATATCCTGGTACTGGACGAGCCAACCAACGATCTCGATGTGGAAACGCTGGAATTGCTGGAGCAGCTGCTGCTGGACTTTTCCGGCACCGTGCTGCTGGTGAGTCACGACCGGGCCTTCCTGGATAATGTGGTGGACTCCTGCCTGGCCTTCGAGGGTAATGGTGTCGTGCGCGAGTACGTGGGCGGGTACGAGGATTTCCTGCGCCAGGGTGGCCGGTTCACCTCGCCGGAAGGAGAGGGCGCTGCAAAGGCTGGGGAAAAGCCAAAGCCGCGGGATGACCAGGGTCCAGCGGCGAAACCCGCTGCGAAGAGCAAAAAGCTCAGTTACAAGCTGCAGCGTGAGCTGGACAGCCTGCCGGGCAAAATAGAATCGCTGGAAGAGCAAATCGGCGAGCTGGAAGAAGAGGTTTCCGGCCCGGGCTTTTACCAGCAGGAGCAGTCTCTTGTAGAGGAGCGGTTGCGCCTGCTGGCAGATCGCCAGGCAGAGCTGGAGGCGGCATTTGAGCGCTGGGCCGAGCTGGATGAGGGCGCCTGAGGAGCCCGTTCAGCCCGAGTGCCGGCGTTGCCGTCACCGCTACGGAAGTGTCAGGCTAGTGCTGCCGTCCACGCGCGGCATTCCCTCCTTCTATTCGTCTTACTCGTCGGAGTGCACGCGCACCGCCAGCACGTCACAGCCTGCTCCGTGTAAAACGCCATTGGCGGTGGAGCCCAGTAGCAGCGCCAGGCCGTGACGCCCGTGGCTGCCGATGATCACCAGGTCGGCGCCAATCTCCTCTGCCAGGCGATGAATCTCTGAAGCCGGCTGGCCCAGCACCACATGCTGGCGTTCCTCGGGAATGCCCATGGATACCGAGGCCTTCTTGAGCTGGTCCCGGGCCTGGTCCTGCAGTTGTTCCTGCACTTCCGACAGGTCCATGGGGATATCGCCGCCGTACGCGAACGTCAGGGGTTCAATCACGTGAGACAGGCTCAGCTCTGCCCCGAATGCCTTGCCAATTTCCTCTGCTTTTTTCAGTACCTGGGAGGAATCCTCGGAAAGGTCCAGGCCCACGAGAATCTTCTTATAACTGGCCATCGGCATGCTGCTCCTTTTTTATTGGCTGGTGATAACTGTCCCGAATGCTCGATCAGTTTTACCCTCGAAAGAGTCTAATGTAAAACAAACCGGTTGACACAACTGGCATCGGGCGCAACACAATAGGCGCCTCAATCACCGAAATGGAGTTCGCATGTCTGGCTGGCTTCCAGTGCTAATCATCATTCTCGCGATCGCGCTCGTGATTGGTCCCGTGATGTGGCTCAAGCCCAGTAGCCGGGACCGGCGGCTCGCGGGCCTCCGGCAGCGTGCAGCCGGCGCGGGTATGGTGGTGCAGATGTCCCGGTTACCGGAATCCCAGGGGCAGGGCACCGCGGCGGTTTACATCTCCCGCTGGGAAGATCCACGACGCCTGGAAACCGGCTGGGTGCTCGAGTTGCAGCGAATGGAACACGGCATGCATTTCAGCGGTCGCTGGGACTGGCGCGGGGACAAGTCGGCGCCCCGGCAGGCCTGGCCCTTGCTGCATGAGTTGCTGGATTCGATGCCGCCGGATGCGCTCGCCCTGCACGCCACCCAGGCCGGCCTGGGCATCCAGTGGCGGGAGCAGAGCGGTGACTCCGGTATGGATAGCCTCCTCGGGGCCCTGGAAAAGTTCCGGCCTGGAATCGAGGAGGCGATCCGCCGTCCCGCCCCCGCTGACGGGGGGCGATAGCGGCTCCCGGGCTGCACTGCGAGGCCGCCGGGAAGGGGCCCGGCAGAGGCCCCCGGGGTCATCCCTGTGAGGGTCGGCGGGGCAACTATTTTGGCGCTCTCGCTTGACCCCACTGGGGGCGGGGCTTATATATTCGCGCACAGCGGCCTGTCCAAAGTGGCGGTGCCAGAGTCTTAGCACTAAGAAATTTTCATTAAAAAACAAGTACTTATGGGTAAATCACTGGTCATCGTCGAATCACCGGCCAAAGCAAAAACGATCAACAAGTATCTCGGAAAGGACTTCGTGGTGAAGTCCAGCGTCGGTCATATTCGTGATTTGCCCACCGCCGGGGGTAACAAGCAACCTGTGGATCCGAAAGAGCGCGCCCGTCGCGCGGCGGAAACCCGCAAGCTGTCCCCGGAGGCAAAGGAAAAGTACAAGCGCAAGAAAAACCGCGAACAGCTGATCCGGCGCATGGGGATTGACCCCGACCACAACTGGGAGGCCCAGTACGAAATCCTGCCCGGTAAGGAAAAGGTGGTCAGCGAGCTGCGCAAGCTGGCGGAGAACGCCGATCATATCTATCTCGCGACGGATCTCGACCGCGAGGGGGAGGCCATTGCCTGGCACCTGCGCGAGTCCATTGGTGGGAATGAGGATCGCTACCGGCGCGTGGTGTTCAACGAGATCACCAAATCTGCGATCCAGGAAGCGTTCAAGGATCCCGGCCGGCTTAATATCAATCGGGTCAACGCCCAGCAGGCGCGGCG
This sequence comes from Microbulbifer sp. JSM ZJ756, assembly GCF_044383805.1. Lineage (NCBI taxonomy): Bacteria > Pseudomonadati > Pseudomonadota > Gammaproteobacteria > Cellvibrionales > Microbulbiferaceae > Microbulbifer > Microbulbifer sp. JSM ZJ756. The sequence continues at coordinate 503,833 of NZ_JBISER010000001.1, read as the reverse complement.
GTTCCTGGACCGGATCGTTGGCTATATGGTTTCGCCACTGCTGTGGGAGAAGGTAGCCCGCGGCCTGTCCGCCGGGCGCGTGCAGTCGGTAGCGGTGCGCCTTGTGGTGGAACGCGAGCGCGAGATCCGCGCCTTCATACCCGAGGAATACTGGACCCTGTTCGCCGACACCGAGACCGCGAAAGCCAACGCCCTGCGCCTGGAAGTGAAAAAGCAGGCGGGTGAGGCCTTCCGGCCCACCAACGAAGAGCAGGCCATGGCGGCGACGAAAGCGCTGCAGGGCAGCGACTTTACCGTCAGTGCCCGGGACGATAAGCCCACCAGCTCGAAGCCCTCAGCACCATTTATTACCTCGACACTGCAGCAGGCGGCCAGTAACCGCCTTGGTTTCAGCGTCAAGAAAACCATGATGCTTGCCCAGCGCCTGTATGAAGCGGGTCATATCACCTATATGCGTACCGACTCCACCAACCTCAGCAAGGAGGCAGTGGAGTCCGCACGGGAATTTATTGGTGAAAAGTTCGGTGACAAGTACCTGCCGGACAGCCCCAATAATTACGCCAGCAAAGAGGGGGCCCAGGAGGCGCACGAGGCCATTCGCCCATCCGATGTGCGGATGCAGCCCAATATGCTGACTGGTGTCGAGCGCGATGCCGAGCGCCTGTACAACCTGATCTGGCAGCAGTTCGTCGCCTGCCAGATGACCCCGGCACAGTTTACCTCGACCTCGGTTGTCGTCTCCGCCGGGGACTTCGAGCTGCGTGCCCGTGGCCGTGTTATCCGTTTTGACGGTTTCCTCAAGGTGGCCCCGCAGACCAGTAAGAAAGAAGAGGATGCGGTGCTGCCGGACGTCAAGGTCGGTGAAAAACTGGCCCTGAAGAAACTCGACCCGAAACAGCATTTCACCAAGCCGCCGGCGCGCTTCAGCGAGGCGGCGCTGGTAAAAGAGCTGGAAAAACGCGGTATCGGCCGGCCCTCGACCTATGCATCGATTATTTCCACCATCCAGGATCGCGGCTATGTGCGGCTCGAGAACCGCCGTTTCTATGCCGAAAAGATGGGGGACATCGTCACCGACCGCCTGAGCGAGAGCTTCAAGAACCTGATGGATTACGGGTTCACCGCCAGCCTGGAGGAGTCACTGGACTCTGTCGCCGAAGGTGACAAGGGCTGGAAGGACCTGCTCAACGAATTTTATTCCGACTTCTCCTCGCGCCTGGAGAAAGCCCAGGCGGCAGAGGGCGGCATGCGCCGCAATACGCCCACAGACACCGATATCGAGTGCAGTAAGTGCGGGCGCCATATGCAGATCCGCACCGGTTCCACCGGGGTTTTCCTGGGCTGTTCCGGCTATGCGCTGCCGCCCAAGGAACGATGCACCAACACCATGAACCTGGTGTCCGGGGACGAGGCAGTGGATGCTGACAAGGACGAGGACGCGGAATCCCGCCAGTTGCGAGAGAAGCGGCGCTGTCCCAAGTGCGGCACGGCCATGGACAGTTACCTGTTGGACGAGCAGCGCAAACTCCATATCTGCGGCAACAACCCGGACTGTAATGGCTACGAGGTAGAGAAGGGCACCTTCAAGATCAAGGGTTACGATGGCCCGGTGATTGAATGTGACAAGTGTGGCAGCGACATGCAGCTCAAGTCGGGCCGTTTCGGCAAGTACTTTGGCTGCACCAATGACGAGTGCAAGAACACCCGCAAGCTGCTCAAGAATGGACAGCCTGCACCGCCCAAAATGGATCCGGTGCCCATGCCTGAACTGCCCTGCCAGAAGGTGGAAGACCACTATATCCTGCGCGACGGTGCCTCGGGGCTTTTCCTTGCTGCCAGCCAGTTCCCCAAGAACCGCGAGACGCGGGCACCGCTGGTCAAAGAGGTGTTGCCGCACAAGGATGAGATCGATCCCAAGTACAGTTACCTGTTCTCGGCGCCCACCGAGGACGACCAGGGCCGCGATACGGTAATTCGCTTCAGTCGCAAGACCCAGGAGCAGTACGTACAGTCCGAGGAAGACGGCAAGGCCACCGGCTGGCGCGCGTTCTATCGCGATGGCAAGTGGCAGGTGGAAGCGACCAAGAAGGCGGCGACCAAGAAAGCGGCGACCAAACGCAAGCCGGCACGCAAGAAAGCCGCCGCCAAGGACAAGTAGGGTCTATGGCCAACCCCTACACCGGCAGCGTGGCCGCGGCATTGCGCAAAAGCCAGCTACTGCTTGAGTCCGCTCCCGCAGGGGGGCTGCACCAGGCTGCCGTGCAGGATGCCGTGGTGTTGCAACTGTGGCTGGCATACCGGGCGTTCCTGTGTGAGCTGGCGCACCAGCTGCAACTGGGCAGCCAGCCGGAGTCGCCGGGGCAGCTCGCCCGTGATGCTGCCTCCCGCGGTATGTCGTCTTCCGAGGCGGCCGAACTGGAGGCCCTGGCAGGGGACCCGGAGAGCTGGCTGGCGGGTATAGAAGCGGCCTGGCTGGGGTTATGGCAATTCTCCGGTAGCCGCGCCTCGCAAGGCAATGGAGCGGGCTCCCCGGCGCAGGTAATTCCCCTTCGCGACCTTTCACGGCAATCTGCCGCCCCTGACCTGGATGCCCTGCGGAACTGGCGGGAGTCGATGGTGGAGCTAATCCGGCGCCAGCGAGCGCATATGGAAGAGTATTAGCGGCCAACCCGGGGGCCGCGATCCAGCAACTGCCTGCTGCGCTCCGGCTGCAGCAGCCCTGGCCGCCCCAGGCCCGCGGGGCAGTCCGGAGCCTCCCGTACACTGATTCTACCTCCTTCCCTGTGTTACACTGCGCAAAACTTGATGTTGCAGGAGAAGCGAATGTCCTCCGAAACTTTTGAAATTATCGAACTCGCCAACGGCGATGTCGCCCTGCGCCGTGCCGGGGAGAAGGAGGATCCGCTGGTGCGTATTCATTTTTCGGACGCCAGCTCTGAATTCTTGCGCGAGCACAAGATTGCAGTGGCCCGTGCCATGTTGGAAGCCGGCATCGACGCCGTGCAGAATATTGATGAGATTGCGGCCGAATACCTCGAGGAAGAGGAATTGGAGCCTGTTAACCACACAATCCACTGATCCCCTCGCCGGGGCCGGCCAGCGGTGCGGCAACACAGCCGATGCTGCTGCTGGTCGCCCATCCAATACCCTCCAGCCCCTCACTGGGCCCACCTGATACCCATCTCGAACCGGCTGTTGAACTGTGCCAGGCCGCCGCGCCGTCCTGCCCGGGCGCACGCCAGGGGCGCAGACGCGTGTGCGTGGCTGATGCTGGTGACAGTTACGGACGGCGGCAGGTACCCGCGGGACTATACGAAACCCGCGGAATAGTGCGAAGGCGTGGGTTGCTGAGAAGATAGGGGGTTAGGCCCTGCCCAACTGGGAGGGCAGGGGGTTCGTCGTTACAGAGTGTGCCCGGGTCAGGGACTCTGCCGGATCACGCCCACGGCCAGGCCCTCAATGACAAAGTGCTTGTCGCGCATATCTACCTGAATTACATCGAATTCCTCGTTCTCCGGCAGCAGTTGCACGGTTGCCTGGTTGCCCTTGCGGCGGAAGCGCTTGACGGTTACCTCGTCCTCAATCCGGGCGACAACGATCTGCCCATTGCGTACCTGGTCAGTGCGCTGCACGGCCAGCAGGTCGCCGTCGAGAATTCCCGCATCCCGCATACTCATTCCGTGGACGCGCAGCAGGTAATCTGCCGGCGGGTGGAAGAAGTCTGTGGGCAGGTCACAGTAATCCTCGATATTTTCCTCGGCGAGTATCGGGTTACCCGCTGCTACACGACCGACGATCGGCAACCCCGGGTGATAATCGGGTATACGGATTCCGCGGGAGGCTCCCGCCACCATTTCGATGGCACCCTTGCGGGCCAGCGCCTTGAGGTGTTCTTCGGCGGCATTGGGGGATCGGAACCCCAGCTGCCGGGCAATTTCCGCGCGGGTAGGGGGATAGCCGGTTTCATCGAGGTAGGTCTTGATCAGCTCGAGTACCTGGGATTGGCGGGCCGTGAGATTGGTCATAGATTCACCTGGTCGTGTGTCTGTATTTTTATACAGTTGCTGTGATTATATACAGATTTACCCCCGGCGCAAATTCACAGCGCTGTCGTCACATACTGCTACATTGGAGGGAGAGACAGGGAAGAACCGACAAAATAACAAGCGTTGAGAAACGCGACAGAACAGGGAAAGTGGAATGTTAGATGCCAAGATGCCCGAGGCCTGGCGCGTCCTGCGTATCCAGTCCGAGCTGGTGGATGGAATAGAGCGCCTGATTGCGCTGACTGGTGCGGTGACCGTATTTGGCAGCGCGCGGTTTACCGAAGAAAGCCCGGAATATAAACAGGGAGTACGGCTCGGGGAGCTGTTGGCTGCGGAGGGAATCTCGGTAATCACCGGCGGCGGGCCGGGATTGATGGAAGCCTGCAATCGCGGGGCACACCCGCAGCCGGGGGCATCCATCGGCCTCAATATTGAATTGCCGTTCGAGCAGACGGCCAACCCATACCAGGATATCAGCCTCCACTTTCGCTACTTTTTTGTGCGCAAGTTCATGTTCGTAAAGCACGCCGTGGGGTTTGTCGGCTTGCCAGGCGGATACGGCACGCTGGACGAGCTCTTCGAGGCCCTGACCCTGGTGCAGACGCAGAAAGTCCTTCATTTCCCGATTGTTCTGGTAGGGCGCCGCTACTGGGCGGGCCTGCGCGACTGGCTGGTGGATACGGTACTGCAGAGCAAATGTATCGACGCATCCGACCTGGACCTCTTCCATGTTGTCGATACCGTCGATGAGGCGGCAGAAATTATTATCGACTACATCCGCGAGCGCGAGCAGTAGTCATTCGCTTCAGAGGGATTCATCGGTACCGCTGAAGCTCTCTCCCTCCAGGTAATCCAGCGGGTTTTGCTCTTCGGGTATGCCGGGATCGCTGGAGCTGGGGCTGTGCTCCCGTGCGGTCATGCCATAGGCGATATTGGCGTCTTCGGGTGGAGGAGCCGGAGCCAGCGGCAATACCTGCCATTGCTCCATGTCCAGCTCATCGAGGGTGCCGTCGAGGTACTGGATTTCGATTGTCCTGTGCAGGTCGTCGAGGGCGACCACCTCGAACAGTTGTCCGCTCTCCAGCATCTCGAACCAGTTGCCTATGTCAGGGTGGCTATGTGCCATGATCCTTGTCCCCTTGCGTTTGACTTCCAATCTAATGTCTGCCTGCCGCCTTCAGTACCCGCGATTTTTCGGATACAAGTGTGCTAATCTCAGCCAGATCAAAACAAGTGTTTAAATTGTTGGTTTGAATTTGTATGACCCAGACAGATACGGTCAGTCGGATTCTGGATGCCGCAGAGGTACTGTTTGCCGAACGTGGCTTCACGGAGACCTCACTGCGCACCATTACCAGTACCGCCGGGGTCAATCTCGCAGCGGTAAATTATCATTTCGGGTCAAAAAAAGAACTGATCCAGGCGGTGTTTGAGCGTTTTTTGACGCCCTTTACAGAGACCCTGGCCGCAGACCTGGACCGGCGGGTGGCTGCAGGCGAAAAGCTGGAAGTGGAGGAGCTGTTGGGTAGCCTCTTCCGCGGCGGTGTGGCGAGCCTGGCGGCGGAGGGGCGTGATCCCCAGCGGTTCATGCGCCTGCTGGGCATGGCCTATACCCAACACCAGGGCCACCTGCGTCGCTATATCGTGTCCCGCTATGGCGAGAGCTATCGTCGTTTCGCCGGCCTGCTGAGCCAGGCATTGCCGGGAATCGACCCGGTCACTTTCTACTGGCGGCTCTATTTTATGCTGGGGGCGACGATCTTTACCCTTTCGAGCTTTGATGCCATCGACGCTATCCTCAGGGAGGATTTCGACGCGCAAAGCAGCCTGCCGGAAACACTCGACCGCCTCGTGCCCGCAGCTGCGGCCATGTTGCGGGCGGATACGGAGAAGTCATAAGCGAGACTTTAGCGCCGGCGGATGCAGGCTGTACCGCCAGTGTTAAGCAATGAGGGAATAAGATGGGTGAATTGATTGGTCCGGTAATGGTTGATGTCGAGGGCACCGAGCTCACGGCAGAGGACCGGGAAGTGCTTCGCCATCCGCTGGTGGGTGGGCTGATTTTCTTTGCCCGCAACTACAGCAGTCGCGCACAGTTGCGGGCGCTTGTCACCGAGATCCGTGACCTGCGCCCGGAGATCCTGCTGGCAGTTGACCAGGAGGGCGGGCGCGTGCAGCGTTTCCGTGACGACTTTACCCGCATCCCCTCCATGCAGTTGTTGGCCGCCAATGCGGATGCGGACCAGTTGCGTGATGCGGGCTGGTTGCTGGCGGCGGAATTGCGTGCCGAGGATGTGGATTTCAGCTTTGCCCCGGTGCTGGACGCCGATGACCAGCACTGCCGCATTGTCGGTGACCGCAGTTTTGCCGCAGACCCGGCACAGGTCGCCTCCCGGGTGCGTCCTTTCATGGAGGGGATGCACGAGGCCGGCATGGCGACTACCGGAAAGCACTTTCCCGGCCATGGCCATGTGCTGGAGGACAGCCACGAAGAATTGCCTGAGGATGAGCGCACGCTGGAGGAAGTAATGGCCTCCGATGCGCTGCCCTTTATCGAGTGCATGGGGGCAGGGGAGCTGGATGCGGTCATGCCCGCACATATCCGTTTTGTTCGCGTCGACCGCAATCCGGTTGGCTTTTCCCGCCTGTGGCTGCAGCAGATACTGCGCGGTGAGCTGGGATTCGACGGTGTAATCTTCAGCGATGACCTGTCAATGGAAGGCGCGGGTGCCGCCGGTGGTTATGGGGCCAGGATCCGGGCGGCCATGGATGCTGGTTGCGATATGGGAGTGGTGTGCAATAACCGGCAGGGGGCGCTGGAATGCCTGGAGGCACTACAGGGCTTTACACCACCCCCGGAGTCTGCCGCCAGGCTCCGGCGCATGCGCGGCCAGCCCGGGGCAATGGGCTGGGAGGCACTGCAGCAGGACGAGCGCTGGCAGCGCACGCGGAGCTGGCTGGAAGACCTGCTGGCCCGTGGGGGCTGAAGTACTGCCCCGACACTGGGGGCTAATTCTGTTTTCTTCAGGGATTGGTGCTGGAAATCCCCCCGCCACCCGCGTTATTTTCCGCAACCATTGAATCTGAATATCGCTATATCAGGAGTAACCGCTGGTGGAATCTGCACAGTCGATGGTAATGGCCTGGATCGGGGACAACCGGTTCTGGATCGTCGCAATCTTTACGATCATCCTGGTGACCGCGCTGGCGGCATGGCTGTTCGGGCGCTTTGCCGCACGGCTGGAGAAGCGCGCCGAGCGTACTGTCAACGCCTGGGATGATGCGCTGGTCAAGGCGCTGAACCCACCCGGCGCAGTCCTGATCTGGCTGTTTGGCCTCACGATCGCGGCGGGGCGCGCGGGCAAGGCCACCGGGGCAGAGATATTCTCCCTGGCTGGTACGGTACGGGAAATCGGGCTGATCCTGGTCATTACCTGGTTTGCATTGCGGTTCGCCCGGACGGTCGAGCACAACCTGCGCGATCCCCGGTATATGGCCAAACCCATGGATGCGACTACGGTGCGGGCGCTGGGCAAGCTGGTGCGTGCATCCATTGTCATCACCTCGGCGATGGTGGTGATGCAGTTCCTGGGATATAGCATCAGCGGCGTGCTGGCATTTGGTGGTATTGGCGGCCTGGCGGTGGGCTTCGCGGCGAAGGACCTGCTGGCGAACTTTTTTGGCGGCCTGATGGTGTACCTGGATCGCCCGTTCAAGGTTGGGGACTGGGTGCGCTCACCGGACAAAGAGATCGAGGGCACGGTTGAGGATATCGGTTGGCGCCTTACGCGGATCCGCACTTTCGACAAGCGCCCGCTCTATATCCCCAACGCGGTTTTTAACCAGATTTCCGTGGAGAATCCCTCCCGGATGCTGAACCGGCGGATCTTTGAAACCATTGGTATCCGTTACCAGGATGCGCCTTTGATGGCGGCCATTGTGGCTGATGTAAAGGCGATGCTGCAGGAGCATCCGGAGATTGATACCAATCTGACGCTCATTGTGAACTTCAACAGTTTTGCGCCGTCCTCACTGGACTTTTTTATCTACACATTCACGAAAACCACTGACTGGATCCGCTATCACGAGATCAAGCAGGATGTTTTGCTAAAAACCCTGAACATTGTCGAACAGCATGGCGCATCCTGCGCTTTCCCGACTTCGACATTGCACGTGGCGGAGTTGCCGGCGGAGCTGCACGGGATTGGCGCACCCGAGGCGACTGGTACGGCCTAGGGCGAATCGCAGGGGAGCTTGCCTTGCCGACACGGCGCGCACACGGCCGGGGCAAGACAGGAAAAGCACAAATGTTCAGAAAAGGGGGCCTGGCCCCCTTTTTTTGTCCTTTTATTGCGCAGCTCACGAAATCTGTAGTAATTATTTCACGCTCAAACCTAGACACTGGCGTCGTTTTATCTAAGAATCAGGTAGTGTGTTCGTTGGTGAACCGGTGGACACATTGTGGTTCAGTGAGCCGAGGAACGGCCGCTGCAATGGAGAGTCGTTCGCTGCACCGGTGGTGGGCGCAATAACAATAATGAGGTTGTCTTAATGAGTGATCGCGTTACAGGTACTGTGAAGTGGTTTAATAACGCCCGGGGTTATGGCTTCATCACCTGTGGAGAGGGTACGGAAGATATCTTTGTTCACTACCGCAGTATTCGCGGCGAAGGGTACAAAACCCTGAACGAGGGCCAGTCGGTCGAGTTCGAAATGCAGAAGGGCGACAAGGGGCTGCTGGCGGAAGACGTCGTTCCGTGTGAGTGACCCCACCCGATTGTCGATCTCGCCAGTCTGAATTGATGTTTACCGGGCCGGAATGGCCCAGCCGCATTGACCAGGGCTGGCAGGTCGCTTTCTTCTAACCCGCCTCAAATAATTCCCGCTGCCTGTAATATGGTGTGAGCGCCTCATGTTCGCGCGCCTGTGGGATACGTCCTGCTTCCACTTCCCCCACGATATCGAGAACCATTCTTCTCTTGGCCCCCCTATACCAGTGCTGTGGACAGCGCCGGGGCTCCATTCCCGGCAGCTGTCGGTCCGCAGCCTTATGCTGCCCCGATCACACGTAACAGCTGGCCACAGAACCAGGCGGCATAAGTGCCCAGCGCGTAGCCCATTACTGCCAGCAGGACGCCCACCGGTGCCAGGGAGGGGTGGAAGGCGGCAGCGACGACGGGTGCTGATGCGGCACCACCGACATTGGCCTGGCTGCCCACCGCCATAAAGAAGGTGGGGGCTTTGATCAGCTTGGCCACCAGTAACAGGAGCCCGGCGTGGACGGCCATCCAGATGGCACCCAGCAGGAACAGTTCCGGGCTGTCGCGCAGCGCGGTAATGTCCATATGGGTACCAATGGTGGCCACCAGGAAATAGATAAAGACCGATCCCACCTTTGAGGCGCCCGCGCCCTCGAGTTTCTTGGCCGGGGAAAACGCCATGGCAACGCCCAGGGTAGTGGCGATGATGATCAGCCAGAAAAACTGGCTGGTGAAGCTGAACCGGGCCAGCTGTGGCGCGTTGGTCTCGAACCACGGCGCCAGGGTATCGGCAAAAGCATGGGCAATGGCGGTGACACCAAACCCGACCGCCGCAATCAGCATCAGGTCCGGCAGGCTGGGGATGCGCGAGTGCTTTTTCTGGATTGCCTCGACTTTCTCGCGCAATTCGGTGATCGCCGTGGTGTCGGCACCGCGACGGGCGTCCAGCTGTTTGGCATTACCGGCCATGATCAGCAGCGCGGCCATCCAGATATTTGCAATGATCACATCGACGGCCACCATCGCCGAGAACACCTGGTCGCCAACGGAGAAGATTTCCTTCATGGCGGTCTGGTTGGCACCGCCGCCGATCCAGCTGCCGGCCACCGTGGTCATGCCGCGCCAGACAGCTTCCGGGCCACTGACGCCCAGCATGCCGGGGTCGAGCTGCGCCATGACAAGCAGTGCCAGCGGTCCGCCAATCACGATCCCCAGTGTGCCGGTCAGGAACATGATCAGCGCCTTGGGACCCAGGCTCACAATGCCTTTCAGGTCAATACTGAGCGTCAGGAGCACCAGGCTCGCCGGCAGCAGGAAGCGGGAGGCCACGTAGTAAAGCTGCGATGCCTCGGCATCGATAATGCCGAATGTAGTCAGCAATGAGGGCAGGAAGTAGCACAGCAGCAGTGCGGGGACAAAGCGGTAAAAGCGTTTCCAGAAGCGGTGTTCGCTGCCAGCGGTATAAAAGACAAAGCCGAGAATTGCGGCCAGCATGCCGAGAATGATGGCGTCGTTGGTAATCATGGATTCCTGCTGGGGGTCTGTGGATTGTCGTTATTGGTCTTATTTCGCAGTGGTGCGGGCTATACGCCCGCATCCGCCGCTTCTTCGGTCTCATCCACCTTGCGTACCTGGATCAGTACGCCGAAGAGGGGGTGGTCAAGGTAGTGCAGCTCACCGCTGCGCATGCGTCGCTCCTGCTGCAGCGTTGCAACCCGGGCGGCATAGGCTGGTGATTCGGCTCGCAGCGGCGCGATGCCGGCACTGCCGGTGGCCAGGTCCAGGGGCTCGTCATCCTGCTTTGTTGGTGTCGGCAGGAGTATCCCGCCGGTGGCTGTCTCCGGCCCCCCAAATTCACTCATCCAGAGATTCGTGCTCAGGTGCAGGTAGCGTGACACGCTTAACTTGACTGTGCCCTCCAGCTGGCTGTGGCTGCCATAGGTCTCGCCACCGCTGACCAGGATCGAGGGCGAGCGGCGCTTCTGCCAGAGTTGCTGCTGCCAGGCCTTGTGGAACAGTACCCGGTAACTGCTGGACCGCTGCAGGGCGGCGGCCTTGTTATCCAGCTGGGTAGCGACCTGTGTGAGTACGGGATTGCCCCCGTCATCGGTGCTGGAGAAATCGATCCAGCGGCTCGGGTAAGACAGTCGTGGCGCGGCCGGCCAGTCCTCGCGAGCGCCCTCCATGCCGGCGGTGCGACTGAAGACGATCATTTCAATCTCGAACGTATTGCCGGCATAGCTGGCGGCCTGGGTGCCTGCAGCGCAGGTAGCCAGCAGCAGGGCGGTGCACAGTTTGATGAATCGGGTCATGTTGATACCGCTTGCTTTGTTATGTTTGGGGCGCCGACGCACGGCGCCAAAGAGCACAGTCTATCATTGCGCCAGTTGCTCCAACACTCCTGCGACCTGATTCAGGCGCATGTCCGCACCCTCCTCGTCGAGGGCAAAACTGAGCTGGTTGGCACCCTGCAGCTGGTAGCGCCCGGGCTGGTTCTGCACCAGCTTGACCAGGGTGAGTGGATCCACGGCGGTTTCCTCGGAAAACTCGATGCGCCCACGCGCGGCCGAGGCCTCCAGTTTGCGGATGCCCATCTGCTCCGCCTTCAGCTTTATCTCGGTGGTCCGGAACAGGTGCTTGACCGGCTCCGGCAACAGCCCGAAACGGTCGATCATCTCTACCTGCAGCTCTTTCAGTTCCTGGGCATCCCGGGCGTTGGCGATACGCTTGTACATCATCAGGCGCCCGTGCACATCGGGAAGGTAATCCTCGGGGATCAGGGCCGGTACGCGCAGGTTGACGTCGATCGCCGGCGATTCCAGCGGCTCGTCGATATTCGGTGTGCGTCCCTCGCGGATGGCCTTTACCGCCTGGTCCAGCATTTCCATATAGAGGGTGAAGCCGACGCTCTGGATCTGGCCGCTCTGCTCCTCACCCAGCAGTTCACCGGCACCGCGGATTTCCAGGTCGTGGGTCGCCAGGGTAAAGCCGGCGCCCAGGTCCTGGGCCTCACTGATGGCCTCGAGGCGCTTCACCGCATCGGCGGTCATCGAGCGCTTGTGCGGGGTCAGCAGGTAAGCGTAGGCCTGGTGGTGGGAGCGGCCTACGCGGCCGCGCAGCTGGTGGAGCTGGGCGAGGCCGAACTTGTCGGCACGCTCGATCAGGATGGTATTGGCACTGGGTACGTCGATACCGGTCTCGATAATGGTGGTGCACACGAGCACATTGAAGCGCTTGTGGTAGAAGTCGCTCATTACCTGTTCCAGCTCGCGCTCACGCATCTGGCCATGGCCGATACCGATACGGGCCTCGGGAACCAGGGCCTCCAGCTCCCGGGTAATGCGCTCGATGCTCTTGACCTCGTTGTGCAGGAAATACACCTGGCCGCCGCGCAGGATTTCCCGCAGCACCGCCTCCTTGATCAGGGCCTCGTCCCGCTCCCGCACAAACGTTTTTACCGACAACCGGCGCGCCGGGGGCGTGGCGATCACCGACAGGTCGCGGATGCCGGCCATGGCCATATTCAGGGTCCGGGGAATCGGGGTGGCGGTGAGTGCCAGGATATCCACCTCGGCCCGCAGGCTCTTCAGGCGCTCTTTCTGGCGCACCCCGAAGCGGTGTTCCTCGTCAATGATCAGCAGGCCCAGGTTCTTGAAGTCCAGGTCGCTCTGCAGCAGCTTGTGGGTGCCCACGAGAATGTCGACCTTGCCGCTGGCGACACGGTCCTTGACCCCTTCAACCTCCTTGCCGCTGCGGAAGCGGGAGATCACCTCGATATTGACGGGCCAGTCGGCGAAACGGTCCTGGAAGGACTGGAAGTGCTGCTGGGCCAGCAGGGTAGTGGGTACCAGCATGGCAACCTGCTTGCCGGCATGGGCGGCAACAAATGCCGCGCGCATGGCCACTTCGGTCTTGCCGAAGCCCACATCGCCGCAGACCAGCCGGTCCATGGGCTTGGCTGACAGCATGTCGGCCACCACTGCCTCGATCGCCTGCTGCTGGTCCGGTGTTTCCTCAAACGGGAAGCCCGCCGCGAATTCCCGGTACGAGAGTCCGGGGTCGGCGAAGGCGTGGCCGACGCGGGCTTCGCGCCGTGCATAGATGTCGAGCAGCTCGGCCGCGGCATCACGGACCTTCTCGGCGGCCTTGCGCTTGGCTTTCTGCCACTGTTCGCTGCCGAGCTTGTGCTGTGGAGCCAGTGCCTCGTCTGCCCCGGAGTAGCGACTGATCAGGTGCAGGCTGGCCACGGGGACATAGAGCTTGGCCTCGTCGGCGTACTCGAGGGTCAGGAATTCTGCCGGCTGGCCGTCGATCTCCAGGTGCTGCAGGCCCCGGTAGCGACCGACGCCGTGGTCAATATGCACTACCGGTGCGCCGATGCGGAGCTCGGCCAGGTTGCGGACCGCGTTTTCCGCGTCATCCTTGGCTTTCTTGCGCCGGCGCTGCTGCAGTACCCGCTCGCCGAACAGCTGTGGCTCCGCGATCACGTTGAGGGCGGGCTCCCGCAGGCACAGTCCCTGGTCGATGGGGGCCACGGTAATGCCGTGGGTCTCGTCACTTTCCAGGAACTCGGACCAGGAATTGAACAGCACCGGTTTCAGGCGGATGCTGTCCAGCAGTTCCAGCAGGGATTCGCGCCTGCCGCTGCTCTCGGCACAGAACAATACCCGGCCGCTGTATTCCATCAGGTAGGCTTCCAGCGCGGCCAGGGGATTTTCGGCCTTGCCGTCCACCGGCAGCCTGGGTGGGGTGACGGTGGGAAAGTTGTAATTGCCCTCCGCCTCCGGAACCTCATCGGAAGAGAAGATGGCCCGTTTCAGGTTTTTCAGGGCGCCATTGAACTCGTTGATTTCCAGCAGGATCTGCCGCGGCTCGAGGATTGGCCGGGTCAGGTCGCCGCGCCGGCTCTCGTAGCGGTTGCTGACTTCCCGCCAGAAGTTTTCCAGCGGCTCCTGGATCTCCCCCTGCAGGAAGGCCGCGCTGCCCTCGGGCAGGTAATCAAAGAGGCTGTCGCAGCGGTCGAAGAACAGTGGCAGGTAATACTCGATGCCGGCCGGGGCGATCCCCGCACTGATGTCCTGGTAGATGGAGACCTGGCTGGGATCGCTGTCGAACTGCTCATGCCAGTTCTGCAGGAAGCCGCTCAGGGCGGCCTTGTGCATGGGGAACTCGCGCGCCGGCAGCAGGTTAACGCTGTCCACTGTCTCAACGGTGCGCTGGGTCTCAGGGTCGAAGGTGCGCAGGCTCTCAATTTCGTCATCGAACAGGTCGATGCGGAAGGGCAGGGAGCTGCCCATGGGGAAGATATCCATCAGGGCGCCGCGTACCGCGAACTCGCCATGCTCATAGACAGTATCGACACAGTGGTACCCGGCCTGCTCGAGTACGCGGCGCTGGGTGTCCAGGTCGAACTGCTGTCCCTCCTTCAGGATCAGCGCATTGCCAGCCACATAGTCCCGCGGCGGCAGCCGGTGCAGCAGGGTGCTTACCGGGGCAATTACGATGCCCGGCCCCATCTGCGGCAGCCGGTAAAGGGCGGCCAGGCGGTCAGAGATGATGTCCTGATGGGGTGAGAAAGTGTCGTACGGCAGGATCTCCCAGTCCGGGAAATGGATGATCTCCGTCGGCAAACCCCTGTTAAAAAATTTCAGCTGGGCTTCCAGGCGCTGGGCTTCCAGGCTGTCACGGGCCACCAGCAGGGTCGGCGCGTGGCTTTGCCGGGCGGTATTCAGGATCGCCAGTGCGGCGGCCGCGCCATGCAGTCCACCCCAGAACTGGCGGTCAGTTCCGGATCGGAAGGGGGGCGGGGAGAGGGGCTGCAAATCTGTCATCTTTCCTTATATATCCACGCTTTCAGGCGGGCCTCGGCCCGGGCGGCGGTTATTGTAACTGCGAACAGATCGCGGTGCAGGCCGGTCCTGTCCGTGGGCGCCATTCGGGTGGTTAAAGGTGGGGTGTGAAGCGATTCCGGGACCGGGGATCCGGTGGGGATGAACTGGTAGTTTTACTACAATTTTTTGGTGTTTTTTTGCCCGGTTGCGCGCCCCGGGGCATATCCTGATAATGCGCAGCCACGCGGCCTGGGAGCCTTTTTCCGGCCGCGATTTGCCTGCCTACACAACTGATTGCAGAGGTGTCTGATAGTGACTCAGAAGCGACCCAAGCCCGCGGATTTTTTCAAGGACTGGAAAGAGCGCGAAGCGCTGGCTGAATCCATGATCCCGATGATCGGCAAGCTCAACCGTGAGCGTAATGCCGGCATCTACATGTACGGCCGCAACCTGGTAAACCGCTCCGTGTTGAGCATCATGAAGGCACACCGCTTCGTGCGGCAGGTCGAGGGTAACGAACTCTCCGAGTGGGAGACCTACCCGGTGCTGGAAGCGATTACCAAGCTGGACCTGGGGCCGGTGCATATCGACCTGGGAACGCTGACCAACAAATATATGCGCGACGACCGCGGCATGTCCGTGGATGAGTTTGTGCGCGCAGAGCTGGCCGGCGCAGAGGGTGCCGGCAAGCCGATTCCCGAGCCGCGCGATGTAGTTATTTACGGCTTCGGCCGCATCGGTCGCCTGGTGGCGCGCCTGCTGATCGAAAAGGCCGGCAGTGGTGATGTGCTGCGCCTGCGCGCAATCGTGCTGCGCAAGGGCAAGGCGGACAACGACCTGGTGAAGCGCGCCTCGCTGCTGCGTCGCGACTCCGTCCACGGGGCTTTCAAGGGCACCATCCGTGTTGATGAGGAGACCAGCTCCCTGATCTGCAACGGTAATGAGATCAAGGTGATCTACGCCAACTCCCCGCAGGAGGTCGATTACACTGCCCACGGTATCCACGATGCGATCGTGGTGGATTCCACCGGCGTATGGCGTGATGAGGAAGGCCTGAGCCAGCACCTGCAGAGCCCCGGCGCCTCCAAGGTGATCCTGACTGCCCCGGGCAAGGGCGACATCAAGAACATCGTTTACGGTATCAACAACGGTGATATCACCGACGATGACAAGATCATCTCCGCCGCATCCTGCACCACCAATGCGATCGTGCCGGTGCTGAAAGCAATGATGGACGGCTTTGGTGTCGAGCATGGCCACGTGGAAACGGTCCATGCCTATACCAATGACCAGAACCTGATCGACAACTACCACAAGGGTGAACGTCGTGGCCGTGCCGCAGCGCTCAATATGGTGCTGACCGAGACCGGTGCCGCCAAGGCGGTGGCCAAGGCTCTGCCGGACCTGAAGGGCAAGCTGACCGGTAATGCCATCCGGGTCCCGACCCCGAATGTGTCCATGGCGATCCTGAACCTGCGCCTGGGCAAGAAAACCACCAAGGAAGAGCTGAACGAGTACGTCCGGGAGGTGGCCTTGCACTCACCGCTGCGCCAGCAGATCGACTACACAAACAGCCCGGAAGTGGTCTCCTGTGACTTTGTGGGTTCCCGCCGTGCCTGTGTGTTCGACTCCAATGCCACCATTGTCGAGGACGACAATGCAGTGCTGTACTGCTGGTACGACAACGAGTTTGGCTACAGCTGCCAGGTGGTCCGCTGCCTGGAGGACATGGCCGGCGTCCGCTACAAGCTGTTCCCGAAGCGCGACTGACCGACCTGTCCCTGCGGTCACAGCAGTGGCCGCCGGCCCCCGCCGGCCTCATGCCGGCGGGGGCCGAGCCCCGGACCTCCGCGGCTCCCCACCTCAAATCCTTGTTTTTCCAGCAAAAATTTCCTTCTGATCGGCCATTTCGGCCACTTCTGCTCTGGTAAAGCAACGGTCCCATCTTTATAATGCGCGCGATTTTAGTGGGGCCACCGTGCGCCGAGATTAGCTCCTCCCGCCCGTCCATCGGGTGACTGCGGTTTAAGTCCTCGCAAAGCGTGAATTCCTGGATACAGCCCCCGGGCCGGGCCAGATGTCACCGGTCTGACAGCTGTATTCGCACAGTTTCTTAAACTAGTAACTTAGGCATAGGCGTATGAGAAAGATCCGTCGGGGATTGGATTTACCCATATCCGGCGCGCCCGAGCAGGCCATCCATGATGGACCTGCGCTCAAGACCGTCGCTGTGCTCGGCCCCGATTACCACGGGATGAAGCCGACCATGGCGGTGGCAGAGGGGGATAGCGTCAAACTGGGGCAGCTGCTGTTTACCGACAAGAAGACCGAGGGTGTGCGCTACACCGCACCCGCGGCCGGTAAGGTAGTCGCCATTAATCGCGGCGCCCGCCGCGTGCTGCAGTCTGTGGTGATCGAGATTGACGGCGACGAGGCGGAGCAGTTCGCTTCCTACAGCGCCGAGCAGCTCAAGACCCTGACCGCGGAGCAGGTTCGTGAGAACCTGGTGCAGTCCGGTCTCTGGACCGCCCTGCGCACGCGCCCGTACAGCAAGGTCCCGGCCCTGGATGCCGAGCCCTCAGCCGTCTTCATCAATGCCATGGACACCAACCCGCTGGCGGGTGACCCGGCGCTGGTGATTGCCGAGCAGCGCGATGCCTTCTCCCGCGGGGTCGAGATCCTGGCCAAGCTGGCGCCGAAGACTTTTGTCTGCACGGCCCCGGACGCCGATATCCCGGTGCCGGAAGGTGCCGGTATCAGCCGTGAAGCCTTCGCCGGCCCGCACCCGGCCGGCCTGTCCGGTACCCATGTCCACTTCCTGCAGCCGGTCAAGCCGGGTCGCAGTGTTGTGACCATTGGCTACCAGGACGTCATTGCCGTGGGCAAGCTGTTCGAGACCGGCCGCCTGTTCACCGACCGCGTGGTGGCCCTGGGTGGCCCGCAGGTGGAAAAAGCCCGCCTGCTGCGTACTCGCCTGGGCGCGAACCTCGAGGAGCTGACCGCAGGTTCCCTGAAGGAAGGCGATAACCGCATCATCTCCGGTTCCGTCTTCGGTGGTCGCAAGGCCAGTGGCCCGCTGGGTTACCTGGGCCGCTACGCCAATCAGGTAAGCGTGCTGGAAGAGGGCCATGAGCGTCCGTTCCTGCATTACCTGCGCGCAGGTAACAAGCGCTTCTCCGCGCTGCCGATCTACCTCTCGCGCCTGTTCAAGAACCGCAAGTTCAACTTCACCACCAGCACCAATGGCTCGGAACGTGCCATGGTGCCGATCGGTGCCTACGAGCGGATCATGCCGCTGGACATCCTGCCCACACAGCTGCTGCGTGCACTGATCGTGGGGGATACCGCCACTGCCCAGCAGCTGGGCGCGCTGGAGCTGGACGAAGAAGATCTGGCCCTGTGTACCTTCATTTGCCCGGGCAAGTATGAATACGGCCCCATTTTGCGGGACAACCTGACCCGTATTGAGAAGGAGGGTTAAGGATGCTGCGCAAATTCCTCGATTCCATTGAGCCGCACTTCCACAAGGGCGGTAAATACGAAAAGTTCTACGCGCTTTACGAGGCGATCGACACTGGCCTGTTCCAGCCCGCCGAACGCACCAAGACCACCGCGCATGTGCGCGACGGTATTGACCTGAAGCGCATCATGATCAGTGTGTGGGCCTGCGCGATGCTGGCCGCATTCTGGGGTATGTGGAATATCGGTTATCAGTCCAACCTGATTATTGCCGATATGGGCACTACCGAGTTCGATGGCTGGCGCCACGCGATTATCGGTGCGCTGACCAGCTACAACCCGGCCAGCACCTGGGACAACTTTGTCTACGGTGCCATGTTCTTCCTGCCGATTTATCTCGTCACCTTCGTGGTCGGCGGTATCTGGGAAGTACTGTTCGCCGCAGTGCGCGGTCACGAGGTGAACGAAGGCTTCTTCGTGACCTCCATCCTGTTCGCACTGAGCTGCCCGCCGGACCTGCCGCTGTGGCTGGTAGGTATGGGTATCAGCTTCGGCGTGGTGATCGGTAAGGAAGTGTTCGGTGGTACCGGCAAGAACTTCCTCAACCCGGCGCTGACCGGCCGTGCGTTCCTGTACTTTGCCTACCCGGCCTCCATGTCCGGTGACATGGTGTGGACCGCCGTCGACGGTTACTCCGGCGCTACCGCGCTGTCTGTGCTGGCCAACGAGGGTGTCCAGAACGGTGTGGTGGCCGCTGCCGCCGGTCCGCTGACCTGGTGGGATGCGTTCTTCGGCAACATGCACGGCTCCATTGGTGAGACCTCCACCTTTGTGATCCTGATTGCCGGTGCCATCCTGATGACCATGAAGATCGCCAGCTGGCGCATCGTTGCCGGTACCATGCTGGGCATGATGGCCACCGCCACGCTGTTCAACTTCATCGGCTCCGACACCAACCCGTTCTTCAATGTGCCGTGGTACTGGCACCTGGTAGTCGGTGGTTTCGCGTTTGGCCTGATCTTCATGACCACCGACCCGGTATCGGCGGCGATGACCAACATGAGCCGCTGGTACTACGGCATCCTGATCGGCGTCATGACCGTGCTGATCCGTGTCGTGAACCCCGCCTTCCCGGAAGGCATCATGCTGGCGATCCTGTTCGCCAACCTGTTCGCCCCGCTGTTTGACCACTTCGTGGTGCAGTCCCATATCAAACGGAGGTTGGCACGTGGCTAATAAAGAAACTGTCAAGGGAACCCTGATCGTAGCCCTGGTGCTGTGTATCGTGTGTTCCGTCGTGGTCTCCACCGCGGCCGTTATGCTGAAACCCATGCAGCAGGCCAATGCGGCGCTGGACCTGAAGCGCAATGTACTGCTGGCCGGTGGCCTGATCGATCCCGACCAGGCCGGTAAGGCGGCGGTGGAAGAGGCATTTGCCAACGTCACCAAGAAGTTCGTCGACCTGCGCACCGGCAAGTTCACCGATGAGCAACCGGCTGGTGGCAGCGGTCGTGCAGCGGCCAAGGTCCCGGATGCCAGCGAAAAGCTGACCCCGGAGCAGGATGTTGCCAAGATCATCCGTCGCGAGAACATCAAGGAAGTATTCCTGGTGGAAGAGGGCGGTGAGCTGAAGAAGATCATCCTGCCGGTCCGCGGTTACGGCCTGTGGGGTCAGCTGTATGGCTTCCTGGCCCTGCAGAGTGACCTCAACACCGTTGCCGGCCTGGGTTTCTATGAGCATAAAGAAACTCCCGGACTGGGCGGTGAAGTCGACAACCCCAACTGGAAGGCGATCTGGGAAGGCAAGGAAGTGTACGACCAGGATGGTGATGTTGCCCTGAGC
Source organism: Microbulbifer sp. JSM ZJ756 (assembly GCF_044383805.1). Taxonomy (NCBI): domain Bacteria; kingdom Pseudomonadati; phylum Pseudomonadota; class Gammaproteobacteria; order Cellvibrionales; family Microbulbiferaceae; genus Microbulbifer; species Microbulbifer sp. JSM ZJ756. The sequence goes on along the minus strand of NZ_JBISER010000001.1, from coordinate 483,894 downwards.
GTTATCAAGGGTAGCGTCGACAGCAACACCCCGAACGCTGAATACAAGGTCGATGGCCTGTCCGGCGCGACCCTGACCAGTAAGGGTGTCGACAACCTGATCGAATTCTGGCTCGGCAGTGAGGGCTATGGTCCCTTCCTGAAAAACCTGAAAGCAGGGGAGGCGTAAGCATGAAAGTCAAAGACACTCTGCTGGAACCTATTTTTAACAATAACCCCATTGCGCTGCAGATCCTGGGTATCTGTTCCGCACTGGCGGTAACCAGCTCCCTGAAAGTGACACTGGTAATGTGTGTGGCCCTGACCGTGGTGGTCTGCTGCTCCAACGTACTGGTGTCCCTGATTCGTACCCGGATCCCGAGCAGTATCCGCATCATCGTGCAGATGACCGTGATTGCGTCGCTTGTAATCCTGGTGGACCAGGTGATCAAGGCCCTGGCTTACGACATCTCCAAGCAGCTGTCCGTATTTGTCGGCCTGATCATCACCAACTGTATCGTGATGGGTCGTGCGGAAGCCTTCGCCATGAAGAACGGCCCGGTGGCCAGCTTCTTCGACGGCCTGGGCAACGGCCTTGGCTACAGCGTGATCCTGATTGGCCTGGCGGTCATCCGCGAACTGTTTGGTGCCGGCAAGCTGCTGGGCGTCGAGATCCTGCAGACCGTCAATAACGGTGGCTGGTATGTGCCCAATGGCATGCTGCTGCTGCCGCCGAGCGCCTTCTTCCTGATCGGCCTGTTTATCTGGGCGATCCGTACCTGGAAGCCTGCGCAGGTGGAAGAGGACGAGTTCAAGATTGCGCACAACACCAAAGCGCAGGAGGCCTGATAAGTGGAACATTATATTTCTCTGGTAGTTCGGGCCGTGTTCGTCGAGAACATGGCTCTGGCCTTCTTCCTGGGTATGTGTACCTTCCTGGCAGTGTCCAAGAAGATCGAGGCGGCTGTGGGCCTGGGTATCGCGGTTATCGTGGTGCTGACCCTGACCGTTCCGGTCAATAACCTGATCTACATCTATCTCCTGAAAGACGGGGCTCTGGCGTGGGCGGGTTACCCGGACGTTGACCTGAGCTTCCTTGGCCTGCTGTCCTATATCGGCGTGATTGCCGCCCTGGTGCAGATCCTCGAGATGTTCCTGGATAAGTACGTACCAGCGCTCTACAACGCCCTGGGTGTATTCCTGCCGCTGATTACCGTGAACTGCGCCATTCTGGGTGCGTCCCTGTTCATGGTGGAGCGCGAATACAACTTCGGCGAGAGTGTGGCCTACGGCTTCGGTGCCGGCCTCGGCTGGGCACTGGCGATCACCGCACTGGCGGGTATCCGCGAAAAACTCAAGTACAGTGATGTACCGGATGGCCTGAAGGGTCTGGGTATCACCTTTATCACCGTTGGTCTGATGTCACTCGGCTTCATGTCCTTCGGTGGTATCGATATCTAATCGGGGGAGCGCAATACGATGAATCTGGAAATTATTCTCGGCGTTGCGATGTTTACCGTCATCGTGCTGGCACTGGTGGCGGTAATCCTCGTTGCCCGTTCCCGCCTGGTAAACACCGGCGACGTCAACATCCTGGTAAACGGTGAGAAGACCCTCACCGTGCCGGCCGGCGGTAAGCTGCTGCAGACACTGGCGGCCAACAACCTGTTCCTGGCCTCCGCCTGTGGTGGTGGTGGCAGCTGCGCACAGTGTGTGTGTAAGGTCACTGCCGGTGGTGGCGATATGCTGCCTACCGAAGCGGCTCATTTCACCCCGCGCGAGGCGAAGGAAGGCAAGCGCCTGTCCTGCCAGGTTGCAGTAAAGCAGGATATGGAAATCGAGGTGCCGGAAGAGGTGTTCGGTGTGAAGCAGTGGGAATGCACTGTGGAATCCAACCCCAACGTGGCCACCTTTATTAAAGAGCTGACCCTGAAGCTGCCTGAAGGCGAGAACGTCGACTTCCGTGCCGGTGGTTACGTACAGCTGGAGGCCCCGCCCCACCACGTGAAATTCTCCGATTTCGATATCGATGAAGAGTACCGTGGCGACTGGGAGAACTTCGGCTTCTTCAAGCTGGAGTCCAAGGTGGACGAGCCGGTGGTACGCGCCTACTCCATGGCCAACTACCCGGAAGAGAAGGGCGTGGTGAAGTTCAACATCCGTATCGCCACCCCGCCGCCGCGCACCGAAGGTGTGCCGCCGGGTCAGATGTCCTCTTACGTCTTCAACCTGAAGCCGGGCGACACCATCCGCGTTTACGGGCCCTTCGGTGAGTTCTTCGCCAAGGACACCGATAACGAGATGGTATTTATCGGCGGTGGTGCCGGCATGGCCCCGATGCGTTCCCATATCTTTGACCAGCTGAAGCGCCTGAACTCCACGCGCAAGATCAGCTTCTGGTATGGCGCACGCTCCCTGCGTGAGATGTTCTACGAGGACGACTACAACGGCCTGCAGGACGAGTTCGATAACTTCCAGTGGCACGTGGCCCTGTCCGATCCGCAGCCGGAAGACAACTGGAGTGGCTACACCGGGTTTATCCATAACGTGGTTTATGAAAACTACCTGAAGGATCACCCGGCACCGGAAGACTGCGAGTACTACATGTGCGGGCCGCCCATGATGAACGCTGCTGTTATCAACATGCTGAAGGATCTCGGCGTTGAGGATGACAACATCATGCTGGATGACTTTGGCGGCTGATCGGAGTGATTGATTTGCCCAGAGCAGTTAAGCACCCGATAACAACAAAAACAGGGCCCGCATTCCGGGCCCTGTTTTTGCTTGTGTGTACGGTTTTCGCAGCGCTGGTACTGGCGGCGTGTGTCCCCGGGGAGCAGAGCTGGAAACTGACGGGACCCACCATGGGTACCCGCTATCACATCACCGTGGTGGATGCGCCCGACGGCGTTGATCGCGAATCGGTGCAGGCACTGGTGGACAGTGAGCTCGAAGCTGTTAACCAGGAGATGTCCACCTATATCCCCGACTCGGAGTTGATGCGCTTCAATGGCGGGCCGGTTGGGCAGCCGGTACCGGTCAGTGCACCGCTGGCAAAGGTGGTGGAGCTGTCGCTGGATATCTACCGGCGCAGTGACGGCGCGTTCGATATCACAGTGGGGCCATTGGTGAACCTGTGGGGCTTCGGCCCGACAGCCGAGCCCGAGCAGGTGCCCGCGCAGGCGGAGATCGACAGGCTGCTCGCCGAGATCGGGTCGGACGCACTGGCGCTCCAGCGCAATCCGGACCGGTTGACGCGCAAGCGGGATGTGCAGCTCGACCTCTCGGCCATCGCCAAGGGCCATGGTGTCGACCGGGTTGCGCTGTTACTGGAAGGGCAGGGCATCACCAATTACCTGGTGGAAATTGGTGGTGAATTGCGAACCAGTGGCCGGAATCCGGATGGCAGGGAATGGCGTATCGGCATCGAGAGTCCCACTGCCGCAGGGCAGGTGGTGCACAAGCCGGTGCGGGTAAGCAACCGTGCAGTGGCTACAAGCGGCGACTACCGCAATTACTACGAGCGCGATGGTGTCAGGTACTCGCACAGTATCGACCCGCGCACGGGTCGCCCGCTGTCCCATCGACTGGCCTCGGTAACGGTGATTGCCGATAACTGTGCCGAGGCGGATGGCCTCGCCACCGCCCTGAATGTGATGGGTGCGGAAGCGGGGTTACAATTGGCAGAGCGGGAGGGCTTGGCCGTTTTCATGCTGGTAAAAACCGGGAACGGTTTCCAAGAGCGTTACAGCAGCGCATTTGCTCCCTACCTGGAGGAGTCTGAATCATGACTGTTTATATTTTTGCCTTCGTTGCCATGGTATTGGTAATTGCGGGGATGGCGGTCGGCGCCATCGTCCAGAACAAGCCGTTGAAGGGCTCCTGCGGTGGCCTGAACACCCTGGGCCTGAAGGAGAACTGCGATATCTGCGGTGGCGACGATGATGAGTGCCGCAAGGAGCAGGAGCGGCAGGAGCAGCTGGCGCAACAGGCTGACCTGGCCTACGACGCCACCCGCAAGCACTGAGAATAACTGTTAACCAGTCCGCAGGAGCGCCCCGTGGCAGCGATACCCTGCGGCCTGTTCGGTTTTGCGGCCCCGGGCCGCTTCTACGCTAAACAAAACCAAAACTATTAAGAGCTGGTAGATGGCAGAACAGAAATTTGACCTGGTAGTGATCGGATCCGGCCCCGCCGGCGAGGCGGCGGCCATGAGCGCAGCCAAGAAAGGCATGCGCGCAGCGGTGATCGAGAAGCGCCCGGCGGTGGGTGGTAACTGCACCCATAAGGGCACCATTCCGTCCAAGGCCCTGCGCCACTCGGTCAAGCAGCTTATGCGTTACAACACCCAGCCGGTGTTCCGTGCGCTGGGCGAGCCGTGCCGGCTGTCATTTCCGCAGGTAATGGAATCGGTGCACAAGGTCATCAATTACCAGGTGGAGATGCACACCAGTTTCTATGCCCGCAACCGGGTTGAGCTGATTCTCGGTGAAGCCCGTTTCCGCGATGCCAATACCGTTGAGGTACAACTGCAGGATGGCGCCGTAGAGGTACTCAAGGCCGACAAGTTTGTGATCGCCACCGGCTCGCGCCCGTACCGTCCCGCCGATGTGAATTTTGACCACCCGCGGGTTTACGACAGCGACACCATCCTGGAAATGCAGCACACCCCGCATTCCATGATGATCTACGGCGCCGGTGTGATTGGTTGCGAGTATGCCTCCATCTTCGCCGCACTGGGGATCAAGGTCGACCTGATCAATACCCGTGGCAGCCTGCTGGAATTCCTCGATGATGAGATTTCCGACGCACTGAGCTACCACCTGCGGGATATGGGCGTGACCGTCCGCCACCAGGAGGAGTACGCCAAGGTGGTGCCCACCGATAACGGCGTCATCATGGAGATGCAGTCCGGCAAGCGTATCCACGCGGACGCACTGCTGTGGTGTAACGGCCGCTCCGGTAATACGGGATCACTGGGCCTGGACAATGTCGGCCTGGAGGCCAACCACCGCGGCCAGCTGACGGTCGATGAGCACTACTGCACCGCCGTGGACAGCATTTACGCGGTGGGCGATGTGATCGGCTGGCCGAGCCTGGCCAGTGCCTCCTACGACCAGGGCAGGGCGGTAGCCGCAGCTATCGCCGGTCGCGGGCACCGGGTGATCGAGGATGCCCCTACCGGGATCTACACCCTGCCGGAGATTTCATCCGTGGGCCAGACCGAGTCTGAGCTGACTGCCGCCCGGGTGCCCTACGAAGTGGGGCGGGCACTGTTCAAGCACACCGCGCGTGCGCAGATTTCCGGTGAACGGGTGGGCATGCTGAAGATCCTGTTCCATATCGAGACCCATGAGATCCTGGGCATCCACTGTTTCGGTGCCGAGGCCGCGGAGATCGTGCATATTGGCCAGGCGATCATGAAGCAACCGTCGCCCAATAACGTGATCGACTTCTTCGTCAACACCACCTTCAATTACCCGACCATGGCAGAGGCCTATCGCAGCGCCGCCCTGGACGGGCTCAACCGGGTAATGCGCCTGTGACGGAACCGTCGCCCAGCGAGTTCCGCGAGCTGGTGAGGGGATTCTTTGAGCAGATTCCCTTCAACCAGCAGATCGGGCTGCAGATGCAGGAGCTCGACCTGGAGAACCAGCGGCTTTCGGCATCCTTCGAGCTACGCCCGGAGCTGATCGGCAATATCTGGAAGAAGATCCTGCACGGTGGCGTGATCGCCACTGCCCTGGATACCGTGGGTGGGCTGACGGCTATGGTGGCCGCCTACCAGCGTATGGGGGATATTGACTGGAAGGAGAAAACCGAGCGGCTGTCAAAGCTCGGTACCGTGGATATGCGGGTCGATTACCTGAAGCCGGGCAGGGGGGAGCGGTTCGTATGCCACGGTTCCATCCTGAGGGCTGGAAACAAGCTGGTGGTAACCCGGATGGAACTGCTCAACGATGCCGGGGAGCTGATTGCCACGGGAACCGCGACCTTTCTCTACTGACGGGCCCTGCCAGAGCGGCCCGGTTGGCGCCAGGCCATATTTCCTGGCGCAGGCGGGCCTCAGCCCCGCGGCTTGCTCACCACGTGCAGCACCTTGTCCCACTCGAAGTACACGTAGAAATCCGCATACTCCCAGCGCGAGATGGCGGGATCGCCAACAGGGCCCTGGATGCCGACCGGCTCGCCCAGGCGCGCGGTTACCTGGTCCTTGTCCAGTCCGCGCATGGTTGATGCCTCGGCGACCTGGCCCTGTTCCCCCACGGGTACTTCAACAGTTTCAGCCAGGCTTCCCACTGAGATACCGAGTGCCAGGATACCTGCCAGCATTCCGAGGCGGGGCAGGGCGTCACGGTTAGTCGGTTTGTTGTGCATTCTTGTTCTCCGGCGAACAGGTTCTGTCGTTATTCTCAAGCTGGCCAGCTTTGCAGCCATTAAAGCAGATATTGTGCCTAAACATTTGGCATTATTCACGTTTTTAGTCTGGCCCGGGACCGGTCAGCAGCGCTGGCCGGGGTATCGGATTGCCTGTGCTAGGCTGAGAGAAGAATCCTGTCCTGCGGATAGTCACGGATGCGACTCGCCCATTTCCTCTCCATACCCGGGGTGTTGCTTGGCACCATCTTCTTTGCCCTGTCACTGACTCCCTCATTGATCCCCCGCGATGCCGTGATGCAGGGCATAGTGTCGGGGATATCATTTTCCGCCGGCTATGGCATCGGCGTGCTCCTGGTGTGGTTGTGGCGCTTCCTGGAGTTGCCTGTTCCCCGTGAAGGTGCCCGCAGGGTGATCGGTTGGGTCACAGCGGTGGCCTGTGTGTTGCTGGCCCTCGCTTTCCTTTGGCAGGCAACCGGGTGGCAGAATTCCGTGCGGTCCCTCATGGGGCTGGAGGACGTGGACAGCGGCCGGCCGGTGACCATCACCCTGGCCGCACTGGCGCTTTTCCTGGTGATTCTCCTGTTGGCGCGGCTGTTCCGCCGCATCATGCGCTTCCTGTCCCGCCACCTGGAACGCTTTATTCCCCGGCGGGTCTCCCTGTTGCTGGGACTGGTGGCGGCATTCGCGCTGTTCTGGGCGGCAGTCAACGACGTCCTGATTAATACCGGCCTGCGGGTCACGGATTCGATTTACCAGAAACTCGATGCGCGCATTGCGCCGGATATGCCGGCCCCCGAGAACCCGGATAGCCCCGGGGGCGCCAACTCCCTGGTGCGCTGGCAGGATATGGGGCACCAGGGGCGGCAGTACCTGGCCCTGCGGCCGACACAGGCCGATATCCGCGAGGTGGCTGGCAGGGCCCTCGAGCCGATCCGCGTCTACGTGGGGCTCAATGCGGCGGAAACGCCGGAGGCGCGCGCCAAACTGGCGCTGGATGAGTTCATCCGGGTCGGGGGCTTTGAGCGCTCGGTGGTGATCCTGATTACGCCTACCGGGACCGGCTGGGTGGACCCGGGAGCCATCAATTCCGTCGAGTTCCTTCACCGGGGTGATATAGCCAGCGTGGCAATGCAGTACTCCTACCTGCCGAGCCCGATTGCACTGATGACGGAAGACGCCTACGGGCGGGAGTCGGCTGAGGCCCTGTTCCAGGCCATATACGGGCACTGGCGGTCGCTGCCGCGCGATTCCCGGCCCCGGCTGTACCTCTTCGGCCTCAGCCTGGGCGCGCTCAATTCCGACCGCTCATTCGACTTCTACGACATCATTGATGATCCCTTCCACGGTGCCCTGTGGACCGGGCCGCCATTCCGCACCGATACCTGGCGCGCGGTTACCGCCAACCGCGATCCCGGCTCCCCCGCCTGGTTGCCCGAGTTTGGCGACGGTGCCGTGGTGCGGTTCGGCAATCACTTCGGCGGTTATGACCGGGGCAGCGCCCCCTGGGGGGATTTCCGCCTTGCCTTCCTGCAACACTCCAGCGACCCGATAGTGTTCTTTACCCCGGATGCGCTGTGGAGCAAGCCGGCGTGGATGAACAAGCCGCGCGGGCCCGAAGTCTCGCCGGACCTGCAGTGGTATCCCATCGTCACCATGTTCCATCTGGCGGCGGACATGCATGCCGGTATCGCGCCGATGGGTTTCGGCCACAGCTATGCCCCGGCCGACTACGTCCGTGCCTGGCTGGCACTGACCGAACCGCAGGGCTGGGGTGAGGCTGACCTGGACCGGTTGCGGGAAAAGCTGAAGGGATACAACAAGCGGTAAATGTGTCCAATTCCTTGGATTTCTCGCGCCATATCCGTTTAAATCACGTCTTATGATCGCCTCTTTAGGCTTGCCGGGATGTCGCCGGGCAGCCGGTGGCCAGTCTGGGCTGCAGGGCCCTGCTGGTCCGGGGGCGGATGGCCACTGGCCGCAATGGGCGAACAGAGCGCCACAACCGCCCCGCAATGGAGTTATGTGAATTATGTGGGTCCGTCCCGTCCCCCTCTTTATCGGCCTGCGTTACGTAGCCGCCCGCCGCCGACAGCAGTTTATTTCCTTTATCAACGGCTTCTCGCTACTGGGGATGGCACTGGGTGTCATGGCCCTGATTGTGGTGACATCCGTGATGAACGGTTTTGACCGTGAACTCAAAACCAGGATCCTCAGCGTGGTGCCCCACGGTTTTGTGGAGAAAGAGGGAGGCCTGGAGGACTGGCGCGGCGCCGCCGAGCAACTGGTGCAGCAGCCCCATGTGGAGGCAGCGAGCCCGTTTGTGCGCGGCTTTGCCCTCCTGGGGTCCGGCAATGAGAGCCACGGGGTGGAGTTCCAGGGCGTGGACCCCACGGCGCTGCGCGATGTCAGCGAGGTGGGCGAGCACATGGTGCTTGGCAGCCTCGACAGCCTGCAGCCGCGCAGCTACAACATCGTCCTGGGGCGTATCCTCGCGCGCCAGCTCAATGTGATTCCCGGGGACAGTGTCATCCTCACCCTGCCGGAAGTGGTGATTACCCCGGCCGGTATCTTTCCCCGCACCAAGCGATTTACCGTGAGCGGTGTTTTCTCTGTCGGTGCCCAGGTGGACCAGAGCATGGCCCTGGTGCATATCGAGGATGCGGGCCGCCTGTTGCGAATGCCCGGCAGGGCACAGGGCCTGCAGTTGCGCTTCGACGATATGAACAACGCCCTGGGCAGGGTTTCCGGTTATGCGGATGAGCTGGGTGAGGGCTTCAGCGGTGAAGACTGGAGCAAGTCCCAGGGCAGCCTGTTCCAGGCGGTGAAAATGGAAAAAACCGTGGTCACACTGATGCTGATGATCATTGTCGCGGTGGCCGCATTCAATATTGTTTCCGCGCTGGTGCTGATGGTGGCCGACAAGCGCTCGGACATCGCCGTGTTGCGCACCCTGGGGCTGACATCGCGGCAGATCATGGGCGTGTTCGTGGTGCAGGGCAGCGCCATCGGGATTATCGGCGCCGTCGCCGGGGCGCTTCTGGGTATCCTGATTGCCCTCAACCTGACCGATATGGTGAGTTGGGTGGAAAATGTCCTCGGTGCCAAGATTTTTGATCCGCGGGTTTTCTTCGTCAGCTTCCTGCCCTCTGAATTCCGGACCGCAGACGCCGTCACCGTGCTGACCGCGGCAATCCTGATGAGCCTGCTGGCGACCCTGTTCCCCGCCTGGCGCGCCGCGCAGATTGAGCCCGCCGAGGCGCTGCGCTACGAGTAAAAGCACCGAACGAATAACGCATCCCGGAATGCGGCCCGCCGGGCAACGGCCGCCGCGACCGACAATGAAAATGACTGGCCCGAATAAATGATGAACAGCCAAGTAGAACTGCAAGACAAGCCGGAGACCGGCAACAACGACACGCACAATGATGTGGTGGTCCTGTCCTGCCGCAGCCTGCGCAAATCCTATCGACAGGGAACCAACGAGCTGGAAGTGCTGCGCGGTGTGGAGCTGGAAGTGCGGCGCGGGGAAAAGCTGGCGATTGTGGGGGCCTCTGGCTCCGGCAAGTCGACCCTGCTCAACCTGCTCGGCGGGCTGGACACCGCCACCTCGGGTGAGGTCCAGGTGGCGGGCAAAGACCTGGCCACGCTGAATGCCAATGAACGGGGCTGGCTGCGCAACAGCAGTCTCGGGTTTGTTTACCAGTTCCACCACCTGCTGGGGGAGTTCTCTGCGCTGGAAAACGTGGCGATGCCGCTGCTGATCGGCAAGCGCCCGGTTGCCGAGGCCCGGGAAGAGGCCACGGCCATGCTGCGGGCGGTGGGGCTGGGGGAACGCCTCGACCACAAACCATCGCAACTCTCGGGTGGCGAGCGCCAGCGGGTCGCCATCGCCCGCGCGCTGGTGACGCATCCGGCCTGTGTGCTGATGGATGAGCCCACCGGTAACCTGGACCGGGCCACGGCAAGGGAAATCCACGGCCTGATGGACAGGCTCAACCGGGAGCTGGGTATCAGCTTTGTCATCGTTACCCATGACCCGGACCTGGCGGCGGCACTGGACCGCACGCTGCACCTGATCGACGGCCGGCTCGAGAGTGACTGGCAGCAGGGCGACCATGTTTAAGCCGCTGCCCACCTATATCGGCCTGCGCTATGCCGGCGCGCAGCGTCGCGGTGAAGACTCCGCCGGCCTGGTGTCCTTTATTTCCGGCCTGTCCATGGTGGGCCTGGTACTGGGTGTGGCCCTGATGATCGTGGTGATGTCGGTGATGAACGGTTTCGATCGCGAACTGCGCGACCGGATCCTGGGCATCATGCCTCACGCCACCATCTACAACAGCAGTCCCGATGTCGACTGGCCGGCAATCCGTGACCAGCTGGCGGCGGCCCCGGCAGTGGAGGCGGCCGCCGAGGTCTGGCAGGTCAACGCGCTGGCGCGCAAGGGCAGGGAAGTCACGCCCCTGCTGGCCCAGGGGGTCAACCCGGAGACCATTACCCGGGTTTCCAATATTGGCGAGTTCGTGTCGCCGGACAGCTTTGCCGCGCTGGAAAACCCGGCGGAGCCGGGCGTGATCCTGGGCCGTGGGCTGGCAGAGAAGCTGGGAGTGAAGCGGGGTGAGCACCTGTCCCTGATTGTGCCCAACAGTGGCGGGGCCGAGGGCGGCCGCCGTGCCGCACGGCTGGCGGGCTTCCAGGTGGTGGATGTATTCCACTCCGGCACCGCGCTGGACCACAGCCTGGCCCTGCTGAGCTGGGACCAGGCCCGCAACCTGGCGGGCGGTGCCGGGGGCGCCGGCGTCCAGTTGCGTGTGGGTGAAATGCTGGAGGCAAACTGGATCATGCGGCAACTGCTGGGCGAATTGCCGGCCCAGAATTTCTACGGCAGTGACTGGAGCCGCACCCACGGCAACCTGTACCAGGCAATCCAGATGTCGCGCAACCTGGTGGGCCTGCTGGTGCTGCTGATTATTGCCATTGCCGCCTTCAATGTGGTTTCCACCCTGGTGATGGTGGTGATCGACAAACACAGCGATATCGCCATCCTGCGCACCATGGGTGCCAGCACCCGCGAGATCCTGCTGACGTTTGTCAGCCAGGGTGCGCTGGTAGGGCTGGTTGGCGCCACCGTGGGTGGCCTGCTCGGTGTGCTCGGGTCACTGGTGGTGACGGACCTGGTGGCGGGGCTCGAGTCCCTGTTTGGAATCCAGTTCCTCAAGTCCGACGTCTACCCGGTGGACTACCTGCCTTCGCAGCTGCAGTGGGGTGACGTGGCACTGGTGGTGGGGGCCGGCTTTGTCCTGAGCCTGGTGGCAACCCTGTACCCGTCGTTGCAGGCGAGCCGGGTGCAGCCGGCAGCAGCGTTGCGGAACGAGCAATAAATAAAAACAGGGTCTCAGGGAGGGGGAATGAGTTTTGTGCGATTTATGGCGGCCATACACCGGCCGTCGATCTTCTGGTGGCCATTTCCCTTTCTTCGCCCCGCTGAGGGGCAGCCATTCGGGCGTTTCCGGCTGTTTACCTGCGCGCTTCTCTACCCGCTCTTTCTCTGGAGCTTTATGTCGGTGATCCTTTTCCTGAAGAGGGGGATGGGAACGGCGGAGCTGTTGCCTCTGTTGGGCGTCTTGCTCGCGATTTTTCTCTCCTATTACTCCGCAGTGGCCTACTGCTGGAACCGGGTTAACAACCCCGGGCAGCCAGGGGCTTCACTGGATCGCTGAGCGCCGCGCCAGGCGCATCTTCCAGCGCTTCACCACGTGCCAGCGCCACAGGGCCTGCATGCCAAAATAAGAAACTGTCGCGAAGAAGATCCCGCTCAGCAGCGAGCCGAAAAACAGCGGCAGCCAGATCTTACCCACCTCGCCGGTCAGCCATTCCCATGACAGTTCCAGCCGGAAGTCCAGGGGCGGCGTGCCCAGGATCCAGGCGCCCAGCTTGTAGGTGCTGTAGAAAATTGCCGGCATGGTGACCGGATTGCTGATCCACACCAGGATCATCGACAGGGGCAGGTTGCAGCGGAACCACAGCGCCAGCAGGGCGGCGATCACCATCTGGCCGGGTAGCGGCAGGAAGCTGGTAAAGACACCCACGGCGAATGCGACAGAAACCGAGTGCCGGTTCAGGTGAAAGAGGTTGGGATCGTGCAGCAGGGTCCCCAGAAAGCCCAGGCCCCTGTTGGCCCGCACCTGTTCGGGGGTTGGCAGCCAGCGCCTGATGATACTTTTCGGCATAACGTCACTGTACCCGAAGACCGGCGGCCCGGACGAATATGATTCAACTCTCAGGGGAGGTGGGCGGGTCCGGTCCGCCACCTGTCCTGGCTCACTCTTAAGGATAGATTGTGGCCGGGTGGGCGGCACGGCCCAGCCATTGCGGGCGCTATTATGCCCGCTCAGGGCCCTCAAGACTACTATTGTGCCTTTCGTACAATTTCCGCCTCTATTGTCAACAATTGGGGCATATTTTGCCGGTTGACGGGTGCTTTCACCTGATTTATGGTGTCCGCCACATCCAGATTGTCGACAATCTTGTGCCAGTAGGGGAAGCCCAGCTTGAAAGCAGCCACTTCACAGAACGCTGTAGCCGGCCAGAGCCTGGCTGACCGCCTGTATGAGACCCTGCGCGCTGAAATCGTCGAGGGGCGGATTGCCGCCGGCAGCAAGATCAGCGAGCCGGAGCTGGCCCGTCGCTTTGAGGCCAGCCGGGGCAGCCTGCGCGAGGCCCTGATGCGGCTCGAGGCGCTGGGCCTGCTGGAGCGCCGTGTCAATGTCGGCGCCCGGGTGGTGGACCTGAGCGAGCGCGGCCTGCTGGAGCTTTACGATGTGCGTGAAGCGCTGGAGGGCATGGCCTGCCGGCTGGCGGCCACCCAGCGCACAGATGCCGACCTGGCGGAACTCCGGCGGATGCTCGAGCACCATGAGCAGCAGGAGGAACTGCGGGCCGGTACCGCCTATTTCCAGCCCGAGGGCGATTTCGACTTCCATTTCCGCATCGTGCAGGCCTCCCGCAATGACCTGCTGATCGACACCCTGTGCAACCGCCTGTACTACCGGGTGCGCATGTACCGGTACCAGCTGGGTATGGCCAGCCCCCGTGCCCAGCGGGCCTTCCGAGAACACAGCCATATCATCGAAGCCATCGAGGCCGGGGACGGTGACCTGGCGGAGCTACTGATGCGCCGCCATATCCGTGCCTCCCGGCAAAACATAGAAAACAAACTGAGGTAGCCAATGAGCCACACTCTCTCTGCTGGCGCGCGCTTTCGCCGTGCCCTCGCCGAAAACAACCCGCTGCAGGTTGTGGGGACCATCAACGCCTACAGCGCCATCATGGCGGAGCGTATCGGCCACAAGGCGATTTACCTGTCCGGTGGCGGGGTGGCGAATGCCTCCTACGGCCTGCCTGACCTGGGCATGACCAGCCTGGACAACGTGCTCGAGGACGTGCGCCGCATTACCGCCGCCAGCGAACTGCCGCTGCTGGTGGATATCGATACCGGCTGGGGCGGTGCCTTCAATATTGCCCGCACCATCAAGGAAATGATCCGTGCCGGCGCCGGCGCGGTACACATCGAGGACCAGGTGGCGCAGAAGCGCTGTGGCCACCGCCCGAACAAGGAAATTGTCAGCAAGGAAGAGATGGTCGACCGTATCAAGGCGGCGGTTGACGCCCGTACCGACGACGATTTCTTTATCATGGCCCGTACCGACTCCTTCGCTCAGGAAGGGCTCGACGCCGCCATCGAGCGCGCCCAGGCCTGCATCGAGGCCGGTGCCGACGGCATCTTCGCCGAGGCGGTCACCGAGCTGGAGCATTACCGCGCCTTCAAGGATGCGCTGAATGTGCCCATCCTCGCCAACATCACCGAGTTCGGCAAAACCAGGCTCTACAACAAGGCAGAGCTGGCGGAGTCCGGTGCTGATATGGTGCTGTACCCGCTGTCGGCATTCCGCGCCATGAACAAGGCCGCGGAAAACGTCTACACCAGCATCCTGGAAAACGGCGACCAGCAGGCGGTGGTGGACACCATGCAGACCCGCGCCGAACTGTACGACTACCTGAATTACCACGACTTCGAGCAGAAGCTCGACGACCTGTTCAAGAAGTAAACCCGAGTTCGATTTTTACCCATCGCCATACCGGGCCCCGGCATGGCGAAGCAAAAATTCTTTCCTAAAAAAGGGGATCAGAAGATGGCAGAGAAAAAAGTAGGAGGCGCCGGCCTGCGCGGCCAGGTTGCCGGTAAAACCGCACTTTCCACCGTTGGCAAAAGCGGTTCAGGCCTCACTTATCGCGGCTATGACGTCAAGGACCTGGCAGAACACTGCGAGTTCGAGGAAGTCGCTTACCTGATCTTCAACGGCGAGCTGCCCACCAGTGCGCAGCTGGCAGATTACAAGGGCACCCTCAAGGGCATGCGCGGCCTGCCGCAGGCACTGAAAGAAGTGCTGGAGCGCATCCCCGCCGACGCACACCCGATGGACGTCATGCGCACCGGTTGCTCCATGCTGGGCAACCTGGAGGGCGAGGAGTCCTTCGACCAGCAGTACGACCGCGCCAACCGCCTGCTGGCGGCGTTCCCGTCCATCATCTGCTACTGGTACCGCTATACCCACGACGGCGTGCGTATCGAGACCGAGACCGACGACGATTCCATCGGCGGCCACTTCCTGCACATGCTGCGCGGTGAGAAGCCGAACGAGCTGCACGCGCAGGTGATGAACGTTTCCCTGATCCTGTACGCCGAGCACGAGTTCAACGCGTCCACCTTCACCGCGCGCGTCTGTGCCTCCACCCTGTCCGACCTGTTCAGCTGCATCACCGGTGCCATCGGCTCCCTGCGCGGCCCGCTGCACGGCGGCGCCAACGAGGCGGCCATGGAATTGATCGAGAAGTTCTCCTCCGCCGACGAGGCCGAGAAAGGGCTGCTGGGCATGCTGGAGCGCAAGGAAAAGATCATGGGCTTCGGCCACGCGGTCTACACCGAGTCCGACCCGCGCAACGCCATTATCAAGCAGTGGGCCGAGAAGCTGGCCGCCGATGTTGGCGACGAGGTGCTGTACCCGGTATCCGTGCGCTGTGAAGAGGTGATGTGGCGCGAGAAGAAGCTGTTCTGTAACGCCGACTTCTTCCACGCTTCTGCGTATCACTTTATGGGCATCCCCACCAAGCTGTTCACGCCGATCTTCGTGATGTCCCGCGTAACCGGCTGGGCCGCCCACGTGTTCGAGCAGCGCGCCGACAACCGCATTATCCGCCCGAGCGCGGAATATGTCGGTCCGGAACTGCGTAAAGTGACGCCGATCGCGGAGCGCGGCTAATCGCGTTTAACGGCCACCGGCCGTGAGGGTTGTGCCGCTGCTCAGGTGCAGTGGCGGCCCGGCCGCCGGTGACCGCCCCCGCGACCCGCCGTAAACCCATCCATGGGGGCTTGTCTGCGAGATCCCTCTCGCAGACAGTCGCGGGGGCAGCCACCGTCAACCGGGCCTTCCCATTGCCCAGCGGTGGTTGTCTGCATTCGGTTGGATTGCCGTGCTTCAGGCCGAGCCTGGAAGGGCGCTGGACCTGATTGCAGAAATACCGCTACAAAACATTCGATGGGCCCCGCAGCGGACCCCAAATTATTGATCACACTATGAATACCGAATACCGCAAAAAACTCCCCGGCACAGACCTCGACTTTTTCGACACCCGCGAGGCCGTCGAAAAAATCCAGCCGGGTGCCTATGAAAAACTGCCATACACTTCCCGTATCCTGGCAGAGAACCTGGTGCGTCGCTGCGAGCCGGAAATGCTCACCGACGCCCTCAAGCAGCTGATCGAGCGCAAGCGCGAGCTGGACTTCCCCTGGTTCCCCGCGCGCGTTGTCTGCCACGATATCCTCGGCCAGACCGCACTGGTGGACCTGGCCGGCCTGCGCGATGCCATCGCCGAGAAGGGCGGGGACCCCGCCAAGGTCAACCCGGTGGTACCCACCCAGCTAATCGTCGACCACTCCCTGGCGGTCGAGCACCCGGGCTTCGAAGAGAACGCGTTCGAGAAGAACCGCGCCGTGGAAGAGCGCCGTAACGAAGACCGCTTCCACTTTATCAACTGGACCAAGACCGCGTTCGAAAACGTGGACGTGATCCCGCCCGGTAACGGCATCATGCACCAGATCAACCTGGAGAAGATGTCCCCGGTGGTGCAGAAGAAAGACGGTGTCGCATTCCCCGATACCTGCGTCGGTACCGACAGCCATACCCCGATGGTGGATGCCCTGGGCGTCATTTCAGTAGGCGTCGGCGGCCTGGAAGCCGAGAGCGTGATGCTCGGTCGCGCCTCCTATATGCGCCTGCCCGACATCGTCGGCGTGGAGCTGACCGGCAAGCTGCAGCCGGGCATCACCGGTACCGATATGGTGCTGGCCCTGACCGAGTTCCTGCGCCGCGAGCGCGTGGTTGGCGCCTACCTGGAATTCTTCGGCGAGGGCGCCTCCAGCCTGAGCCTGGGCGACCGCGCCACGATTGCCAACATGACCCCGGAATACGGTGCCACCGCCGGTATGTTCGCCATCGACGAGCAGACCATCGACTACCTGAAGCTGACCGGCCGCGACGACGAGCAGGTGGCCCTGGTAGAGAAGTTCGCGAAGGAAACCGGCCTCTGGGCAGACAGCCTCAAAGATGCCGAATACGAGCGCGTACTCAAGTTCGACCTGTCCTCCGTTGGCCGCAACCTGGCTGGCCCCTCCAACCCGCACGCGTTGCTGCCGGTGTCCGAACTGGGCACTCGTGGAATCGCGAAAGAGTGGGAGGAAGACGAGGGCCTGATGCCCGATGGTGCCGTGATCATCGCCGCCATCACCAGCTGCACCAACACCAGCAATCCGCGCAACATGATTGCCGCGGGCCTGATCGCCCGCAACGCCAACAAGCTGGGCCTGACCCGCAAGCCCTGGGTAAAGACCTCCCTGGCACCGGGTTCCAAGACCGTAAAAATGTACCTGGAAGAAGCCGACCTGCTGCCCGAACTGCAGCAACAGGGCTTCGACGTGGTGGCCTTTGCCTGTACCACCTGTAACGGCATGAGCGGCGCGCTGGACCCGAAAATCCAGCAGGAAGTGATCGACCGCGACCTGTATGCCACCGCCGTACTGTCCGGCAACCGTAACTTCGACGGCCGTATCCATCCCTACGCCAAGCAGGCCTTCCTGGCCTCGCCGCCCTTAGTGGTCGCCTACGCCATTGCCGGCACCATCCGTTTCGATATCGAGAAGGACGTGCTGGGCCACGACCAGGACGGCAACCCGGTAACGCTGAAAGACATCTGGCCGAGCGACGAAGAGATCGACGCGATCGTCAAAGAGAGCGTCAAGCCGGAGCAGTTCCGTGAGGTCTACATCCCCATGTTCGACCTGAACAAGGCCGAAGCTGAGAAGGGCCAGCCGCTGTACGACTGGCGCCCGCAGAGCACCTATATCCGCCGCCCGCCGTACTGGGAAGGCGCTTTAGCGGGAGAGCGTGGGCTGAAAGGCATGCGCCCGCTGGCGGTGCTGGGTGACAACATCACCACCGACCACCTGTCGCCGTCCAACGCCATCCTGGCCAGCAGTGCCGCGGGTGAATACCTGGCGAAAATGGGCCTGCCGGAAGAGGACTTCAACTCTTACGCAACGCACCGGGGTGACCACCTGACGGCCCAACGCGCCACCTTCGCCAACCCGAAGCTGCTGAACGAGATGGTGCGGGACGAGAACGGTGCAGTGAAGCAGGGCTCCCTGGCCCGCATCGAGCCGGAAGGGCAGGTGACCCGCATGTGGGAAGCCATCGAGACCTACATGGAGCGCAAGCAGCCGCTGATCATTATCGCCGGCGCCGACTACGGCCAGGGCTCCTCCCGCGACTGGGCCGCCAAGGGCGTGGCGCTGGCCGGTGTGGAAGCCATCGTGGCGGAAGGCTTCGAACGCATCCACCGCACCAACCTGATCGGCATGGGCGTGCTGCCGCTGGAATTCCAGCCGGGCACTACCCGCGAGACCCTGGGCATCGACGGTACCGAGACCTTCGACGTGATCGGCGAGCACAAGCCCCGCGCGACTCTGGCGCTGCTGATCCACCGCAAAGACGGTGAAACCGTAGAGGTCCCGGTAACCTGCCGCCTGGACACCCAGGAAGAGGTCTCCATCTACGGCGCCGGCGGCGTGCTGCAGCGCTTCGCCAAGGACTTCCTCGAAGCCGAAGCCACGGCGTGATCAAAAGCCCCCTGTAGGAGCGGCCGTTGGCCGCGATCGGACTAGCAGTAGCCCGCAAAGCCGATCTCTCCTCCTTCTCCCCTCTCCCGCTTGCGGGGGAGGTGCCGGGGAGGGGGCCCAAAACGAAGCCCAACAACCAAACGATTCCCCCATGACCCACAAACCCCAAATCAAAATCCCAGCCACCTACATGCGCGGCGGCACCAGCAAGGGCGTCTTCTTCCGCCTGCAGGACCTCCCCGAAGCCGCCCAGGTGCCGGGAGAAGCCCGCGACAACCTGCTGCTGCGCGTGATCGGCAGCCCCGATCCCTACGGCAAGCAGACCGACGGCATGGGCGGTGCCACCTCCAGCACCAGCAAGACCGTGATCCTGTCGAAGAGCGAGCAACCCGACCACGATGTGGACTACCTGTTCGGCCAGGTGGCCATCGATAAGCCGTTCGTGGACTGGTCCGGCAACTGTGGCAACCTCACCGCCGCCGTGGGCGCCTTCGCTATCAACAGCGGCTTCGTCGATGCCGACCGCATCCCGGATAACGGTACCTGCACCGTGCGTATCTGGCAGGCCAATATCAGGAAGACCATCATCGCCCAGGTCCCCATCACCAACGGGGAAGTGCAGGAGACCGGCGATTTCGAGCTGGACGGCGTCACCTTCCCGGCGGCCGAGGTCCAGATTGAGTTTATGGACCCCGCCGACGGCGACGGGGCCATGTTCCCCACCGGCAACCTGGTGGATGACCTGGAAGTGCCCGGCGTCGGCACGCTGAAAGCCACCATGATCAACGCCGGCATCCCCACCATTTTCGTCAACGCCGATGAGATTGGGTACGTGGGTACCGAGTTGCAGGAAGCCATCAACGGCGACGACAAGGCGCTCGCCATGTTCGAGACTATTCGTGCATATGGCGCAAAGGAAATGGGCCTGATCAGCAACGTGGAAGAGGCGGCCAGCCGCCAGCATACCCCCAAGGTCGCGTTCGTCGCCCCGCCTCAGGACTATGTGGCTTCAAGTGGCAAGAAGGTCGCAGCGGCCGATATCGACCTGCTGGTGCGCGCCCTGTCCATGGGCAAGCTGCACCACGCCATGATGGGCACCGCTGCAGTGGCCATCGGCACTGCTGCGGCCATTCCCGGCACCCTGGTGAATCTGGCGGCTGGGGGAGGAGAGCGCAATGCGGTTACTTTCGGTCATCCGTCTGGCACCCTGCGGGTTGGGGCGGAAGCGGAAGTCCTCAATGGGCAATGGACTGCTACCAAGGCCATTATGAGTCGCAGTGCGCGGATCCTGATGGAAGGGTGGGTGCGGGTGCCTGGGGACTGTTTCTAATCAGATCGCGTCGGGCCCGCTTGCCAGCTGGGAATTCCTGACGCTGACTATAGATGATCGGGAAAGCGAGCCTCGAGAGGGGCTCGCTTTTTTTGTGCCCGAAAGGTTTGTACAAAATTCAGGCAAGGCGGAGTGTGGCATCGCTAGATCAGCAGCACGAGTCACTGAATTGGTTGGTGTAATGCCAAGTCATTGACTTAAAAGGCAATTAAAATACTATCGAATACAGCCGTAACCAGAATTATAAGAACGCGCCGCAGCCTTATTTTTAAGAGATACATTCAAAGCTCCAGTAACTTGCTGATTTTGAAGGGCCTTCTCTGGATCCTTTGTAAAGTCGCGCCGAGTTACAAGGAGCTGAGTTATTTGACGAGTCCATCTTTTGAATAAACTGTGAGGCGCTCAGAAATAGTCAGAGGTGTACATGTCGCTGCCGAGAGAATTCCCCAGCGTGTTTTGTGAGCTCCATAAGCTTGAATTTGACTATGCCGATGGAGATGGTATCGATTTTGAACCATACCAAGAGTTTATGTTACGCGAGGAAGTCCAAAGCTGGTTTCAAGCATGGACAGGAAATCAACATGCTGAGTGCGGTGATTACCTAATTTTTGGACAGGATGGCACTGGAGGCTATGCGGCGATATGGCCTATCCGTGAAGGCAAGAATCTTATCGAACAACCCATAGTTTTCTTTGGATCTGAAGGGGAGCTAGGGATAGTCGCCTCAAACTTTTCAGATTATCTGTGGCTGTTAGCCAGCAACCATGGTCCGTACGAAACAATTGCCTGCCCGGATGATGCGCGGCTATCCAATGAGGTCTTCTTGGCATTCGCGAATACACATGCAACGACACCGAGAAGGCATGTTTCGCAAATCATTGACGATGCCTCTTTTGAATTTCCGGAGTTCGAGCGAAAAATCCGCGCGCTTTGCGGCTAAAACGACCCAACCAGTAGCTGTAGTTCGTTTTGGACCGCCGTCGCCATGCCTGACAACCTTGCCAGGGGCTCCTCAAGAAGAAGTGGAGTCAGATCAACTTTATGGCGTTAATTTGATTGAATATATGTGATGCCAAAATGTTGATCTGACCCCACTTATTACTTAAGTTCGACGATTTTTTGCGACTGGAACTCAATCTACTGATTTTTAGGCGTTTTTAAGGGGGGTGGTTGCCAGGCATCATAAAGTTAAAGGTTGCTGAGTCATATGGACGAGTCTTGTTAATAAACTTTTATACGTCATCTACACAGCCTATGTGTTGATTTTTCAAGCTATATGTTGGGTGAATGCTGCTAGTGTCAATAAGGACAAAAAATTGAAAATAGACAACGTGCATTTAAAGGGGTTTAGGAATTTTTTTGATGCGCTTATTAACTTTAACGAAAACACATTAATTATAGGTTCAAATGATGTTGGGAAAAGCAACCTTCTCCATGCGTTAAGGATATTATTAGACAAAAGCTTATCTGAAGCGGAAATTGAGCCCAATGAACTTGATTTTCACATTGGTCTAGCCGGTGTTAGTGATGAGTTATCAATTACAGTTAGGTTTACAGGTATCACGGAAGACGCTGTTATTTCAGTTCTCAAGGGTGGCGTTAGTGAAGACAGTGAAACCTTTTTAAGGTATGTAGCGAAAAGAAATAATCTAGATTACAAGTTGTTCATTGGATCTTCGTTAGATGAATTACAAGAGATTTCCAGTCGCTTCTATCTAAAGCACATGCATTTGAAATACATCGAATCGCAGCGTGATTTGGATAGGTTTATTCGTAAAGAAAAACGGCAACTGCTAAAAATTGCGCAGGAAGCACTTTCTGAAGATGAAAGGCTAGAAGATGATGAGTTGCTAGATGAAATAAGCAGTGATTTAGAAGCTCTCAACGAGAAAGTGGCTCAGCTTGTTTATGTGGATAAAGCAACAAAGGACGTTAATGATGAACTTAAAAAGCTGGCCCATCATTACGCTGATTACGAGGTGCAGCTTGATACAGGTGCAATTCAGGTCAATGACTTTATAGAAAAATTACAACTTGGGGCAAATACAAATGGCTCTAATGTTATGCTCGGTGGAGATGGGCGAAATAATCAAATATTACTCGCTTTATGGAAAGCTAAGAGTGCAAGAGAGCATGACTTGGATAACGAGGTTGTTTTTTACGTTATCGAAGAGCCGGAAGCGCATTTGCATCCTCATCAGCAAAGAAAATTGGCAGCATACTTGATTGATGAATTGCCAGGGCAAACCATCATTTCATCACATTCTCCACAGATAACTGTTAATTTCTCACCGGATTCTATCATCAGGTTACTTCATCAAGAATCTGCAACAGTTGCTGCCAGTCAAGGTTGCTCAGACTGTATTGAAACAGGCTGGGAAGATATGAGCTATAGGATGAGCATATTGCCAGCAGAGGCTTTCTTTTCTAATGGAATATTCTTAGTGGAAGGGCCATCTGAGATGCTTTTCTATCAATCACTGTCAAGTGCACTAAAAATTGATTTGGATTATGAGAATTTGTCGGTTCTTTCTGTTGATGGTATCTCTTTCCAAGTATATATATCGATATTGGATGCCTTGGCTATCCCATGGGTAATGAGAACTGACAACGACGTATCAAAAGTACCTAATAAAAATGAATGGCAGTATGCTGGCATTAACCGATGTTTAAGCATAGTGAAAGAAGGGCGGCTAGAGAATAGTTGTGTCGAATTAACTGCACAGGAAACCATAGTGAATGGTGAGTGGGAAGCTGCATCTAACCTAATTAATGGCAAAGGCCTTTTTCTATCAGAAGTGGACCTGGAAACAGACTTGGCAAATGAGTTGCCCGAAGAAGTCAAAGCAGCACTAGGGAAAGATGATGTTGAGTCTGCTATTAAATATCTTCAAGGAAAAAAGGCACTAAGGATGAGAGAGCTGCTTAGATCAATTAAAGGTGATCTTAACAAGTTGAACGGCGGTAAATTGGCTCAACCATTACACAAGTTGTTACATTTTAAAAGAACGTGAAAATGACTGCTTTTAATCCAACAATACAACAGCAAGAAGCGATTGATTACGAAAGTAGTTGTGTCATTACTGCATGTCCAGGTAGTGGAAAAACTACTGTAATGAAAGAGAAAATACGACGGATAACGGCAGATCTCCCTTCTCATAAGGGTGTAATTGCAATTACTTTTACCAAAAAAGCCAGTGAGGAGCTAAAGAAACGCTGTAAAGAACATGCTCATGACACAAAACTCAGCTTTTTCGGAACAATAGACAGTTTTTGCCTGAAAGAATTAATATTGCCATTTCTCGGTAGAATATGGGGAGGGAGGCCGTCTGATTGTCAGATAATTAAGAGACTTGATTCGCTCCAGAAACAGTATCTTTCTAAGGAATATAATTCTCCAACGCAAGATGAACTCGTTTTCGATGATGGCTTCAAGGCATTATATGATAACGGGATATTATGGATGAGCAGCTTTGCCGCATTGTCACTATTAATTCTCAGTAGTTCAGGTTCGGCACGGCGCTACGTGAAAGCGCGTTATTCACACGTATTTATTGACGAATATCAAGATTCATCTGAATCTCAACATGAGCTGTTTATCAAGCTTCGTGAGCTTGGTCTGGTCGCAACTGCTGTTGGTGACGTAGATCAGTCAATATATCGTTTTAGGGGGAGTCAGCCCGAATTCTTAATTGGATTGGGTGAAGACCCTGATAATTTCAAGCATTTTGAGCTCGACTTTAATCATAGATGTCATCCATCAATTGTTAATTATGCTTCTCGGCTTCTTGATCCTGAATGCAAATTACTCCCTCATGAAGGTGATATTCGTGTGTATAGACGCTTGCTAACAGGAAATTTAAGAAATGCGGCTGGAGAGGTTACTACCTGGATATCCGATTGGTTAAAAAATGGTAAGGTTGGTCACGCGTGTGAAATTGCAGTTTTGGCTAAAAAGGAAGTCTCTTTAAAAGAGTTTTCGTTAGGCTTTGGCCTTGAGTATCGATTGTATAAGGATACGCCGCTTAATGATATTGGCACTGAGTGTGCAGATATTTACTCAGATTTTCTTTCCTATAAGTACGAAGCCATTCCAACTTCTCAAGATGTGATAGAGAAGTATTCAATGCAGCTGCGATCGGAAAATATTGCTGAATTGAGGAGGTTATTAAAGGCTATTCGTTCCGAGCAGAATTTGGAAGCGTTCATAGAAAAATGTAACTACTTGTTAGAGAAAATGGGGTGTGATGAGCTAGAGGCGGAAAACGATGCTGTCAGAACCATCTGGAATGATAATTCATTGGTAAAGCTGTTCAAGCCAGTTGCTGAGAATGAAGTTCAGATAATGACGCTTCACAAATCTAAAGGCTTAGAGTTCAAAATAGTCTTTCACCTGGACATGGAGGAATGGTCTTTTCCTCACCGAATACCAGGTGCTAATTGGGATGATATAAATTATCCGAGTTTAGCAGAGGACACCAATCTACATTATGTTGGAATTACTAGATCTGAGTTGGGCTGTATCTTAATTCGAACATCATTACGGCGGAATGCGCAAGGTAATTACAGTGACTCAAGGCCGTCTTACTTTTTGCGTTTGCCTCAACTTGAAGGATTATATCAATGAAATATTGGGGTCAGAGTAAAATATTGACGCTCTATTTCCCTATGGGATTTTCTGTCAAAAAGTTACTCTGAACCCAACGAGTACTGCCCCCCTTTGAGTACCTTTACGAATAAATTCAGCGCCCATTCAGTTGTGCCGGGTTAAAAAGCAGGTGTGAATCCAAGGAATACGCACCATGCGCCAGCTCCCATACCGATTACTCGCCGCTCTCACCATCACTTTGACGCTTGGTGGCTGTGTCACCTACCCAGCGACGCCGGTGTACGTCGAGAAAACCTATGTCCGGAAGCCTGCCCCGGTTTACTCCTATTCTGTGATGACCGATCCCGGTTATCGCTACTACGACGATACCCTCGGCGTCTACGTATTCTACGACCGCAGCGACGTTTTCTATCGACAGGGGCGTTACTATCGTTGGCATCAGGACCATTGGATCAGTGCCAATCACTGGCGTGGCCCTTGGTATCCGGCCCCGAATCTGACTATCTCGGGAAACTTCAATGATCGCTGGCATTCGCGCTTGCGCCGCCATGGCCAGCGCTATGCCGGAGGACACCACCAGAGGCCGCCGCGCCGGCACGTTCATGACGACGGATATAGTCGGCGGGACAGATATGACAGCAACGCGCATCGACATGATCGCCGGGAGAAGGGGCAGGATCAACGCGAGAAGGGCCGGGATCGTCGTGAGAAGGGCTGGGATCGCCGTGAGAAGCGCCAGGATCAACACGAGAAGGGCTGGGATCGTCGTGAGAAGGGCTGGGATCGTCGTGAGAAGGGCTGGGATCGTCGGGAGAAGGGCTGGGATCGTCGTGAGAAGGGCCGGGATCATCGTGAGAAGGGCCGGGATCATCATGAGAAGGGCCGGGATCATCGTGAGAAGGGCCGGGATCGTCGTGAGGAGCGCCAGCATCGTGGCCGACGCGGTGAACATGGGTTTGCTGCCACAGCCGAGCCAAAGCGGCGGGCGTCTCAGGCGGATAACCGGAGCTGGGATCGCGGTAATGAACGCCGGAAGCCACGTCGGAATCCAGGTCGGGACGAGCGGGCAGTTAAACTCGCGGACAAGCCCACCGGCATTCGCGGCCCACGAGCTGTTCCTGCGTTAGAGCGTCCGGCAACTGATCGCCGCACGGTGCGCGACAGACCCAAGCCACAAAACCAGCGCGGCCAGCCCCAGCGCCACTACAATGCGCCAAATGATCGGCGCAATACTGCCGCAAAGCCAGCTCCGCGCCAGGAGCGCGAGCAACCCAGGAACGAGCAACCAAAGAAAAAGAAGCGGGAAAAGGAAAAGAAGTCCAAAAAGAAAACGGATAGGCGCGATCAGGTACGCCCGGTGCGTGAGCTGGATACCCGCCGGTCCAATGAAGCACGTCGTCGGATCGATTGAGCCTGTCCCGAAAAATGGGCGCCGAAGCGCCCAGGATAATTTGCCGAACTTGGAGTGTCAGAGGGAGAATTTGTACCCTACTGACAGATTGAACATCCATGGATCATATTGGAAGTCCGCGGAATAGGACTCAAAGAACGGCTCTACATCCGGGAGTGGCGGATCGTCATCCAGGATTTGTATCCGCATATCTGTCATGGAGCGTGCGTAAACCGCAGCGACATTCACCAGCCAGGCGCTATCGCGTCCGAAATTGAAATCCATACCGACTTGCCAGGTATAGCCCCAGGAGTACCCCAGATCGAAGTTGCCGCGCAGGCCAAATTCAGCCAGGTCGTCCTGCACTACACCACTAACGCTGCTCTCACCGAAGTCGGTATAGCTAATTCCACCACCTATATAGGGTTGAACCAGGCAGGTTTCATCCAGGGGGTAGAATTTCAGGCTTGCAGTACTGATATCGGCATCAAACTTCACTACATCACGATATTCGACAGCTTCGAAACCCAGAGAAAAAAAACGGTCAGCGTGACTGCTGGTATGCGGGTCGCCGTCCATATAGCCAAGCTCGATGCCCCAATGCTCTACAGGTTTCCACTCGAAGTTGAAATACCAACCCCACTCGGAACCTGGATCGACGGTAGAGCGAAACGCATCGAAATTCTGGAAGGTATCATCGGCGAAAGTAACCTCATCATCTCCTGCGGAAATATAGTATCCGCCGGCACGAACAATAAAGTCCTGTGGTCCGGTCAGTCCGAGGGGGCTCGCCGAGGCGGTACTGCCAAGGGTCAAAGCCAGTGGGGCCAGGATAGGCGCAAATGTCAACATCTTCTTCATTCAAGGCAACTCCTTGTATGCCCATTGAATAAAAAGTGTAATACAGCCGTTTTTGACGTACGGGAAAAACAGCTGATTTTAAGTGCCAAAATGGTGCGCACGGGCGATAATTCCGCATTCTTTGTGTTTGCACTGCTTCAGAAAAAGCTGGAGTCGAACCGCCAGGGTTTCGCGGAGGCAGGTAGTGCGGGTCAGGCGGCCTGGCCTCGATGTAGCCTTCACTTTTCAGCGACATTTTAGTCACATTTGCACTGCTAACCTCGCAGCGTTTCACCTAATAAACACGGAAGATTGTTGAAGGAATAGCAATATGAGCAGGCAATTGAGACAGGTATCGAGGTTGACTCTATCGGCGCTCCTGACTGGATTGCCACTCTTTACCCAAGCAGCAGAGGCGCCCGGTGCGCTGACTATCATGGTCAAAGACCAGCATACGGACCGGCCACTCTCAACCGTGGAGATCATGATCCGGGAGCGGGAGACCAATTCCACGCGATCTGTGGAAACCGATGCACAGGGTCGTATCGTCCTTGAGTCGCTCGACCCCGGGCTCTACTCGGTGAACTTAGCCAAAGACGGCTTCAGTTCGTTGTATGAGCCAAGCGTACGCGTGGTTACACGCAAAAATATCCAAGTCGAGTTCGAACTTCGAGAGCAGGCAATTGAGGAAGTGGAGGTTCGAGCACCGCAACCTGGTGCATTTGCTTCAGCCAGCAGCACCTACCTGGATAGAGAAGCCTTGCGCAGTGCTGTAGGCGGTGGCTCGGATCCGCTGCTTTCGCTGGACGGGTTGCCTGGCCTGGCATCCGCCAGTGAATTCGCAAGCTTTAGCGTACGCGGCCGTGGCCCAAGAGATAACTTGATATTCGTTGACGACTTTCCCTTTGATAAGGCGGTACACTTTGATGCGACACTGGGGGAAGAGGAAGATGTCGGTGGTGGCGGGCGTTTCTCGATTTTTGCACCGAACGTAATCAGTGGTGCAGAATTCTCACCAGGTGGATGGAGTGCGGCTTATGGCGGCCGTGCTGCATCTTTACTCAAGCTGGAAGTCGCCGATGGCAACCCAAGCCCTTCAGCAAGCCTGCGCTTCGACCTTGCGGGCTATGAAGTGGGTTACGACGGCCCTGCCGGCATCACTGACGGCTCTACATTGCTCGTGTCTGCTCGGCGACTGGATTTTGGTTCATTTTTTGAAACAATCGAAGAGCTCGACATTGGGGATCCTGTCTTAAGAGACGTCATCGTAAAGTCGGTCATGCCAATCAACCAGAACAACACCTTCGAAATCCTGCTGATCGATACACACGAAGACTATGTTCGCGACGTGACTCACGTTTTTGCTTCGACCAATTTCGAAGATGTTGCGCTTCAATATTCTGAGCAGGATAGTGATTTGTACGGCCTGACATTGCGATCATTGATCGGTGAAGAGGCTGTCTTGACCAATAAGCTCTTCTACCGAACAAGCGACAAGGTCAGTTCAGAGGGAGAATCGTTTCCTGATCTCGTACCCGAGGGATCGCCCGCGTCCAGTTTTCCGGTGCGGGAAGACATTATTACCATCGGTGAAGGTGAAACAGAGATCGGCTGGCGAAGTGACTTCGAGACAGTGAATCAATGGGGCGTATTCAGTGCCGGTATTCGGGTAACACAACTTGAACTTGACTATGGCACCAGCCTGGATGGTGATTGGATCCGGTTTGTCTACGACGACGATGATTTCAGGGCAGATCCCGGTCAGCGTTATATTGTGCTGACTCCCGAGAACATCAATTCTTCGCTAAGCCAGAAAGAAACCAGCTACGCAAGTTACGCAGAACAGGTTTTTGAACGCGGAGACTGGGATGTTCGCACAGGTGTGCGGTTGGAACGGGATGGCTTTGCCGACG
This sequence comes from Microbulbifer sp. JSM ZJ756, assembly GCF_044383805.1. Classification (NCBI taxonomy): domain Bacteria; kingdom Pseudomonadati; phylum Pseudomonadota; class Gammaproteobacteria; order Cellvibrionales; family Microbulbiferaceae; genus Microbulbifer; species Microbulbifer sp. JSM ZJ756. The sequence continues at coordinate 455,224 of NZ_JBISER010000001.1, read as the reverse complement.
AAAGCTTCGCGTCGCCCAGGTTCAGCGTCAATTGGCGGCCGGGTAGGACGTTTAGGTATTTTGCGACCGCAGGGCTCTTTCATCAGTCGCCGCGGTTTCTGGACCTTGCCGCTAACGAGTCGAACGACCTCGTGACCGAAGAGATTACGCACAGCAGTATCGGTTTTGAATACTTCCCGAACAACAGCTGGTCCGTGTTGACGGAAGCCTATTATCAAAACCTCGACAAGCTGGTGGTAGACCTTGACCGGGCAAGCGGAACCTTTGCCAATATTGGCGACGGCACATCCTACGGTGTCGATATTGTGGCCAACGGTACGATTCGAGAGGGCATTTACGCGACCGCGACATATTCTTATAACGATGCCGAAGTCGACCGGAAAGACGGTCGTGGTGCCGTAGCCGCCGAATTCAACCGCGAGCATGTCGCTACTCTCGGCCTGACCTGGGAAATCAGTGACCGCTGGAAGGTCGCCGGGCGCTACAAATATCTTTCCGGCAGGCCAGATGACATCTTTATTATTCACCAAGACGTGTTGGGAGCCGGGCAACCCCTGCGCTACTCGAAAGAGATCATTGAGCGCAATGTCGGGCGCAAAAGCGGTTCCGGTATGCTGAACGTTCGCGTTGACTATCGGCGCGCCTTTGGCCCTGTAGATGCAACCGCCTTTCTCGATGTCATCAACCTGACGGCAGCGTCATCGAGCGACGATACTGAGTTTGACTACCGCCGGGGGGGTGAAGTAGAAGACGATAGTGAAGCCGAGCCACTGATTGGCCTGCGTCTGGATTACGCCTGGTAAGCCTGATAAGCCTGACAACTCTGGTAAGGATGGTAAGAATGGTAAGTCTGGTGAGGGAGAGCAGCAGATGTTACACGCGCTTGGTGCGGTGCCGATTAGGGTGTTGATTGTCGAAGACAACCGCGATATTTGCGAGAATATTGCCGCCTACCTTGAAAAGCACAGTTATGTGTTGGATTTTGCCTATGACGGTATCAGCGCCATGCACCTGGCGTTGACGAATCCGTTCGATGTTATTGTCCTGGACCTGATGCTTCCGGGGATGGATGGCCTGAGTTTCTGCCAGAAGCTGCGAGCGGATGCCGAAGTAGAAACGCCCGTGCTGATGCTGACGGCGAGAGACACGCTCGACGACAAGCTTAAGGGATTCCAGGCGGGAGCTGATGATTATTTGGTCAAGCCGTTCGCATTACAGGAGCTACATGCGCGACTGCAGGCGCTGTACAAACGTAGTCACGGCAAAACCGCCAACCTGTTAGCGGTAGGTGATCTGACGATGAACAAGTCCACGCTGCAGGTGCATCGCGCGGGGCGGCGCATCGATCTCACCCCTGCTGGTATGAGACTACTCCAGCGATTGATGGAAGAGGCCCCGTCCGTTGTGGCCCGCGATGATCTCGAAACGTTGTTGTGGGCTGACGAGCGGCCCGACGGTGATGCGCTTCGCTCGCACATGTACAAGCTGCGTCAGGCGATCGACAGGCCGTTTGATAGTCCGCTCATTCATACGGTGCATCGCATCGGCTACCGAATTGCAGAGGATGCCCAGTAATGTACCGGTACAGTTTGCGCAAGCGTGTCGCAATTGCATTTGCGATATGTGTTGCTGTACTCAGTGTGGTCTGGGGGTTCGCTTTCTTCTCTGCAATCAAGTTGAGTGAAGACCGTGTGCTGGTGAATCAGCTACAGCGTGCTGCCGAAAGCTATCCCTTCCTGGCGATGAACCTTCGCGGATACGATGAGGTTGGAAGCTTGCCGGAATCACTCAGGGAATGGGCGCAGACAAACCCAGATGAGGGGTTGTACGAATTCGATGCCGAAGAGTTGCATGTCGCGGTAGTGCCTGCCGAGAATGGACAGCGACACGCATTTGTGGTTTTCGACGTTGCCGGGATTGAGGCTGCGTCGTCAGAGGATTGGTGGTGGCTGCTCGTTATCACCGGAGTTGTGGGTGCGCTCGGTGCTCTTGGTTTCGGGCTCGGGCTTCTTGTGATGCGCAGGGCCGTCGCCCCAGTTATGCAACTCGCCAAAGTGGTCGCAGAGATCGACCCGGAAAAGCTATCGGCGGACGATATTAAACTCATTCAGTCTAGCCGGTTCGGCGATGATGAGGTTGGTGTGCTCGCCAGGACCATCGAAAAGACCCTTGAGCGGATCAGCGCATTTGTTGAGCGGGAACGATACTTTACCGGTTCAGCCAGCCATGAGTTGCGCACGCCGATCACAGTGATCATGGGCGCGCTTGAGCTGCTGGAGCAGAGCGATCTGTCAGCGACCGATGCGAAGGTGGTGGATCGTGTGCGGCGTGCCACCTTCGAAATGAAAGCCACGATTGAAATGTTCTTGTGCCTCGCTCGCGAAGCCGACGATGGCTTGCATGACGAGCAGTTTTCAGTGATGCCGCTGGTAAGCCAGGCAATAGATCAGCATCGCCATCTGTTGAACGGCAAGTTCGTTGATGTCGAAATCGACTTGATCGACGCTGCAGTCGATGATCTTTCAAAACCCATTGCCTGTGGACATTCTCAGGCGTTTTCCATCGCGGTCAATAACCTGGTGCGCAACGCGTTCCAGCACACACATGCCGGCCAGGGACCAATCACTATTCACATCAAAGAGCACGTGCTGTTCGTCACCAACCAGGTGAGTAGTGAAGCCAATGAGCGGCACACGTCGACCGAGGCGTCGTCGCCGCAAGGGTATGGCCTGGGTCTGGGTATCGTCCAGCGGCTGTGTGAACGCAATGGCTGGTCGTTTTCATTGCATGCTGACGAGGCGCGTGTAGCCGCTCGTCTTTCCTGGTGACGGCAGCAGGCCTGTGATGCATTGCCAAACGTTGGCAACCCGTTTCGTAGGCTACACTGTCACGTTTAGATTAGCTCGTTAGATCGGCGCGTTTGCTAGTGAGGTGATACAGACCACCGATATAGTCGGCGATCTGGCCTGCTACAACGGCCAGGTCAGTACCACTTTTCAAATTGTGGTTCAATGGGTCAGCTCTGGCTTTATTGTGGCCGCATAGGTAGTCAACCGGGAGAATAGGGTGACCTTTACACACAAGCCGCAAGCGTCAGTTGCAGAGTCCGCGACTGTCGCGTCCCGAGGTAATAAGAGACAGCCACCAATAACCGTCTCGGCTCCAATGACTCCACTGATGGAAGTTGTCCATCTAAAGAATATGATAAACGCAACCTTGCTGGAGCTTCTGCCAGCTCAAGAAACACCGCCCTCGCATCTGCATCAAGCCATGCATTACGCTTCACTGGGACCAGGCAAGCGCCTGCGCCCGCTTCTTACGCTTCTGGCTGCGAACGTGGCCACTGACAGTCACACCCTTCGTATGGCCTGCGTATCTGAACTGGTGCATACCGCTTCGCTGATTCTCGACGACCTGCCCTGCATGGACGATGCGACTATGCGCCGCGATCGCCCCTGCGCGCACATACGCTTTTCCGAAAGCACAGCCATTCTTGCATCAACAAACCTCCTCAATCTCGCGTACGGGGTTATCGCCAATTGCCCCAACGTGGATGCTTCCACCAAGGTCGCCGTGAGTGCTCATCTCAGTCATGTTATTGGTTCTATGGGATTAGTTGGCGGGCAGATTGCAGATTTACAAAATCAGCCCGTGGGCAACAAGAGTGAAATTGAGCAGCTTTATCACCAGAAAACAGGTTGCCTGTTTGAGTTTTCTGTCGTCACCGGTGCACGGCTCAGGGGGATGGGCGCAGAAGTGATAGAGGCATTGACGCGCTTTGCCCGTGCCTTTGGCCTGCTGTTTCAGCTTTACGATGATATGTTGGACCACAGTGCCTTTGCGCAAGAGACAGGCAAGGATGTGCAGCAGGATACGGCGAAAACCACCTTGCTTTCTCTTTATACACCAGCAGAAGTTCGTGGCGCATTGAACGACGCACAAGCACTGGCAAGAGAGCAATTGCGCAGGGCAGGGCACGACGACTCCTTGCTCGCAGCACTCGTGGAACAACAGTTCGTTACCTTCAACGGTGCAGCGCAAAGGCTCGGGAGTTAGACCTGGCGAATGACGGCGACGGCAGCACTCACCATTGATCAACTACGGATCGTCTATGGCAGTCACAGTGCTCTGGACGACGTTTCCTTACAGGTTCGTCCAGGTGAGATACTCGGTATCCTCGGGCCTAATGGTGCAGGAAAATCGACATTGTTGCGCGCCATTACCGGCAAGTTGCGCCCCACCTCTGGGAAAATATTTATTGCGGGAAAAGCGCTTTTTCCGGGCAAGGCCTATCAGCATTCCATCGGCTTCACCCCCCAGTTCCTGGGTTTATACCGGCACCTGACGGGGCGGGAGAACCTGGAGTTTTTCGCGCGCTGCGCAGGTGTCCGTCGCCACCAGATAACCGCGCGAGTCAGTCAGGCGCTGGAAGAAATCGAGTTAACAGACAAGGCCGATGTGCGGGTAGAGCAAATGTCCGGTGGTATGCAACGGCGCTTACACCTGGCAGCCACCCTGGTCTCGCACCCGTCTCTACTTGTTCTGGACGAACCCACAGCCGGCGTCGACCTGGGTGTGCGTATGTCAATCCATGACCTTATTCGCCGCCGCGCCGAGCAAGGTGCGACCGTGGTGGTTGTTACTCATGAGTTAGATGAGGCTGAAGTGCTATCCCACCGCGTAGCCCTTCTTCATCAAGGGCAGCTGAGAGCCCTGGCCGAACCCCAGACATTAGTCCACGACATCTTCGATAACCGTCAGCTATTCGTTGTGCGTACGGTTCAGATGCCCCCTCCGGCACTCTGTGGGCGGCTGCGGGAGATCGGTTTTCGCCCTCGCAGTGACAAGAGTAGTGATGAGAGCAGAGAATGGTGGCTACAAAGTGACCTGCCGCTGGATAGGTTGATCGATCACCTGTATCGCGGCATTGGCGGAGCACGTGATGCACTTGCCGGGGTCTCGGTGCGCCGGCCCGGATTAAAAGACGTAATGCAGCACTATACCGGTGCCCGAACCGATTCTGTGGCGGAGCCAGAGTGGGAGTCGGAGTCATGAGGGCAATTTTCCGGGTGATGGCCCTGGGCTTGTGGCGTGACCGCGGTGCGTTACTCCTGGCATTTGCTTTGCCGAGCCTGGTATTCGCCATATTTGCCAGCATCTTCTCCGGCGCCGCGGAAGGCGACTTGCACTTGCGGGTAGGGCTGGTGTTGGAAACCGAAGATCCGGTATTGCAAGACTTCGCGCAGTACCTGACACAAACCGAAGGCGTGGAGATTACGGCTCTGCCCGATTCGAGCCGTGCTCAACTACTGGAAGAGGTGCGACAAGGCAATTTCGACACAGCGGTGATCATCCACGGGCAACCAGACGATAACAACGGTCCACTGTTTACCATCGTCAGCGAGCCTACCCGTGAAATTGCTGCCCTGTCTTTGCAAGGCTGGCTGCGACAAAGCCTGGCCTCCCGACAACCACAGGTTCTTGTGCAACGTCTTGCGCAAAGCACAGAAGCTTTAGTTGATGGCTTCACGCCCGGACAACAGGCGCGCCTGGACGCTGCTTTAGGAGCAATGGCCCGAGAACCGGACAGCGCAGCCGCCGAAGACGCGCTTATCGAGTTTCAGCCCGTTTATGGCCAGGCGCCAGCGTCTATATCCGGGCTTAGCGGTATTGCGTACTATGCTGGTGCCACCACTATTCTGTTCTTGTTATTGTCCGCTGTGAATGCAGGCATGGTCAGTTTGGAAGAGCGCCAAAACGGTATCTCCGAACGCCTCCTGCTGAGCAAAGCCGCACACGCTCGGTTACTGTTGGGACGGTTTCTGTTTTTGTTAACCCTGGGATTTTTGCAGGCCAGCGCCATATTCCTGGTCGCAAGGTTCGGGTTTGGGCTGGAGATAGAGGGCGCTTTGGCGCAAGTCATTGTCATGGCATTTGCCAGCGCCGCCGCCAGTGCCGGGCTGGCACTTTTACTCCTGTCGCTGTGTCGAACAACTCAACAGGCGACAACCTTTTCTTCATTTTTTGTGCTCATTATTTCCGCCGTGGGCGGATCTATGGTGCCACGTTTTATGATGCCTGACTGGTTGCAGACGGTGAGCTTGTTCACACCAAATGCCTGGGCTATCGAAGGTTTTTACGGGGCGTTGATTCGCGGCGACAGCTGGGCTCAGCTAGCTCAGCCCGGCGGCATCCTGGCTGCCGTGGGCCTGGTGTGCCTGCTTTTAGCTGCCGTCCCCTTATTCAAGACGCCGGCCTGAGAGGGTTGTAAAGCATGATGGACTGGTTCTGGACGCTCGTGCTTGTGATCGCGGCTTTCCTGGGTATGGAAGTGTTTGCCTGGTACGCCCATAAGTACATTATGCACGGCTGGGGCTGGCGCTGGCACAAATCCCATCACGAACCCACTGACGGCGTGTTCGAGAAAAACGACCTGTACGTTGTTGTGTTCTCGCTGGTGGTGATCGGTATGTTTGCTGTCGGTGACCTTTACTGGAAGCCACTCACGGCAATCGCATCAGGCATTACTCTCTACGGCATCGTGTACTCTCTGTTTCACGACGGCATGGTTCACCGACGCTGGCCGATTCGCTGGCAGCCGAAGAGCGGCTACTTGAAGCGTCTGGTCCAGGCTCATCGAATACATCATGCCGTACGTACTCGAGAGGGTGCTGTGTCCTTCGGCTTCCTTCACGCGCCAGATGTCAGGAAACTCAAGAAACGCCTGAAGCAGCAACAGGCTGCCTCTGTGTGTGAGGATTTTTCAGAATGAGATAACGCTCGGTGGTTTGAGGTCCCGGTGGTTTGAGATCTCAGCGGTTTGAGGTGCGGCATCGTTCGATATTAACCATAAAAGGCAATCCAATATATTCCCAGCGGGAGCGCGACATGACCGATGACGATTTGGTGAAACGCAAGAATGATCATCTTGACATTGTGCTGGACGCTCGTCGGGCAAACACTTCGACCCTTACGGGATTCGCCGACTATCGCTTCGCCCATTGCGCCTTGCCGCAGTTGCACCTGGACGATATCGATCTAAGCGCGCGACTTTTCCATAAACCCGTGAACGCGCCGCTGTTGATCAGTTCCATGACCGGCGGTGCCGAGCGGGCTAAAACGATCAATCATCACCTGGCAGAAGCCGCCCAACACCTGGGTATCGCCCTGGCTATCGGTTCCCAGCGAGTCGCCCTGCAGTCTGGCAGCGATCATGGCCTGACCAAGCAATTGCGACGCATCGCCCCGGATATCCCCCTGCTTGGCAATATCGGTGCAGGTCAATTACGGGAGCCCCGGGGCATCGAATGGGCGCTCCGGGCGGTGGAGATGATCGAGGCGGATGCATTGATCGTTCATCTCAATCCCCTGCAGGAGGCGGTCCAAGAGGGCGGCGACCGGGACTGGCGTGGCGTGCTTCAGGCCATCGGTGCACTGGTCAGGTCGCTCGGGGTGCCGGTGGTGGTTAAGGAAGTCGGTGCGGGCATCTCCCCCGGCGTGGCCCGGGCGCTGGTGGAAGAGGGGGTGGCGATGATCGACGTGGCCGGCGCCGGCGGCACCAGCTGGGCAGCGGTGGAGGCGGAACGCGCGACAGGCGAGACTCAGCGCCGGGTCGCCATGGCCTTCGCCGGCTGGGGGACCCCCACCGCCCAGGCCATTCGGGCGGTGCGCCAGACCCTGCCGGAGACGCCACTGATTGCTTCCGGTGGCATTCGTGATGGGGTGGAAGTCGCCAAGGCAATACGCCTGGGCGCGGACCTGGTGGGGCAGGCCGCGGCAGTGCTCAGGAGTGCCACCGAATCCAGTCAGGCGGTGATCGAGCACTTCGACGTGGTCATCCAGCAGTTGCGAATCGCCTGTTTCTGTACCGGCAGCGCGGATCTGCATGCCTTGCGTGCGGCGGTGCTGCTGGATGATCGCGGCGTCCCTCTGGAAGAGGCCCATGACTAGGTGCATCTCGCTCATCGCTTCTTTTCTGCCGCTGGCTGCGGGGTATTACCCATGAACGCGCCGGGCTATGACCTGATACTGGTGGGGGGCGGCCTGGCCAACGGCCTGATCGCCCTGCGCCTGCTACAGGCGCAGCCAGGGTTGCGTCTGCTGATGTTGGAAAGCGAAAGTCGCCCCGGTGGCCAGCACACCTGGTCGTTTCACGATGGTGATCTCACCGCAGCCCAACATGCCTGGCTGGCGCCCCTGGTGGGCCGCCGCTGGCCGCGGCACCGGGTGATATTCCCGCAACGCGAGCGCCTGTTGAACGGAGGCTATGCCAGCATTTTCTCCCGGGATTTCGCCCGCGTTCTTGAAGAAGCCCTGGGCGACAGGCTGTGGACCGACACGCGCGTGGCCCGCCTTTCCCCGGACCGTGTGGAACTCGAGGATGGCCGGGTGCTGCACGCGAACGCGGTGATCGACGGCCGGGGTCCCGCCGACAGCGTTCATCTGACCCTGGGCTATCAGGCATTTCTCGGGCGGGAGGTGCGCCTGGACAAGCCCCACGGCCTGGAAGAACCGATCCTCATGGACGCCAGCGTGCCTCAGCAGGACGGCTACCGGTTCGTCTACGTGCTGCCGTTCAGTCAAGATACCTTACTGATCGAAGATACCCACTATGTGGACCGCCCGCAGGCGGACGCGTCCCGATTACGTGAGCATATCGACGCCTATGCGCGGGATCGCGACTGGCGGATCGTCGATACCCTGCGGGAGGAGAGCGGCGTGCTGCCGATCACCCTGGCGGGCGATTTCGATGCCTTCTGGCAGGACGCCCAGGGCCAGCCGCGAAGTGGCCTGCGCGCCGGGCTGTTCCATCCCACCACCGGTTACTCTCTGCCCCAGGCCATGGGTTTGGCGGAGTGCATCGCCGAGCTTGGAAATCTCGATGCGGCGTCGCTGTTCCAGGCCATCCAAACTTTCGCCGCTCGTGAATGGCGGCGTCAGGGCTACTTTCGCCTGCTCAATCGCATGCTGTTTCTGGCTGGCCGCCCGGAGCGGCGCTGGCAGGTCATGCAGCGCTTTTACGGCCTGTCGGAACCGCTGATCGAACGTTTCTACGCCGGACACCTGACCCGGGCCGACAAGGCGCGCATATTGATAGGCAAACCGCCGGTGCCCCTTGGCGAAGCGCTCAAGGCGGTGTGGCTGAATTCACCGCAAAAGATCGCATCCACTTCCTTCGGAATACGCACATGACACGACTCCGACCTCAACGTGCCCTGGTGATCGGTGCCGGCTTCGGCGGCCTGGCCCTGGCGATTCGCCTGCAGGCGGGCGGCTACCAGACCACTCTGCTGGAAAAGCGCGACAAGCCCGGTGGCCGCGCCTATGTCTATGAGGACAAGGGGTTTACCTTTGATGCCGGTCCCACGGTGATTACCGATCCCTCCGCGCTGGAAGAGCTTTTTCGATTGGCGGACAAGGACATGGCGGATTATGTCGAACTGCTGCCGGTCACGCCCTTTTACCGTCTCTGCTGGGAAGATGCCCCGGCTTTTGACTACGTCAACGATCAGGCCACCCTGGATCGACAGATCGCCGAGCGCAATCCACGAGACGTGGAGGGTTATCGACGGTTCCTGAACTACTCCAGGGCGGTGTTCGAGGAGGGCTATCGCAAGCTCGGTGCCGTGCCGTTTCTCTCGTTTCGCGACATGCTCGCCGCCGGGCCGCAACTGGCGCGGCTTCAGGCCTGGAGCAGTGTCTACTCCATGGTCTCGAAATTCATTGAAGACCCGCACCTGCGCCAGGCCTTTTCCTTCCATTCCCTGCTGGTTGGGGGCAACCCTTTCGCCACCTCGTCGATCTATACGCTGATCCACGCGCTGGAGCGGGAGTGGGGCGTGTGGTTTCCGCGGGGCGGCACCGGCGCCCTGGTGCGGGGCCTGGCCCAGTTGTTTGAGGACCTCGGCGGCACCCTCGAACTGAACGCGGAAGTGGCTCGCATCGAGACCACGGGGGATCGGGTGAACGGCGTCACCCTGACGGATGGCCGACATGTTCCGACCGACGCACTGGCCTCCAACGCGGACGTGATGCACACCTACAGCAAGCTGTTGAGTGGGCATTCCCGAGGCGCCCGCAAAAGCAAGGTCCTGGGCCGCAAGCGCTACAGCATGTCGCTGTTCGTGATCTATTTCGGCCTGGACAGGCCACCGCAAGGCCTGGAGCACCATACGGTATGTTTCGGCCCGCGCTACAAGGAATTGATCGACGAGATCTTCAACGCGGACACCCTCGCGGAGGATTTCTCCCTCTACCTGCACTCACCCTGCGTCACCGATCCGAGCCTGGCACCGGAAGGCTGTAGCGCGCACTATGTCCTGGCGCCGGTGCCGCACCTGGGCAAGGCGAACATCGACTGGGAAACCCAGGGTCCGATATACCGCGACCGCATCCTCGACTATCTCGAGCGTCACTATATTCCAGGGCTTCGGGAGCACCTGGTCACCTGTCGGCACTTCACTCCCGTGGATTTTCGCGAGGAGCTCAACGCCCACCTGGGTTCCGCCTTCTCCCTAGAACCGACGCTCACCCAGAGCGCCTGGTTCCGGCCCCACAACCGGGATGCCAGGATCGACAACTTCTATCTGGTGGGGGCCGGCACCCATCCCGGCGCCGGGGTGCCCGGAGTGATCGGTTCCGCCAAGGCCACCGCGGGCCTGATGCTGGAGGGACTCGATGAGGGATAAACTCGGACAGCACGCCGCGCAGACGATCGCCGCGGGCTCCAGGAGTTTCGCCACCGCTGCCAGGCTGTTCGATCCGGCCACTCGGCGCAGCGTCATGATGCTTTATGCCTGGTGCCGTCACTGTGACGACGTGATCGACGACCAGCAACTGGGTTTTCGTGCTCAGGAAGCTCAGGAATCTCAGGAAACCAGGGGCGAAAGCAGCGAGAAGCGCCTGGACGAGCTGCGACACTTGACGCGTCGCGCCTATGCGGGAGAGCCCATGCAGAGCCCGGCCTTCGCCGCCTTTCAGGAAGTCGCGCTCGGCCATGGGATTCCCGAGCGTTATCCCCTGGCCCACATGGACGGCTTCGCCATGGACGTGGCACAGCGGCGCTATGTCACCCTCGACGATACCGTGGCCTACTGCTATCACGTGGCCGGCGTGGTGGGCATCATGATCGCCTGGATCATGGGCGCGAAGGATGAGGCGACCCTGGATCGGGCCTGCGACCTGGGGTTGGCCTTTCAGCTGACCAATATCGCCCGGGACATCATCGAGGATGCACAGATCGGTCGCTGCTATCTGCCGGAACAGTGGCTGGAGGAAGCCGGCATTCCACGCCAGGAGATGACCGCGCCACAGCATCGTGAGGCCCTGGCCGGCCTGGCCCGACAGCTGATCGATCTGGCGGAACCCTACTATGACTCCGCACTTTGTGGGTTGACGGCGTTGCCGCCTCGCTGTGCCTGGGCCATCGCGACCGCCCGCGGCGTCTATCGGGAAATCGGGATCAAGGTAAAAGCGCACGGCGCCCGGGCCTGGGACTCGCGCGTCTCGACCACCAAGGTGGACAAGGCGCGCTTGCTGGGTCAGGGGCTCGCTCAGGCGGTGGCATCCCGCTGGTACAGGCCGGCTCCAAGAACTAGCAGTCTCTGGCAGCGTCCAGCGTAGCGGCCTCCTTCACGGGACGTCCGTGCCTTTCGCGACCGTGAACGTGTCCTCTGCGTGAGATTCAATGGTCAGCTTCGACGATTGCTGATATCTGTGTATTTATCCAGTAGAATTGCGGCCGTCACAAACCCAGGCTCCAACCCAAGCCTCAATCAAGAACAGTCTCTTGCCTCAAGGATTCCTCCTCAGCCGCCACAGCTTTGACCAGCGCGGCAGTACCTGCATCCACTACTGGCTGGCCACGCCAGAGGGCCCGGTCAAGCTGGTCATTGAGGGCGAGCGCCCGGTTTTTATGGTGAAAGTCGCTGACCGGGCCCCGGTGACCGAGGCTCTGGCCGGCGTGCCCTGTGAGTGGCAGCAGCTAAGCTTCCAGACCTTTGGCCGCGAGGAAGCGGCCATGCTGTATTTCCCCACCATCGACGCCCACCGCCGGGCCCAGGCCCTGTTGCAGAATCGTGGCATCGAGGTGTTTGAAGCGGATTTCCGTCTCCACGACCGTTACCTGATGGAGCGGTTTGCCCGGGGTGGCCTCTACTTTGAAGGTCTGGCCCAGGCCAGAGACGGCTTTACGGAATACCGCCAGGTGCGCCTCAAGGGCGCCGAGATGCAGCCGGAATTCAAGGTGGTTTCCCTGGATGTGGAGTGCTCCGGCCAGGGTGAGCTGTATTCCATCGGTCTCTACGGTCATGGCGTGGAAGAGGTGCTGATGGTGGGCAAACCGGAGGCTGCCGACACCACCATCCACTGGGTGGACGACGAACGGGCCCTGCTCCAGGCCCTGGAGGCCAGGATCCAATGCCTGGACCCGGACATCATCATCGGCTGGGCCGTGGTGGACTTTGATTTTCGGCTGCTGCTGAAACGGGCCGGGCGCCATGGCCTGCGCCTGAAGCTGGGGCGCGGTGGCACAGAGGCCCGCTGGCGGGATGGCCGGGAAGGCAGCCAGGGCTTCGTGACGCTGCCGGGCCGGGTGGTGCTGGACGGCATCGACGGACTGAAGAACGCCACCTACAATTTTGAAAGCTTCAGCCTGGAGTTCGTGGCCCAGGCCCTGCTGGGCAGGGGCAAGGACACCGAAGACGTGGACAACCGCCTGGCGGCGATTGAACACGACTTTCGCCATAACAAACCCAAGCTGGCTGCGTACAACCTGGAAGACTGCCGCCTGGTCTGGGATATTTTCCAGCACACCCGCCTGCTGGATTACCTGCGCCTGCGGGCCCAGCTCACCGGCCTGGAGCTCGACCGCAGCGGCGGCTCGGTAGCGGCCTTTACCAACCTCTACCTGCCCAGGCTACACCGCAGCCGCTATGTGGCGCCCAACCTGCCGGCCGACGGCGGCCTGGCCAGCCCGGGCGGCTATGTGATGGACTCCCGGCCGGGCCTGTACGACAACGTGCTGGTGCTGGATTTCAAGAGCCTGTATCCCAGCATAATCCGCACCTTCAAGATCGACCCCATGGGCTTGATTGAGGGATTGGCTGAAGCGGCGGGCGAGGGTTTGGAAGAGGGAGCGGAAGAGGAATCGGAAGAGGGCGCGGCGGATGACCGGGTGGATGAAAACAGCATCCCCGGCTTTCGCGGCGCGCGCTTTTCTCGTGACAAGCATTTCCTGCCGGACATCATTACCAATCTCTGGGCCCAGCGGGACATCGCCAAGCAGGAGCAGGATGCCGCCCGCTCTCAGGCCATCAAGATCATCATGAACTCCTTCTACGGGGTACTAGGAAGTGGGGGCTGCCGTTTCTACGACACGCGCCTGGCCAGCTCCATCACCCTGCGCGGTCACGAGATCATGCAGCAGACGGCCCGCTGGATCGAGGAGCTGGGCCACCAGGTCATCTACGGCGACACCGATTCCACGTTTGTCTGGCTGAGCGGCCAGCCCAGCGTTGATGAGGCAGATGCGATCGGCAAGCGCCTGGCCAGCGAGATCAACACGCGCTGGCGGCACAAGCTCAAGGAAGAGCTGGCGCTGGAGTGTGATTTGGAGCTGGAATTTGAAACCCACTACCAGCGCTTTTTGATGCCCACCATTCGCGGCTCGGAGGCCGGCTCCAAGAAGCGCTATGCGGGCCTGGTGGTGAACGGGGGTGAGGAAAAGCTGGTATTCAAGGGCCTGGAAACCGTGCGCAGCGACTGGACGCCCCTGGCCAAGCAGTTCCAGACCCAGCTCTACGGGATGGTGTTTCACGGCGAGGACCCGTCCGACTATATCCGCGAGACGGTGGAGAAAACCCGGGCCGGAAACATGGACGAGCAGCTGGTGTACCGCAAGCGGCTCAGGCGCAAGCTGGAGCAATACGTAAAAAACGTGCCGCCCCATGTACGTGCGGCGCGCATGGCCGATGAACACCGCCGCCAGCAGGGGCTGCCACCCCGCTACCAGAAGAAGGGCTGGATCCGTTACGTGATCACCCTCAATGGCCCGGAGCCGGTGGATTACCGCCAGTCACCGATCGATTACCAGCACTATATCGACCGGCAGCTCAAGCCGGTGGCCGATGCCATATTGCCATTCATAGAACTGGATTTTGACAGCCTGGTGGATGACCAGCTGGGCCTGTTTGGCGTGACCGATTGAGCATCAGAATGTAGGGGTCAGGGAAAAATACTGGTGCTCTACGGCTTTTCTATATTGGCATCAGCTAGCGCTGGCCACACCAGCCCCGCCCGTATACTCACCAGCAGGATGACAAGCGACATTTCCAGGGCCAGAAAGATTCCAATGGGGTGGCCCGGTACGCCCCGTATAATCAGGTAAACCAGATAGGCTGTGGCGAGCAAATTTCCCACCAGTGTCGCGGTAAGCGCATAACCGCGCCCTTGCCAGAGCGGCTTGCTGAGCAGGATGTTCAGTACAGCGGTGCCAGCGAGGGTAGCGCCGGGCAGCATCAGCAGCAGGCGTCGGGGCAGGGCAGTTTCATCACTCATCATCTGCTCCCACACAGCAGCAAAATGGCCGTAGGCGCCCATGGTGAGGAGAATACCCAGGAGCACAGCGCCGACTGCGGCGAGGCTATACAGGGAATTGCGCTGCGTTTCTTGTGATGGACTAGAAACCGACATCGCGCCCTCCGGCGGTAGCCAGGCCGCACTCGTAGGCGAACACCACGGCCTGGGCCCGATCGCGCAAGCCCAGCTTGGAGAGCACGCTGGATACGTGGGTCTTGACGGTGGCCGGGCCAATAAACAGGGTTTCGGCGATCTCGGCATTGCTCTTGCCATGGGCGATCGCGGCCAGCACCTCGCGCTCCCGCGTGGTCAGGCGCTCCAGGCGTTCGGCCAGGTTGCGGCCGCTGCCCATCTTCTGCGCGAACTGGCCGATCAGGCGGCGGGTAATACCGGGCGCGAGCATGGCACCGCCATCGGCCACCGTGCGCACCGCTTCCACCAGCGATTCCGGCGGAATGTCCTTCAGCACAAACCCACTGGCGCCTGCCTGCAGAGCACGGAACACATACTCATCGGGATCGAAGGTGGTCAGGATGATTACCCGGCAGGGGGTGTCACTGGCTTCGGCTGCCTCCCCGGCTTTTAAGATCTGCGCGGTGGCTTCCAGCCCGTCCATCTCGGGCATGCGGATATCCATCAGGATGATATCCGGTTGATGCTCCCGTGCAGCAGCAATCGCCTCGACACCGGTGCCGGCCTCGGCCACTACCTCAATATCGGGCTCGTTATCCAGCACCAGGGCAAAGCCGCGCCGCACCAGCGCCTGGTCGTCCACCACCATCACTCGTATCATTAATTCCCCCTCTCCATGGTGGGCAGTTGTACGGTCACTTCAAAGCCACCGCCTTCGGCGGGGCCGGCATTGAGCCAGCCGCCGAGCAGTTCCGCGCGTTCGCGCATGCCGGCAATGCCGTGCCCACCGCCGGCTTGCTCTCCACTTTGCTCGTGAGAGCGCCGCGCGTCTGTCTCACCTGGGCCCTGGCCGTCATCGCGCACACAGATCGCGAGATGGTCCGCTTCGGCGTTCACGCTGACACGGACGCTGGCCCCGGCACCCACATGCTTGATGACGTTGGTCAGTGATTCCTGCACGATCCGGTAGGCGGCAAGGGCGACCCTGGCAGGCACATCGTCGAGCTCGCCGTGAGAGGCGTAGTCCACCCTGGCCACCACCTCCCGGACCTTGTCGATCAGGGCGGGCAGGTCCGCCAGTCCTGGCTGCGGGGCGAGGGCGGCGGCATCACTGGCCGGGCGCAGTACGCCGAGCAGGTGGCGCATCTCCGTCAGGGCCTGGCGACCAGCAGCTTCCACCGAGGCCATGGCCTCACTGGCCGCCTCCGGGTTGTTGCGGCCGATGGTCCGGGCGGCGCCGGCCTGGACCGTCATCAGGCTCACCTGGTGGGCCACCACGTCGTGCATCTCGCGGGCGATCCGGGTGCGCTCGGCCGCGACAGCCCGCTCGGACTCCGCGTTGCGCTCCCGTTCCAGGTACCGGGCTCGCTCTTCCATCAAGCGCAGGTACTCGCCGCGAAAGCGCAACCGGCGGCCGGTATACCACAGTGCCCACGCCAGCATCACCGCCACGGTGCCCCCGGCCGTGGGCCTCACCAGCACCCTCTCGTCGATCAACACAAAAGCCAGCGTCGCCAGCATCGCGATCCAGCTGGCCCGGGTGTTGGCCTCATAGCGCCCAAGGCTGTAGAGCGAAAACGCCAGGGCAACGATGCCCTCGGCCGGCAAGCCCAGCTCCAGCACCAGCGTGGCCCCGAGAATAACGGCCTGCACCTGCCAGGGGTGGGTGCGGCGCCACAGCAGGGCGAAACAGCCGATGAAGGCGCACTGGAAAGCGACGACATCCCAAATGCTTTGCAGGGCCAGCACCTGGTGTGCGTCATCCCGCGACCACATCAGCAGCGTCAGCAAAAAGGCGAACAGGACGATCAGCAGGTCGGTCAGCTGCGGCCAGCGCTCGAATGGCCCGCGGATGGGCTGCCAGACCGGAAGCTTCGGTAACTCGGGGCTAGCATCAGATGCAATCGATGCCTGGTGGGTGGGGGACGGCGATTTCATTCTTGCATGCTAAACCAGGCCCTTCGGGCTGTCATGGGCCTTGTGGGGGAGGGCACAGCAGGGCGGCCTCCCCCTTTTGGGGGAGGCCAGATTCCTGCCTGTGGCGGATGTGCAGGGGTTATAAAAGGCCGACCATGCCCGTCAGGCACATTCAGCCCAGGCCTGCGAGGACCACACGGGAGAAAAGTATGTCGTGCGTCCCGCTTTATCAATGCATGGAGAACAACGATGAACAACGCTGTACTCAGCCCCACACTGCTGCGCCAATTCGATGCCTGGCGGGCCGTCAATCTATCGGTAAAGACGTGGTTTTGCATAGCGGCGATTGGCCACGGGATATTCCTGGCCTACATCCTCGCCGTGTTCTACCCGCCCATTGCCCAGTCCGGGCTGCACGGCCTGCAGGGGCTGCACCTGCCGGCGGGTTTTCGCGAGGGGGATACATTGGGCAATATCGCTGCGGTGGCCCACGTCCTGCTGGCCGCGATAGTGATCGGCGGCGGTCCCTTGCAGCTGGTGCCTGCCGTGCGCCGGCACGCACCCACATTCCATCGTTGGCTGGGGCGCAGCTACCTGCTGGCGGCCGTCATCAGCAGTGTCGGCGGGCTGTACATGACCTGGACCCGTCACACCATTGGCGACCTGGTGTCCCAGGTCACCATCTCCATCGACGGCATACTGATCCTGGTATTTGCGTTCCTGGCAGTGCGCAACGCCATGGCCGGCCGCTTTGCCGAGCACCGGCGCTGGGCCCTGCGCCTGTTTATGGCTGCCAGCGCGGTATGGTTCTTTCGTGTGGCCCTGATGGGGTGGGCAATGCTGACCGGTGGGTGGGGAGTCGACTGGGACTCCTTCACCGGCCCCTTCCTGTACGCCCTGGGGTTTGGCCAGTACCTCCTCCCCCTGGCCATGCTGGAATGGTATTTCCACTGCCAGGAGCGCGAAGCCGGGCAGGGCGTACAGCTGGCCTTTGTCGGAGCTATGGTCCCGCTAACGGCCTTTATGGCCATTGGTATCTTTGCTGCGACCATGGGTATGTGGTTGCCGCGGATGTAGATAGTGGGCCGCACGCAAAGTTCGGTAACAGTTCGCTTCGCCAAATCGCCCAGCTCCGCGTTGAGAAAGCTTGAAATAGCGCTGCTATTCCAGCGCTTTCTCGCCTTGAGCTGAACGACTTGGCTGTGCTCCTTTGTCACCGAGCTTCACGAGCGGCCCACTGGGCACGCCAAGTTCGGTAATCATTCGTTGCGCGGAGTTGCCCGGCTCCAAGATGTGGCTTTGCAGGTGTAGAATCCCCGCCAGTATCAGCTATCAATGGAGCACAAGCGCATGAACACGACGCCCAAAGCCTATCCCATTGGCACCCCCGGCACGCCCTGGGGCGATGCGGAACGCTCCGAGTGGCTGTCACGCCAGGCCCGCCAGCGCAGCTACGAGTCTGAGGTGTTAAGCAAGATCGAGCAGCTGCGCCCGCGTTTCGAGGTGGAGGAGTACGGCCTTCTGGAATACGGCGCCGACAAGTATCCGCTGCTGGCGATCCGCAGCCGCGACTGGAACGACGACCTGCCGGTTGTCCTGGTGACGGGCGGTGTGCACGGTTACGAAACCAGTGGCGTGCACGGTGCGCTGCAGTTCCTGGACCAGCATGCGGCGGACTACGCGGGCCGCGTCAACCTGCTGGTCGCGCCCTGTGTCAGCCCCTGGGCCTACGAGCGCATTCATCGCTGGAACCTCAATGCGATCGACCCGAACCGCTCGTTCTATGAAGACAGCCCCGCCCAGGAGTCAGCAGCGCTCATGCGGCTGGTGGCGGCCATCCGCGATCGGGTGCTGATGCATATCGACCTGCACGAGACCACCGATACCGACGAAAGCGAGTTCCGCCCCGCGCTGGCCGCCCGCGATGGCAAGCCGTTCACGCCGGGCGGGATTCCCGATGGCTTCTACCTGGTGGATGACAGCGAGAGTCCGCAGCCCGAATTCCAGCAGGCGGTGATTGCGGCGGTAGAGAAGGTCACCCATATCGCCCCGGCCGATGACAATGGCGAGATCATCGGCTCGCCGGTGGTCGCGCGGGGTGTTATCCAGTACCTGCTCAAGCAGCTGGGCCTGTGTGCCAGTATCACCAGCGCCCCCTACAAGACCACCACCGAGGTCTACCCCGACAGCCCCCGCGCGACGCCCGAGCAGTGCAATGCCGCCCAGGCGGCCGCGGTGTGTGCGGCGATCGACTACGCCCTGACGCACCGGTAAGAAGGGGTGGTGCGCGTTGGCGGCGACGCGCTCTAACGGAGGGTGGTACCGGAGGTCACGAAACCGTGACCTCTGCATTCAGCGTTACCGAAGACTTGAGGGAATTTGTCACCAGGCAGCTCGCCTCAGACTTTTCCAGCAGCTTGTGCGCCTTGTTCGTATCCGTGCCTTCTGGCACCTGCAACCTGGCGTTTATCTCGAAAGCGGTGAAGCAGGGTGTGCGTTCGACCTTGTCCAGGATGCCCGTGACGCTGCATTCCAGTGATGTCCATTCAAGCTTGGAAAACTTGGCAATGGCGCGGAACGTCAAAATGAAACAGTCCGCCACGGAAGCTACCAACAGGTCTTCCGGTGACCAGCGGTCGCCGGGCCCGCCGAACTGGGCCGGTGCCGCAGAGGGGAGGGGCTCCAGCCCTTCAGCAGTCAGGGTGATTTCACTTTCACTTGCCGCACTGGCGGCCACTTTGTACTCGTGGGGAAATGCGTCCACGAAACCTCCTACAATCAAGTCATTGATTTATGCCGGGTAGTCCCGTCGTCTTTCCGCGACTATTCACGGCAGCGCATAACGCGAGGGACATTGTCACCGCGAACACCTGATGCCTCATGGCTGTTCGTTAATGAGTGGCTGAAGAGAAACGCCGCATGAACGGTACCGTCAGACAAAACGCCCGTCCTGATTAGGATCAAGTCATCCAGGAATAAACGGGACCAGGCCGCCCGCGCCGGCAAGCCGTTCACGCCGGGTGAGATTGCCGATGGCCTCTACCTGGTGGATGACAGCGAGCACCCGCAGCCCGAATTCCAGCAGGCGGTGATCGCGGCGGTGGAGAAGGTGACCCACGCCGCCCCGGCATCGGCTCGCCGGTGGCCGCGCGGGGTGTCATCCAGTACCCGCTCAAGCAGCTGGGCCTGTGTGCCAGTATCACCAGCGCCCTTACAAGACCACCACGGAGGTCTACCCGCACAGCCCCCGTCCCACGCCTGAGCAGTGCAATACTACCCAGTCCGTTGCGGTGTGTGCGGCGATCGACTACGCGCTGGCGCACCGGTAATATGACTGAGAGTTGGCGGCTGCAGGCCGAGCGCGGCCCGACCCGGCCAGCGGACCGCCTCCGCCAACGATCAGAGCAGAAGCATGAAAGTACCCAAGAGATTACAACCGCTGGTCGACGACGGCATGATCGAGGAGGTCATCGCCCAGTTGATGAGCGGTAAGGAAGCGCAGGTGTATGTGGTGCGCTGCGGCGACGGCTTGCGCTGTGCCAAGGTCTTCAAGGAGGCCAGGCAGCGCAGCTTCAAGCAGGCGGTGCAGTACCAGGAAGGCCGCAAGGGGCGCAACAGCCGCCGCGCCCGGGCGATGTCGAAGAAGACCCGCTACGGCCAGAAGGAGCAGGAACAGGCCTGGCTGAGTGCCGAGGTGGATGCCCTGTATCGGCTGGCATCGGCCGGCGTGCGCGTCCCCCGACCATACGGCTTCGTCGACGGTGTGCTGCTGATGGAGCTGGTGGCCGACGACGAGGGCTATGCCGCCCCGCGGCTGGATGACGTCACGCTGACCCCGGAGCAGGCCCGGGATTACCACGGCCAGGTGATAGCCGACGTGGTGCGCATGCTGTGTGCCGGCCTGGTGCATGGTGACCTTTCCGAGTTCAATGTGCTGCTGGACCGCGACGGCCCGGTCATCATCGATTTGCCCCAGGCGGTGGATGCCGCCGGCAACAACAACGCCGCCATGATGCTGGAGCGCGATGTCAACAATATGCGGGCCTATTTCGGCCGCTTTGCCCCGGAGCTATTGACCACCGATTACGGCAAGGAAATCTGGGCCCTTTATGAGGCGGGTGAACTGCACCCGGACAGTCCCCTTACTGGATATTTCGAGCAAGACACGACCAGCGTCGACGTCGGGGACCTGATGGACGTCATCGATGACGTGCTTGAAGAAGAGGCCGAGCGCCTCGCTCCGGCCTGGGAAGGATCGTAGGCCGCTGATGCTGATGATCTTCCTCGCGCAACATTCACAATAAGGCAAAAACTCTATGGCTACCCTGGGCACTCCGTTCTCTTCTACCGCTACCCGCGTCCTGCTCTGCGGCGCCGGGGAATTGGGCAAGGAAGTTGTGATCGAGCTGCAGCGCCTCGGCTGCGAAGTCATTGCGGTGGACCGCTATGCCAACGCCCCGGCGATGCAGGTGGCCGACCGCAGCCATGTGATCAATATGCTCGATGGTGAGGCCCTGCGCGGTGTGATTGAACAGGAGGGGCCGCACCTGGTGGTGCCGGAAATCGAGGCCATCGCCACCGACACCCTGGCCGAGCTGGAAGGGGAGGGGGTCAATATCATCCCCACCGCGCGGGCCACCCAGTTGACCATGAACCGCGAAGGCATCCGCCGGCTGGCGGCGGAAACCCTGGGGCTGCCCACCTCCCGCTATCGCTTTGCTGCCGGGGAGGCCGAATTCAAGGCCGCGATCGACGAGATCGGCATTCCCTGCCTGGTCAAACCGATCATGAGTTCGTCGGGCAAGGGCCAGAGCCTGGTGCGGGATGCCTCACAGGTTGAGGAAGCCTGGGCCTATGCACAGGAGGGTGGCCGCGCCGGCAAGGGCAAGGTGATAGTCGAGGGCTTTGTCGACTTCGATTACGAAATCACCCTGCTGACCGTTCGCCACGATGACGGCAACGGGAATATTGTCACCAGTTTCTGCGCGCCCATTGGCCACCGCCAGGCGGATGGGGATTACCAGGAGTCGTGGCAGCCGCAGGCGATGTCGGCAGCGGCATTGGGCCGCGCGCAGGAGATTGCCAAAGCGGTGACCGACAATCTCGGTGGCCGCGGCCTGTTTGGCGTGGAGCTGTTTGTCAAAGGCGATGATGTGATTTTCAGTGAAGTGTCGCCACGGCCGCACGACACCGGCCTCGTGACCCTGATCTCGCAGGATCCCTCCGAGTTTGCCCTGCATGCCCGGGCCATTCTCGGGCTGCCCATTCCCAATATCCAGCTGCACCGCGCCTCCGCTTCATCGGTGCTGTTGGTGGAGGGCGATTCCACCCAGGTGCAGTTCGGCAACCTGGGCGCCGCGCTCTCGCGTCCCGATACCCAGCTGCGCCTGTTCGGTAAACCCGAAATTGCCGGCAAGCGCCGCCTGGGTGTCGCCCTGGCGCGGGCCGACGATACCGAAACTGCGCGCAACACCGCCAATGCGGTGATTGCCGATATCGAGGTAAAGCTGTAGCGGCAGTAGCAGCCGCCAGCTTCAGTGCTCTGAACCTGCGTCTGGTCACCCATATCGCCCCGGCCGACGACAAACAACGAGGTCATCGGCTCGCCGGTGGTCGCGCGCGGCGTGATCGAATACCCGCTCAAAAAGCTGGGCCTGTGCGCCAGCATCACCAACGCCCCCTACAAGACCACCACCGAGGTCTACGCCGACAGTCCCCGCGCCACGCCCGGACAATGTAATTCCGCGCAGGCCGTCGCCGTGTGCGCGGCGATCGTGTACGTGCTGGCCCACCGGTAGGGGCGGGCACTGGGCTAAACTCCAGTAGTTTTTGCCATGGCCGCTCCCGCCAGGCCGGCCTCGTGGGGCGTACCCACCTTGCCGTTCACCCCCATGAGCATTGGGACCGGGTCAGGAATGGCGGCATTGTCGACAAAAATACTCCGGAGGAGTGAAGCCATGCCTGGAAGGAAACTGGTGTCGTCTGCTTTCGTTCTGGCAGCTGCGGTCGCCGTGGCGCAGGACAATACGCCGCTCGACGAGTTCGTCGATGGGTTCCCGCTGGATCTCGAAAAACAGACGCGCAAAGCCGATTACAACGAACTGTTCCGGGGTGGCGATCCTTCCGCCTATTTCAACATGCGCGCGTCAGAATTCATGCCGACGGCCATACTCCCCTCGCGGCCGGGTGTGATGCCCCTTGGCAGCAAGTCGATGCCGCAAGTCGGCAAAATCAAAGCCGAAATGACATCCGAAAGCGAGCTGGAAGGACCGCTGACCCTGGACGAGTTCCTGGAGCAGTCCGATACCGCCCAGGCCTTTCTTGTGGTTCATAAGGGCAATATCGTCTACGAGAAATATCCGCGGATGAGACCCGCGGATTATCACCTCTGGATGTCTTCAGCCAAACCGACTGCCAGCCTGGTTATTGACCAACTTATCAGTGAGGGCAAAATCGATGAAGACGCGCCAATCACAAAGTACCTGACCGACTTCAAGGGCACCGACTGGGACGGCGTCACCACCGGCGATGTGCTTGATATGGCCACCGGCATGGACCTTGAGGATACGTCTGAATCCCGCTTCGACCCCGACAACATTGCCCGCCGTGTATATGAAGCTGAGTTCGGTTTTCCGAACAAAACAAGGGGCGTCGAGAAACTGCGCGACGTACTGAGAAGTACACCGAAAAAAGAAAAGCCCGGCCTGGCATTCGAGTATGCCTCGGGGCTGACGCAAATGCTGGTGTTGCTGGCCGAGGAGGTGGAAGGCGAGCGCTGGCCGCAGCTCTTCGATCGTCGTGTCTGGTCGAAGGTTGGCGCCGAGGGCGTGTTGCAAATCCACCTGACGCCGGACGGCATTGCAGCGGCGCACGGGCTGGTGTCGAGCAACCTGAGGGACTTTGCCCGCTTCGGCATGCTCTACACGCCGAGCTGGGACAAGGTTGCCGTCGAGCAGGTCGTTTCGGACGAGATCCTCAATCGTATTCGCAACGAGGTACGCACGCATGAGTTTGTCATGGCGGGGTTTGACGGCGCGGTGTTCGCCGATTACCTCGGCTCGGATGACTTTATCGCTAACAGCCGCCAGTGGGATGTAATCTGGCCCGACGGGGATATGTGGAAAGGCGGCCTGATGACCCAGGGCCTTTACGTATCGCCATCGCGGGATCTGGTGATCGTCTATTTCAATGTCAGCAATGACGACCACTCGGGCCACCGCTTTGCGCGCCCGATTGCGACCTCGGGCCTGTTCGACGATAAGTAAACCCGACAGGCATCACCAGGTGCCGACTGGGTTTCACGGGGCGCAGTGGTTGGAAAAGTTACCGTTGACAAGCCAGTTGCTATCCAGGAAGCCTGGCCCGGATGCGCGTAAAGTGAGGGCTGGTCTAAGGGGCACCAGGCATCCCTTAGAGCCATTTTCTGACAGTTGGCCAACACCATTAAAACCCTGCCACGCTAAACCATCTTCTGCGATGGTGGCGCCTTTTAGCGAATACGCCTGACTATACTTTCCGATCATTCAGGAAGGTAGGGTCTGGAGGAAGCGGGCGATGAGCGAGGAGGACAAACCCCGGAGTGTCGGGCTCCATGCGCTGTATGGTGATGATCCCGAGCGGGCGGACGAAGCGGTGTTTGGCCGTAAACCGAATCCCGACCGGCGTGGCTTTCTCAGGGGCCTGGGGCTCGGGACCATGGCGGCTGCCCTGGGGGTAAGCGCGATTCCGTTTCACCGCAATATGCCCTCGGGCCTGATCCCCGCCGCACTGGCAGATGAAACCAGGCCATTCACGCTGAAAGGCAAGGATGGGCTGATCGTGTTGAACGACAGGCCGGTCAATGCCGAAACCCCAGCGCATCTGCTCGACGACGAGGTGACCCCGAAGAACCGCCACTTCATCAGGAATAACGGCACACCACCCACTGACGTGGACGCCGCCAGCTGGGAGCTGACCATTGACGGCCTTGTCGACAAGCCGCTGAAACTGACCATCGCCGACCTGAAGAAAGAGTTCGAAGTGGTCACGCAAAACCTGGCCATTGAATGTGGCGGCAACGGGCGGGCCTTTTTCAAGCCACCGGCCAAGGGGAACCAGTGGACCTATGGCGCCGTCGCCTGTTCGGCCTGGACCGGCGTGCGCCTGGCGGATGTGCTCAAGGCGGCGGGCATTAAACCCGGTGCAGTCTATACGGCACATTATGGCGCCGACACCCACCTGTCCGGTATCCCCGGCAAGCTGCCGCTCTCTCGTGGTGTGCCTATCAAGAAGGCCATGGGGGAGGAGAACCTGATCGCCTTTGCCATGAACGGCGAGGATATCCACCTGATGAACGGCGCCCCGCTGCGCCTGGTGATCCCGGGCTGGCCCGGCTCCTGTTCGCAAAAATGGCTGACACGTATCCAGATACGCGACCAGGTACACGATGGCCCCAAGATGACCGGCACCGCCTATCGCATACCCAAATATCCCGTGGCACCGGGCCAAAAAGTGGACGAAAAGGATTTCGTGATCATCGAGCGCATGCCGGTGAAGTCCCTGATCACCGCGCCTGAGACCGGCACAAAACTCAACAATCGCGAGCTGGAAGTGCGCGGGCACGCCTGGGCCGGCGATCGCGAGGTGTCCGAGGTACACCTGTCCATCGACTTCGGCGCAACCTGGATGAAGGCAGACCTGTCTCCACCCGCAAACAAGGCTGCCTGGCAGCGCTTTCGCGCGAAGGTGAAATTCCCGGAGCAGGGGTATTATGAGGTCTGGGCCAGGGCCGTCGACAGCGATGGCGTCAGCCAGCCCTTCGGCATTGCCTGGAACCCCAAAGGTTACCTTAACAACTCCTATCACCGCGTGGCGGTTACGGTGGTTTAACGGTGGCCCGGAAAAAGCGAATGGACAGGCGAGGCCGAATGGCGCGCAGCTGCGCTGGACTGCTCCTGGCGCTCGCGGTGGGGCTGCCCGGCACAACCCTGGCCCAGGACACCGCCCCCGCTGCGCAGGAGTTCGGCGGTCTCCCGCCCGGTGAAGGCCGGGAGGAAGTGTACGGGCTCTGTTCCGCCTGCCATTCGCTGATGATCGTCAAACAACAGCGGCTCAGCAAGGCGGCCTGGCAGGACACCCTGAAATGGATGACCGAAACCCAGGGGATGCCGCAACTCCCCCCGGAAACACTCGAACGCATCACGAATTACCTGGCAGAGCACTACGGTACCGATGGTGACTGACCGCGCCAGCATTCTATTCCCGCACCTCTTTCGCTGTCATCTCCGCCGTCATCCGTTATAGGAAATGAGGCATGCGTGGACAGCCCTGACCGACGTGATCGATGACCGTGCTTAAAAACACCCCACAGCGTTACGGCACCGTCGCCATCGCACTCCACTGGCTGATGGCCGTGTTGCTCATTGGCCTGGTCGTCCTCGGCCTGTATATGAGCGGCCTGCCGGATGTCGGGTTCGACAAGAGGAAAATCGGGCTGGTCCTGTTGCACAAGGAATATGGCATGGTGGCGCTCGGACTGGCTGCGGTGCGGCTGGCATGGCGCCTCGGCAATGTGCTGCCGGCGCTGGCCACGCAGTTCCCGGACTGGCAGAAGGTGGCGGCGCGGTTTGTTCACCTCTGCTTCTACGCCTTGATGTTCGCGCTGCCGGTGACCGGCTGGTTGATGTCTTCCGCCGCGGCCATTCCGGTATACGCCTTCGGCGTCCGGCTGCCGGACCTGATTGCCCAGAATGAGTACCGGTTCCAGGTACTGATCGAGGTTCACAAATGGCTGGGCTATGCATTGATCGGCTTTATCGTGATCCATGCGGGCGCGGCGTTGAGGCACCATTTCCTTTCCCGCGACAACACCCTGAAAAAGATGCTGCCCGGAGCGGGCAGCCAGGGCTGACTCAGGGCATCTCGCCGATTACAAACCAGGCGACCTGTCGCAGGCTTTTTGCGGCGGCCTCGTTGGCGGCCACGATGCCGGCGTAGGGGGTCTGCTGCAGCAGGGGTTCGCGCAGGGAGATGGCCCGCTCGGCGATAACCCGGTTTGAGTCGCCATCCACCAGCTGCACCCGCAGGGACAGCTGCAGGGTGGCCGGCTCGGAAGTGAAGTCCTGCGTCAGCTCCAGGATCTCGGTCCGCAGCGCATAGTGGTAGGGGCCGAAGTAGGGCGGGCTGAGTACGGCATGGAAGTAGTGGGTGTTTTCCAGCGTCCGGGCCAGCAGGGGCTGCAGCATCTGCGCCGGTGTCGCGCCCCATTCGTGCCGGCTGAAGTACTCAACCTGGTGTGGCCGGAGGCGGTAGGCCATCCGTACGGTGTCGTAGACGGGGTTGATGGCCGGCGGCAGCACCATCAATGTGGCGGCATGGGGTTCCCGCCGGGGGAGTTCGGTCGGCAGCTGGTCGATCACGCCCACCTGGATATCGTCCTCTACCGGGGAGAATAGCGAACAGCCGGCAAGTACTGCCATGGACAGTGCCGCCAGCAGGATGCCGGCCCGGGCGCAGGCCCAGTGGCGCACGCAGCGGATTGCGTTCATTCGCTTTCGCCCGGGCCAAGCGGTGGCTGGGCGCTGCCGCGCAGCAGGATTGACGGGTCGCGATTGATCTTGACCGTCAGGCGCTCCATCGAATTGGTCAGCCTGCCCAGGGCGGTCATGGTCCGGTACGCCTCGGGCAGCACCTGCTGCTGGAGTGCGTTGACCGAGTCATTGCCCGAGTCCAGCAGCGGTCCCAGCCTGCCGCTGGCGGCCTCGGTGTTGGTGATAATGGTGCTGAGTCTCTCCTGGTGCCCGGCCAGCATACGGCTCACCTGCTGCAGGGCCTGGACCGTGTCGGTGCTGGAATCCAGCAGAGGCCCGAGCCGGCGGCTGGCCCGTTCGGTGTTGGCGATGAGCGAGCCGAGCTTTTCCTGGTTTTCCGCCAGCATATGGCTGACCTGCTGCAGGTCGTGCGCGGCGGAGCGGAGCGAGGCAATGGTTTTCTCGTCCAGCAGGGTATGGAGCAGGTCGGTCAGCTGCTGTACGTTCTGGTTGACCTGGCTGATGGCGGTATCCAGGCTCACAAACCGGGATGGCGCGGTGGGTATCTCCGGGTAGCGGTCGCCGGGGGCGGCGGTAAGTGGCCCCTGGCCTGTTCCGGTATTTTCCAGCAGGACGTACACGTAGCCGGTGAATCCCCGCGTAGCGAGTCCGCGGGCAGTGATAGTGGCGACGGTCGCCCGGGAAATGGGGGCGTCATTCTCCGCCTCAAACAGGATGCGAACAGAGTGGGGGCCGGTCAGCTCGACCTGTGTGACCCTCCCCACATCCACCCCGTGGAATTCCACCGGTGCACCGGTGATCAGCCCGGACACGGAATCCTCGGTGACAATCTGGTAGGTCGTAAACCGGCCCGCTGCCAGGTAGTACCAGACAGCCCAGGCCACAAGGCCCAGCAGCACCACCATCGCGAATGCCAGCCTTGCCCGGTTCGCTATGCTGATTGTCATCGGGCTTCCTCCGCTGCTGGGGGATTGGCCGGGGTCGTGGCCACACCAAGTCTAGATCAAACCGCGACAAGCTAAATGGATATGCCGACAACTGCGCAGATCGGCGAAGCTGCAGGGCGCATGCAAAGACACAAGTAGTCCAACCAATAGACGCTGGAGGGAGCCGGAAATGGCCAGCAATGTGGAGCAGAATATTCGTCCGGAGTATGACCAGGTAATCCAGGATATCGCTGACTATGTGCTGGATTACGAAATCGAGTCGGAAGAAGCCTGGGATACGGCGCGCTATTGCCTGATGGACTCGATTGGCTGTGGGCTCTTGGCGCTGGGCTTTCCCGAGTGCACCAAGCTGCTGGGGCCGGTCGTCGACGGTACCCGGGTGCCGCATGGGGCGCGGGTTCCCGGAACACGACTCAGCCTGGACCCGGTCAAGGCGGCCTGGGATATCGGCTGTATTGTCCGCTGGCTGGATTACAACGATACCTGGCTGGCGGCGGAGTGGGGCCACCCGTCGGATAACCTGGGGGCGATCCTGGCGGTAGCTGACCACCTGTCCCGGCAGACAGTCGCTCAGGGAAAGGAGCCGTTCAGGGTGCGCGATGTGCTGGATGCAATGATCCGCGCCCATGAGATCCAGGGTGTGCTGGCACTGGAAAACAGTTTCAACCGCGTGGGGCTGGACCATGTACTGCTGGTGCGGGTGGCTTCCACGGCAGTGGCCGCGCGCTTGATGGGCGGTGATCGCGAGCAGGTGATGGCGGCGGTGTCGCAGGCCTGGGTGGATGGCAGTGCGCTGCGTACCTATCGCCACGCCCCCAATGCCGGCTCGCGCAAGTCCTGGGCTGCCGGTGATGCCAGCAGTCGCGGCGTGCAGCTGGCCGATATCTGCATGCGCGGCGAGATGGGGATCCCGGGGGCGCTGACCGCGAAGCAGTGGGGCTTCTACGATGTGTCATTCAGCAAGACCAATGCGGACCAGAAGGTAAAGGCGGAGGGGGAGCGGCAATTCAGGTTCCCGCGGGACTATGGCAGCTATGTGATGGAAAACATCCTGTTCAAGATCTCGTTTCCCGCCGAGTTCCACAGCCAGACCGCCTGCGAGGCGGCCGTGACCCTGCACCCCCAGGTCGGGGGGCGACTCGATGAAGTCGACCGGGTTGTTATCACCACCCACGAGTCCGCCATCCGTATTATTTCCAAGGAAGGACCGCTGGCGAACCCGGCGGACCGAGACCATTGCCTGCAATATATGACAGCGGTACCACTGATATTCGGGGAGTTGCGGGCCGAGCACTATGAAGATGGTTTCCATAACGCACACCCGGAGATAGACCGGCTGCGCGGGAAAATGGAGGTTATCGAGGAACCGCGCTACTCAGCCGACTACCTGGATCCGGACAAGCGGTCCATTGCCAATGCGGTGCAGGTTTTTTTCAGGGATGGGAGTTCAACGGATAAAATCGAAGTGGAGTACCCGGTGGGGCATCGCCGCCGCAGGGAAGAGGGGATTCCCCTGCTTGAACAAAAATTCCGGGACAGCCTGGCGACGCGATTTCCCGCCAGGCGCTGCGGCGAAATTTTCGCGCTCTGCAGTGATCGGCAAACCCTGGGGCAGCTGCCGGTACATGAATTTATGGATTTGTTCGTGATCTGATGCCGGCAGGCGTATGCAGGGGTTTCCGTATCCACTTGATGGCCTGTGGGGTGGCCGTAGGGGCGAACCTTGTGTTCGCCCAAAATAAAAGAGGCGGCCCAGCGGCCGCCTCTTTTGTGTCTACCGAAGCCTGATATCAGAACTTCAGTTCAGTACCCACACCGAAGTAGCTGCGCTCGTAGTCGTTGGCTGCGGTCTCGTCGGTGACGAAGGCGAAGACCTTGGCAGCGCTGGACATCTTGTAGTCCAGGCCCAGGCTGTAGGTTTCCGCATCTTCCACAACGATGTCGGACTGGCCGTACTGGGCCTTCATGGTCCAGGCGTTGATCTTGTAGGCGGCGGAGGTCATCCAGCCGTCCTGGGTGCTGCCGTCGGGCTTTTCCTGCTCTTCGAACAGGGCGCCCACCTGCACCGGGCCAATGTTGTACTGGCTCACCAGGCGCTGCACGTTCCAGTCGTTGGCTTCCACGTCCTGGTCGAAGGCGTAGGCCACGTAGATGCCGTTATTGTCGTAGGCGAAAGACACGGAAGTGCCGTTATCGCGGGTGATCACGTTGCCGTTCTCGTCCAGCAGCGGTGCGCCTTCGCCGTCGGTCAGCTCCTCGTCACCGTGGCTGATGTAGGCCGCGGTAGCCTTGAAACCACCGAAGGAAGGGGTGGAGTACTGGAGGTTGTTGGCCTCGCGGTTGTCGCTCTTGGTGATGACACTCTTGATGTCACCTTCCAGGTCACCGAACAGGTCGACTTTCTTCTGCGCCTTCTTCAGCGGGGTATCGAACTTGCCGCCGATCACCTGGCCGAAACCGCCCTCGAGGCCGGCGTAGATGTTGCGCTGCTTGAAAATCTCTTCAGCCTCGCCGTCGACATCGGTCTCGTATTCCATCTTGTAGATGCCGGTCAGACCATTGTCGAAAGGCAGCTCGCCCTTGACACCCAGGCGGGAGGCGTTGCTCTTCAGGCCGGTGGTGGAGCCATCGCCCTCATCCGCGGACTGGAAAGTGACATTGGCCTTGCCGTAGAGTGTCAGGGCTTCTGATTCTGCCTGGGCATTCGCCAGGGCAGGGGCCACAGCGATCATAGCCAGGGAAATAGCGGTCTTTTTCATCGGTGGTCTCGCACAGTTTTCATTGGAATCCGGGTAGGCCGTTTATTTGTCCGAATGCCGGCCATCCCTCGAGTTGCTGCGCATTCTGCGGGCGCAATATTACAAAAAAGTTAAAGAAGTCATTTTTTTTAATGAAATGTGACTGATTGGTGCCGTCAGTGACACTAATGACAGGTGTCCGGGCTGGGTTTGCCTGATTTTTGGCCAGCCCTGGTCCTGCCGGTGCAGCCCGGCCAGGGGAGAGCCGAGCCTCGGTCACAGGAGCGTCGCAAAAGGATTTGCCATGCTGGGGAGATTGGCCGGCGGCGGCCGGCCGTGCGGGGGATTCAAGGCCCCCACGATATTAATGTTGTGGTGCTATGCCTGCGGCATTGCAGGCACCGGGTACCTGCCACAGCTTCCGGGCTGGTGGGTATGGCTGGGGGCGTGGCTTGGAGTATGGGGGCTGGCGACACTGCTGTGCCTGGTCCGCCCTGGTCTGCGACAGCTCCTGCCGCTGCTGCTGGCGGCCTGCCTGGGGTCGGGCTGGGCATTGTGGTCAAACCAGCAGGCCCTGCACGACCGCCTGCCACTGGAGCTCCATGGCTCCGACTTCCTGTTACCTGTTGAAATCAGTTCGCTGCCCGAACGCGCCGCTGGCCGCGATCCGGTGGATGGGCCGCAGGACGTCCGGTTCGTCGCCCGTGTACTGGGAGCCCCGGATATGGCCGGGATTACCCGCAATATGCCAGGGCAGGAGCTGCGCCTCACCTGGTATCGGGCATCGCCGGATTTCGCCGCGAGACTGAGAGCGGGAACGCACTGGCTGCTACCCGTGCGCCTCAAGCGCCCCAGGGGAAGTGTGAATCCCCACAGTTTCGATTACGAGGGCTGGCTGCTGCGCCAGGGGATATACGCCACTGGCTACGTTCGGCCCCGGGACGCAACACCCCGCTTCCTGGGCCGGGCACCGGGGATCCAGGTAATGCGGGAGTCGCTGCGGGACCGGCTTGCGCGCCAGGACCCGCCACGGCTGGAGCTGGTGCAGGCACTGTTGCTGGGGGACCGCAGTGGCCTGCGCCACAGGGATAAGCAGTTGCTGCGTGTTACCGGAACTGCCCACCTGGTAGCGATATCCGGCCTGCACGTGGGCATGGTGGCCGGTTTCTTCGCCCTGGCGGCGGGATTGCTGTGCCGGGTAGCAGGAGGGGCGGGTTGGCAGCTGTCACCATTGGTCATGGGTGGCGCGGCAATCCTGGCTTCCCTGGCCTATACGCTGCTGGCCGGAGCCCCGCTCTCAGCACAGCGGGCCATGGTGATGACGGCAGTGTTTATGTTGGTACTGGCCTGGGGGCGGCGGACCAGTGCCGGCCTCGCCTATGCGGTAGCGCTGGCCCTGGTGCTGACGCTGCAACCGCTGGCGGCGTTCAGTCCCGGTTTCTGGCTTTCATTTGTGGCGGTAGGGGCCCTGTTGCTGGCTTTCTGCGGCAGGAGCGGGAGTCGATCCCGCGCCGGCAACGACCTGGCAGGCGGGACGGTGGTGGAAGTTACACGCCTGTGGGCGCAAAAGCTGTGGCGGGGGACTCTGGGGCTGGCCCGTGGCCAGTGGGTGGTGACACTGTTTCTGCTGGTGCCCTCGCTTCTCCTCTTTTCCGGCGTCAGTATCGCGGGCTTTGCCGTCAACCTGGTTGCGGTTCCATGGATTGGCATTGTGATCCTGCCGCTGTTGATGCTGGGCGCCTTACTGGGTGAGAGCGGGGCGGGCGCGCTGTTGATCGGGCTGGCGGGACAGCAGCTGGACCTGTTGATGGAATTTCTGGGGCTGGTGGGTTCACTGGGCGCCTGGCAACCGCTGGGATTTGCGGGAGGCCCGGCGAGCCTGGCGCTGTGCGCGGTTTGCCTGCTGTTGCTGGCACTGCCAAACGGGATTCCCGGCCGGCATTGCGGTTGGCTGTTCGCAATACTGCTCGCCGCGCCTTTGCTCTTCCCGGAGCAGCGCGAGCCCCGGGGGTTACGGTTGACGGTATTCGATGTGGGGCAGGGCCTTGCGGTGCTGGCGGGGACGGGACAGGCGCACCTGCTTTACGACACCGGGCCCCGTTCCCGCAGCGGCTGGAACGCCGGTGCGGCAATTGTCTCGCCATACCTGCTGGGCGAGGGCATCGGGTCGCTTGATACGGTGGTGGTCAGTCACGGTGACAGCGACCACAGCGGCGGCCTGGCGGACCTGTTGGCGAGTGTGCCGGCGGGACAGGTCCGGGCGCCGGGGACGCTGGCCCCCCGGCTGGGCGAGGCCGCGGGCATGCCCGCGGCGCGCTGCCAGGCCGGTGACACCTTCCATGTAGGGGCGGCCCGGGCGGAAGTGCTCTGGCCCGGGGATCCATCGGTCAGCGGTGAGGATAACGACCACAGTTGCGTGGTCGCCCTGTACTGGCGCGACCTGCGGATCCTGCTGGCAGGGGATATCTCTGCGCGAGTCGAGTCGCGGCTGGTTGACACCTATCCATCCCTCGGGCCGTTTGACCTGCTGGTGGCTCCCCACCACGGTTCGGGCTCTTCTTCCTCCCGGCGCTTTGTCGATTGGGCCAGTCCACGGCATGTCGTATTCAGTGCTGGTTTTCGCCACCACTTCGGCCATCCTCACCCCAAAGTCGTCGCACGCTACCGCGCTTCCGGTGCGCGCGTGTACAACACTGCCTACTCCGGCGCGCTTTTTTTTTCCTGGGATGGAATTTCGCGGGAACCAAATATCACGTTCGGCCGTGTTAATGGTAAGTTCTGGCTGAACGGACCGGTTAAAAAATAGGCGGACAGGGTCGCCTGCAGGCTTCGCAGGATAGGCCTCCCTGCTTGAGTGGGACCATCGTCACACTTTTCCCGTGCAGCCTGGCAGGGAACTTTTATTGTGATGCCTGTCAAATCGGATCCGTTAATAATTGTTAATATTTGATTAAATTCCGAGCAGTGCGGTCGGTCAAAAAATAAGCAGGGCGACCGATCTCGGTGTTGACCAGTCAGGACATGCTTGCGGGCATAAAACATAAAGTAGTGGTGTGTTTGATGAAGCGTTATACGAACAGGAAATTCTTGTGCGGGGCGATTGCCGCGGTGACCGCGATGTCGGCCGGTCAGGCGATGGCCGAGCCCGAGTGGAAGTATTCCCTTGGTACGGATATCAGCAGCGGTGACTACGGTGATTCGGTCGATACCGACATCATGTCCACGCCTTTTACCGTGAGCTACAAGCCCTCCGCCAGCTGGACCTTCAAAGCCTCGCTGCCTTTCGTGCAGATCGAGGGCCCGGGTGGTGTAGTGCCCGGTGGTGACGGTGGCGTGGTTGTCGGCCGCGGCAATGGCAACACTGGAAATGGCGGTGGCTTCGGCCCTGGCAATAGTGGTGGTGCCGATACTACCGATGTTGAAACCGTCAAGGAGTCGGGGTTCGGCGACCTGTGGTTGACGGGTACCTACAGCCTCGACCCGATTGCGGAACGCTGGTTCGTGGATCTGTCAGGCAAGTACAAGGTGCCGACCGCCGATGAGGAAAAGGGGCTGGGTACCGGTGAGCCGGACTACACGCTGCAGGCGGAAGTATTTACCGTGGTCGGTGACTTTACCCCCTTCGCCACTCTTGCACGAAAGATCAAGGGTGACCTGCCGGAAACAGAGATCAACGATGTCTGGTACACCTCCGTGGGTAGCGGCTATCGCCTCGGCAATAACACCAGCGTCGGGGCTTCCCTCGATTACCAGCAGGCAACCACTGAGACCAGTGATCCTTCCACAGAACTTTTCGGTTACCTGAACCAGAAACTGAGCGAACAGTGGAGCGGCATGCTCTACGGTTACAAGGGGCTGTCGGAAGGCAGTCCCGATTTTGGATTTGGCGTCCAAATCAGTTACCGCCCGGGCCAGTAAGTGCCGGCAAAAATATAGTACTCACAGGAGAACGAGCGATGAAGATCCCATATAAGAATGCAGTACTTCCCGCTGTACTGTCGGCAATGCTCGCGGGCGCAGCATGGGCCCAGGATGAGATGCCGGACAACGATGCTACTGACACTGAAGTGGTTGAGTCAGTTTCTGATGTACCTTCCGGCAGCATCGCCGGCATGTTCGGCGATTTCCTCGGCGAGGATTCCCAGAGCTACGTCGATGGCCTGCGCAGTGGCGAGCTCACATACGTTCCGCCGGAAGACGCCGAGGGTGATGTAGAGGGTGACGCCGCGGAAGATGTGGTCGAGACCGATGATGTCGAGGAAGTTGAAGGCGAAGGCGCTACTGTCGGTATGGGTTACGGCAATGTGGTGATCACCCTGGCACTGGCTGAGCAGATGGCCATGGCCTCTGCCGCCGAGGCGCTCGAGGGTGAGACCGGCATGACTGCCGATGATGCCATCAATGAAATCCTGTTCATGCGTGTCGAAGAGGGTATGGGCTGGGGCCAGATTGCAAAGGCGATGGGTTTCAACCTGGGTGAGGTGATGAGCGGCATCCGTTCCAATCGCCCGGAAACCGCAGGTACTGCCAAGGCCGACAAGATGACCGGGCAGGACAAGCGGGCCGAGAAGGCCACCGCAATGGAAAAAGGCATGAAGCCGGAAACTGCGGGCCCGAAGGTGGATAAGGTCGACCGCATGGCCAAGGCGCAACGCCCGGCCAAGCTGGAGCGGCCCACCAAGCCCGAGCGTCCGGAAAAGCCGGAGCGCCCGGAAAAGCCGGCCAAGCCCGAGCGTCCGGGACGCTAACCTGATCCTGGTTGGCCCAGGTCACCAGGCGTCGAACCTGAACCGCCGGCACTGCCGGCGGTTTTTTTATGTCCGGGTAAAACGGGCCCGGTCCTGCGCCACGATGTAACCCATGTCACAGTCGGGGAAAAGACGCCGTTGGCAAGACTTAGCTGGCGCCAACAGCTGTGGTAAAGTGCTGCTCTACCTTTCGCAGTACGGGTAATAAGAAAAGTGTTAGAGATAATAAAGTCCGGCGGCTGGCTGATGCTGCCGATCCTGCTCTGTTCTGTCGCGGTTATTGCTATTTTTATCGAGCGTCTCTGGACACTCAATCCCCGCCGTATCGCGCCGCGAGGCCTGCTCGGGGAAGTCTGGAGCTGGCTCAAAAATAACCAGATTGACGGCGAAAAGCTCAAGGAACTTCGCGACTCCAGCCCGCTGGGCCGGATCTTTGCCGCCGGCCTGTCCAATTCCCGCCATGGGCGCGACGTGATGAAAGACAGCATTGAAGAGGCCGCGAGCCAGGTGATCCACGACCTGGAACGGTTTCTCGGCGCCCTGGGCACCATTGCGGCCGTGGCCCCGTTGATCGGCCTGCTCGGTACCGTGGTCGGTATGATCCAGGTGTTTACCGCGATCATGCTGGAAGGCACCGGTAATGCGGGTGTGCTGGCCGGGGGGATCAGCCAGGCGCTGATTACGACTGCTGCAGGCCTGACCGTGGCTATTCCCGCCCTGATGGCGCACCGCTATTTCCAGCGCCGGGTGGATACAATCGTAGTCACCATGGAGCAGGAAGCCGTCAAGCTGGTTGATGCGCTGCACAGTGATCGCCGCGTTGAAACGGCCTGAGGTATAGCTCATGCAGTTTCGCCGCCAAGCCAAAGAGCAGGACGGGGTCAACCTCACGCCACTGATTGACGTGGTATTCCTGCTGCTGATCTTTTTCATGGTCTCCACCACCTTTACCAAAGAGAGCCACCTCAAGCTGGATCTCCCCGAGGCAGCGGGCCCACAGGCGGAAAACCCGCCGCGCAGTATCGAGGTGCTGATTAACGCGGATGGGTCTTACTCCGTGGACGGGCGTGCCCTGGTCAATAAAAAGCTGACTACCCTGAAATCGGCCCTGTCGGAAGTTTCTGCGGGCGAGTACAATCGCCCCCTGATTATTACTGCCGATGCCACGGCGGAGCACCAGGCTGTGGTGCGCGCCATGGATGCTGCGGGGCAGCTGGGTTTTGTCCACCTGAGCATTACCACGCGGCAACCGGAAGAGAGTTAACCGACAGGGGTCTGGCGGGTCGCAAGATGCGCCTGCCGGATGCCTGAGGCCGGAGACCGCCGCGCCAGTACCCTCCGGGGGCTGATCGCCGCGATCCCCGTCCGCTGTACGATATGGCTATCTATGGATAATGCCCCAGGGCTCCCGCCAAGCGGGACAAAGACCTACCGCCGCCTGCTTTCCTACGCATTGCCACACTGGCCGATTTTCGCCCTGGCAGTCCTTGGTTTCCTGCTGTTCTCCACCATGAACGTGAGCCTGATCGCGGTGACCGAGCTGTTGCTGGATGCCGTGGGCTCCGGTATCCAGGTCGGGCAGGGGTTTCTGGCGAAATGGGTGGCCGGCTACTTCCCCGGCGGTGTCATGCCGCAGGAAGCTGCGCGCTGGATGGTGCCGCTGGCCATGCTGGCGATTATCGTCCTGCGGGCATCCGGTAACTTTATCGGTAGCTACGGCCTGGCCTATGTGGCGCGTGCAGTGATTCACCAGCTGCGCACCGACCTGTTCGTCAAGATCGGCCAGTTGCCCAGTGCCTATTTCGACCGGTACACCGGCGCCTACCTGATCTCCAAGGTTTCCTACAACGTGGAGCAGGTCACCAATTCGATTACCAAGGCGATGAAGGTCCTGATACGCGAGTCCTTCACCGCGCTGGGGCTGCTGACCTACCTGCTGCTGGTCAACTGGAAACTGACCCTGACGTTTTTCCTGTTTGCACCGCTGATCGCTTTTATCGTGCGCATCGTGGGCAAGCGCTTTCGCAAGCTGAGCCACCGCATCCAGAACAGTATGGGTGATGTTACCCATGTCACCCAGGAGGCGATCAACGGCTACCAGGTAGTGCGCATGTATGGCGGGCGGAAGTATGAGAATGCCCGTTTCGAATCGGCCAGTGACAACAACCGCCAACAGTTTATGAAGCTGGTGGTGGCCAATAACGGCAGCGTCTCGATAATCCAGATACTGGTGGGCCTGGCGACGGCTTCCATTGTATGGCTGGCACTGGCACCGGGCATGGTCGAGTCCATGACCGCCGGTGTATTCGCGTCTTACATCGGTGCGGCGGCATCGCTGGCCAAGCCGGTTCGGAGCCTGTCCGAGGTTTACGCCGACATCCAGAAGGGTATCGCCGCCGCCGAGAGCATTTTCGATGTACTTGACTCCCCCCGTGAACCCACTGGTGGCGCGGCATCACTGCCGTCACCGGTGAACGGTGCAGTCACTTTCGAGCACGTGGGCTTCCGCTATGACGAGGCCGCCCCGGCGGTGCTGAGCGATATCGATATCGAGGTGGCGGCCGGCCAGACGGTGGCACTTGTGGGGGCTTCCGGGTCGGGCAAGAGCACCCTGGTCAGCCTGCTGGCGCGCTTCTACGATCCTACCAGTGGACGCATCCTGCTGGATGGCGTCGATATTGCCGATGTCCCCCTCGAGCAGCTGCGGGGCCAGATCAGCATGGTTTCCCAGAACATCGTGCTGTTCAACGATACTGTCTATAACAACATTGCCTATGGTGAGCTGGCAGGCTCCCCGCCGGAGGCGGTGAAGCGAGCGGTTGAATTGGCCCATGCCACTGATTTTGTGGCGGAGCTTCCCGAGGGACTGGACACCCGGCTGGGGGACAACGCCCAGATGCTCTCCGGCGGCCAGCGCCAGCGCCTGGCGATTGCCCGGGCGCTGCTCAAGGATGCGCCGGTGCTGATCCTCGACGAGGCGACCTCGGCACTGGATAACGAGTCCGAGAGGAGCATCCAGGCAGCACTGGCAGAGGTAATGAAGAATCGTACCACTTTCGTGATCGCACACCGCCTGAGTACCATCGAGGGCGCGGACCGGATCCTGGTCATGGAGCAGGGGCGCATCATCGAAAGCGGTAACCACCAGGAACTGATAGAGCACGGCGGCCGCTATGCGGCGCTGTTGCAGCAGCAGACGGCGGGATAAGCGGGCGGATGTCGATGGAAGACTGGTTCAACAAGCACTGGTATCCGGACCGGGAGCGGCTCTCCCCGACGGCACTCCTTACCCCGTTGTCAGCCATCTACCGGGCGGTCACGGGCTTCCGCCGGCGCGCTTTTCGCGAAAGCCCCCCGGAACCGCTGCCGGTACCGGTAATCGTGGTAGGCAATATCACCGTCGGTGGTGCCGGCAAGACGCCGCTGGTGGCGGAGCTGGCGCGCTGGCTGGGGGAGCGCGGCTTCAATCCCGGTATCGTCAGCCGCGGCTATGGCGGCCGGGCGAAAGAGTACCCGTACCAGGTCACCGCGCAGTCCCATCCGCTCGAATCCGGCGATGAGCCGCTGATGCTGCACCTGATTACCGGCCTGCCGGTTATGGTCTCGCCGGATCGCAATGAGGCGGCCCGGGCACTGGTGGATTATCACCAGTGCGATGTCATTCTCTCCGATGACGGCCTCCAGCACTATGGCCTGTGGCGCAGCCTGGAGATCTGTGTGATCGACGGCCAGCGCGGGCTGGGGAACCGCCACCTGTTGCCGCGGGGCCCGTTGCGCGAGCCACCGGAGCGCCTCGAAAGCGTCGATATTGTGGTGGTGAATGGCGAGCCCGAGGAGCGGGTAGAAGAGTACTGCGGGGACCAGATTGATTTTGCCATGAACCTGCGGCCGGCCAGCTGGCACCAGTTCAACCTGGACCAGACATCCACGCTCAAGCTGGCCTCGGGTCCGGAAGTGGGGCCATGCCATGCGGTGGCGGCCATCGGCAACCCGCAGCGTTTCTTCCGCGAGCTGCGCCAGATGGGATACCAGGTAATGGAGCAGGCATTTGCCGACCACCACCAGTTCAGTCCCCAGGAGCTGCATTTCGATGGTGAAACGCCGGTGATCATGACCATGAAAGACGCGGTAAAGTGCCGCGATTTCTGGCAGGGCCACTGGTGGGCACTGGAAGTGCGCGCCATCCTGCCGGACCTTTTCTACCAGAGAATCCACCAACACCTGCAAGACTTTTCCAGCGATGAGTGAGCCCGTTCCTTTCGATGTTGTAATTCCCGCGCGCTACGGTTCCAGCCGGCTGCCGGGCAAGCCACTGGCGGACATCGCCGGCAAGTCGATGGTGCAGCGCGTCTACGAACGGGCGGCGGAAAGTGCCGCCGAACGGGTGTTTGTCGCCACCGATGATATGCGCGTGGCTGAAGCCGTGCGGGCTTTCGGTGGCGAGGTCTGCATGACCTCTGCTGACCATGTGTCGGGTACGGATCGCCTTCACGAGGTGGCCCGCAGCCTGGCGCTGCCCGGGGAGCGCATCCTGGTGAATGTGCAGGGTGATGAACCCCTGATCCCCCCGGCAGTGATTGACCAGGTGGCAGCCAACCTGGCTGGCAACCCCGCAGCCGGCGTGGCCACACTGGCGGAGCCCATCCGGGATGTGGATGACTTCCTGAACCCCAATATCGTCAAGGTTGTGACGGCGGAATCCGGCCTGGCCCGGTATTTCTCCCGTGCGCCGATTCCCTGGCCGCGGGATGCCTTTGCCGTGCAGCAGGGTGCGCTGCCTGAAGGCTTTGTCCCGCGCCGCCATATCGGTATCTATGGCTACCGGGTGGCCCTGCTGGAAAAGTTTGTCAGCTGGGAGGTGGCACCGCTGGAGCGGCTTGAATCCCTGGAGCAGCTCCGTTTCCTCTATCACGATGAGAGCATCCACGTGGCTGATGCCTGTGAAGACGTTCCCGGTGGTGTGGATACGGAGCAGGACCTGCAGCGCATGCGTACCCTGCTGGCGGAGTAACATGATCCAGGCCGATGTAGACCTGCAGCCCTATAACACCCTGGCTATTGCTGCCCGGGCAGCACACTTCGCGCAGGTGGAGAACCTTGACCAGCTGCGTGAGGCTCTGGAGTTCGCGCGCCGGAAAAAACTCCCGATCCTGCCGCTTGGTGGCGGCAGCAATATCGTGTTGACGGGCAATTTCCCCGGGCTGGTGATTCACCTGGACAATCCGGGCCTGGAAGTCCGCGAGCAGGGCGAGCGCACCCTGGTGACGGCAGGGGCCGGGGAAAACTGGCACCAGCTGGTAATGGCAACTGTGGACCGTGGTTTGGGCGGGCTGGAAAACCTGGCCCTTATTCCCGGCCGGATTGGTGCCGCGCCGATCCAGAATATTGGCGCATACGGCGTAGAGTTGCGGGATAGCTTCAGCAGCCTCGAGGCGCTGCATATCGCCACTGGCGAAATACACATTTTTTCCGCCTCAGACTGCGAGTTCGGTTACCGTGACAGTGTCTTCAAGGGCAGGGCACGAGACCAGTACATCATTACCAGCGTGAGCCTGGAGCTCCACGGTGAGTGGCATCCGCGGGTTGATTACCCGGCCCTGCAACAGTATTTCCGTGAGCAACAGATTGATAGCAGCGGCCTGACGCCGCGCGCTGTAGCAGAGGCCGTTATCGCTGTACGTAACAGCAAGCTGCCCGATCCGGCACAGATCCCCAATGCCGGCAGCTTTTTCAAGAATCCCATTATCGACGGCGACCTCTACCGCGAACTTAAAAAGGCGCATCCCGACCTGGTCGCCTACGAGGTGGGTGAACGCTGGAAGTTGGCGGCAGGGTGGCTGATTGATCGTGCCGGCTGGCGGGGTAAGAGGCAGGGTGCAGTGGGCGTGCACGAGCGACAGGCACTGGTGCTGGTGAACCCGGGCCACGGCGCAGGGGCCGAAGTGACCGGATTGGCACAGGAGATCGCCGCCGATATTCACGCAAAGTACGGTGTGGAGCTCGAGCCTGAACCCCGGTTCTATCCCTGACCGGTAGCGACTGCGGAGGCCTGGCAGATGCTGGACGAAGATGCCTTCCGGGCAACGGCCGGTAAGCTGGCCGCCAGCTGGGCGGACGCGGAGTGGGTCCACCTGGAGCCCGGCAGCGGCCTGCTGATCCCGCACTGGCTGGGTCGCGCTGAGGAGTCCGCCCTGATGCATGCCTGCCTCGGCCAGTTGCAGTGGGACCAACCCGAGATACGCATGTTCGGCCGCAGTCACCCGATTCCCCGGCGCCACGCGTTCGTCGCCGACCCGGGTATCACTTACCGCTGGTCGGGCCTGGAGCAGGTGGCGCAGGCCTGGATCGGGCCACTGGTGCGGGTTCGCACCCGGCTGAAGTCCTGCGGTTTCCATTTCAATTCGGTGCTG
Source organism: Microbulbifer sp. JSM ZJ756 (assembly GCF_044383805.1). Taxonomy (NCBI): domain Bacteria; kingdom Pseudomonadati; phylum Pseudomonadota; class Gammaproteobacteria; order Cellvibrionales; family Microbulbiferaceae; genus Microbulbifer; species Microbulbifer sp. JSM ZJ756. The sequence goes on along the minus strand of NZ_JBISER010000001.1, from coordinate 413,226 downwards.
GCCAACCATTATCGTGGCGGATCCGACAGCATGGGCTGGCACGCTGATGACGAACGCGAGATGGGACCGCACCCGGTAATCGCCACCCTCAGCCTGGGGGCGCCCCGGCGGCTGGCATTCAAGCGGCGTGATGGAGGCGGGCGCACCAGCCTGGAGCTGGGGCAGGGGACGTTGTTGTTGACCTCCGGCGCGGTCCAGGGGCACTGGTTGCACCAGGTGGCCAAGTCCCGCAGGGCCCTGGCGCAGCGCGTCAGCCTGACCTTCCGTACCTTTCCCGGCTAAGCCTGCCGTCGTCTTTCGGGGGCGCCGACACGAAGAACGGCTCTGTGGGACGACCTTTCATGTCATTTGGTTATATTGGGACAGATTGGTTAGCAGCGGACATGACTGTCGCTCCCACTGCGTGATGTAGGTATCTTTGCACCCGGTGATTTGTCTGGTATTTTGACTGCAGGCTCTGTGGATTCGCCCGGCGGTGATGTCGGCCGGGTATAAAAATCTGTAAAAAAGAATGCAAGCCCGGACAAGGGAAGGTTCGGAACCTGCATAATCCGTAGTTGGGGCTAAATTGATCAAAGTCTTAGTGGTTGACGATCACGATCTGGTGCGCATGGGAATCTCGCGCATGCTCGGTGACGTCTCTGATATTGAAGTCGTCGGCCAGGCCAGCAGTGGCGAGGACGCACTCGCTTTTGTTCGCCAGCAGCCGGTGGATGTCATCCTGATGGATGTCAAGATGCCGGGCATGGGAGGGATGGAGGCCACCCGTAAACTGCTGCTGCGCTGCCCGGAATCCCGTGTTGTGGCAGTCAGTGCCCTGGATGACGAAATGTTCCCGGATCGGCTGATGCAGGCCGGTGCGCTGGGTTATGTCACCAAGGGCGCCGACCTGGAAGAGATGGTCAAGGCCATTCGGACAGTCCACTCCGGCAACGTCTACCTCAGCAGCTCGGTTGCCATGAAAATGGCACTGCGGAAGGTGAATGGCAATTCCAGCAAGTCCTCTCCGTTTGACGACCTTTCCGAGCGCGAGCTGCAGACTGCCACCATGATCGTGAATGGCAGCAAGGTGGCTGATATCGCGGCGACACTTGCTGTCAGCCCGAAGACAGTGAACAGCTATCGCTACCGTATTTTCGATAAGCTCGGTATCCACAGTGACGTCGAGTTGACACTGCTGGCGGTCAAGTACCAGGTCCTGGATCCCGAAGCAGTGCTCTGAATTCCCCGGGGGAATTGGCTCACTTTGTATTCCGCTCAGCAGTAATTGGCGAAATCCATGACAGATAGTGACGCTTCGAGCACTGTTCATCCCTTCGACAGCAAGCGTTTCCTGCAATCCGTTACCCGTAAGCCTGGCGTCTACCAGATGTTCGACGCGGAGGGGCGTATCCTGTACGTCGGCAAGGCCAAGAACCTCCGCAGCCGGCTGTCCAGCTATTTCCGTGCTTCGGGCCTGACGGCCAAGACCATGGCCCTGGTCCAGCGCATCAACAGCATAGAAATTACTGTCACCCGCAGCGAGACTGAGGCCCTGGTGCTGGAACAGAGCCTGATCAAGTCGCAGCATCCGCCCTACAATGTGATGCTGAAGGATGACAAGGGTTATCCCTATATCTTTCTCTCCAGTGCCGATACCTTCCCCAGGATTGCTTTCCATCGCGGCGCCAAACGGAAAAAGGGGCAGTATTTCGGTCCCTACCCGAATGCCTCATCGGTACGGGACAGCCTCAACTTCCTGCAGAAGACCTTTCGTATCCGCTCCTGCGAGGACAGTGTTTTCCGCAACCGATCGCGGCCCTGCCTGCAGTACCAGATCGCGCGCTGCACAGCCCCTTGCGTGAACTTTATCAGCGAGGAGGACTATCGAGCTGACGTGCGCCACGCGGAGATGTTCCTGGCGGGCAAGAGCGACACCATCCTGCGCGAGCTGGCCGACCAGATGGATACGGCCTCGCGCGAGCTCGAGTTTGAACGGGCTGCCCGGTTGCGCGACCAGATTGCCGACCTGCGCCGCCTCCAGGCCGACCAGGTGGCCGAGCGCTCCACTGGCAACGCCGATGTCATGGGTGTGGCCACTGAGGGTGGTGCCTGCTGTGTGCATGTGTTGTTTATCCGCCAGGGGCGTATCCTCGGCAGCCGCAGCTTCTTCCCGGCCGAACGGCTCGGTCTCGATAGCAGTGAATTGTTGTCGGCCTTTATTCCCCAGTTTTACCTCGGCAGCCAGCGGGAGGTGCCGCGCGAGATTCTCACCTCCGAGGACATGGAGGACCGGGAAGCGCTGCAGGAGGCTCTGGGCCAGCAGGCTGGTCGCGAGGTTACCATCTCCCATAAATTACGCGGCAACCGCGCTACCTGGGTCACCATGGCGCAACAGGCTGCGGCGCAGAACCTCGGCAGCCGTACCGCGGCCCAGCAGAAGCTGCAAAGCCGGTTTGAGGCGTTGCAGGAGGTGCTGGAACTGGAGCAGCTACCGGAGCGCCTGGAGTGCTTTGATATCAGTCATTCCAGTGGCGAAGCCACTGTGGCCTCGTGTGTTGTATTCGACACCGGCGGGGCGGTGAAGTCTGACTATCGCCGCTTCAATATCGACGACATCCAGGCCGGTGATGATTATGCGGCCATGGCCCAGGCACTCAAGCGGCGCTACACACGACTGTCGAGCGGGGAGGGCAAGTTCCCGAATATCCTCCTGATCGACGGCGGCAAGGGCCAGGTGCGACAGGCCGTGGATACACTGAATGCCCTGGGTGTCGTCGGCGTGCAGATTGTCGGCGTGGCCAAGGGCACCACCCGCAAGGCAGGCTTTGAAACCTTATACGTGGTTGCGGGCGGTCGCGAGCTGGTGCTTGCGGCCGATTCGCCAGCGCTGCACCTGATCCAGCAGGTACGGGATGAGGCGCATCGCTTTGCCATTACCGGGCACCGGCAGAGGCGCGACAAGAAGCGCCGCGAGTCCCCCCTTGAGGGCATTGCCGGCGTCGGCCCGGCCCGGCGGCGTGCCCTGCTGCGTCACTTTGGCGGCCTGCAGGAAATCCGGCGCGCAACCGTACAGGAAATCGCCGCGGTTGAAGGGGTGAGCCGTAAGCTGGCAGAGGATATATACTCGGCGTTGCACAGCCATTGAGGTTCCGTTTGTTGTCGGCACGTGACTGCGGGGCGCTTAAAGTTTCTTTTTCAGTGGCGACTTGGTAACGTACCCGCACCGTAAGTACAGGGAAAAGCATGACACTCGCCAATCAACTGACGCTCTTTCGAGTCGCACTGATACCAGTCCTGGTACTGGTATTCTTTCTGCCGTACAAGTGGAGCTACCTGGCCTCCGCCGTTATTTTTTCCCTCGCCGCCATCACTGACTGGCTGGATGGCTATATCGCCCGCAAGATGAACCAGAGCACGCCATTTGGGGCCTTCCTGGACCCGGTGGCGGACAAGCTCATGGTGGCGACCGCGCTGGTCCTCCTGGTGGGCCTGCACCAGAATGCCTGGTTTACTATTGCGGCAGCCGTGATTATCGGTCGCGAGATCGCGGTGTCGGCACTGCGAGAGTGGATGGCGGGGCTGGGCCTGCGCAGCAGCGTTGCGGTCTCCTTTATTGGCAAGGTAAAAACCACGGCACAGATGGCTGCAATCATCGTATTGCTGGCATTTGACGTGCGGGAATACCCGGTGATGGAGACGATCGGCTACATCCTCCTGTACACCGCCGCTGCGCTTACGCTCTGGTCGATGTTCATCTACCTGCGCGCCGCCTGGCCGGCATTGATGGATAGTGGTGAGAGCAAGGATGAAAGTGCTGGCGAATAGCCGCAGGATGTAATGAAAAAATCCAGCACGAAAAAGGCCCGTACCGTTGGTACGGGCCTTTTTTGTTGCAACTGCCGGTGATGGTTTAGTGCGGTGCCTGCAGCATCCCGCCACCGAAATCGTCATCATTGCCAGGCTTGCCCAGGTCCAGCGCCTGCTGGGCCATGTCTGCCACTACCTGGGCCGGATGCATAGAGCCACCATTCGCTTCGATCATCAGGGCGGCAACGCCGGCGGCATGCGGAGAGGCCATGCTGGTGCCCACGGACCAGTACCAGCCTCCGTTGCCGGTGCTGAATACGAAATCAAACACTCCGCAGGAGCGCACTAAACCGGCAACCGCACAGGCCGGCTCCGGGTTGGTAAAGTAGTACTCGTAGTCGCCACCCGGTGCGGCAAAGTCGATCAGCGACTGGCCGTAGTTTGAGTAGACTGCCAGCTGGTTAAGGTTTTCCTCGCCGGCTGCCCATCCCTTGGGGCCGGTGGCGGAGATAGAGATTGCGTGGGGCGAATCGGCGGGCAGGGTAACCACGTTGGTATCCTTGTCGCCGTCGCGCGCATCGTTGCCGGCCGAAGTGATGATGGTTACCCCGGCGTGATGGGCGTAATTCGTGGCCCTGGACATCATTACCTTCAGCGCCGCAGCACCCTCATCACTGGCTGGGAAGGACGCCCCGAGGCTCATATTGATCACGTCCGCATCGACGTCTGCAGCATGCACGATGGCCGCGGCCACATCGGCAAACGAACCGGTGCCTGCATCGCCCAGGGCTTTCAGCAGGATCAGCGTGGCTTCGGGGGCGACACCGATTGTACCGAAGGCATTGTCGGCCGCGGCGACGGTACCCGCCACATGGGTGCCGTGACTGAAGGCGTCATCAAAGCTGTAGCCGATGCCCTCGCCGGTGAAATCGGCACTAGCGTTGTAGTCGATATTCGGTGCGAGGTCCGGGTGGTCCATATCAAAGCCGCCATCGATCACGGCGACGCGCACACCCCGGCCGGTAAAGCCTGCATTCCAGGCCTCGGGTGCATTGACTGCGTCGTGTCCCCACTGCAGGTCAAAAAAGAAATCATCATCGCCGCTGCTGGGCGGGTTGCCGGCGTAGTCCAGGGTAGGGCCATCGAAAGTTACCGGCTCATAGAACTGGAAGGTGTTGTCGGCACTCAGGTGCTTTACCCCGGAAATTGTGCGGGCAATTTCGCCAAAATTGCTGCCGGCCTCGACCTTGAGCACACCGATTTGCGGCATGTGGCGGGTTACGGTGCCGCCTGCTGCGGCTATCTCGTCGAGTGTCTGCTGTTTTACGTCGTTGCCATGGGCGACCACTACCCACGATTCTGAGAGGGCCGCCGGCGAGGCGGTTATGCCCATCGCCAGCGTCGAGGCGAGCGCGATAAATTGCTTGCGTAACATAGGGTTCCTTCCTTCAATGCTTATTCGAACTTTATTTTGGTGGCGGCTTCCCTACCGCGAACTCCTGAGAAGTCGCTTAAAACAGCGCAGTGGCGCTTGTACCTATCTAAACGGTCGCTCGGGTACGAGTAAATATTATTTGACCAAATAACAATAAAGTTTGATCAGGAAGTGGAGATGGTAGGATGCGCATTCGTTAATGGCGCGCATTGAGTCTGGATTCGAAACCCCAATCTTTGAAGATGGTACCAGGTAAGTTGCCCGCGCAGTGTCATCAGCCTGGTGCTGATTGGGGCGTGGAAGTTAACGGGCTAAACCTGGGCTTTTGTTTCTTGTGGGCTGGCTTGAATGCAGGGCCTGGATCCGGTCGGGGAATAGTGGCGTTGGTCGCGCAGGAGTGGACGCAGGGATTGGTGCCCGGGGCCGGACTTGAACCGGCACGGCCGTAAGGCCGGGAGATTTTAAGTCTCCTGTGTCTACCGATTCCACCACCCGGGCAGGGTTGCGAGAGCAGGTGGTATTGCGGTTATCCGCAGGGGGAGCTCTCGCGAATCACCCGCCGCGATTCGGGCAGGTGAGGGGAATATGGAGGCTAGGGTCGGAATCGAACCGGCGTACACGGAGTTGCAGTCCGCTGCATAACCACTCTGCCACCTAGCCATATTGTGTGCCCTGTCGAAACTTCAGCCGCCGGTTCGAGCGTAACCGGCGCTTGTATCTGGCCGCTGGCGCTGTAGTTGCAGTTCACTGCGTAACCACTCTGCCACCTGGCCATATTGTGTGCTCTGTCGAAACTTCAGCCTCCGGTTCGAGCGTAACCGGCGCTTGTATCTGGCCGCTGGCGCTGTAGTTGCAGTTCACTGCGTAACCACTCTGCCACCTGGCCATATTGTGTGCTCTTGAATCAAGAGCGTCCGCGTCAGCGGGCTTGAAAACGCGCTGGATTCTACCGGATGGAGCCGAAAAATCCCAGCATTTTCTTATACTTACGTCTCCGCACGGGTGCGAAGAAGGCGCTATTCTAGGGATTGGGCGCGATTAGTCAAGCGTTCTTGCGTGAGAGGGGGCCGCTCATCCGCTATCCGCATCCCGGCACCTGGCGTGTGGGCTGCTGGCGTGTTTTAAGCGCATTCTCTATGGACGCGCTCTAAACTATTACCAATTGTTCTAAGATTTTCTACTGGCCGTACTGGCAATCCCGTCGACTTCGCCAATACTTGCTTTAACTGGCTAGCACATTCCCCCCCAAGGTGCTCAGTAATGCCGGTAGGACGCGCCCCATACGGCAGCTGTCCGCTGTGTAGCAAGGATGAAATCCTCCAAGTTTCACTCCTAATGGTCTTGGCCCTGACGCTCTCCCCCCCCCCCGTCGTCAGGGCTTTTTTTTGCCTGTCATTTGCTCACTGTTCCGCGTCGCGGAGGTTGTCCTTGTCCAGGGCCTTGACCGGTCGACCGGCGGCTTCCTCGGCCAGCTTGCGGAACCGGGCCAGGGTTACCTTGCCCCGGTCTTCAGCCAGTGCCCGGGCCACGTCGTCAATGCTTGCTTTCCCATCGGTGGCCGCGCGGATTTCACGGTCCAGCTGGCGCATGATACCGACCGCCCGTGCGGTGACAGGCCCGGACGAGCGCTTGACCAGCAATGTCGGGGCTTCCTTGCCCCATTCCTCCAGTTCATCAACTGCTCCCTGGTAGCGGCGCTCACTGATGCCCCCGGTGCGCCGCAGGATCTCCAGGGAGTAGAACTCGGCCAGGCCCTCCACGATCCAGTCACTCTGGTGGTCGCCGCGGATTCCGGTGGCCACATGCACCAGTTCGTGGATCATGCTGCTGGTGCGGTTCCCGCTGATCAATGGGCGGTCGGAGTGCATAAAGAGTGAGCGGGTGCCCGACAGGCCACCCCGCCACATGGGATCGTCAGCGCTGACGATCAGCAGGTGTTGCGGGAATTCCGGGAATACCTTCTTGAGCTCAGGCAGGTTCCAGTTGAGGAAAGCCAGGGTGTCCTGGCGACGCACATTCTGGCCCAGCGGGGCGGCGACAGTGGTGTCCACGCCATCAATGATGTCCTGCCGGCTGCCAATCCGGCCCACGATCATCCAGCCCTTGGGCCGCTTGAAGCGCCGGCCAGGATCCTTGATACGGTAGTGGTCGTCCGCAATTTCCTTGTAGGGCAGGGCGGACGACCAGTCCTCGGGCAGTACCAGTTTCAGCTCGGCCCGGGACCGCAGGCCACTCTCCATAGTGGCGGAAATCGGCGGGATCAGCTTGTCACTGCGCAGGATTGACCATTTGTCAGTAATGCGGGAATCAAAACTGCCGGATCCCTTCTGTTCGTTGATTGTGAACTGGTAGCGCAGGCTGGCAGATTTACCCTTGGGGTGCCACACCGCCTCGTCACCATTGACCTCCAGGTCACCGTCGCTTTCCAGTTCCTGGTGGCGCTCAGGGTTGAGATGCAGTTCCAGTTTGCGGGGTAACTTTTCACCCTCCAGCCGGATTTCGACCAGGGCGCGGCCCGATTCGGGCTGGATTTCTGCCTGGTACAGCAGCTTGAAGGTTTCGCTGCTTGCGGCTGGCGTAGATATGGCAAATACCGTACAGACGAGAAGCGGGCCCAGCAGGGAGTGCAGTTTTCTAAACATCTTTCCTGTCGCTGTGAGGTTGTCAGTGGGATTGGACAGCGCAAGAGGGTAACGGTGCCATCTGGATTGAGGCAACCGAAGTGATGATTCGAGAGGGGAATGGGTTTCACACGGCATAAAAAAAGCCCGCTATAAAGCGGGCTTTTCGTAATTGGTCGGTGAGAGAGGATTCGAACCTCCGACCCCTTCCTCCCGAAGGAAGTGCGCTACCAGGCTGCGCTACTCACCGATTTGTGTGTCGCCTCATCAACGAAGCGAGCGGCATTATAACAGCCGTTTTCCACTTGTAAACCATTGATTTACTTTTTAATTTGCCGGATCAGCCCCTCCTGGGCGGTGGACGCCACCAGTACACCGTCGCGGGTGAACAGCTGGCCCCGGCAGAAGCCCCGGGCACCGCTGGCGGAAGGGCTGTCAGTGACGTAGAGCAGCCAGTCATCCGCCCTGAAGTCCCGGTGGAACCACATGGCGTGGTCCAGGCTCGCGGGCATCAGGTGCGGGTCGAACAGGGAGATGGGGTGGGGTTGCAGGCTGGTCCCCAGCAGCGCCAGGTCAGAGGCGTAGGAGAGGGCACAGCGGTGCTCCAGCGGGTCATCCGACATCTCTCCCTCGGCCCGCAACCAGAACATGCAGCGGGCCTCGCGCTGCTTGCGGTCGAAATAACTCTCTGGGTCCACCGGGCGGAAATCGATCATATAGCGCCGCTGGTCGTGGGCCTCGCTGACCAGCCCGGCCTCCTCAGCCAGCTGCTGGGTGTTCTTCAGCGACTCCGGGTCGGGGACATCGTCGGTAGGCATGTCCACCTGGTGGTCAAAGCCCGGCTCCTGGATCTGGAAGGACGCCGACATGTTGAAAATGGCACGTCCGTGCTGTTTGGCCACCACTCGCCGGGTGGTAAAGCTGCCGCCATCCCGGATCGGGTCCACGTCGTAGATCACGGGCAGGTCGCTGCTGCCGGGACGCAGGAAGTAGGCGTGCAGGGAGTGGGGCAGGCGGTTCTCAACAGTACGGGTGGCCGCTGTCAGGGCCTGTCCCAGCACCTGGCCGCCGAACAACACCTTGCGGTAATTTTCCACGTGCTGTCGGCTGCGGAACAGATTCCGGTCCAGCTCCTCTACGTCCAGCAGCTTGCTCAGTTTTTCCATTGTGTGCCTTACTTTCTGAGTGATCCATCGCCCCGGTCTGAGTATTGGCCAGTAACCGAGGGCATTCCAGCGGCGCATGATAACAACCCGGGAGGGTACGACCATTACCAATCTGCTCAGTATGGATGTTCCTTTAGCGGGCCATGATGGACCTGTTGGCGCCATATGCGACTGGGTTGGGCCCAGCCCATGCCGACGCAAGGGCTTCCGGGGGCGGCGGGGCGCGTGATCGAGCGGCGCTTTCCACACAAAGTCCCCCGCAACGCTTTTCCAATGTCCACTAATTGCCTATCATTCATGAATGGATAGTCAATTTCAGTCTCAAAACCGTATGGCACCTAAGGTCGGAAGTATGGATAAGGCAAAGGAGAAGGTTCAGCGCTTCCGCGCGAGGGAGCAGCGGATCCTTGATGCAGCGCTCGAACTGTTACTCGAGCATGGCGAGGAGAAGGTTACTGTCGAGCAGATCGCCGAGCGGGTCGATATCGGCAAGGGCACCATCTATAAGCATTTTATCTCCAAGACAGAGATATACATGCGCCTGCTGATGGACTACGAAAAGGCCCTGACCGAGCGCCTCAAGTCCGCCGTAGCGACGGCAGAGCAGGGAGACATTACCGCCCCGGCCCGCGCCTACTTCGAATCGCGGATGGCCGACCCGGCAAAGGACCGCCTGTTCCAGCGCCTCGAAGAGAAAATCATTGCACTGAACCTGGCCCCGGAAATGATCGCCGAACTCCATGCCATCCGTAACTCCAATGCGTCGGCACTGAACCGCGTATTCGAGCGCCGGATGGAGCAGGGCGTGCTCAAGAAGGTGCCAGCCTACTTCTACTATTCCACATACTGGGCCCTGGTACAGGGCGCCGTCGAACTCTACCACTCCCGGTCCTTTGCCGATGTGATCGAGGACCGTGAGGGACTGATGGAGTTCATTATGGATGTGGGTGTCCATATTGGTGACGTGTCCGGCCGCCGGCCTGAAGGTGGCTCCCCGTCAGAAGGTAGCGCGAGTTCCTCTTTTGGCTGAACCCCTGTTCCAGCAACTGCAGCGCTTACAGGAAGAGTTCAGCGGGCATCCACCAGTCTCCGATTGGAACCCGGACCTCTGCGGCGATATGGACATGCTCATTCGTCGCGACGGAAACTGGGTACACGAGGGCACTGTCATCCGCCGCAAGCCGCTGGTGAACCTCTTTGCCAGTATCCTGAAGCGCGAGGGCGATGAGTACTTCCTGGTAACCCCGGTGGAGAAATGGCGTATCCGGGTTGAGGATGTGCCATTCCTCGCTACCCAGGTCGCACGCGGAAAGGAGGGTGACTCGCAGCACGGCGAGGACAAGCTGCTCTTCACCACCAATACCGGCGACGTGGTGCCCCTGGATGCGGAACACCAGTGGGAGCTGCGTCCGTTTGGCCGTCCGCCGCAACCCATTCCCTATATAGAAGTGCGCAACGGGTTATTCGCCCGGATTTCCCGTGACGTCTATTACGAACTCGTCGGCTGGGCCGCGACGCCCGCAGAGGGACCACAGGATACCCTTGTCATCAAGAGTGCTGGAGGCGAATGGCCGCTGGGGCAATACTGAGTAGCAGCGCCCCGGCTGCCGGAAGCCGGTTCCCTTGCGCAATTATATTCCTATTGCCTGCCCGATAGAGATCCCTGTCTTCCTCCGCCCGACCAGTACGGGACATTAAAAGTGGCTTCACTTTTTTTGTCTTACCGGCCAGGTAACGCTGCTAATTCCAACCGCAATTTTTCCCCGTTGCCCTCTGGCTGTATCTCCCCCGAATAGAATTTGTCCTGCATTTGATCGATTACTATTCGATTGAAACATGGGCGCAACATAAGTGTAATCTTTGTTTCTATTCATGCCAGATGTTGCAAGTTTTTTTGGAAAACAACCGAAAAGTAACATTTTCGCAACAATGCATTCCTACACTCCCCCTCGTCCGAATCGCCAAGGCGAACAAAAAATTTAAGGTTTCCGGGTTGCTGAAAAAACGCTTTTGGATTCAGGACGCACAGCTGAAGAAAAAAGTCAGAATTTTGGCTGCCCAAATTTGCAACACTTCCGTTAGGGGGAAACATGAAACACGTGAACAAGAAGCTGCTGCTTTCCGCGGCCATTGCCGCCCTGCTGGCCGGCTGCGACAGCGGTGGTATCAGCATCGAGCCGGAGACTGTCGACAATTCAGTCGACAATTCTGTAAGCGGTGGCACTCCCACCGACGCAAATAACCCTTGCGCTTCTTACGAGGAGAGCGGGCAGGTAATGCAGGGCTCCTTCGACGGTGCAAATTGCACCTACTCGGCGAGCTTTGTTGACTCCGGTAACGCCCTGACCCAGGACTTGTTTATCCCTGCGCTGGACAACGGTGGTGTTCACATCTTTGAAGGCAGCCTGTTTGTCGGCAACAACTACGACGACGATGCGACCATGGCGGCGGCCGGCATTGCTGAAGGGGGCGACGGCGCCAAGCTGACCATCGAGGCCGGCTCCACCATCGCCTTCCCGGACAGCACCAAGTTCATGGTCGTTAACCGTGGTTCCCAGCTGTTCGCGGTGGGTACTGCAGATGCCCCGATCACTTTCACTTCCACCTCTGATGCCGTTGACAACGCCGTTGCCTTCGATGCGGTACAGCAGTGGGGCGGCATGGTGATCAATGGTTTCGGTATCACCAACAAGTGTAGCTACGACGCCAGCCTGAACACTTCCGAGTGTCACGTACTGGCCGAAGGCGCTGCCGGCAAGGACCAGTCCAACTACGGTGGTGACAACAACAGTGACAGCTCCGGCCAGCTGGAATACGTGCGAGTCAAGCACACCGGTGCGGAAGTGGCCAACGGTGACGAGCTGAACGGTATTACCTTCAGTGCCGTGGGCGGCGAGACCATTGTCAAGAACCTGCAGGTTTACTCCACCTACGACGACGGCATCGAGATGTTCGGCGGCGCGGTCAGCTTCGAAAACTACCTGGCCATGTACGTGCGCGATGACTCGATCGATATTGACGAGGGCTGGAACGGCTCCATCACCAACGCGCTGGTAATCCAGGCGGAAACCGATGGCAACCATTGCATCGAGTCTGACGGTATCGGCAGCTACGATGACAAAGACGCCGCTACTATTGATGCGATGATTTCTGCCGGTATCAACAGCCGTCCGGTCATCGACGGGCTTACCTGCATTATCTCCGCCAATGGTGCTGATACCGCTACCCACGATCCGGGTGCCGGCTGGCGCTTCCGTGAAGCCATCTTCCCGAAGATCACCAACTCCATGGTGTTGGCTTCCTTCAATGCGGACACTACCGGTGTTGATGGCAGCAACTACTGCCTGCGTGTTGAAGACCCGGAGACCCTGGTTGAAGCGGAAATGGGTACCGAACTGCAGATCGAGTCCAATATCTTCGCCTGTGAAGATCGCACCAAGGGTGGCCCGGTTGGCGCACAGACCCTGGAAGAGTGGGCCGTTGCCAACAACAACGTCTTCGCCGATATCACCGGCGCCGTTGACCCGACCGCAATGAACGCTACCCAGCTGCAGCTTCTCGAGGGCACCCCCTCTGTGTTCTCCATCGCTACCGGGAACATGATGGTCAACGATGCACCCATCAGCATCAGCCCAATCTCCCGCGCCTATTTCGGTGCGCTGAGCCAGGGTGACCTGGACTGGACCCAGGGCTGGACCTACGGCCTGCACGACGGCGAGCCGCTGTGGTTTGCAAACTAAGCAGGGCACTTGATCGGGGGCCTGGTCCCTGATCACCCGGGGCGCCACTTTCGCAAAGGGAGTCGGCGCCCTGTTTGCTTCTACCGCAGGATCAACAGGAAATATAAGAGGCCTGGAAATGGTTAAGATCGAAAAGTTTCAAAGAGCGCCGCTGGTACTGGCTATCGCCACGGCCTCGACCCTGACGCCCAATGCCTGGGCCCAGGTGGAGATGGATGATGTTCCCGCTCCACAAGCACAGCAAATCGAAGAAGTGATGGTCCAGGGCCGCCTGCGTGATTCGGCGGAGATGCTGGTCAGTGAGCGCCTGGAGGAAGAGGTCGTCACTGACGTGCTGGGCTCGGAGATGATCGGGCGCGTGGGTGATTCCACGGTTGCCGCAGCTCTCCGCCGCGTTTCCGGCCTTTCACTGGTAAGCGACAAGTTTGTCTATGTACGCGGCCTGGGTGAGCGCTATTCCAGCACCACCATGAATGGCGCTACGGTCCCTTCACCGGACCTGACCCGTAATGTAATCCCCCTGGATATTTTCCCCACCTCGGTGGTTGATTCCCTCGCCGTGCAGAAATCCTATTCTGCCGACAAGGCTGCGACCTTTGGGGGCGGTAACGTTGATATCCGCACCAGGGGCATCCCGGAGTCGCTGACGTATTCTCTTGAGCTCGGCACCGGCACGAACTCGGAGACCGACGGGGATGTGCTGAGCTATCGTGGCGGTGACGATGATGATTTCGGCACTGACGATGGAGCGCGGGAACTTGCCGGTGAAATAGACTGGTACCTGGAGCGTTTCCAGGGGCGCCTGGGTGTAGCCGATATCCGGGATACCCTGCAAAAAGAAGGCGTTGAATACGATTCCCCGCAGGATGCCTTCTCTGCGGCGCAGAAGCTGAATCGTGAGATGGCGCTGTACCTCAACCGCGATGTCGCCATTGAGGAGGAATCAAGTGAGCCGGATACTGATATCAAGGGCAGTGTCGGCAATCGCTTCTATATCGGTGATGACCTAGAAGTGGGCTTCCTGGCCGGGGGTTCCTACAAGAACAAGTGGCGTGAAGAGGAGCGTGTCAAGCGCAGCTTCGGCTCGCCCGACCAGCAATTCGATACCCAGAACAAGTCCACATATTCTGTCGACCTGAGCGGTAACCTGAACCTGGGTGTCCGTTATGGGGATGATCACGAAATCTCCAGCACCAGCCTGTACCTGCGCAATACCGATGACGAAACTGCCATCCGCGACTACTTCAACGAGAATCGCCAGCTCGCTGACGGCCGGGGCTTCCGTGAGTACAGCATCAAGTACGAAGAGCGCGACCTGTTTGTTAACCAGGTCAAGGGCAGCCATGTGGTTGGTGCCCAGACCAGGGAAATGATGCCCGGTGGCATGCTCAACTGGGTGCCGGAAGACCTGGCGTTCAACTGGTTCTATTCCGAAGCCACCGCTGCCACTGATATTCCCAATGAGGTGTCAGTGAATGCAGATACCACTACTGACGAATCCGGTGCAGTTGTCAGCTCGGCCGTCAGCATTGGCACCAATACTTCAGGTTTCCGTTTTACGGATCTGGAAGACACGGTCAAGGATTATGGCTGGATTGCAACCCTGCCGCTGCAGTTCTCTTCTTCCACACTGGAGCTGAGCGGTGGCTTTGCCCGCACAGAGAAGGGGCGTACCTACAAGGAGACCGAATTCCGCCTGGGTGCCCTGGATGTCGACAGTGTTGATTCCCTGAACGGTTCATTGGACCAGGTGCTCAGCGACCAGAACATCACCGACTCGAACAACAACTTTGTGTTCGATCGCGCCGGTGCAAACAACCAGAGCTATATCGCCGCAACCCTGACCGATGCCGCGTTCGGGAAGTTCGACTGGACACTGAATGAAACCTGGCGTGTCTCCGCCGGCGCCCGCTGGGAGGACTACAACCAGGTGGCGCTGGACTGGAACCCCTACGGCTACACCATCGATGATCCGCAGGTCACCATGGATCGCCAGGAGCTGGAAGATGCAACGTTCAGCGAAGATGCGGTCTATCCATCTCTGGCACTGACGTATATTGGTAATCTCTGGGCCGAAACCTTCCAGCTGCGCTTTGGTGCCAGCAAGACCGCGGTGCGTCCCGACCTGCGTGAGATCACCGATGCCATCTATATCGACCCGATCACCGATGAGCAGATCAAGGGTAATCCCAGTGCGCGCCCGTCCGAGATCACCAATTATGACCTGCGCGCAGAGTGGTTCTTCGACAACGGCGACAACCTGACTCTCTCTGCCTACTACAAGGACATCCTCGACCCGATCGAATTCTTCGAGCTGGGCTCCAGTGATACCAACGTCGCGCGGGAGATTATCAATGCCGAGTCCGGTGAGATCACCGGTGTCGAGATTGAGGGCCTGAAGACCATGGGCTTCCTGGGCGAAACCATGGACAGTTTCTTTGTCCAGGGCAATATCACCCTGCAGGAGTCAGAGCTGGTTGCCGGCACTGAGGCGGACGCACCGACCAACGCCGTGCGTGAAATGACCGGTGCTTCCGATTACGTGGTCAATATGCTGGTTGGTTTTGATTCGCCCGACGGTTACCACGCGGCTACCCTGGGTTACAACGTATTCGGTGAGCGCCTGTACCTGGCCGGCCGTAACGGCTCGCCGGATGCATTCGAGCAGCCGTTCCACTCGCTGGACCTGACTTATTCCTGGTATCCCACCCAGGAGTTAACCATCAAGGCCAAGATGCAGAACCTGCTGGATGAGTCTGTAGAGATCGAGCGGGAGGGCGTCATCGTTTACGAAGAACAGCCGGGATCCTCATTTGCCCTGAGCGCGCAGTACAAGTTCTGAGAACAAACAGGGACTTGCCAGGCAGACCAGGCAAGCTTAAACCGGGCGCTGGTTCCAGCGCCCGGTTTTTTATTGTCCGGATGTCGTCGAAGTGCTGTATCAGCGTACCGAGCGTATATGCTGGCGCAGGTCTTCTACCAGCGTTTCGGTTTCGATGACATCGCAATAAACCCCTTGTAGTCGGTCCACAGTGTCTTTCTCCACCTGTTCACTGCCCGTGGCCGTGGCGTCTGTGACCAGGACTGGACGGTAATGGAAGTCGGCCAGGGCGCGGACGGTGGATTCAACACCCTGATGGGTAAACACACCGCAGCAATATGGCTGGGAAATATCCAGCTCGGTGAGCAGGGGGTGGATATTGCTGTTACCGAAAGGGCCGGAGCCGGTCTTGTTGATAATCAGCTCGTTCTCCCGGGGCCGCACTGAATCGAGAAATTCCGATTCCCGTGAGCCGGGCAGGCACAAGAGTTCGCGCCGCTTGTGCCAGTAAGTCCGGTCGCGCCCGTCAGTGGTTTTGCAGCGGGTGCGCAGGTGGATCACCTCCAGGCCCTTGTCGCGGAAGATCGCCTGTAACTCCTGGATGTTCGGCAGGGCCAGCTTCTCCAGCCGGTCAAAATAGTATTCCTGGCCCGGCTGGTCGAAGGGTGCCTCGCTGTCGGCGCTGAATATCCCATGACCGCGAGCGGCCACAAGGTACTGGAGGTCAATGCAGAGTAGGGCGGCTTTCATCCGGATAACCTGTCTTCGCGGTGTCGCAGGGCGACGTTCTTCTATGGCGGTATGCTTCAGTGTAGACAGGAGTGAAGGCCTGGCGGGGCCCGCCACCGGGACCAGGGGTGATCCCCGTGGCCGGCTGGCTTGATATTGGGGGCAAAAAAAGGCGCCCGAAGGCGCCTGGAAACTTTACATGTTGGGGTAGTTGGGACCACCGCCGCCCTCAGGGGCGATCCAGACAATATTCTGGGTCGGGTCCTTGATGTCACAGGTCTTGCAGTGCACGCAGTTCTGCGCATTGATCTGGAAGCGCTTGCCATCGGCATCTTCAACCACTTCGTATACGCCCGCCGGGCAGTACCGCTGCGCCGGCTCGTCGTAGATGGGAAGGTTGTGGTTCAGCGGGATCTCGTCATCCTTCAGTGTCAGGTGACAGGGCTGGTCTTCCTCATGGTTGGTGTTGGAGATGAATACCGAGGAGAGCTTGTCAAAGCTCAGCACGCCGTCGGGCTTCGGGTAGTCAATCTTCTTGCAGTCCGCGGCCGGCTTGAGCTGGGCGTGATCCGCCTTGGTGTCACGCAGGGTCCACGGCAGCTTGCCCTGGAAGATGTTGATATCCAGGAAGGCGTAGGCGGACCCGAGAATGTTGCCGAACTTGTGCTGGGCGGGGCCGAAGTTGCGCTGCTTGTGCAGTTCCTTCCAGGCCCAGCTGTTGCGGTACTTGTCGCTGTATCCGGTCAGTTCGTCACTGGCCCGGTCTGCGGCCAGGGCTTCTGCCACGACCTCGGCAGCGATCATGCCGGACTTCATGGCGGTATGGTTGCCCTTGATTTTGGCAAAGTTCAGGGTGCCGGCGTTGTCGCCGATCATCAGGCCGCCCGGGAAGGTCATTTTGGGCTGGGACTGCAGGCCGCCCTTGGTGATGGCGCGGGCGCCATAGGCCACGCGCTGGCCGCCCTCCAGGTACTGCTTGATTACCGGGTGGTGCTTGTAGCGCTGGAACTCGTCAAACGGGCTGACGTGGGGGTTGCTGTAGGCCAGGTCGGTAATCAGGCCCACCACGACCTGGTTGTCTTCCAGGTGATACAGGAAGCCGCCGCCGTGGGAACCGCTCTCGTCGAGGGGCCAGCCAGCGGTGTGGACTACCAGGCCTTCCTGGTGTTTGTCGTCGGTAACCTTCCAGATTTCCTTGATGCCGATACCGTAGTGCTGAGGGTCCTTGCCTTCATCCAGCTTGAACTTGCTGATCAGCTGCTTGCCCAGGTGTCCGCGACAGCCCTCGGCAAAAAGGGTGTACTTGGCATGCAGTTCCATGCCCGGCATGTAGGCGTCTTTGTGTTCGCCCTTGGCGCCGACACCCATATCCCCGGTGGCGATACCCTTGACGGAGCCGTCCTCGTTGTAGAGGACTTCGGCTGCGGCGAAGCCCGGGAAGATCTCCACGCCCAGGTTTTCCGCCTGCTCCGCCAGCCAGCGGCACAGGTTGCCCAGGCTGATGATATAGTTGCCTTCATTGTGCATGGTGCTGGGCACGAAGAGGTTGGGCACCTTGGTGGCCTTTTCTGCACCGCCCATTACATAGATGTCATCACCCTTGACCGGGGTATTCAGCGGCGCGCCGCGTTCTTTCCAGTCGGGGAAGAGCTCGTTCAGGGCGGTGGGCTCGAATACAGCGCCGGAGAGGATATGGGCACCCACCTCGGAGCCTTTCTCGACCACGCACACCGAGATGTCTTCGTTGAGCTGACGAATACGGCAGGCCGCCGCCAATCCCGCCGGACCGGCGCCCACGATAACTACGTCGTATTCCATTGATTCGCGTTCCACGGCGCTCTCCTCCGCTGGTTGCACTCGAGTATTCAGGGACCACAGGGGTCACGGTTCTTATATTGGTCGGCGAGTATAACGGTGTTTGAACAGCCCTACCAATTGCAGGAGTATTCAATTCCCGTGGCAAATGCGCCGAAATTCAACGGCTTGCGCCGGTTTATCGGCGACACGGATGCCCGGTCATCAGTCATATGAATAGTCTGGACAGCTATTATCAGCCTATTGATTTTGCGCATTAGAAGGCTCAACATACACCGCGTTCAAACAACTGTTTGACCGAAGAATCATATTTGTTCGCGATATGACCTGTCAGTCGCGGCTCCAAAATAGATTAGCGAGACGGGATTTCCATGAAAGTTCTTGTAGCTGTGAAACGCGTTGTGGACTACAACGTCAAGGTTCGCCCGAAGGCGGACGGTTCCGACGTCGATACCGCAAACGTGAAAATGTCGATCAACCCCTTCTGTGAAATAGCCGTCGAAGAGGCGGTTCGCCTCAAGGAAAAGGGTGTAGTCAGCGAGATCGTTGTTGTTTCCATGGGCTCAAAGCAGTGCCAGGAACAGATTCGTACCGCCCTGGCCCTGGGTGCCGACCGCGGTATCCTGGTCGAGACCGATGAAGAACTGCAGCCCCTGGGCGTGGCCAAGTGCCTGAAAGCCATCGTTGAGAAGGAAGAGCCGCAAATGGTCATCATGGGCAAGCAGTCCATCGATGGCGACAACAACCAGACCGGCCAGATGCTGGGCGCACTGACCGGCATGGCCCAGGGTACCTTCGCTTCCGAGGTGGTCGTGGAAGACGGTTCTGCCAGGGTGACCCGCGAGATCGACGGTGGCCTGCAGACCATTGAGCTGAAGCTGCCGGCCATTGTCACCACCGACCTGCGCCTGAACGAGCCGCGCTACGCCTCCCTGCCGAACATCATGAAGGCCAAGAAGAAGCCGCTGGATACCACCACCCCGGCTGAGCTGGGTGTCGATATTGCCCCGCGCTTCAAGACCCTGAAGGTCGAGCCGCCGGCTGAGCGCCAGGCGGGCGTGAAGGTCGCTGACGTAGCGGAACTGGTGGAAAAACTGAAGAACGAGGCGAAGGTAATCTGATGAGCATCCTGGTTATTGCGGAACACGACAACGCCGAACTGAAGGGCGCGACACTGAACACCATCGCTGCTGCCAAGGCGATTGGTGATGATATTCACGTACTGGTTGCCGGTGCCGACTGCGGCGCGGCTGCCGAGGCGGCTGCCAAGGTGGAAGGTGTCAGCAAGGTCCTGGTTGCCGATAACGCAGCCTACGGCCACCAGCTGGCAGAAAACGTGGCCAAGCTGGTTGCTGACCTGGGTAAGGACTACGGTCACGTGCTGGCCCCGGCCACTACCACCGGCAAGAACATGCTGCCGCGCGCTGCGGCGCTGCTGGATGTGCAGCCCATTTCCGACATCATCGCAGTCGAGAGCGCCGATACCTTCAAGCGCCCGATCTATGCCGGTAACGTCATTGCCACCGTGCAGAGCTCCGATGCCATCAAGGTGGTTTCTGTGCGCACTACCGCGTTTGACGCCGTGTCCGCTGAGGGCGGCTCTGCGACGGTGGAAGCCGTTGATATTGCCGATGATGCCGGCGTGTCCAGCTTTGTCGGTGAGGAGCTCGCCGAGTCCGATCGCCCGGACCTGACGGCTGCCAAGGTGGTCATCTCCGGTGGCCGCGGCATGCAGAATGGCGACAACTTCGAGATGCTCTACAAGGTTGCCGACAAGCTCGGAGCCGCTGTGGGTGCGTCGCGCGCAGCCGTGGATGCGGGCTTCGTGCCCAACGACATGCAGGTGGGCCAGACCGGCAAGATCGTAGCCCCGGACCTGTATATCGCCGTTGGTATCTCCGGTGCCATCCAGCACCTGGCAGGTATGAAGGATTCCAAGGTGATCGTCGCTATCAACAAGGACGAGGAAGCGCCGATCTTCTCGGTGGCAGATTACGGCCTGGTGGCAGACCTGTTTGACGCCGTGCCGGAGCTCGAAACAAAGTTGTAATCCTGGGTTAATATACTACCCGGCATTCGGAAGGCGGCCCCCGGGCCGCCTTCTTTGCGCCAGCCAGGCAATGCCGGGTGGTATCAGGACTTTTTCTCGTCTGGATACCTGTGGGTGCCCACTAAGTGGTACCCGACGCCAAATACGGAACATTGCCTTTCCGGGTGTGACCAAAGACAATAGGCGTCAATAACAGTTTAGGTAAGTCGATCTCGTTATTGACTCACAGGGTGTTCCATGACCGCAGTATCTCGTGCGTTCAGTGCTTTTCGCGATCGTTTCGCGCGCACTGAAGGCCGCAAGTCACTTCCGCGCAGCACCGTGGCCGCAGCCGCCGTGGCCGGTGGGTGGTTGCTGCTGAATGCGACTGCCTATGGCTCACTGCTCATCCCTTCTTCCCCGGAGGACTCTCTCCTTGCTTCCCGTGAGGCCGGTCCGGTAGCCAATGCGCGCTCCGCACGCCTGCCTGCAACTGCATTTTTCGGCACGGCGGCGGCCGAAGAGCGTGGGGAAGAACCGGAACTGGATCTGGCCAATATACCCATCACCCAGCTGAACCTGGTGCTGTCAGGCGTACTGGACAGCAGCCAGAAGCAGCGCGCCAGTGCACTGGTGGCCGAGCGGGGCAAGCCGGCCGAACGGGTTTACGTCGGTGAAGCTTTGCCCGGTGGCGCAAAGTTGCACTCGGTGGCTGTTGACCATATTGTGCTGGAACGCGGGGGGCAGATGGAAAAGCTGACCTATCCCGATGCGGATGGGCGGCCCAGTGTTCCCCAACGCAACTATTCGGCCAGCAGTGCCAGCGCTGCGGCCAGGGCGGCGCTCCGCTCGAGCAGTAGCAACACCAATAACGAGCGGTCACGGGCCTCGGTACGCGATCGGCTGGAGGAGCTGCGGCGCCTGGCAAAGGAACGCCGGGCAGAGCGCCAGACCCAGTAGTACTGAATAAAACAACAAGATTTTTGCATCGCGACGTCCCAAATTTGCATCGCGACATCTCAAATAAGAGTCAGTTAATCAATGATCAGGATGGTTTACCGGCGGCTGCTAGCCGCATTTGCAGTGGCATTGCTAGCAACGTCAGTCGTGGCGCAATCCCCGGAAAGAGTCACCCTGTCTCTCGATAACGCCGATATTCGCGACCTGATCAACTGGGCAGCTGACTTCACCGGCAAGAACATCATCGTTCACCCGAACGTCAAGGGTAAGGTCACGGTGGTGGCCGGCGACCCGATGACCCATGAGGAGGCTTTTGATGTCTTCATGTCGGTGCTGCAGGTCAACGGCTTCAGCCTGGTGGAGCAGGGCGGTACCTGGAAAGTGGTGCCGGATGCCCTGGCCAAGCAGCAGGCGATACCAGTCACCGACGACAGCTCGCGCGCACCGGCGGAGTCACTGGTAGTACGCACGGTGCGGGTTGAAAATATCTCCGCGACCCAGTTGATCGCCATGCTGCGGCCCCTGATCCCCCAGACCGGCCACCTGGCTGCTTATTCCGACACGAACACCCTTATCATCGCCGATCGCGCCGCCAACATTGACCAGATTGTCCGCCTGGTTCGGCAGCTGGACCGTGCCGGGGCCATCGATATCGAGCTGGTGCCGCTGCAGTTTGCCTCCGCCAAGGAGGTCAAGCAGGTACTGAGCGAGCTGCTGCAGTCCGGCGGCAAGCAGGCCAACGAGGCCCAGCCGCTGCGCATTGCGGTCGATGAACGCTCAAATTCCGTACTGCTGACCGGCGACCCGGTGACCCGCCAGCAGCTCAAGAACGTGATCATGCGGCTCGACCAGCCGCTCGAGGGGGACGGCAATACCGCCGTCATTTACGTGCAGTATGCCAAGGCTGCCGACCTGAAGCCGATTCTCGAGGGCATGAGTGGCAGTATCCAGAAGACGGAAAAGGACCAGCAGGCGGCCGATGTCGAGGTCAGCATCCAGGTCAATGAATCCCTCAACTCCCTGGTCCTGACCGCACCGCCAGCATTGCTGGAAACCATGAAGGGTGTGATTGCCAAGCTGGATGTGCGCCGGGCGCAGGTGCTGATCGAGGCGATTATTGTCGAAGTGACTGAGGGTACCGGCAACGAGCTTGGCATCCGGTGGATCGCCGGCGCCAGCGACGATGTAGTGGCGGGTTTCCGCAACGATGCCGCCCGCAGTAACGTGGTCGACGAGGACGGCAACGTCGTCAGTGAGGATTTCAATCCCTTCTCACTGGATCCCCGCAACCTGCTGGTCCCGGGCGCACTGAACCTGGGTTACCTGAGTGGTACCGATATCCGCGTGGCAGTGAATGCAATCGCGCGGGAGAGCAACGCCAATATCCTCTCGACGCCCACCATCATGGCGCTCGACAACGAGGAAGCCGAAATCCTGGTGGGCCAGAACGTGCCGTTTATCACCGGTGAGCAGCTGCTGTCCGGCAGCAACAATGACCCGTTCACCACCATCCAGCGGCAGGATATCGGTACCACCCTCAAGGTCACCCCGCGGGTGAACAACAATAATTCTGTAACCCTGGATATCGAGCAGAAAGTCGAGAACGTGCTCCCCACCAACGAGGGTGCTTCGGATATCGTCACCAGCAAGCGCGAGATCCGTACCCGGGTACTGATTGACGATGGGGCGATGCTGGTACTGGGTGGCCTGATCGAGGACCAGGTTACCGAGACCAAGGAAAAAGTGCCGCTACTGGGGGATATTCCCGGCATTGGGCGGTTGTTCCGGTCCAGCTTCAAGGATGTCACCAAGACCAACCTGATGGTGTTCCTGCGCCCGCGGATCCTCACCACGCGCCGCGCCGGCTACGAGGAGACTCGCAAGCGCTACCTGGACCTGCAGCGCAAGCAGCTGGACATCAAGGACAACACCAGCTACATCTGGGACTGGCACCGGGGTGACGTGCTCCCGGACCTGCTGCCACCTTCGGGCTCCTACGATGATGCCGAATCTTCCCCCCCGGTCCAGGTGCTGGAAGCGGAAGAGGCAGGGGCAGAAAAATGACGGCCAATGCGGTATCCGCGGCGGCGTCTTCCCGGCGTCTCCCCTATGCCTTCGCCAAGCGCCACCGGGTGCTGCTGGTGGATGTGAACGGGCAGCCCCGTTGCCAGTATGTGGCGCCACTCAACCCGACCGTACTGGGTGAGGTGCAGCGGCTGACCGGCGCCGAACTGGATATCGAGGCGGTCGGTGAAAGCGAGTTCCAGGCGGCCCTGCAGGGACTTTATGAAAACCGCGAGGGTGGCAACCTGTCGGATGTCGAGGGACTTGGCGATGAGCTGGACCTGGCTGCCGTTGTCGATGCGCTGCCCGAGACCGAGGACCTGCTGGAGCAGGAAGACGATGCGCCCATCGTCAAGCTGATTAATGCCATTTTTGCCGAGTCCCTCAAGCAGGGGGCCTCGGATATCCATATTGAGACATTCGAGAAACGCCTTGTGGTGCGCTTCCGCGTGGATGGCGTGTTGCGCGAGGTACTGGAGCCCCGCCGGGCCCTGGCACCACTGCTGGTCTCCCGTATCAAGGTAATGGCGAAGCTGGACATCGCGGAGAAGCGGGTCCCGCAGGATGGCCGGATCTCCCTGCTGATGGCCGGCCGCGAGGTCGATGTGCGTGTTTCCACCATGCCCTCCAGTGCCGGCGAGCGGGTCGTGATGCGACTGCTGGACAAGCAGGCAGGCAAGATGGACCTGCGCCAGCTGGGCATGGCCGGCCACGACCTTGAAGTAATGACCGACCTGCTGACCCGTCCCCACGGTATCCTGCTGGTAACCGGGCCCACCGGTTCGGGTAAGACCACCACCCTCTATGCCGGACTCGGCAGTATCAACAACCGCGAGAAGAACATCCTGACGGTTGAGGACCCGGTCGAGTACAACCTCGAGGGGGTGGGGCAGACCCAGGTCAATACCAAGGCTGATATGACATTTGCCCGCGGCCTGCGTGCGATCCTGCGCCAGGACCCGGATGTGGTGATGGTCGGTGAGATCCGTGACCTCGAAACCATGCAGATTGCCATCCAGGCCAGCCTGACCGGGCACCTGGTACTGTCCACCCTGCACACCAATACCGCCCTGGGCGCGGTAACGCGCCTTGTCGATATGGGTATCGAGCCGTTCCTGCTGTCATCGAGCCTGATCGGCGTGCTGGCGCAGCGGCTGGTGCGGGTGCTGTGCGAGGAGTGCCGCGAGGCACACCCGGCTGATGCCACTGAACGCCGCATGCTGGGGATTGGCGGTGACGAGGATGTCACGATTTATCGACCCCGTGGCTGCGAGGCCTGTAACCACAGCGGCTATACCGGCCGGGTTGGTATTTATGAGCTGGTACCGGTCAACGAAACCATGCGCCAGTTGATTCACGACCGGGCTTCAGAGAGCAAGCTGGTGATCGAGGCCCGCAAGGTGGCCCCCAGCATACGGGAGGATGGCATTGCCAAGGTGCTGTCCGGTGTGACTTCACTGGAAGAAGTCCTGCGGGTAACCCAGGAGTCCTGATTGTGGCCGCATTCCAGTACATCGCCCTGACCGACTCGGGCCGCAAGAACCGCGGCACCCTCGAAGCCGACAGTGCCCGGGCCGCGCGGCAGCAGCTGCGCTCACGCGGGCTGGTGCCACTCGAGGTGGAGCCGGCCGCGGGGCCGGCAGAGAGCCATTCGGGCGGCCTGCTGGCGGGAAGCCCCGGCCTGAGCGTCAAGCACCTGGCATTGCTGACCCGGCAGCTGGCGACCCTGCTGCGTGCAGGTATCCCGCTGGAGGAGTCCCTGGGGGCCATCGCCAACCAGACCCGTAACCACAAGATCCGCCGGATCGTACTGGCCGTGCGTGGCAAGGTACTGGAGGGGCACAGTTTCGCCCAGGCACTGGGCAGTTTTCCCCGGGCCTTCCCGGGACTCTATCGTGCTACTGTCGAGGCAGGTGAGCACTCCGGCCACCTCGATAAAGTGCTTGAGCGACTTGGGGATTACACCGAGAACCAGCAGAAATTCCGCCAGAAGGTCCAGCTGGCCCTGATTTACCCGATTGTGCTGGTATTTATCTGCGTCCTGGTTGTCACCGGCCTGATGGTTTATGTGGTACCGGATGTGATCGAGGTATTTACCGGAACCGGCCAGGCCCTGCCACTGCCGACACGCATCCTGGTGGCCATGAGCGATTTCATCTCTGCCTGGGGCTGGCTGGTGCCGCCCGCACTCGCCGTGCTGGTGGGGCTGGTGGTCGCGCTGTTGCGCCGGCCGGCAATCCGTTATCGCTTCCATCACCGGCTTCTGGAAATGCCAGTGATCGGCTGGTTGGTCCGCGGCGCACAGAGCGCACGCTATGTCGGCACCCTTGCGATCCTTACCGGCAGCAGCGTACCCCTGGTCCAGGCCATGGGAATAGCCAGTGGTGTAATGTCGAACGAATACCTCAAGGAGCGGCTGAAAACCGCACAGAAGTCCGTACGCGAGGGTGGCAGCCTGAGGCGTGCGCTCGAGGATGTTCAGTACTTTCCGCCGATGATGGTGTATATGATCGCCAGTGGTGAGTCGTCGGGCACCTTGGACGAGATGCTGGGAAGGGCCGCGGAATCCCAGGAGCAGGACCTGCAGGGGGCGGTAACCGCCTTTGTGAGCCTGTTCGAACCCGCCATGCTGCTGATCATGGCCGGGATAGTACTGTTTATTGTCATGGCGATCATGATGCCGATCATGAGCATGAACCAGATGGTGGTATAAAGGCTGGACGGTACCCGGGGGTCCCGCATCGGCCTGGAAACAAGAGGGTAGAAAAGATGAAAACAATGAAGAGAAACGGTGGCTTTACGCTGATCGAGATCATGGTCGTGATCGTGATCCTCGGGGTCCTGGGCGCACTGGTGGTACCAAACATCATGGGCCGTACCGGCGAGGCGCGGGTAAAGGCGGCGGTGACCGACCTGCGCGCCATCGAGACCGCGCTGGATATGTACCGCATGGACAACTTTGTCTATCCCAGTTCCGAACAGGGCCTGCAGGCACTGGTCAGCAAGCCATCCGGCTTCCCGGAAGCCAAGAACTGGACCCAGCCATACCTCAAGCGTGAGGCCAAGGACCCCTGGGGTAATGAGTACCAGTACATCAGTCCCGGCACAGAGGGCCCTTACGACCTCTACAGCCTGGGTGCCGACGGCAAGCCCGGTGGTGAGGGAGAGGCCTCGGACATTTTTGTCAGCGAACTGTAACCGCTGACGCCGATTGTGATGGGCGCTTCGCTTCGCCGCAGCCGTGGCTTTACCCTGATCGAATTGCTGGTGGTGATCGTGATTATTGCCACCCTCGCCGGCATGGCGGTTATTTCACTGGGGAGTGCGGGGCACCGGGTGTGGACCGGAGAGACCCAGCGGCTGGCAAATATATTGAGGCTGGTCGCCGATCGCGCGGTGATCGACAAGGCCCATTACGGCGTGCGGCTCGAGCGCGGCGAGTATTCAGTGGTGCGCTTCGAGCCGGCCACCATGCGCTGGGAAAAACCGGGAGGGAAGGGGGCCGGCCGGTCTTCGGCCAGCCGCTTTGCTGCACACCGCCTTCCCGACAATATTCGCCTTGAGGTGCTGGAGCAGGCCGAATTGCCCGGTGCCGAAGAATCCGCATTTGCCCCCGCCGGGTCCGGGGATGATGAAGCCCAGGTCCCACAATTTGTGGCACTCTCCAGCGGCGAAGTGCTGCCGGTGGAGCTGGCGGTCATACTGGTGGAGAACGGCGATTATGCCCGGGCGGCAAAGATTTCATACAGCAGCCTCAATGGCCTCGAGCTGGAATGGCAGGCCGATGACCTCTGAGCGTAGCCGCCGCGAAGGCGGCTTTACCCTGGTCGAAGTCCTGGTGGCGCTGGTCATTTTCGGCGTGATCGCGGCCAGCGTGCTGAAAACCATGCAGGACAGCGTGCGACACCAGGCGCTGATGGAGGAACGCCTGGCGGCCAGCTGGATCGCCCAGCAGGCCCTGGCGGAGATTCGCCTGCAAGAAGACTGGCCGCCCCTGGGGGAGAAAACCGAGCGCGTGCCCCAGGGCGCCCGGGAATGGCAGGTTACCGCGCGGGTCGAGAGCACTAATGAAGAGCGCCTGCGGCATATCATCATCGAGGTGGCCGAACCCGACAGTGAAACCCCGAGCCTGACACTGGATGCCTGGGCCGCGCGAGGCGTCACGACCGCCGGTGCCGGCAATGCACCATCGGGTGGGAGGCGCCAGTAATGGCGGCCTCTCCAGTGTCCCGGCCAATCGGCCGCCAGCACGGTTTTACCCTGATTGAGGTAATGGTGGTGCTGGTGCTGGTAGCCATCATCAGTATCGGGTCTTACGCGCTGCTCGACTCCTTCCAGAGTACCGACCGGGCCCTCGAGGCCCGGGCCGAGCAACTGCGGCGTATTTCCATGGCCATGTACCGGATCGAGGACGATATGCGCCAGGTTACTGCGCGACCGGTAAAGAACGGCTACACGGGCTATGAACCGGCCCTGCGCGGCGATGCCGATGAGCTTGAGTTTACCCGCCTGGGGGCCGCCAACCTGACCGGGGAACCCCGCGGGGAGCTGCAGCGACTGGCCTACAGCCTGGGTTTCCCGGAGGACAGCGCGGACTCCACCAGCGAGACTGGCGGCCTGTTACTGCGGCGGCGCTGGCGGGTGCTGGACCGTGCGCCCGACACCGAGGCAATCACCGAGCCACTCCTTGCCGGCGTGGACAACCTGTCATTCCGCTACTACGACGGCGACAGCGAGGCGTGGCTGGACCAGTGGCCGCCGCTCGGGTCGAATTCCGGGACCGGTGCGCCGGACAGCCGTTTGCCGCGGGCGGTGGAAATGCTGGTAACAACCCGCAATGCCGGTGAAATGCGGCGAGTCTACACATTGCCGCAGGTCGCCTCGTTTATTTCAGGCTCCGGCGGTGGCCGGGGGCCTGGGGGCGAGGAAGACCCCGGTGATGGTGCCGGTGACTCCGGGGGGGCAGGCGACCAGCCCGGAACTGACGAGGGCTCGGGTGAGGACTCAGGTGAACGATCCGGGGAGGCCCGGGATGACGCCTAAATCCATGGCCGGGCAGCGGGGTGTCGCGCTGATCACCGTATTGCTGGTGATGGTAATTGCGATCGCTGCTGTGACCCATACCATCCTGCGCAATCGCATCGCTATTTCCCGGACAGCGGCGTTGCTGGCCAACACGCAGATGGCGGAGTTTGTGCACGGGGCGGAAGCCTGGACAAAGATTGCGCTTGAGCGTGACCACCAGCAGGATCGCGAGAATCCGCAGTCGGCTGACTCGGCACTCGACAGCTGGGCACTCGAAGCCCTGCAATTCAATCCTGATAATGGAAAAATGCGCATTAAAATCAAGGACTTAAATTCTTGTTTTAATGTGAATAATCTCGCCGGATCCGGGCAGGCATCGGCGGACCAGCGGGCGATATTTGAGCGCCTGGTGCGCAGTGTCAGCGGCAAGGGGGACCTGGCCTCGGCAATGCTCGACTGGGTCGACAGCGGTGATACGCCGCTGACCCCGGGCACTGAGGACAATGGCTACCTGGGACGCGAGATCGCGCACCGGACCCCGGATATCCCGATTACCGATATCTCGGAGTTGTCCGCAGTGCAGGGTATGGAGCGCGAGGACTGGGAGGCCCTGCGTCCGTTCCTTTGCGCCTTGCCGGAGTCGGGTACCGTGATCAATGTAAACTTTGCCCCGGCGGAATTGCTGGAAGCCATGGCCCCCGGGGCCAGGGCATCGCAGATCGAGAGCTTCCGTGAAGCGGACGGGGTTTTTACCGAAGCCTCGCAACTCGCCCCTTACGGCCTGGGGGGAGTCGCCGGGTTGGTGTTCCATAGCCAGTACTTCCTCGCCCAGATTGCGGTACAGCTCGGGCCGGGGCCGGAAAACCGGCAGTACTGGGAGACGACCTTCAGGCTCGATCAGGGTCGCGGCGAAGTGTCGATGGTTCAGCGCCAACGACGCATGTTCTCCGGCAATGAAGTTCGGGAATTACTTGAAAGCGAATCAGCTTCAGGCGAAAAAACCAATGAAAACAATGACGTATGACTGAAACCTTAAGTGAGCGCAAAGAATTAGCGGGTAGTCGGCAGCCGTTGGTGCTGCTGCGACTGGCCGAGACGGCTGAGTCGGACCGGGTTACCGTGCAGTCCTGGACGGACCAGGGCTGGCGCCCGGTTCCAGTCGACGCGGAGTTCGCCGGTGCCTTTTCCCCCGACAGCGCTCCCACAGTGGCCCCTGTCTCTGCAGGTATGGTGGAGCCCCGTGAGGGCGATGGTTCAGCTGCTGACGGTGCGACGACGCCGGAGTTCCCTGTGGGTTCACGGGTCGTCCTGTTATTGCCCGGCAGCTGGGTCTGGAGTGGCGTCGAGTCGATTCCCAGGGCGGCACGAAAGCAGAGCAGCGCCGTGGGTTATATGGTCGAGGAGCGCCTAGCGGAAGATGTGGAAGACCTGCATTTTGTTTGCCAGCCGCGCACCGGGGACCTCTGTTCGGTTTACGCGATCCGTCACGAGAAGATGGCGGCCCTCAGTGCCCAGCTGCAACGCCTGCAATGGCCAGTGGCTGCAGCCCTGCCGGAGTACCAGTTGCTGGATCTCCTCGATACTGACGTAAGCCTGTGGCTCGATGGGGATCGGGCCCATATCTGGCGTGCCGCCGGGCATGGCCTCACTGTGCGCCGGCGTTACCTGCAGCCTCTGCTGGCCTCGCTGGCGGAGCCGGGTGACGAGCGGTCCGGTGAATCTCCGGATGGTGGCTCCCCTGTAGGTGAGGTTTCCCGGGCCGATCATTCGCTGAGCCTGCTGGGTGCGGGTGAGCAGGACGAAATGGCCGTGGCTGAACTGGAGTCGCTGTTCGGCCATGGGCTGCAGCGGGTTGAAGGGGATGCCGGGGAGTACCTGCTTTCCCGGCTCAGGATTCCCCTCCTGGCCAACCTGCTGGTGGGGGATTATCGGCCCGTGGGCAGCGCGGATGAGTCCAGTTGGTGGATAAAGCCACTCAAGGTGGCCGCTGCGTGTTTTGTATTGCAGTTGATGCT
Source organism: Microbulbifer sp. JSM ZJ756 (assembly GCF_044383805.1). Taxonomy (NCBI): domain Bacteria; kingdom Pseudomonadati; phylum Pseudomonadota; class Gammaproteobacteria; order Cellvibrionales; family Microbulbiferaceae; genus Microbulbifer; species Microbulbifer sp. JSM ZJ756. The sequence continues at coordinate 383,017 of NZ_JBISER010000001.1, read as the reverse complement.
GTTCCTCGCCGGCGGCGCTTATTACAGCTGGCAGGCCGGGCAACAGGACGCGCAGGCGCGGGCGCTGTTCGCCGAGCTATTTCCCAATGCACGTGCCGGTGCCGATGTCCGCCGCCAGATCCAGGGGTACCTGAACCAGGCCGGTAATGGTGGTGCGGGCTTCGCCCGACAGGTGACCACACTCAGCCAGGCATGGGAGCAGCACCGCGGGGAGCCATTACAGCTTCAGTCCCTGCGCTTCGATGGCAACCGTGGGGAGATGGTGATCCAGCTGCAGGCCGCGAGCCTGGGGGAGCTGGATGGCTTTGTGGGACGCCTGTCCTCCGGGCAGTACCGGGCCGAGCTGCTGGCTGCCAACGAGCTCGAAGACGGAGTTTCGGGCCGGATCCGGCTGCGCTGAGCAAGCACAATAAATAGACATAAGTACCCTGGAAGATGAAAGAAAAGATCGAGCAACTGCAGCAGCGATGGCGGGCCCTGCCGCCCAATGACCAGCGGGCCCTGGGGGCCCTGACCCTTTTTCTCGGCGGGATGTTCCTGGTCTACGGCCTGTTTATGCCCGCCAAGCACTTCTTCGACGATGCCCGTGCCAGGGCAGAGGAGTCACGGGAGCTTGTCGCCTGGATTGAATCCCAGCGCCCGGTACTGGAGCAGCTGGACCCGGTAGCGGGCGCGATGACCGAGCAGGGCGCGGGCACCCTGCTGCAGCGTGTCACGGCCGCAGCAGAGCGCCACCAGATTACCATCAAGCGCTTCGAGCCCGAGGGGCAGGGAAGGATTCGGCTCTGGATTGAGCGCGCGCGCTACGAGGACCTGCGGCCCTGGTTCAATACCCTCATAGAGCAGAAATTTATGCTCCGGACGGTAAACCTGGATGCGCTGCCTGAAGAGGGCATGGTATCGGCGAGACTCACGCTGGAGGGCTGACTCCGGTATCGATGCAGGTAAACCTCGATACTTTCGATGTTTTGTCGGTAGCTGAATTCGTAAAAATCGTATGGTAATCGGCCCTACAGCACGCAGGGCTTCGATTTTTTCGGGCTTGCATGAAGTTTGGGCCGCTTCTGAATTTCTACACCACAGCCGGCCGGTTCCCACAAATTGCCCCTATACTGTCGATAGAGATGATGAATAGGGTGCCAAGATGCTGTTCAGAGATACTTCGACCAACCATCTCGTGGAAGTGGCCGATATCGTAACGCTCGCCAATCCCTATGAGCTGACGGTGGTGGGGCGATACCTGTGGGGCGAGGAGGTGCAGGATCCTGAGGTCTTTGACAAGACCCAGCTGAGCTTCCTCTCCGGTGAGGCACTACCGCGTTGCTGGCATGACAGCCGTTACCGCGACCGCGAAGTGCGGCGCCTGAAATGCGGCACACGTGCCGAAGATGGTGATTATTACCAGGGGGCCTGAATTTCTCCCGGGAGAGTTGGCCATTAGGCGGCAAAATACTCGCGGGTGGACCCGGTAAAATGTAAAATGCGCGCCAAATTTGTATCTGTGGTAACCCATGACGTTTGCGCAATTTGAAGAGTACTCCCTCTGGCTGGGTATCGGTGGCCTGATCCTCTTTATGCTGTTTATCGTCTGGGACCTGGCTAAAAAGTCCAGGGCCGGCAGGTTCGGTACCCTCATTCTTTTCCTGGCACTGGGCCTCGGCCTCCTCGGGTTTATTATCAAGACGGTGCTGGTAGAAGTCATGGGTATCGGCTAGGGATTACCCGATGCATGCATTCGGGCCGCCGGGCCTATTCAGGGAAGGGCATAATGCCAATATTTGACCGCCCAGAACTCAAGGTACAGAAGGATCGGCGAGTCTGCCGGGCCACTGATACCCGGATCGCCAAATACAGCCGCCGGGGTATGCTGCTGACCCTGCTGGCTTTTGCGATCGCCGCCGCCATGGGCGACCTGCGCCTGCAGGCTCCACGCTTGTTGCTGGTACTGGGTGTGGTGCTGGTGCTGCTGACACTGGTGCGGGGCTACTATGTATTCCGCTTCAGCCACCTCTATGCCACCGGCCCGGTGCGCTGGCGCCGACGGTACTTCTTCGTTTCCACCCTCGGGGCGGCCTGGTGGGGGGTAATCCTGCTGTTCCACGAGTGGTTACTGGGCTTCGCCCCGGTGACCCATTTCCTCTGGCTCTACACGGTGGTTTTCTGCTCCAGTGTGGCCTCGGTCTTTGCCCCATACCACCGCTTCCTTATCTGGTTCGTCTCCGCGTGCCTGGTTCCAGCCGCGGTCAAGGCGATCCTGTCCGCCGATATCCTGGGCACCATCTATGGTGCCCTGACCTTTGCCTTTATCTGGTTGACCGCTCACCAGGCGCGGAGGGAATCGCAGAATTACTGGGACCGCCTGTCGGCAATGCAGGAACTGCAGCAGCGGGCGAGCAACCTGGCGGCCGCGCGCAAGCACTCTGAGGCAGCGGTTGAGCTTACCAACGAGTTTGTCGCCAATATCGGCCAGGAATTCCGCAGCCAGCTGTCCGATTCGCTCGGCGCACTGGCGCTTCTCGAGGCAGACGACCTCAGCGAGCGCCAGCGGGAATGGGTAAGGCTGGCCAAGAACGCCGGCAGCCAGCAGCTGAAGCTGGTGGATAACGTCGGCCTTTTCACGCGTGTCGCGCGCAAGGATATACGGCTGCGCCAGGGTCCTTTCAACCTGGTCAAGACAATTGAAAAGTCCTTCAAATTTGCCGCCCGGGCCGCTCATCGCCAGAACCTGGAGTTCAACTTCCAGATTGACGACAACCTCCCGGTGATGGTGACCGGCGACAACCGCAAAACCGCACAACTGATCCGAAACCTGGTTGACTCCGCCACTGCGGTGGCCCAGGCCGGCGAGCTCTGGGGGCAGGTGAATTTTGCCCCGATTACCAGTTTCGAGGGCCAGCTTACCATCCACCTCAATGACGATGGCCGGGGAGAGATCCTGCCTGACGAAAGCGAGCTGTTCGGCGCTTTTGCCCGCCTCGACACCAACCAGGTGACCAGCGGGCTGGGGCTCTCAATCGCCAAGGGACTGGCCGAGGCAATGGGAGGCTACCTGCAGGTGAACTCCACGCCCGAGGGCAACCGCTATGAAGTGGTGGTCAAACTTGCGATGGAGCCGAACCAGAGGGTCTACCTGACTCCCGATCGTCGCCTGCAGGACAGCGAAGTGCTGGTGCTGCACGAGGGCGGCCTGTTTGTTTCCGGCCTGGTGCAACAGCTGCGGTCTTTTGGCATGGAAGTGGATTGCGGCAAGTGGTCCAGGTCCAACAGCGAGACCGTGCTGCAATTACAGCGGGCAGTGGAGCGGCAGCAACTCCTGATCATGGTGCCAGCCATGGGTGCCCGGCAGATGCTGGTGGAGGTCTCGGAGTTTTTCAACAGCCTGAATGGCGATGGGACTCAATCTAAAGTCGTGTGCCTGGGGGCACCGGGACACAAGGTCGATTTCGCTCCGCTGATGCAGGCGTTGCCCGAAGCCAAGTACATCCGGCGGCCGGTCACCCGAAAGGAACTGCATGATGCCCTGATCGAACGGCTGTTTGGTGGGGTGAAGAAGGCCAGCCGGCGTATCGTTTCCACCATCAGTGCCCACCCCCGCCAGCGGTCGCTGTTGCTGATCGAAGAGTCCCGCCAGCACCAGGGGGTGACTGAGGAAATGCTGAGCGCGCTCGGGTACCAGGTGGATGTGGCTGCGGCAGTGGAAGAGGCGCTGGAACGGCTGGGGGATAAGAGTTACGACCTGCTGCTGGTGGACTGCCAGCAGAATACCGACCACAGTGCGGAGATCATCGATCGGCTGCGCCACTGGGAGTCGGAGCACTCGCCGGATGACCGGATGCCCATTGTTGCCCTGACCAGTACCACCGAAGAGCAGTTCGAGGGTCGCTGCCTGGCCGCAGGCATGGACGACTACCTGACCAAGCCGCTGAACAAGGAATCCCTGCAGGAAACCCTGGAACGCTGGCTGGGCGACGCCTGAGTAAGCTGAGCCAGGTACCCGGGGCCTTGCTGGCCCCGGGTTGAGGGCTACGTCGTTACATCAGAACTGGTAGCGAATGCCCAGCCGCGCGCGCCAGAGGGAGGCATCTGCCACCCGGGTCTGGCCCGCCGGATCCAGGAACTCCTCGAAGACATAGCGTCCCTGTTCGTCCACGCCGGCACTGACCGCCGCCTGGTAACGGGGGAAGCCGCCCTCGTACATTACCCCCCACTCATCGTTCAGCAGGTTGCCCAGGTTCTCCACCACAAAGTAGGCGTTGGCGCGATCATCGGCCCGGAAGCCCGGCAGTTCCTGGTTGATCTTCAGGTCGAACTTGGTCCACCAGTCGCTGCTGAGTTCATTGCGCTCCGCTATCCCACCCCGGTCCAGCTCCTCACTGTCCAGGAAAGCAAAAAAAGCATCCGTGTCGAAACCTTCCGCAAAGACGACATTCTGGTCGTCCGGACCACTGGGGACATAGAGCAGGTGCCGGGAGATAAAGCCGGTAGAGTCACCGAACTTGAAGCCGTCATCGAAGGTGTAGGTGTAGGGGCGCCCCTCGTTGGCGGAGCCGAACAGGGTGATGCGGGTCTCCAGGCCGGCGAAAAACTCCTGTGCGTAGTCCAGCTTCAGGGTGAACCGATGGGGTACGACATAGTTGGATGTCGCGGTACGCGGGTTCTCAGGGTCGGCGGTGGCAATATTCACGTAGTTTGAAAATGCGACCGAGCTGGTCATGGGATTGACATCCTCTGCCTCGGTGTAGGCGTAGCCCACAGCAGCGCTCAAGCCGGACTCGAAGGACTTGCTCAGCCCCAGGGAGACTACGGTTGAGTAGCCACTATCGCCCCGGGCGTTGGTCAGCATGAAGTCCTGCGAACGCCCCATGTCGCTTCCATAAATGGGGCGGCCGTCGATGGCTGTGCCCACCTGGACGCGGGAGATATCGCGTACGATTGCCGCATCCTGGTAGTCACTGTAAAGCAGGTCGGCTGATGCCAGGTAGCCGTCGCCAAATTCGTAGCTGCCACCGATTGCATATTTCCAGACCGAGGGCACTTCGAAATCCGGGTCCAGCAGGTTGACTCCGCCATTGTCACCTTCGCCGCTGGCGACCGCGTCATAGAGTTCCGCCGGCACGTCGTAGATCGGCTGGCCGGAGCCGGTCCAGGCCAGGTCGAACAGGCTCTGCTGGCTGAAATCGGCGAGTGAAGTCTCTATCTGGGTAACGCCGTCGTTGGAATAGTTGTTGGAAATCCAGACATTGGGATTGCCGCCGGAATAGAGGCCGATACCACCGTGAATCTCAGCGCTGTCGGCCAGGCTCCAGTTGAAGCCGATACGTGGCTGCAGCAGGTCCTTGCCATCGAGGTTGGCCCGGTTGGAGAAGCCGTAGGCTGAAACGATATCGCCATTGTCTACCGGCCGCTCATCACTGCTATAGCGGTCGTAGCGGAAGCCACCCACCAGGGTCAGGTCGACACTGGCAAAGGTGAACTCGTCCTGCAGGTAGAAGGTGTCGATGGCATAGCTGAATTCGGCCGCAGCGTCCTGGGGATTATTGCTCCCGCTGGCATTCTCGTAAATCAGGACGGAAGGGGTACCTGCGGCAAATTCCGCGATACTGCCAAAGCGGTACTCGCCTTCGGCTTCCTGGACAAACATATTGAAGACATCGAACGTCTCGCGCTCATAGCCACCGTAGAGGCGGTGCTCACCCAGCTGCAGGTTGCCGGCGAGCTTCAGGCTGAGGCTTTCATAGCTCAACTTGTTCGCATGGCGGGAATCGTCAGCGCCGAGATAAACGGTCGCCCGGGACGCATTGCCATCACCGTCGTCATCGTTTTCGGTGCGAATCTGTACCTCCCCAAACTCGGTGCCTCCCAGCGAGAGCTGGCGGTTGTCCAGTTCCGAGTAGCCGATCTTGACCTCGGTTGAAAAGATGTCACTCCAGTCGGAATACAGCTGTCCCACGTAAGCATTGAGCTCTGCGCCGCGCTCGTAGTAGTGGTTGGAAAGCTCCAGTTCATCCGGGTCGCCGTCGGACTGGGCAATGCTGAAGCCATCATTGTAATTGTAGGTAAAGGCTGCCCGCTGGGTATCGGTGATATTCCAGTCAAACTTGACCAGCAGTTTCTCATCCTCTTCCGGGAGGCTGGATGGGAGCCCACCCGGGTCATAGCCGTAAATATCACGGGAGATACGCAGGATTTCCTCCAGCTGTGCCTGCGAGACACCCTGGACCGGGGTGGCAGTGTTACTGCCGGCCGGGCCCCGATCGAAAGTCGCCACGCCGTCAAGCTTTTCATAGGCGGCGAAGAAGAAGAGCTTGTCCTGGATAATCGGGCCGCCCAGGGTGGTGCTGTAGCGCTGCTCATCGAACGGGGCAATATTGATATCGTCGCCCTCCAGTTGGTCTCCGCGCATGCCGTCATCGGTGTAATCGTAAAACACCGACCCGTGCCACTGGTTGTCCCCGGATTTGGTAACTGCATTGATGTTGCAGGCGCTGAAACCGCCGTACTGGACATCGAACGGGGCGAGCTCCACGGCCACTTGCTGGATGGCATCGTAGGAGAAAGGCATCCGCTCGGTAGGGTAGCCATTGCTGTTCAGGCCGAAATTATCATTCATCCGCACGCCGTCGACAGTAAGGCTGTTGAAGCGCGGGTTGGCGCCGGCACATTGTACTGAATCGTTAAAGGCCTCATCGACGTACAATCGCGGGTCCAGCCGTACCAGGTCTTTCAGGTCCCTGTTAATCGCCGGGGCACTTTCCAGATCGTCAAGACTGAAGTGCGAGGAGGGCCCTACTGCAGTGGCAGTAGGGTCCTGGACATTGGCCACAACACTGATTTCTTCCATCGCCTCCGGCGCCAGGCTCAGGTTCAGCGGCAGGGTGTCACCCAGCGAGAGATAAACCCCGTCGACTACCCGCCGCCCCTCGGGGGCATCGATGATCACCCGGTAAGGGCCGCCTACCCGGAGCCCGTCCAGGTTAAAGCGCCCAGATTCGCCGCTGGTGATCTCCCGGCGACTGTTTGACGGGGTATGCACTACGGTCACAGTAGCGTTATCCAGCGGCTGGCCGTCGAGTCCGGTCAGCTGTCCCCGAATGCCGGCACTCGTTTCCTGGGCCATGACGCCCGGTGCGCAGCTGATGGAAGCCGACACTGCTGCTGACAGCAGTGCGCGGGTAAAATTAATTCGTTTCATTGATTACTCCTGCTCCCTGGAAGGGTGGTTGAGATTCCTGCCCCTGGGAATTGCCGCGTTGCAGCATGCCCGCCAGAGACTGTTTTTTGTTGTTTACGCGAGCCCGGTCGCGCGGACACTTTGTAACAGCCTTGCTTTAACCTGCTGTGACGGTGAGGTTTCCGGTTTATCTCCGTGCGGTTATATTTTTGTTACTGATTACAAACTGTCATGACAGGTGGTTATCCTCGGGCACTCAAATAATCAAAGGACTTTGAACATGGTGAATAGCAGTACCGCAGTGACTGCATTGCTGGTTGCATTGATATTGAATTGCTTTTCCGCCACGGCCTGGGGCTGGGGGGAGGACGGTCATCGGGTAACCGGGGAGATCGCCTGGAGGCTACTTGATTCTTCAGTGCAGGAACCGGTTCAGGAACTTCTGGACGTAAAGGGAGAGGGGAGCCTGGCCGAGGCTGCGACCTGGGCGGATCGGATCCGTGGTGATGGGCAGTACGACTGGGCTGCCCCCCTGCATTACATCAGTCTCCCGCGTCACTGGCCTGGATACCAGCCGGGCCGGGATTGCCCGGAGCAGGGATGCATCCTGGAGGCCATTGCAAAGTTCCGGCAAATCCTGGCTGATCCTGATGCACCACAGCGAGAGCGGGCGGAGGCCCTGCTGTTTATTGTCCATTTCGTCGGTGACCTGCACCAGCCCCTCCACACCGGACTGGCCACAGACCGCGGGGGCAATGATGTGGAGGTGGAATTTTTCGGGTTTGGCACCAACCTCCATGCGCTGTGGGATGTTTTCCTGCCGGGGGGCTTCCTGACGGACTGGCAGGCATACGCGGAAAAGCAGGCCGCCGGGCTGGGGAAAAGGCGGTTAGATGCATGGCGCCGGGGCACGCCGGAGGACTGGGCCGCAGAGTCCCACCAGTTGGTGCATGAGTATGCGTATACAGAGAGCCGGGTACTTGGTGAAGACTACTACCTGCGCAACCGGCCGATTATCGAAAGGCGCTTGCAACAGGCCGGGGTAAGGCTGGCGGCATTGTTGAATAACGCGCTGGCGTCGGCGCGCCAGTAGCGGCGGGGGCCGGCACTGGGCGCTACAGGCTCCCGGCGGAATGGCTGGCCCTGGCCGTTTCCGCCGGCAGTGGCCATACAAACGCCGCGGCCAGCAGGATAAAGCCGACCGAGATCCACAGGCAGGCGTTCAGGCCTGCCACCTGGAATACCCAGCCGGAAAGCACCGTCCCCAATAAGCGGCCCATGGCATTCGCCATATAGTAAAAACCCACATCCAGTGATACGCCGTCCTCGCGGGCATAGCGCACAATCAGGTAACTGTGCAGTGACGAGTTGACGGCAAACAGCGCCCCGAACAACAGGAGTCCCCCCAGCAGGCTGGCCTGGGGCGGCAGCCCTGCCTGCAGCGCTATGGGGATGGCGGCGGTTACAAGCGCCAGTGACAGTGCCCAGCCGGTCGCGGCCCGGTTGACGGAACCACTGGTTGCGACGGAACCGGTGAACCTGGGGGCGAGTGACTGGATGACGCCGTAGCCTATGATCCAGATGGCCAGGAAGCTACCGATACGCCAGTGGTCCCAGCCGAATTCCATTCCCAGGTAGAGGGGCAGGGCGATAACAAACCAGACATCCCTGGCCCCAAAGAGGAACAACCGCGCAGCTGCCAACAGGTTGATTGCCCGGCTTTTGGAAAAGATATCCCGGAATTTTGCCTTCTGTTTTGCCCGGCCCAGGTCTTTCTTCAGCAGGCAGATACTCAGGAGCCAGACCAGGAACAGTGCCAGAGCCATTGCGCCAATGGCAGCGGTAAAGCCGATTGCACTCAGCAGCAGGGCCCCGAGGAAAAAGCCCAGACCCTTGAGGGCGTTCTTCGAGCCTGTGAGTATTGCCACCCATTTATACAGGGTCCCCTGGGCTTCACCCGGGACCAGTAACTTGATGGCGCTCTTGGCACTCATCTTGTTGAGGTCCTTGGCAATACCTGACAGGGCCTGCGCCGCCATTACCCACGGGACGGTCAGCATCGGCGATGGCAGCAGTAGCATGGAAAGCGCTACGACCTGTAGCCCAAGCCCGATATTCATGGTGCGGTTCAGTCCTACGCGGGCGCCCAGCCAACCTCCCAGCAGGTTGGTGACCACACCAAAGAATTCATAGAACAAAAACAACAGCGCGATCTGCAGCGGCGAATAGCCCAGCTCGTGAAAGTGCAGTACCACGAGCATGCGCAGGGCACCATCAGTAAGGGTAAACGCCCAGTAATTCCCGGTTACTACCAGGTATTGCCTGATTCCCGGTGAAAGGTGCTGAAACATCGACAAGTTGACCTATCTCAATACGTGCCCGTGAGAGGGGTTGCCTTACTGCCTGGCCCCGACCATGCGTGCCAGTTCCACGGTGCGGTTGGCGTAGCCCCATTCGTTGTCGTACCAGGCATAGAGCTTTACATGGGTACCGTTGACCACCATGGTCGAGAGCGCATCGACGATACTGGAGCGCGGATCGGTCCGGTAATCGATGGACACCAGTGGTCTTTCCTCGTAGCCGAGGATGCCCTGCAGGGGCCCTTCGGCAGCTTGCCGGAACAGTTCATTGACCTCTTCAGCGCTAGTGGCGGACTCAACTTCGAACACGCAATCGGTCAGGGAGGCATTAGCCAGTGGTACGCGTACCGCATGGCCGTTCAGCTTGCCCTCCAGCTCGGGGAAAATTGCGGTAATCGCAGTGGCTGAGCCAGTGGTGGTGGGAATCAGGCTCATTCCGCAGGCGCGGGCCCGGCGCAGGTCCTTGTGGGGCGCATCGAGGATGGTTTGCGTATTGGTGATATCGTGGATGGTAGTCATGGACCCATGGCGGATACCGAGGTTTTCGTGCAGTACTTTGACTACCGGTGCCAGGCAGTTGGTGGTGCACGACGCGGCAGTGACGATTTTGTGCTGATCCGGGTCAAACAGGTTGTGGTTCACACCCATCACCACATTCAGTACGGCGGCATCCTTTACCGGGGCGCTGACTACAACCCGGGCCACGCCCTGGTCGAGATAGGCCTGCAGCAGGTCTGTGCTGCGCATCTTTCCGCTGGCCTCGATTACAAGGTCACAGCCGGACCAGTCAGTGTCGCCAATCTCCCGGTTATTTGTGCACCGCAGGTTTTTATTGCCGATTACGATGGTATTTTCACCGGCCTGGGCCTCATGTTCCCACTGGCCATGTACGGAATCGAAGTTCAGCAGGTGCGCGAACGTGGCAGCATCGCCGCCCGGATCGTTGACCTGCACAAACTCGAACTCCGGCCAGTCCCATGCGGCGCGCAGGCACAGGCGGCCGATCCGCCCGAGACCATTGATACCTATCCTGATTGCCATTACAGAAATCTCCCTGAAAAGTGGTTTGTCGAGTTCGGGCGGGAGCTCGCTCAGCAGTTGCTAGAACAGCGTTCGGGGCGGTTCGCCATTCCCCCAAGTCGCTGCAGCGGCTCACTCAGCAACGCCTCATCGCCCTCAAGAGTATGTTGCAGGACAGCCGTGGCCCATTCCGGCATTTGCGGGGCAAGCCGGTAGAATACCCATTGCCCCTGGCGCCGGTCGCTCAGCAGGCCGCACTCACGGAGCTGGGCGAGGTGCCGCGATATTTTTGGCTGGCTATCGCCCAGGGCTTCCACCAGTTCGCATACACAGAGTTCGCCCTCCCGGGCAATCAGTAGCAAGCTACGCAGGCGGGTGCCATCTGCAAGGCACTTATAGAATTGCAACGGGCTCAAGGCCGGGTCCCCGGGGTAATGTTGAATAACTCCGGGCAGTATATATGGAAATCCATATATGTGGCAGTGGGAATGTTTATGCCATACCGGCACACGCCGGGGCATGAAAGTCCCGATGGTGCCGTGCTTGTAGGCCATGGGTGTATCGTGCAGTATAAGAGTAATTATGTGGAGATGGCCGCCTCGTGAAGGGGCAGACAGCAGCTTGCCAGGTGCGGGGAGGGAATTTGCGCGGGCGCCGGATACTCCTTTCATTAATACTCACCGCCATTGTGCTGCCTGCCCGGGCCGAAGAGGTAATTGCGGCCGTGGCTTCCAATTTTGCCGCACCCATGAAGGTGATCGCGGCAGCATTCGAGGAGTCCACCGGACATCGGGTGCGCCTGGCTTTCGGTTCCTCCGGAAAATTCTTCGCCCAGGTCAGCAATGGCGCCCCTTTCGATATTTTCCTCTCGGCCGACCAGGCCAAGCCTCACGCCCTCCTGAATGCCGGCCTGGCCGAGCCCGGTAGTGCATTCACCTATGCCATTGGCCGGCTGGTGCTCTGGTCTCCTGTAACCGGCAGGGTATCCGACGGCCCAGGGGCGCTGCGGGAAGGCGGATATCGCAAACTTGCGCTCGCCAATCCACGCCTGGCCCCTTACGGCGCCGCAGCCGTACAGGTGCTCGGCTCGCTGGAGCTGGTTGAGACGACTCGCAGCCGCTGGGTGCAGGGTGAAAATATTTCCCAGGCGTTCCAGTTTGTCGCCACTGGCAATGCGGAGCTGGGATTTGTTGCTTTATCCCAGGTAATGAAAGAGGGGCGAATCGCGCGGGGCTCCGGTTGGGTGGTGCCCTCCAGTATGCACCGGCCGATCCGCCAGGATGCAGTACTCCTGGAGCAAGGTGCAGAAAACCCGGCCGCCCGCGCCTTGCTCGCTTTCCTGCGCTCGCCCAGGTCTGCGGCCCTGATCGAGTCCCACGGCTACCAGCTACCCGTGAGCGAGGAGTAGCCATGGGTTTTTCCGAGGCGGACTGGATTGCCATTGGCCTGACCCTGCGGCTGGCGGTGACGGTGACCATACTGCTGCTATTGCTGGGTACACCCATTGCCTGGTGGCTGGCCCGCACCAGTTCCCGCTGGAAAGGGCCGGTGAGCGCGCTGGTGGCATTGCCCCTGGTGCTGCCCCCGTCAGTACTGGGCTTTTACCTGTTGCTCTCCATGGGGCCCGGCGGGCCGATCGGCCAGCTCACCACCTCACTGGGCTGGGGCACCCTGCCGTTTACGTTCTGGGGGCTGGTCGTGGCGTCGCTGTTCTATTCGCTGCCGTTCGTGGTCCAGCCAATCCAGAATGCGATTGAGGCGATTGGGGAGCGGCCACTTGAAGTAGCCGCGACCCTGCGGGCGGGGCCCTGGGACCGCTTCTTTACGGTGGTGCTGCCCCAGGCCCGGCCCGGGTTTATCAGTGCCGCGATCCTGGGCTTCGCTCATACGGTAGGGGAGTTTGGCGTCATCCTGATGATCGGGGGCAATATTCCCGGAGAGACTCGCGTGGTTTCGGTGCAGGTCTACGATTACGTTGAGATGATGCAGTATGACAAGGCTCACTGGTTGTCTGGTGGCATGCTGCTGTTCTCATTTGTGGTACTGCTTGCGCTTTACGGTTTCCGTCACCAGCGCTCGCATGCCGCGCTGCGCATGGGGGCCGTACAATGAAGCCGGGAGCGAATCAGGAAGCCGTGCCAGCGGACGAGATTATCGCGCGCTTCCAGTTCAGTTACCCTGCCGGCGCAGGTGACCCGGGGTTTTCCCTGTCTGTGGATGCCAGGCTGCCCGGTAGCGGAATTACTGGTATTTTTGGCCAGTCAGGATCGGGCAAGACTACATTGCTGAGGTGCATCGCGGGCCTCCAGAAAAGTGATGACGGCCAACTGACAGTGGGCGGGGAAACCTGGCAAGGCCCGGCTGTGTTCATGCCGCCGCACAGGCGACCGGTTGGGTACGTATTCCAGGAATCCTCCCTCCTCAATCACCTGACCGCAGATGGAAACCTGCAGTATGCATTTCGCCGGGCGCGCCCGGCGCCGCCACCAGGGCTTTACAAACATGTCGTGGCCTTGATGGCTATAGGGCCGCTGTTGGGGCGCTACCCGCACCAGCTGTCCGGCGGGGAGCGGCAGAGGGTGGCCATCGCGCGCGCGCTGTTGAGCTGTCCAAGGCTGCTGCTGATGGATGAACCGCTGGCGTCACTGGATACAGGTCGCAAGCTGGAAATCCTGCCTTACCTGGAGCGGCTGCGGGAGGAGTTTGCGCTGCCAATTCTCTATGTCAGCCACTCCCTCGACGAGATCGCCCGCCTGGCGGATCACGTCATTGTCATGGAACGCGGGCGCCAGGTGGGGGCGGGCAGCCAGGCTGAAATACTGGCAGACCCTTATATGCCTGTGGCACCGGATGATGAGCGCTGTGTTGTACTGGAAGGGTCTGTCACGGAGTGTGACTCGCAATGGGACCTGGCACGGATCAGTATACCCGGGGGGCACCTGTGGTTGGCGAACCATGGCCTCACAGTTGGAAGGTCGCTGCGGGTCCGGATTTTCGCCCGGGATGTCAGTATTGCGCTGCATAGCCACGACGACACCAGCATCCTGAACCGGCTGCAGGCAACCGTGTCCGCCATAGCAAAAGAGGAGGGCAGTGCCCTGGCCCTGGTGCAGCTCCGTATGGGGAGTAGCGTGATACTGGCCCGGGTTACCCGACGTTCCCTGGCGGACCTGGGACTCGCCGCCGGAAGCCGGGTCTGGGCCCAGGTCAAGTCAGCCGCAATCGTCAACTGAGTCCGGCGGCCATTTTATCCCCGCCCGGATAGCCGGGCGGGGAGAGGTTTAAAGCTCGAAGTCGGCCCAAACCGGGGCGTGATCCGAGGGGCGCTCCATGCCGCGAATATCGTAGTCCACACCCACGTCCACGCATTTGTCTGCCAGCATCTGGGTGGCGAGGATCAGGTCGATACGCAGCCCGCGCTTGGGATCGCGGTCGAAGCCGCGGCTGCGGTAGTCGAACCAGCTGAAGATGTCATCAGTATCGGGGTGCTTGCTGCGGAAGGTGTCTACCAGGCCCCAGCCCTGGATTTTTTCCAGCCATTCACGCTCTTCCGGCAGGAAGCTGCACTTGCCATCCCGCAGCCAGCGCTTGCGGTTGGATTCTCCAATACCGATATCCAGGTCGGTGGGGGAGATATTCATATCACCGATCACCAGCACCGGCGCCTCGGGTTTGCAGGTGGTCTGCAGGTAGTCGTCCAGGTCCGCGTAGTATTTGCGCTTGGCGGGGAACTTGACCGGATGCTCGCGGTTTTCACCCTGGGGGAAGTAGCCGTTGATGACGGTGAGCGGAGAGTCGCCACCGATATCGAACTTGCCCGCGACCATGCGCCGCTGGGCGTTGTCCTCGTCTTTGGGGAAACCGTATTCACGATCGATAAACGGGTAGCGGGAGAGCAGGGCGACACCGTAATGGGTTTTCTGGCCGAAATAGATCACCTCATAACCCAGGTCACGCACTGCATCCACCGGGAAGTCCTCGTCGGTGACCTTGGTTTCCTGCAGGCCGATAATATCCGGGGCATGGCTGTCCACCAGGGCTTCCAGCTGGTGCAGTCGCGCACGGATACTGTTTACATTGAATGAAACGACTTTCATTTTTCCCCCACACAAAATAAAAAGGTCGGGCATAGCCCAACCTGCATAATATCAAATGGATACCAGTGTTACGGCGGGCCCGGCCGGGCCCGCCGTCCGGAACAGTCAGAAATTGGCGACCTGCGGCGGAGCCTTGGCGGTTTTCTCGGTCATGCCAATAAAGTCGGACATGATATATCCGGCCTCGTTGAGGATCGGGTCATCCTCCAGCTTGATTTCTACCGGCCCGCCAATGGCTGCAGTGTTCTCAGACTCGCTTTCCTCGTAAGCCTCGAAGGACTCATAGGGTTCCAGCCCCTTGGCGGAGCGGCGGCGGTTCTCCATTGTCAGGAGACGCTGATTGATATCCTCACGCTCCTGCTTGCGGGCCAGTTCGTTGAGGGAGACAAACTTGCGGTCGGCGCGCTCACTCTCAAAGCTGAACTGCTCTCGCAGGTAGATGAAGTCCGGGTCAGCTGCCGTGCGCTCGTTATGCTTGCTGACCAGGTCCGGCAGCATCTCCTTCAGGTTGAAGTACTTGGCGTGCGGCACGGCGTGGATACGGTCCCAGGGCAGGGCGGTATCGTAGGCACTCTCACCAACGCTCTCCGCATCGATCAGCTGCGGCATGGAAATGTCCGGTGTCACACCAGCATGCTGGGTACTATCGCCGGAGACCCGGTAGAACTTGGATTGGGTGATCTTCAGCTGCCCCTCTTTCAGCGGCGCCATGGTCTGCACAGTGCCCTTACCGAAAGACTGGTTACCCACCACGATACCGCGGTTGTAGTCCTGGATGGCGCCGGCAAAAATTTCTGACGCCGAGGCGGAAAGGCGATTGATCAGGACCATCAGCGGCCCGCGATACATGGCCCGTGAACGGGAGCGGTTGTGGCGGGAGATCTGCTCGTTGGCATGGCGGATCTGCACCACTGGACCCTGGTCGATAAACAGGTCGGTCAGCATAGTGGCTTCCTGCAGGGAGCCGCCGCCGTTGTTCCGCAGGTCCAGGATGATACCGTCGACATTTTCCGCCTTCAGCTCGTCGAGCAGGCGTGCCACGTCACGGGTGGTGCTCTTGTAGTTCGGGTCGCGACGGCGATAGGCCTCGAAGTCGATGTAGAAAGTCGGGAGGTTGATCACGCCAACCTTGTAGTTCTTCTCGCCATCGGAGAATTCGAAGATCGCTTTCTTTGCCGCCTGGTCTTCCAGCTTCACCTTGCTGCGCTTGATCAGGATGGTGCGATGGGAGCCGTCGCCGCCGGTGGGGATGGTCTCCAGGCGCACAAAGGTGCCTGCAGAGCCCCTGATAAGGTCGACGACATCGTCCAGGCGCCAGCCAATCACATCCACCAGTTCGCCTTCCTTGCCCTGGCCCACAGCGACGATCTTGTCGTTGGGCTTGACCTTGCCCGTGCGATCCGCCGGCCCCCCGGCAACCAGGCGCGCTACCTTGGTGTACTCCTCCTCCATCTGCAGGACCGCGCCGATACCTTCGAGCGACAGGGACATGCTCATGTTGAAGTTTTCCAGCGAGCGCGGTGACAGGTAATTACTGTGCGGGTCGTAAAGGCGCGTCAGCGAGTTCATGTAGAGCTCGAACACATCGTCGCTGGTCTGCTGCTTGATACGCTTGAGCTGGCCCTGGTAGCGGCGCACCAGCATTTCCTGGATTTCCTTGTCTTCCTTTTCGGTCAACCGCAGGTTCAGGATGCTGGACTTGAGTCGTTTGCGCCAAAGCTCATCGGCGGCACTGATGGAACCCGGCCACTCGGCCTCCTCGCGGTCCATTACCAGTGACTCATCGCGGGTAAAGTCGAAACTGGGCAGGCCCTTGTCCAGCTGCGACAGAATATTATTCAACCGGTCGGTAACCCTCAGGCGGTAGCGGTTGTAGATCTCAAACCCGGCATTGACCTCACCTGTGCGCAGCTGGTCATCCAGGTCGTCGCGCCATTCACGAAACTCGGCGATATCTGACGCCAGGAAATAACTGCGGGTAGGATCGAGGGCATCGATGTACTCATCCCACAGTTCGGCGGACATCTCATCGCCCACCTTCTGCTTGTTGTAGTGCAGCATTTCCAGCTTGCCCACGATCTCGCGCGCGGTGCCACCCTGGCCGTCCTCGGGCTGCAGGGTGTCCACCTCTGCCGCGTGAAGCGGGGTAGCGGCAGTAAAGGCAAGAATCAGGAGACCGGAGAACAGGGATGTGATCCGATTGGTAAGCATAGGGAGTCTCTTTATACGTCCTACTTCAAGGCGCCGCGCAACCCGGCGGGAACGAACCCGGGGCGTTGGCGACTTATAGCTTAGGACAAGTATAAAGGCTGAAAGCTCCAAAAGGCATGAGTTGCCTCTCATCCGAGGCAGACGGTGTCGTGAAGGGCTTATTTTAGACATTTTGTTGCGTATTTGACCGGTTTGACGCGTGTATATACTCAACTGGCACGATAGTAGATTGCGCTGATCCGAGATTTTGCTCTTTTTTTGCACAGCAGCTGGCCCTGTGACTACCGCCCGGCAACTCGCAATAGCCGGCCCCAGCTCCCAATTTGCCACCCAGTCACCTTCGACGCACTGGTCACCGCCTGGATGTGACCGCTTTTCGGTAACTGGTCCCGAGGTTGCCAGGTGGGGCACTCCTGGAGGACTACTGCGGACCTGGCGGCCACCTCCAAACCCGCACCATTACTTGGCTGTGAGAAGAAGCTACGGTTCCCTTAGCGAATAGGCGGGACCGGGGGTGACCAGCGCAGAGGGACCGGAAAGTCGGGCGATGGGCGTGACGGGACTATGTGAATCTCTTGTATCTCTTGACACACTGATACGGTTGGTGAGATTTTTCTTACGAACCCGACAACGTTTGCGGCAGAAAGTGCTGCAGTGGTCGGGAACGTTGCAAGCAAAAGAACGATGAATACACAGGGCCTGGTCCCCTATAAGTGGGCCGACCTGGTTGACAATAAATTGCGCACAAAACAGGCAGGTATGGCCACAACAAAAAGACCCTTGCTGCTTTCCTTGTGCGGAGGACTCATGTCCCCGCTTGAGTCACGTGTCCCACGTTGTTCTGCCAGCGGCGACCTGCACGGTTTCCCGAATTTGTGGGCCGGTGCCTATGCCATCTGCAGAGCGCGCTAATCCCGCCATGCGCACCGTTATCTCCCCCCTGGCCACGAGAGTCCATTGATGCGTTACACACTGGCACTGTTCGCGATTCTTGCATTCGTCTGGTTGGCCAACTCCGGCCATTACACCGGGCTCCTGCTTTCCTTTGGCCTGGTCTCGGTATTACTGGTTATGGTGATTGCACGGCGCATGGGGTTGATAGACCAGGAGTCGCAGCCCGTGCATCTTTTGTCCCGCCTGCCGCGATACTACTGGTGGCTTTTCACAAAGATTGTGCGCAGCAATATCGACGTGGTGATTAATGTATGGCGCGGGCCTGCATCCATCAGTCCGGTGAGCGCGCGGATCCCCGCACGCTTCCATTCCGATCTGGGGAAGGTGCTTTATGCCAACTCCATTACCCTGACACCGGGTACCGTGGCTGTGGATATCGAGGGCGATGAGATCCTGGTGCATGCACTGACTGCCGGCGGGTTAGAAGACCTGCGCGGTGGGGAAATGGAACGCGAAGTGAGGGCTCTGGAAAAATAATGCTCGCTGCAACAATTTTAGCTCTGCTGGTGGTTATGGTCCTGGCACTTGTCCGGGCCCTGTTGGGTCCCACCATCTATGACCGTATCCTGGCGGTGAACGTGTTTGGCACCAAAACGGTGGTGTTGATCGCGGTGATCTGCTTCACGTTGGGTAAGCCCGAGTTCCTGGATATTGCCCTGGTTTACGCACTGATCAATTTTGTCAGCGTGGTGGGCGTGCTGCGCTACTTCGAGTTTCGTTCCGGTAGCCGGGACCAAAGGGCTGGCCGGCATGAATATACTCCTGGTGAAGGGGGGGCTGGCTCATGAGCGATTTGCTGGTGGACGGCCTGAGCGGGCTACTGCTGGCGCTGGGCTGCCTGTTTATGGTTTCAGGGGCAGTCGGCCTGTTGCGCTTTCCTGATTTTTATACACGCATGCATGCGGCGGGGGTGACCGATACCCTGGCCACCTTCCTGATTGTCTGTGCGCTGATGCTGCAGGCCGGCTGGAGCCTTGCACTGTTCAAACTGGGCCTGATTCTCCTGTTTATCTTTTTTACCAGTCCCGCTGCCAGCCATGCGCTCGCCAAGGCCGCCCAGCACAGCCCACTACGGCTGGAGCCGGTAGCAGAGCAGGGTGCCGATGAGGCATTCCCTGAACCGGGGCAAGGGACAGAAATCGCGGAACCGGCCCTCGAGGCGGACGCAGCCAATGCCGACCGCGCCTGAACTGGGGTGACCACATGGATTTAGTACTCGATATTGTCCTGCTTAGCCTCTTGCTGACCACAGCGGTGGCTATCGCCTGGACGCGGGATCTCTTCAGTGCCGCAATGCTGGCCGGCATTTACGGATTGTTGTCCGCAAGCTTCTTCATGACGATGGGTGCGGTGGATGTGGCCTTTACCGAGGCTGCGGTGGGTGCGGGTATTTCACCGCTGCTGATCCTGGCCACGCTGGCCCTGTGCGGCCGCAAGCAGCGTTCCGATCGCAAACGCGCCCTGCTGGCGTTGGGCCTGGTGGCCACCGTTGGTGCCCTGCTGGTGGCGGCAACACTGGATATGCCCGCGTTTGGCGACCCCACCGCGCCAGCCCAGACCCACGTGGCACCCCGCTATATCCAGGATTCCATGGCTGAAATCGGCATCCCCAATATCGTGACTTCGGTACTGGCCAGTTATCGCGCCTACGACACCCTCGGTGAAGTGGTGGTGATCTTTACTGCCGGCCTGGGTGTGTTGAGCCTGTTGCTGGGAATGCGGGGGGCGCGCGAGACGGGGACGGCCCTCCAGGCTATACCGCGGCAGCACCTGGTGTTGCGTATGGCAGCAAAGGTACTGATTCCGCCGATACTGGTATATGCGCTCTACGTGCAGTTTCACGGTGAGTACGGCCCCGGCGGCGGCTTCCAGGCCGGGGTGATCTTCGCTGTTGGTTTTATCCTCTACGCCCTGGTGTTTGGCCTCGACGCAGTTCGCCGTGTGGCCGGGAATGGCCTGGTGCAATTCCTCGCCGCCCTGGGAGTACTGATTTACGGTTCAGTAGGCCTGCTGGGCATGGCAACCGGTAAAAACTTCCTCGATTACAGTGCGCTTGCCGGAGACCCGGTAAGCGGGCAGCACATAGGTATTATCGTCATCGAGTTGGGGGTCGGCATTACTGTGGCCGCTGTGATGATGCTGGTGTTCTATCTGTTCTCGGAGCAGCTACAGGATCGCAACGATGCGCCGGAGCAGTTAAGCCCGGGGAGGGCCGGATAAGGTGTTAATAACATCGCTGTACAACTACTGGATTGTTATCGCGCTGATGATGATTGGCCTGTACATGGTTGTGGCACAGGGCAACCTGATCAAGAAAATCATTGGCCTGAATATCTTCCAGACTTCTGTTTTCATCTTTTATATCAGTGTGGGCAAAGTGGATGGCGGTGCGGCGCCGATCCTGATAGAGGGGGAAAATGTCTACTCCAACCCACTGCCCCACGTATTGATCCTCACTGCAATTGTGGTCGGCATCGCCACCACTTCGCTGGCCCTGGCCCTGGTGATCCGGATCATGCGGGCCTATGGCTCGGTAGAGGAGCGTGAGATCCAGGCAGAGGAAGAAAAGCGTGAGATCCAGGCAGAACAGGAGAAGCGTGAGATGCAGGCGGAGGAAGTGCAGTGCTGAGCCACTTACCGATTTTACAGGTTATCCTGCCGCTGGTAGCCGCACCCTCGTGCATGCTGATCCGGCGCTCCAGCCTGGTCTGGTTCTTTTCCCTGCTGGTCAGTGCTGGCGCACTGGTTGTCAGTGTCCTGCTGCTACAGCAGGTGATCGACTCCGGGCCCATCAGCTACCGTCTGGGGGGCTGGGAGGCGCCCTGGGGGATTGAATACCGGATCGACCTGCTCAACGCCTGGGTGCTGCTGGTGGTCACCGGCCTGGGCACTGCAGTGATTGCCGCGGCGCGGCAGAGTGTGCAGCGCGAAATGGACGACCTGCGGCAGACACTGTTTTATACCCTCTACCTGCTGTGTTTTGCCGGGCTGCTGGGTATCGTCGCTACCGGTGACGTATTCAATGTATTTGTATTCCTGGAAATCTCTTCCCTCGCCACCTATGCACTGATTGCACTGGGGCGGGACCGGCGTTCATTGTGGGCCGCATTCCAGTACCTGATCATGGGGACCATCGGGGCGACGTTTATCCTCATTGGTATCGGCTTCCTGTACATGATGACCGGTACCCTCAATATGGCCGACCTGGCGTTGCGCCTCCCCGAGCTCGGCAGCTCCAGTACAGTACTCGCTGCCTTCGCCTTTATTGTTGTCGGCGTGTGCCTGAAGCTGGCACTGTTCCCGCTCCATATGTGGTTGCCCAACGCCTACGCGTTTGCACCGTCCATCGTTACTGCCTTTCTCGCAGCGACAGCCACCAAGGTGGCCCTGTACTTGCTGGTGCGTTTTATCGTCACCGTATTCGGTATCGACTTCTCACTCACCAGCCTGCCATTACAGTCCCTGTTTATCGGCCTGGGCCTGGTGGGTGTGTTTGTGGCCTCGGTTGTCGCCATTTACCAGGTAGACATCAAGCGGATGCTGGCCTATTCCAGTGTTGCCCAGATCGGCTACATGGTGGTGGGTATCGGTATCAGCAGTGTCGTCGCCATGCAGGCAACACTGTTGCACCTGTTCAACCATGCATTGATGAAGGGTGGCCTGTTCCTGGCACTGGCAGGCCTGGTCTATCGCCTGGGCAGCAGCCGGATCGATGCCTTCAACGGTCTCGGGCGCACCATGCCCTGGACCATGGCGGCCATCGTGATCGGCGGGATCAGCCTGATCGGCATGCCGCTCACCGTGGGGTTTGTCAGCAAGTGGTACCTGATTACTGCCGCTATCGAGAGCGATATGTGGTTGGTGGCACTGCTGGTGGTGCTCGGCTCGCTGATCGCTGCAATCTATGTCTGGCGCCTGGTAGAGGCGGGATACTTCCGTCAGGCACCTGCGGGCGGGGACGTGACTGTTGGCGAAGCCCCGCTGTCCCTGTTGGTGCCTACGTGGATCCTTATCGGCGCGAACATCTACTTTGGTATCGATACGCGCCTGCCGGTTGAAGTCACCGGTGCCGCGGCGCAGTACCTGCTGGGAGGTATCCAATAATGTCTGCTGTAGGCCTCCTGCAACTCAGCCTCCTGATTCCCCTGCTGGCAGCGGCCGGTATCGCGCTCACCGGCAAGCACCAGAACCTGCGTGAGAGCGTATCGCTGGTCGCCGGCACCCTGCTGTTTGCCTCGGTCTGCAACCTTTACCCGGTGATCATGGCGGGGCAGGCGGTAGAGCTGTTGTGGCTTGAGGTGCTCCCGGGACTGGCGCTGGCATTCCGGGTTGAGCCCCTGGGGCTGCTGTTTGCCATGGTCGCCAGTGGCCTGTGGATCGTCACCACGCTCTACGCCATTGGCTATATGCGGGGGCACGGCGAGCAGAACCAGACCCGCTTCTTTGCATTTTTTGCGATTTCCATCGCTGCGGTGATGGGCATCGCCTTTGCCGAGAACCTGTTCACCCTATTCGTTTTCTACGAGATCCTGACGCTGTGTACCTATCCGCTGGTCACCCATGCCGGTACCGACAAGGCGCGGGAAGGTGGTCGCGTTTACCTGGGCATCTTGCTGGGCACCTCGGTGGCTTTCTTCCTGGTGGCAATCATCGCCACCTGGTTGCTGGCCGGGACACTGTCTTTCCAGCGCGGGGGCGTATTCAGCGGGGATACCCCGGCAGGCCTGTTGTCGTTATTGCTTGTCCTTTATGTATTCGGTGTGGGCAAGGCGGCGATCATGCCGTTTCATCGCTGGCTGCCGGCTGCCATGGTGGCGCCAACTCCGGTAAGTGCTCTCCTGCACGCGGTTGCGGTGGTAAAGGCGGGTGTCTTTGTGCTGCTCAAGGTGTGCCTGCTGATTTTTGGCCTTGAGACCCTGCGTGAGATTCCCGCCACCCAGTGGCTGCTCTACCTGGCGGGCGCATCAATCCTGCTGGCCGCCATTGTGGCAATGCGGCAGGAAAACCTGAAGAAGCGTCTCGCGTACTCCACCGTGAGCCAGCTTGGCTATATCACCCTGGGCGCACTACTGGCGACCAGCGCCGGGATGACCGGCAGTGCGATGCACATCGTGATGCACGCCTTTGGCAAGATCACCCTGTTTTTCTGTGCGGGTGCCATCCTGGTGGCTGCCCACAAAACCGAGGTGGGGCAGTTGCGCGGCCTGGGCCGGCAGATGCCAATTACCATGGGCGCCTTCCTGGTCGCCAGCCTCTGTATTATCGGTATTCCGCCAACCGGCGGCACCTGGAGCAAGTGGTACCTGTTACTGGGTACCCTGGAGGCAGGCGAGCTGTGGCTGATGGGGCTGCTGATGGTGAGTTCGCTGCTCAGTATCGCCTACCTGTTACCGATCCCGTTGCGGGCATTTTTCTCCGATGCGTTACCGGCCGATACCGGCGACGCCAGTGTCGCCGTACGCGAGGCCCCGTGGCCGTCGTTGCTGGCGCTGGGGATTACAGCCACGGGCTGTGTCCTGCTATTGATTTACCCCGACATTATCTATCAGCTGATCAAGGCCGGAATCTGACCCGATGAGCACTGGTGACAAGCAAGACTTTTTCGACAAGCCGGAGAATATCCAGCGGATCCTGCGCACCTTCTACGCGATCTGCGCGCTGCTGGTGCTCGCGGATTTCGTGGTCCACCGGCATACAGAACACGGCTGGGAAGGGCTACCCGGGTTCTACCCGCTGTATGGATTCGTTGGTTGTGTGATCCTGGTGATCATTGCCAAGTGGATGCGCAGGTTCCTGATGCGCCCGGAAGACTATTACGACCGGCTGGAGCTCGGCGGTGATACGGCTACCGGGGCCAATGGTGCGACCGGTACGGAATCACGGTCGCAGGAGGAAGGGATGAGTGGAGGTCAGGAACATGTTTGAGGTGGCACCTTTCATTCCGTTTTTCGTCGCCGCATTGCTGGCACTGGTCCTGCGTGGCTGGCCGCGCGCACTGGTAATGATCGCTGTACCCTTGCTGGGACTGGCCAACCTGTGGATGCTGGGCGCTGGCAGTTTCGGGGCCTATTCGGTGCTCGAATTTGACCTGTTGCTTTTCCGTGCAGACAAGCTGAGCCTGTTATTCGGCTACCTGTTCCATGTAGCGGCATTGATTGCGATCATTTACGCACTGCATGTGCGCGACACCCTGCAGCAGGTGGTCAGCCTGCTCTATGCCGGTAGTGCCCTGGGCGCAGTATTTGCGGGGGACCTGCTGACCCTGTTTATTTTCTGGGAGCTGCTCGCGGTCACTTCCGTATTCCTGGTCTGGGCGCGCCGCAATGGCCGCGCGTATATGGCCGGCCTGCGGTACTTCACGCTGCATATTCTCTCGGGCCTGCTGTTGCTAGGCGGGATTATCTTCTACGGCCAGGCCCACAGCTCTCTCGCTTTCGGGCAGATCGGGCTGGGCGACAACGCCTACAGCTGGATGATCTTCCTGGCCTTCGGTATCAAGTGTGCCTTCCCTTTCTTCCACAACTGGCTCACCGATGCTTACCCGGAATCCACCCCGACCGGCACTGTGTTCCTGAGTGCATTCACCACCAAGGCGGCGGTATATGCACTGGCGCGGGCCTATCCGGGCACAGAGTTGCTGGTCTACATCGGTGCGACCATGGCCTGTTTCCCGATCTTTTATGCCGTGATCGAGAATGACCTGCGCCGGGTGCTGGCCTACAGCCTGATCAACCAGCTGGGCTTTATGGTGGTGGGTATTGGTATCGGTACTTCACTGGCCATCAATGGCGCTGTGGCCCATGCGTTTAACGATGTGATCTTCAAGGGGCTGCTGTTCATGTCCATGGGGGCAGTCCTGCACGTCACCGGCCGCATCAATGGTTCGGAGTTGGGCGGCCTGTACAAGACCATGCCCAAGACCACCATCCTGTGTATCGTCGGTGCGGCCTCGATTTCCGCCTTCCCGCTGTTCAGCGGCTTTGTCAGCAAGTCGATGGTGATGAGTGCGGCGATCAAGAATGGTTATGACTGGGTGTGGCTGATCCTGCTGTTTGCGTCCGCGGGTGTCTTCCACCATGCCGGCATCAAGATCCCGTACTTCGCCTTCTTTGCCCACGACTCGGGTATCAGGGCGAAGGAGCCGCCTGCCAATATGCTGGTGGCAATGACAATTGCGGCGTCCCTGTGCCTGGCCATCGGTATTTACCCGCAAGCGCTCTACAGCCTGTTGCCCCATGAGATGGCGTATACACCTTACGACGTCACCCATGTGCTGACCCAGCTGCAGCTGCTGTTCTTCTCTGCGCTGGCGTTTGTATGGCTGAACCTGCGCCGCCTGTACCCGCCGGAATTGCCGTCGGTCAACCTGGACGTTGAATGGCTGTACCGCCGGTTGTTCCCGCAGGCAATACGCGGCTTTGTGACCGCCGCCTTCCGCCTCGACAATCGCGTCCGCCGCGCGGCCATTGGTGGCGTGGGGGCCCTGATGGATTCGGTCGCCAGCCACCACAGGCCGGCGGGCGTGCTGGCACGGAGCTGGCTGACCGGGAGTATGGTCGCGGGGGTGGTGTTGCTGTTGGGCGTCTACCTGTTACTGGGCTTCGCCCTGTAAGTCGGTTGCAGACGGGGAGGGGCATCGCGCTTGTGTGCCATGCGCCCCCCAATACTCAGGCGGGTATACTGCGGCGCAGGGTAGGGGAGTGCTGCAGCATTTCGATCATGGCATCCAGGTAGCGCTCGCCAATACAGGCCAGGTCCCGGTCGCGGGGCTGGAGCAGCCAGTCGCCCAGGGTGCCAACCAGCGAACTGTGCAGCAGTGGAGCTGCCAGGTCGATATCCAGGTCGCCGGGCAGCTGGCCCCGGTCAACCGCCCAGCTGATCAGCTGGCGGACCCGTTCCTGTCCCTCCTCGGTGCAGTCGAGCATGCGCTGGCGGATCTCGCCGCTCTCTGTGACCAGCTCACAACGATGGAAGATGATATCCAGGATCAGCTGCCAGTCCCGGTTGCACGCGACTTCCTGGAACAGCCACAGCCAGCGGGTCCGCAGGACTCCCAGCGGGTTCTCCGGTGGCTCGCAGCCGCCTTCCTCGCACAGCTTTTCACCCGGTAACTGGACCCGCTCGGCCAGGGCATTGAAGACATCGGCCTTGTTGCGGAAGTGCCCGTATACCGCACCGCGTGTGACGCCCGCGAGCTCTGCCACCTCGGTCAGTGACGGACGCGCCAGGCCCTGCTGGTGAAATACTGTGATGGCCGCATCCAGGATGCGTTCCCTTGTCTCCAGCGCGTCTTCTTTCCGCTTATTGGCCAACTTTCTGTCCTCTGGTGGCAACCGTTTATCTATTCGCCCGCGGGATTGGTCCACATACGGGGTAGGATGGCCGGCGCTACCGGTCCATCCGGGCGCGAAGTTTAATTCATATTCATGCATGAATGAATACTTGCTGCACATCTCGGCGAAACGATAGAATGCGCGGCATTGTTAACCATTCATAACTGTCAAAGCGAACTGACCATCCGGTCCGCTGGCAGCATTTGGACCATCGGGTCACTGGAGAGGTGTAGATGCGGAAACGGAATCTGTTAGCCGGCCTGATGGCCGCGTTGTCACTGCTGACGGCATGTAGCCAGGAAAAGGGCGGACGGCCGCAAATGGCGCCGGAGGTGGCGGTGGTGACCCTGAAGCCCGAGTCAGTAACCCTGACCCGTGAGTTACCGGGCCGTACCAATCCGTATAAAGTCGCCGAGGTTCGCCCACGGGTGAACGGCCTGGTGGAACAGCAGCTGTTCCGCGAGGGCGGGATTGTCGAGGCCGACCAGCCGCTTTACCAGCTTGACGATGCCACTTACCGTGCCGACTACGACAGCGCCCGGGCCAACCTGCAGAGCGCCCGGGCCGAGCTTGAGGTGGCGCGGCTGCGCGCCGACCGTGTCGCCAACCTGGTGAAAACCGGCGCGGTGAGCAAGCAGGATAACGACAGTGCCCGCGCGGACCTCAAGAAGGCAGAGGCCGCGGTTGCCAATGCCCTGGCGTCGGTCAAGCGCAGTCGTATCCCGGTGGACTATGCCCGCATCAGTGCCCCGATCGGTGGCCGGATCGGCAAATCATCAGTGACCCAGGGTGCCCTGGTGACAGCGAACCAGGCACAGGCACTGGCGACTATCCAGCAACTCGACCCGATATACGTCGACCTTAACCAGTCCACCAGCGAGCTGCTGCAACTGCGCCGTGCCCTGGAGGCCGGTAAAGTGGAAGACACCACAGATCTCCCGGTGACGATCCTGCTTGATGACGGATCTACCTACGAGCACAAGGGCAAGCTGGAATTTGCCGAGGCCACCGTGGACCCCACCACCGGCAGTGTCCTGCTGCGGGTCGTGGTTCCCAATCCCGAGCACATGCTGCTGCCCGGCATGTACGTCCGTGCCGTGGTTGGCCGCGGCGTGCGCGATAATGCGATTCTGGTACCGCAGCAGGGCGTCACTCGCGACCCCAGGGGCAACACCAATGCCATGGTCGTGAACACAGATAACAAGGTTGAAATGCGCCCGTTGACTGTCAGCCAGACCGTTGGCAGCCACTGGCTGGTTGAGGACGGCCTGCAGGCGGGTGACCGGGTTATCGTCGAGGGACTGCAGAAAGTCCGCCCGGGCGTTGAGGTCACCACCGTGTCCGCTGAACCTGAACAGCCTGCCCCTGCGGCGGAAAGCGCTGCTGCAGCTGATTCCTGAGGGGGCGTACCATGGCATCTTTCTTTATTGACCGTCCCATCTTTGCCTGGGTGATCGCGATCGTCGTGATGCTCGGTGGCGGGCTCGCGGTCAGCAAGCTCGCTGTAGAGCGTTACCCGGATATCGCGCCCCCCACGGTATCCATCAGTGCCAGCTACCCCGGTGCATCTGCCAGGGTGGTGGAGGAATCGGTGACACAGGTTATCGAGCAGGGCATGACCGGGCTCGATGGGCTGCTGTATATGTCCGCCACCAGCGAATCCAATGGCCGGGTGAATATCTCGCTGACTTTCGCCAATGGCACAGACCCCGATATTGCCCAGGTACAGGTGCAGAATAAACTGCAACTGGCCCTGCCGCTGTTACCGGAAGCGGTGCAGCGACAGGGGGTGAATGTTGGCAAGGGCCGCAGCGGCTTCCTGATGGTCGTGGGTTTCGTATCCGAGGACGGCCGCATGGACCGTGCGGATATCGCCGACTATATCAATGCCAATATTGTCGACGCTATCAGCCGGGTGCCCGGCGTGGGCGGTGTGCAGGTATTCGGTTCCCAGTACGCCATGCGTATCTGGCTGGATCCGAACAAGCTGGAAACCTACAAGCTGGTCCCCAGTGATGTGATCGCGGCGGTACAGGCGCAGAACCAGCAGGTGGCGGTGGGCAGCCTGGGTGGAACCCCGGCCATCGATGGCCAGCAGCTCAATGCCAATGTGGTATCCCAGGGCCGGCTGGAGACTCCTGAACAGTTCCGCGACATTGTGATCCACTCCAATCCCGATGGCTCGGTGCTCAAGCTGGGAGACATCGCGCGGGTCGAGATCGGTGCGGAGAATTACGATTTCATCAGCCGTTTCAACCGCCAGCCGGCCACCGGCCTGGCAGTGAACCTGGCCACTGGCGCCAATGCACTGGAGACGGCCGACGGTGTGCGGGCGAAGCTCAAGGAGCTGGAGCCCTATTTCCCCACCGGGATCCGGACCGTGGTGCCATTCGACTCGACACCGTTTGTCGAGGTATCCATCAAGGGCGTGATCAAGACGCTGATCGAGGCGGTGATCCTGGTATTCCTGGTGATGTACCTGTTCCTGCAGAACATCCGCGCCACGATTATTCCCACTATTGCCGTGCCGGTCGTACTACTGGGCACTTTCGGTGTGCTGGCGGCGATGGGCTTCTCCATCAATATGCTCACCATGTTTGCCATGGTACTGGCCATCGGCCTGCTGGTGGACGACGCCATTGTGGTGGTGGAAAACGTAGAGCGGGTGATGAGCGAAGAGGGCCTTTCGCCCCGAGAGGCCACTCGCAAGTCGATGAAGCAGATCACCGGGGCGCTGGTGGGTATCGGCGTGGTGCTCTCGGCGGTATTCGTGCCCATGGCATTTATGGAAGGCGCCACCGGGGTAATTTACCGGCAATTCTCGGCCACCATCGTCGCGGCCATGGCACTGTCGGTGCTGGTGGCCATCGTGCTGACACCGGCCCTCTGCGCCACCATGCTCAAGCCAATTGCGAAAGACGAGGGGCATGCGAAGAAGGGCTTCTTCGGCTGGTTCAACCGCAATTTTGAACGCGGAACAGCCGGCTACCAGCGTGGTGTACGCGGGATCGTGGCGCGGGGCGGCCGTTTTATGCTGCTGTTTGCCGGCCTCGCCGCTGTGATGCTGGTGCTCTTCCTGCGCCTGCCCAGTTCCTTCCTTCCCGAAGAGGACCAGGGTGTGCTGTTTTCCATGATCAATGCTCCGGTGGGCGCCACCCAGCAGCGCACCATGGAGTCGATCAAGAAAGTAGAGGACTATTACCTCGAGAACGAGCAGGACACCGTTAAATCTGTATTCAGCGTGCAGGGCTTCAGCTTTGCGGGTAGCGGCCAGAACAACGGTATTGCCTTCATCAATATGCACGACTGGGAAGAGCGCGAGGAGCCTGGCCAGGACGCGGGTTCGGTAGCCATGCGGGCCATGGGCGCGCTGATGCAGATCAAGGACGCCATGGCCTTCGCGTTCTCCCCCCCGGCACTGCCGGGCCTGGGTACCTCCGGCGGCTTTGACTTCTACCTGAAGGACAATGCCAACCTGGGGCACGAGGCGCTCACGCAAGCGCGCGACCAGCTCCTGGGTGCGGCGGCACAGAGCCCGCTGCTGGCAAATGTGCGTCCCAATGGCCAGAACGATACACCCCAGTTCCGCCTGAACATTGATACCGAGAAGGCAGCTGCACTCGGTCTCTCGATCAACGAGATCAATACCACCATCGGCACCGCCTGGGGCGGCCGTTATATCGATGACTTTATTGACCGTGGCCGGGTCAAGAAGGTCTACGTGCAGTCTGATGCGCCGTATCGAATGGTGCCGGAGGATTTCCAGAAGTGGTCCGTGCGTAACCGGGACGGCGAAATGGTGCCGCTGTCGACTTTTGCCAGCTTCGAGTGGGAGTACGGCTCCCCGCGCCTTGAGCGCTACAACGGCGTTCCGGCGATGCAGATCAACGGCTCTGCCGCACCGGGTGTCAGCTCCGGTGAGGCCATGGCGGAGATGGAGCGACTGGTCAGCGAGTTGCCGGGCGGCGTCGGCCTGGAATGGACCGGCCTGTCTTACCAGGAGCGCCAGGCGGGGGCACAGACACCGCTGCTGTATACGCTGTCGTTGCTGATCGTATTCCTGTGCCTGGCGGCTCTCTACGAGAGCTGGACGGTGCCCACTGCGGTACTGCTGGTCGCACCGCTGGGCATCCTCGGGGCCGTGCTCGCGAACACGCTGCGCGGCATGGAGCGGGATATCTACTTCCAGGTGGCCATGCTCACCACCGTGGGCCTGACCAGCAAGAACGCCATCCTGATCGTGGAATTCGCCAAGCAGAACCTGGAAGAGGGCATGGAGCTGGTGCAGGCCACCATGCGCGCAGTGCGCGATCGTCTGCGCCCGATCCTGATGACTTCGCTGGCCTTTGGCCTGGGTGTACTGCCGCTGGCCATTGCCTCCGGTGCCGGTTCCGGTGCCCAGCAGGCTATCGGTACCGGGGTGCTGGGCGGCATGCTGGTTGGGACATTGCTGGGGATTTTCTTTATCCCGCTGTTCTTCGTTATCGTACAGCGGCTGTTTGGTCGCTCACGCAATACGGAAGAGTCCGCAAGTGAACCAGTGGCGCCCGCCAGGGGAGACCTGCGTGAAAGTGCGACGGCAGATGTGACCTGACCGGGCGAATATGACCTGACAACAGGCGCATCCCGCCTGATTGGAAACGCCGGCATTCGCCGGCGTTTTTTTTTGTGCGTTAGAATGCGCAGCAAATAATCGCAACAGGAGACCGGGATGCGCAGGGCGGCACTCGTGACGGCGTTACTTTTGAGCGGGGACGCTTTTGCCAGCGACCAGGCCGTGGAGCAAGTTCGTGGCCAGCTGGAAACCGTGGTGGTCACCGGCAGCCCGCTGCACAGCAGTCGGGCTGACTACGCCGGCAGCATGGCGGTGCTGGGTGCCGATGCGCTGGCACTGGTGAACCACAGCCATATCCAGCAGAGCCTGGCACGGGTTCCCGGGGCAAACCTGAGCCGCGGTAACGGGCAGGAATACCTGCCGGCACTCCGTTCACCGGTACTGACTGGCGCCGGTGCCTGCGGCAGCGTGCTGGCCATGCAGGACGGCATCCCACTGTTTCCCGCCGGCTTCTGTAATGTGAATGAACTGTTTGCGGCACACAGTGAGCAGGCAGAGCGTATCGAAGTAGTGCGTGGACCGGCGGGCACCTTACATGGGGCGGGCGCCATGCACGGGGTGATTAATGTACTGGGCCCGTCGTACCAATCCGGGGACACCGGAGCCATGAGTCTGGAAGCCGGGCCCAACGACCGCTGGAAATTCTCCAGCCGTGTCCCCACTGCTACCGGCACTGAGTCGGGCCTGCTTACCGCCATCTCCCTGGCCAGTGACGGCGGTTACCGGGCCAGTTCCGGTTATGACCAGCAGAAGCTGACCGTGGTGCACCGCAGGGGGCAGTCCAGTTCCGAGACCCGCTTCAATGCCACCAACCTGGAGCAGGAGACCGCCGGTTATGTGGTGGGGGAGGAAGCCTACCGGGACGTCACGCTGCGGCGCTCAAACCCAAACCCCGAGGCCTTTCGCAATGTGCGCACCGCACGCCTGTCGCACAGCATGGCAACCGAGTGGGGCGACGGCTATTCCCTGCAGGTCACGCCGTACGCCCGCTACGGGGACATGCAGTTCCTGCAGCACTTCCTGCCCGGACAGCCCCTCGAAGAAACAGCCCATCGCAGCGCCGGTGTACGGACCAGCCTTATACTGCCAGTCAGTGATTCGCTCCGCGTCGCAACGGGCCTCGATGGGGAATATACCCGGGCCTCCCTGCGCCAGTCTCAGTCCGGCATTGCCACAAGATCCGAATTCCTGGCGGAAACCGTGCCACCGGGTCGGCATTACGATTATCGAGTCAATGCGTTATTACTGTCGCCCTATGCACTGGCATCCCTGCGGCTGACGGAACAACTGGTCCTGGAGGCGGGGCTGCGGCTGGAAAGCCTGTCCTATGACTATGACAACCACATGCTGGCCGGCCGATCCCGCGAGGATGGCAGCAGCTGTGGTTTTGGCGGCTGCCGCTATAGCCGTCCCGCCGATCGTCGCGATGACTTTGAAAACTGGTCACCGCAGCTGGGGTTGGTATACGACTGGACGCCTGCCCATCAAGTGTTCGCAAACCTGGCCCACGGTTTTCG
Source organism: Microbulbifer sp. JSM ZJ756 (assembly GCF_044383805.1). Lineage (NCBI taxonomy): Bacteria > Pseudomonadati > Pseudomonadota > Gammaproteobacteria > Cellvibrionales > Microbulbiferaceae > Microbulbifer > Microbulbifer sp. JSM ZJ756. The sequence continues at coordinate 350,739 of NZ_JBISER010000001.1, read as the reverse complement.
TGCCCCCCAGGCGACGGAGCTCTACCGCCTGCAGCGGGAGCAGGAAGTGGCTGACCTGGACTCCGTGGAGATTCGCAGCGTCGAACTTGGGCTGCGGGGTGGGGGAGGTCGCATCGACTACGAGTTGGTCGGCTATGCCATGGAGAAGCACAATGTGATCTTTCGCGATGCCGACTTCTTTAACCGGTCCGGCGGGACCACTAGCCATCAGGGCCTGGAGCTGGCACTGGGTTACCAGCTGGCACCGAACTGGTTGGTGGATGTGTCAGCGAGCTATGCGGAGCACCGCTTCGACGATGAGCGACTACTAGAGGGAATCGCCCTGGATGGCAGGCTGCTGGACTCCGCGCCGCGCAGTTTTGGTTCGGCCCGGCTCCAATGGCAGCCGGATGCCGCCACGCAGGTGGAACTCGAATGGTTGCACCAGGGGCGCTACTACACAGATCCACTCAACCAGCACAGCTACCCGGGCCATGACCTGCTGCACGCGCGCGCCACCCGGCAGCTGGGCGAGGGCTGGTCAGTAGGCCTGCGGGTACTCAACCTGCTGGATGAGGAATACGCGGAGCGTGCGGATTTCAGTAACTTCAGTGGCGACCGGTACTTCCCCGGGGAATCACGGTCTCTCTATGCCGAGTTAGCATTGCAGCTGTGACAGCCGGATACTATCGAGGACCCGGATAATGGCAGTGGCGATTGACTGTAATAAATCAGCGCCCGGCACGACTCTTGTTCCAGCATAGGCGGAAACCGTCACCAGCGATCGATAAGAGTCACCCGATGCCGCGTATTCTCGTTATCATCCTGCTCTTGAGCCAGTTTACCCTGGCCCGGGCCACTGTTCCGGATCACCACATCTGGTCGAACCTGTTGCAGGATCATGTAATCCTGGCTGATGGCGGTCACTCCTCTACCGTGGATTACAGGGGAATGCAGGCAGACCGGCAACAGTTGGTCCGTTACCTGGCACAACTGGCCGAGGTGGAGCGGAATACCTTTGATGGCTGGGAAGAGGCTGACCAACTGGCTTTCCTCATCAACGCTTATAATGCCGCGACCATCCAGCTGGTGCTGGCAGAATACCCGGGCCTTGATTCCATCCGTGATATCGGCTGGCTTCCGGGTGCACCCTGGCGCCGGGAGTTCGTCGCCCTGTTCGGCCGCAGGTATTCTCTGGACGAGATTGAGCACGGCATGATCCGCCGGGATTTCAATGAGCCCCGCATCCATTTCGCCGTCAATTGTGCGAGTGTCGGTTGCCCGATGCTGCGCGAGGAGGCCTATACCGGGGAGCGGCTGGAACAGCAACTGGAGCAGCAGGCTCGCCGGTTCCTGTCGGATCGCTCGCGCAACCGCGCCACTCCAGGGGGGCTGAGGCTGTCACCGATATTCGAGTGGTATCGCGACGACTTCAGTCGAGGCTGGCGCGGCCACAGTAGTCTTGGCGAGTTCCTGCTGGATTACCGCGGGGCACTGGGCCTGAGTGCCGCACAGGCTGCGGCCCTGCGGGCCAATGAAATGGATATCACCTATCTCGAATACGAGTGGCGCCTGAACGATAACAACCGCCGGTGACACACAAGACAACCAGACAGAATTCTGGATAACCAACAGAGGCCAGGAATGACCGACATTACCTTCCGCAAAAAACCCATCGCGCTCTCCGTGTTGCTGCTTGCCGCCGCCCCGGCCATCGCCCAGGAGGGAGAGCCGGAACTGGTGGAGGTAGTAGGCAGCCAGGATGACCCGGCCCGTGCGGGAATTGCGGACAATACCGTCAGCGATGCCTTCGGTTCCGGCCTTACCAGCGAGGATATCGCGCGCTCGGTCACCCCTATCGACGCGTGGCTGCTGGAGGCGGTGGCGGTGGAAGACCTGCGCGATCTCCAGCGCGTCACGCCGAATACCTACGGCGCAACCGGTTTTGGTGCGCCCAGCCTGCCAACACTGCGGGGCCAGCTGGGTGAGGTCTTTGAAGCCGGCATGCGTCGGCAGGTGGGTAACAACGGCCTGGGAATTCCCCTCTCATTCAATGCCGTAGGCCAGGTGGACGTGGTGCGCGGCACACCCTCTGTGATCCTCGGAAGCACCCAGCGCACCGGTGGTTTCGTCAACCTGCAGCCCAAGCGTCCGGACCTAAATGATTCCGGCGGCACTGTACAGGTTCGCGGCGGCGAATGGGATCGCTACCGCAGCCAGCTGGATTACTCCCAGGTACTGGAGCAGGACCGCTCGGCGGTACGGGCCAGTTATGAGCACCGCGACGAGGGCAGCTTCTACGATTACGCCGGGATGGACAGTGACAACCTGTTCCTCGCTTATCGCCTCAGTCCCGACAGCAGCAGTGAGTGGAATGTATCGCTGGAATACTACGACGTCGAGTGGACCGACAACGCCGGTATCAACCGCCCCACGCAGCAGCTGATCGATGACGGCCTCTACGTCCAGGGACAGGGCGTGCGGCCCGATGGCTCCACTGTTCCCGGCGCCGGCGCAATCGTAAGTCCCGCCGGCCTGGTGGAGATAGACCGCAGCACCGTGCTCACCGATCCGCTGGATATCAATGGCGCCGAGACCCTGTTACTGCATTCCGTCTATCAACGTGAACTGGGAGACGGGCTGGCCTTGATTAACCGTACCTATTACGAGCACCTGGAACGGGAGGAGATAGCGCAGAACAGTTTTGTCGAGATTATCGACGGGGCAGATACCCTGGAGAACCGGACAGAACTCCACTTCGGTGATACGGTCGCCGGTATCGGCCTGCGCTACAACGATGTGCTGGGCTACAGCCAGTTCACCACCGAGGCGGACCTGCCCATCGACCTCACCGGGCCACTGGAAAACCGCCGCATCCCGCTGACCGATGCGCAGAAGGCCCGGCTGGTGGAGCTGCGGCCCGGTGTGTTCGTGTCACCCGGCGGCCAGTACGACCTCGACGGAGACGGGGCGGGCGACTTCAACCTGTCCGACACCACCGATTCCAGCAGCCTGCAGACCGGCCTGTTTGTGCAGCATCGCCAGGATCTTACCGAACGGCTCTGGATCACAGCCGGGCTGCGCGGCGACTACTACGATGTGGAGGCGCGGGACCCGCTGGCCCCGGCAGGAGTGCAGCGTGCCAGTGACGATTACAGCGACTGGCTGAAGTCCGGCAGCGCCAGCCTTCACTACCGCCCCCTGGAAGCCTTCACCGGCTATGCCACGCTTGCCTACCAGGAGTCCACGTCCAACAGCCTGGGGGGCGGCAATGTACTGTCCGGTAACAACACCATCAGTCCACTGAACTTTGCCACTGAAAACACGCTGTATGAGGTGGGCCTGAAGTACCAGCCCGATGGGAGCTCCTGGTATGCCGATGCGGCATTGTTCGACCAGACCCGCAGCCTGCGCAACCGCGACGGCAGTAACTCGGGGATTCGCACGCAGGGACTCGAGATGCAGCTCTTCTACCGGGGCGAGAAACTCTGGGCCAGTGCCGGCGCCAGCTACCTGGAGGCAAATTTTGACAATTCCGCTGCATTCCAGGACTCGCAGCAGGTGCTGGATGCCTTCGACGATTCACGCCCGGATATTGTGGCGGGAACCGGGCTGGGGGCGCCCAACTTTGCCGGCTTCGCCCCAGCGGATGCCCGCCTGCAGGGCCTGCCGGAATGGACAGCATCCGCAGCTGCGGGCTACCGGTTAAACGAGGCATGGTCTCTCGGCGGCTCCGCGGTATTTTCCGGTAGCTACCCGCTGGATTACCTGCAGACCGTGGAGATACCTGCGCAGTTCACCCTCAACGCCAATATCGAGTACCGCTTTAACCAGCAGAACACTGCCGTGCGGCTGGATATTTTCAACCTGACTGACGAGGAGAACTGGGCGCCGGTATTCGAGGGGGGCTATTTCGGTTCCACGCTGGTATTCCCGGAATTACCCCGGCATATCGATCTGGCGTTAACGCACCGCTTCTGAGGCGTCAGGACTTTTCCTGCAGCGCACTCCAGCTGGTGTAGGGATCCGGGCCGTGGTCGAGCGGGATATGGATCATCCTGAGGGTACGCTGCCCGGCGGGCCGCGCCAGCTCGGCATAAATATCTGCGGTCGAGAGACCGTGGGCCTCGCCGTCTTCCTGGGACAGGGCGTAATAGGCGCGCTTCACCCCGCACAGGTACATGGCCGCCAGGCACATGGGGCAGGGATGTCCACTTGCGTACATCACCGTGCCGTCCAGCCGTGGATCACCCGCAGCGGTGGTGGCCGCACGGATCGCCTCTAATTCCGCGTGTGCGGTGGGGTCGCTGTTTTCGTGGATGGTATTCACGCCCTCGGCAATCACCCGCCCGTCGTGGACGAGCACAGCGCCAAATGGCCGCCCGCCCGACTCCCTTACATTGGCGTCTGCCAGGGCCACGGCCCGCTCGAGGTATTGCCGGTGGTGCTTTTCTGCTGAGTTGTTGTCGGGATCTGATCGCATGCCGGCTGCCTCCTGCCATTCCCAAAGCCTAGTGGAACTGGCGGTGAGTAGTGGGGGCCGGGAATATAGAGCGCGAATCAGTGAGGGGGAGTCGCGGCGGTTGCGAGGTGGGGCCGGCGGTGCCCGATCAGGCCCCGCCGGTCGTCGTTAATGGTATCAGGCCGCGAGTTCAGTAATACGCTCGCGCGCCGCATTCAGAGCCTCATCCCTTGAGTCATCCCCCATGGCCAGGCCCTCGGCGTGGACGAACTCCACGTCCTCAATACCGATAAAGCCCAGGAACTGACGAAGATAGGCTGTCTGCGCGTGATCCTGACCGTAAACGCCACCGCGGGTAATAAACACCACCGCTTTCTTGCCTTTCAGCAGGCCCTCCGGTCCGTTGGCGGTATAGCGGAAGGTGATACCGGCCCGGGCGATATGGTCGAAATAGGCGCTCAGGGTCGAGGGCACGCTGAAGTTGTACATAGGTACGCCCAGCACCAGTATATCGGCCTCCTGCACTTCACCGATCAGCTGGTCCGAATAAGCAGCTACGTCGCTCTGGGCGTCATTGCGCTCTTCGGGTGCGGTGGTGAAAGCGCCGAAGCGCGCCTGGTCCAGGTGGGGCACCGGCTCATCGGCCAGGTTGCGCTCTGTAACGGTAGCGCCGGAGTGCTCCTGCAGCCACTTGTCGGCATAGGCGTCCACCAGCTGGGAAGACTGGCCATCATTGTTGAACAGGCTGGCTTTGATTTTCAGTAAACGGGTCATTGCTTGTACCTCCATCGGAGTGCTGCGTTTGATGGAGGCATTTAAACACTCAGGAATTCGACAGAAAATCGCAAAATTCAGGTAGAAGACACCTACTTTTTAGAACGAACCCCGAGCCTGCCGGTGGCCGCTGGCTTGCAGGGATCAGGCCTCGCCAGACTCCCCGGTCGCCAGCTGGTTCTGGGGCCCGCTGTACCAGAAGTTATAAAGGTCCTCGGTCACATTCTGCTCGATATCGTGCGCCTCTTCCCGGGGGCAGAACAGGGTGATGGTGACAACATCATGGCCGAACTCGTTGGTGGTAAAACTGATCTTGGGGTCCGTCCCCACCAGCTCGACGCCAGTGCGATGCTCAATCATCTGGCAGTAGCGGGCCGCCACCTCGTGGAAGGCCTCGCTGTGCTCGCGGATGCGCTCCAGCAGGAATTCCTTGGCGGCAAAAGGGTTGCCTCCCTTGTTCTCGCGCACGATCGAGAACGAGTGCTCGATATACCGGCGCATAAAATTGAGGTTCTTCACTGGCTTGGTGAAAAACACATTGTTGGGGATATACAGGGTGATACCCGTATAGCCACTGCCCAGCCCGTGGGGATCGATCTCCAGCAAGGTCGTGCTCAGCCAGTCGCTGTCGATGACCTCACCAAACTGGTCACCAACCTTGACCCAGTCGCCCACCTGGAACGATCGCATGCTGGCCTGGTAAATCTTGCCCACCAGGCTCTGCACCACCTCCCGCAGGGCGATGACGATCGCCACGGAGAAGGCGGCGATGGACAGGGCAAATTCCCGCAACTCCGATACCCAGACCGCAACCAGCCCGAGGACGATCAGGAGATTACTGAGATTATGGACAGTGTTGATGCGGCGACGGCGATCCTGTTTTGCCCAGCGTTTCTGGCGGGCAAATACAAAACCCAGCAGGAACCGCAGCATCAGGATTGCGACAATAACGAGTATTGACAGCAATAATTTGTTTTCTAGCAGTTGCTGTAGCATTGATACCCCATCTTCACTACAGGTTGGTCATCTCTGGTGAGCGGGCATATTAATGCTTTGCATGCCACAAGGACAGACGATGACTCTAAAAAGGATAGACTCTGGCTTTCAGGGACTATCGATCCTTTCGAACCTTGAGTTCGATAGATTGCGAAGCAGATGCGGCTCCGTCCCCGCATAATGCATATGTCCCGGGCAGCCGGGGAACGGAATCAAATAACCAGGATTCATCGACAGCAGCAGAGCAGGGGAACAACCGTGAGCAATCTGACCAGGACCGCGGAGCAGGAGTGCGATTTCGTTGTGGGTTGCGGCGCCATCGCCGAAATTATCGAGCCAAAATCGCGGGAGCTCGGTGGTTTTTCCGTACGGCGCGCACTGCCCAGCCGCGAACAGCAAATGGTGGGGCCGTGGATTTTCTTTGACCATATGGGCCCGGCTGACTTTGCTGCGGGGCAGGGAATCAATGTCAGGCCGCACCCGCATATCGGTATCTGTACCGTCACCTACCTGTTCGAGGGGGAGATCCTGCACCGGGATTCCCTGGGCAGCCTGCAACCGATCAGGCCCGGGGACATCAACCTGATGGTCGCCGGCAGTGGCATTGTCCACTCGGAGCGGGAGCGCGACGAAGTGCGCAGCCTGTCCCACCGCCTGCACGGGCTGCAACTCTGGCTGGCCCTGCCCAAGGGACAGGAGGAGATTGCCCCCGAGTTCCATCATTACCCGTCACAGAAGATCCCCGCCATTACCGTGGACGAGGTGCCGGTCCGCGTGATCATGGGCAGCGCCTATGGTGTCGAATCCCCGGTAAAGACCTATGCGGAAACCCTTTATGTCGAGGCACACCTGCAGGCCGGCCAGCGGATCACCCTGCCGGATGTCGAGGAAAGGGCCGTCTATGTGGCCGCCGGAAAGCTCAATGCGCGCGATATGGAGATACCGGAATTCAGCATGGCGGTCTTCCGCCAGGAGTCCGGCGTGGAACTCGTGGCTGCCGAGGAGAGTCGCATTGCGATCATCGGTGGCGAGCCATTCGACCGGCGCCATATTGTCTGGAACTTTGTATCCAGCAGGGCTGAACGGATCGACCAGGCTGTGAATGACTGGAAACAGGGCAATTTCGCCAGGGTCCCCGGTGATGAGGAAGAGTACATACCCTTCCCGGATAAGTAGCCACCCGGGCGCACGGTACGCCCGCAGCCACCCACGGGGCTGATAGCAATTTAACGAAAGCTGCCCCCGGAATAAGCTGGCGACTCAGGGGGAGGACCTATCCTTGCGGGGGATATGGACCAGGGAACAACCGCTATGGCAAGGCATCCTGCAACCCCGGCGACCCATGAGTGCAATGACTGAACTCCCCTGGATCCTGGGGGGCGGACTGCTGATGAGTGGCATCGCCATGTCCGGTGCCATCAGCCTGCTGATGCGCGAAGCCACCCTGGAGAGGATCCTGTTGCCGCTGGTGTCCCTGGCGGCGGCAACCCTACTGGGTGGGGCCTTCTTCCACATGCTGCCCGAGGGGCTGGCATCTGTTCGACCGCTCAATGCGGGGCTCTGGGTCCTGGTTGGTTTCAGTACGTTCCTCCTGCTTGAACAGTTACTCAGCTGGCACCACTCCCATGGCACCCACTCCAACAGCCGGGAGCCGGTCACCTACCTGATCCTGCTCGGGGACGGGATCCATAACTTTATCGGCGGGCTGGCGGTTGCCAGCACCTTCCTGATTGATGCGCGCGCAGGTATTGCCGCCTGGCTTGCCGCTGCGGCACACGAGGTGCCCCAGGAGCTTGGGGATTTTGGAGTGCTGGTACACGGTGGCTGGTCGCGCCGCCGGGCGCTGGCCTGGAACTTTATCTCCGGCCTGACATTTCCCCTGGGCGCATTACTGGCTTACCTGTTGTCGCGCCACTTTGACCTGGGCACACTGGTCCTGTTCGGGGCTGGCAGCTTTATCTACATCTCCGCCTCGGACCTGATCCCGGAAATCAAGCATCGCGGGGGCGCCGGCGCCGCGGCGGTCCATTTCGGTTTCTTTGCCCTTGGGCTGCTGCTGATGTTCGCCCTGGCACGCTATGTTGCACACTGACCTTTAGCCGGGGGGTCCCGGGCATGGTGTCGGCCCCTTGCTAAACTACGGATAGCACGAACACCCGAACACAACGGTACAGCCGATGGCTCACTCATTGCTTGGACAGTCGCGCGACCCGGTCTGCGGTGCCACGGTGCCGGAGGGGGCTCACAGCTGGCAACACCGGCATATCAAGTATTCTTTCTGCTCCGAGCACTGCCGTTCCCGCTTCCAGCGCTGGCCACACCTGTATGTGGGTGAGGCCACCTTCGGGCTGGCGGAGAAACAGCTCGGTACCGCTGTGTTCAAGGCCCACAGGATCAGGCTGACGAAAAAGCTCAATGCAGAGGCCCGTGACCGGGTGATGGCGTCAGTTCAGTCACTCAAGGGTATCGACGGTCTCTGGATTAAAGGGGAAGAGGTGCTTGTCCGCTATGACCTGATGCAGGTTTCCCTGAGCGATATTGAGGAGGCGATCATCGCCGAGACCGGGAAGCTGCGTAACCATATCCCAGACAGGATAGAGCGCGCGCTGATTCACTACAGTGAGGAGTGCGAGCTGGATAACCTCTCGCACCTGCCCAGCCACTATCGTCCCTGAGTCCTGCTGCGGCTGCGGCTGCGAGACAGGGCGCTCCCTGGTCTAGACTGGTCCGGCAGCCGCATCCCGATTTGCCAGGCACCGGACCCCTCGCCATGCACGAACCCCTACCGCCAGAGGCCCAGGAAAAGACCTCGATTATTTCCACCGGCAGCCTCCCGGCCGCCGGCACGGTAGCGGCCATGCTACACGATGCCTATGAGCTGTACCGGGTTGGCGACGAGGGCAGGGTGGCGGATTACATCCCGGTGCTGGCAGAGGTGCCGCGGGACCTGTTTGGCGCGTGCATCACCAGCGTCGATGGCACCCAGCATGCAGAAGGTGATGCGGATCACTCTTTCACGATTCAGAGCGTGTCCAAACCCTTTGTGTTCGCCCTGGTATGCCAGGCCATAGGCGTGGAGGAGGCCCGCAGGAAGATTGGCGTCAACGCTACCGGCATGCCCTACGATTCCGTGATCGCCCTGGAACTCAGCCCCGATCGCCTTACCAATACCATGGTCAATGCCGGTGCCATTGCCACCACCAGCCTGGCGCCGGGTAAGACCGCGGAGGAAAAATGGCGCTTTGTGCTAGACGGTCTGTCCCGCTTCGCGGGTCGCCGACTGGAAATTAATGAAACTGCCTACAACTCGGAGATGGCGACCAACCAGCGCAATCGCGGCGTCGCTAAATTGCTCGAGGGATATGAGCGGATGTACTGCGACGCCATGGAGGCAACGGATGTCTACACACGACAGTGTTCTATCAATGTCACGACCCGGGACCTGGCAGTAATGAGTGCCACACTGGCCGGCGGCGGTGTGAACCCGCTGTCCGGTGAGCGCGTCGTGGGTACCGCTGTATCCAAGCGGGTGCTGGCGGTATTGGCAACCGCCGGGCTGTATGAACTGACTGGTGATTGGCTCTACGAGACCGGGCTGCCCGGCAAGAGCGGTGTCAGCGGGGGGCTGATTACGGTGATCCCCGGGAAGGGCGGCCTGGCCACCTTTTCCCCGCCCCTGGATGACGCCGGTAACAGTATCAAGGGGCTCCAGGTGACCCGCTACCTCTCCGAGCGCATGGCGCTCAACCTGTTCGCATCCAAGCCGCGACAATGATATATCTGTAAGGCAGAGCGATAAGTAGTCACAAGAGTAACAGGATAGACGTCAATGAAAGCATCCGATTTGTTTGTACGCGCACTGGAAGCCGAGGGCGTTGAATATGTATTCGCCATCCCGGGCGAGGAGAACCTCGATTTACTGGAGTCCCTCCGCGGTTCGAAGATCGAGCTCATTATCACGCGCCATGAGCAGGCTGCGGGCTTTATGGCTGCAACCTATGGCCGGCTGACCGGCAGATCCGCTGTGTGCCTGTCTACACTCGGTCCCGGCGCCACCAACCTGGTGACAGCCGCCGCCTATGCCCAGCTGGGCGCCATGCCCATGGTGATGGTTACCGGACAGAAACCCATCAAGAGCTCCAAGCAGGGTCAATTCCAGATTATCGATATCGTCGACATGATGCAGCCCCTGACCAAGTTCACGCGCACCATCGTCAGTGGTGACAATGTGCCTGCCCATGTGCGGGAGGCTTTCCGCCAGGCGCAGGAGGAGCGCCCCGGCGCGACGCACCTGGAGTTGCCCGAGGATATTGCCCACGAGCATTCCACCATGCCGGTACTGGAGCCCAGCTATACCCGCCGGCCCATTGCCGAAGAAAAAGCGATCCGCCAGGCAGCGGAGGCGATCACCGCCGCGCGCAGACCGCTGTTACTGATTGGTGCGGGGGGCAACCGCAAGTTGACCGCCAAAATGTTGCGGGAGTTCGTCGAAAAACTGGGCATTCCCGCGGTTACCACCCAGATGGGCAAGGGTGTGATCGACGAGTCGGGTCCGCACTTTATCGGTAACACCGCACTTTCCGATCACGATTTTGTGCACCGGGCCATCGACCAGGCCGACCTGATTATCAATGTCGGCCACGATGTGGTGGAGAAACCGCCATTCTTTATGCGCCCCGGCGGTGCCGAGGTGGTGCACATCAACTTCAACTCAGCCCAGGTGGACCCGGTGTATTTCCCGCAGATCGAGGTGGTAGGCGATATCGCCAACAGCCTGTGGCAGCTGAAAGAGCGACTGGAACCCCAGGATCACTGGAGTTTTTCCGACGCACACCGGATTCGTGATGCGCTGCAGAAACATATTCACGATGGTTGTGGCGATGACAGCTTCCCGATCAAGCCGCAACGCCTGGTGAAGGAAATCCGCGATGTCATGCCGCAGGACGGCATCCTTGCCCTTGATAACGGCATGTACAAGATCTGGTTCGCGCGTAACTATCCTGCGCACTCCCCCAATTCCGTATTGCTGGACAACGCCCTGGCCACCATGGGTGCCGGCCTGCCATCGGCCATGGCGGCCAAGCTGGTCTTCCCGGACCGCAAGGTGATGGCCATCTGTGGTGACGGCGGCTTCATGATGAACTCCCAGGAGCTGGAGACTGCCGTACGGCTCAAGCAGGACCTGATCATCCTGCTGTTGCGCGACGATGGTTACGGCATGATCAAGTGGAAGCAGAAGCAGATGGACTTCCACGATTTCGGGCTGGACTTCGGCAACCCGGATTTCGTTGCTTACGCGGAGGCCTACGGGGCCAGGGGCCATCGCATCAAGGCCACCGCCGAACTCAAGCCACTGATCCGGAAGTGCTGTCAGGAGGGCGGCGTGCACCTGATCGACGTGCAGGTCGATTACGCGGACAACGATCGCATACTCAACCGCGAAATTCGTGAGCTGTCCGGCAAGCTGTGATTAATGGCCAGCCCGGCTGGGCCACCTGACAATACCAGAAGGAGAGCGGCATGCTCCGGGAATCCTATCCTTATTACCTGGCCAATGAGGCGGTGGCGGCCAACACCGACCTGGAAGTGCTCGATAAATATTCCGGGGATGTGGCCACCCGGGTGGCGCTGGCAGCGACAGAAACCATCGATAGGGCCATCGACTGGGCGGTGAAAGCCGAGAAACCGATGGCCGCAATGGCACCGTACGAGCGCCAGGCGGTACTCAACCACTGTGTCACACGTTTTAAGGAGCGCTATGACGAGCTGGCCGAGGCACTTTGCATCGAGGCCGGCAAACCCATCGGGGATGCCCGCGGCGAGGTTACGCGGCTGATCGACACCTTTCGGGTAGCCGCAGAGGAGTCGGTACGTATCGATGGCGAAGTCATCAACCTGGAAATATCTCCCCGTGCCAGGGGCTATCGCGGTTTTGTCAAGCGTGTACCGGTGGGGGCCTGTTCGTTTATCTCGCCATTTAACTTCCCGTTGAACCTGGCCGCCCACAAGGTGGCGCCGGCGATCGCCGCCGGCTGCCCGTTTGTGCTCAAGCCCGCGAGTCGCACGCCGGTGGGCGCGCTGATTATTGCCGAGGTCCTGGCGGAGACGGACCTGCCAAAGGGAGCCTTCTCGGTGCTGCCCTGTCACCGGGAGGGCGCCGACCTCTTTACCGTGGATGATCGTTTCAAACTACTCAGCTTTACCGGGTCACCGGCCGTCGGCTGGGACCTCAAAGCCCGTGCTGGACGCAAGAAAGTGGTGCTGGAACTGGGGGGCAACGCGGCCTGTGTGGTGGATGCGGATACCGACCTGGACGACGCGGTGGAGCGCCTGGTTTTCGGTGCCTTTTACCAGTCCGGCCAGAGCTGTATCGGTGTGCAGAGGATATACGGGCACAGCAGTATTTATGCAGAGCTGAAGCGACGGCTGGTCGAACGCACGCGGCAGCTGGTCAAGGGGGACCCGCACGACGAGGAAACCTTTATCGGCCCGATGATTTCCGAAGGGGAAGCCACGCGACTGCACAACTGGATCCGGGAAGGGGTAGAGCAGGGTGGAACACTGCTGTGCGGTGGCGAGCGGGACGGGGCCATGCTGGACCCGACCCTGCTGGAGAATGTGCCCCGGGGCTGCGCAGTGGTAGAGGAAGAAGCCTTTGGCCCAGTGGCTGTCCTCGAGTCTTTCGAAGACTTCGACGACGTGTTGGCGCGGGTCAATGACAGCGCCTTTGGCCTGCAGGCAGGCATATTTACCCGCGACCTCTACCGGGCGCAGAAAGCATGGGACCAGCTCGAGGTGGGTGGCGTGATTATCGGTGATGTCCCCAGCTGGCGGGTCGACAATATGCCCTATGGCGGGGTCAAGGACTCCGGCCTGGGCCGCGAGGGCATTCGCTGGGCGATTGCCGACATGACCGAGGAGCGCCTACTGGCGATTCGTACACCGGCGGGGTAGCACCAGCCAGCCTACCGGCCAGTTGGTGCCAGCGGTTGTCAGCTCCAGCTACCCGGTGCAGGTACCTGGAGTCCCAGATGCCGTGCATGGAACTGCAGGTGCTCGCCAATAAAACTGGCAATAAAAAAGTAGCTGTGGTCATAACCATCATGGCGCCGTAATTGCAGCGGGTAGTTGCTGACCAGCGCTGCCATCTGCAGTGCTTCCGGCTTCAGTTGTTCTGACAGGAAGTTGTCGGCTTGACCCTGGTCCACCAGTGCCGGTACCTGTGCCTCGTTCGCAAAACTACGCATCAGCAGGCTCGCATCGTAGGCTTCCCAACCCGCGGTGTCCTCTCCCAGGTAAGCCGTAAATGCCTTCCTGCCCCAGGTACTGTCGACCGGGTTGGCAATGGGGCTGAATGCAGACACTGAATGGAACCGCCGGGGGTTGCGCAGCGCCAGCACCAGGGCGCCGTGGCCACCCATGGAGTGGCCGCTGATGGACCGCTTGTCATTTACGGGAAACATTTCTTCGACCAGGGCCGGTAGCTCATCGAGTACGTAGTCGTACATGTGGTAGTGACGGCTCCAGGGATCGCGGCTGGCATTGACATAGAACCCCGCGCCCTGGCCCAGGTCGTAACCCTCGTCGTCGGCTACCGCCTCGCCTCGCGGACTGGTGTCCGGCGCCACCAGCGCCATGCCCAGCCTTGCGGCAATCTGCTGGGCGGCGGCTTTCTGCATGAAATTCTCATCCGTGCAGGTCAGGCCGGATAACCAGTAGAGCACCGGCACCCGCTGGCCATCTGCCGCATGCGGCGGCAGGTAGATGGCAAAGCGCATATCGCAGTTGAGTACATCGGAGCGGTGGCGGTATTGCTTGTGCCAGCCGCCAAAGCTCTTGTTACTGCTCAGGTTTTCAAAGGTCATGGGAAGGCCCCGGTCAGTGATCGAAATGGATCACGGAGCGAATGCTTTCGCCGCTGTGCATCAGGTGGAAGGCCTCGTTGATGGCCTCCAATCCCATGGTGTGGGTGATAAAATCGTTCAGCTTGAACTCTCCGGCCAGGTAGCGCTCCACGTACTCGGGTAGTTCGGAACGTCCCTTGACCCCGCCGAAAGCGGTGCCTTTCCAGACCCGGCCGGTGACCAGCTGGAACGGACGGGTGGAGATTTCCTGGCCGGCCCCGGCCACACCGATGATGACCGATTCACCCCAGCCCTTGTGGCAGCATTCCAGCGCGGACCGCATCACGTCGACATTGCCAATACACTCGAAGGAATAGTCCACGCCCCCATCGGTCAGCTCGACGATCACTTCCTGGATCGGCTTGTCGTAGTGCTTCGGGTTGATGCAGTCGGTGGCACCCAGCTGGCGGGCCAGGTCGAATTTGCCCTCATTGATGTCGATGGCAATGATACGCCCGGCCCGGGCCATGGTGGCGCCGATCACTGCCGACAGGCCGATACCGCCGAGGCCAAAGATGGCGACGGTCGCTCCCTCCTCGACTTTTGCGGTATTCATTACCGCGCCCATACCGGTGGTGACACCACAGCCCAGCAGGCAGACTTCTTCCAGTGGTGCCGCCTTGTCCACCTTGGCCAGCGATATTTCCGGCAGCACCGTGTACTCGGAGAAGGTTGAGCAACCCATGTAATGGTAAATCGGCTCTCCATCCTTGTAGAAACGGGTGGTGCCGTCCGGCATCAGCCCCTTGCCCTGGGTTTCGCGGATCTTGCCGCACAGGTTGGTCTTGCCGGACAGGCAGAATTTACATTCGCCGCATTCCGGTGTGTACAGAGGGATCACATGGTCGCCTACTGCCAGGCTGGTCACGCCTTCACCCACAGATTCCACAATACCGCCTCCCTCATGGCCGAGAACGGCCGGGAAAATACCTTCCGGGTCGTCACCGGACAGGGTAAAGGCATCGGTGTGGCACACCCCGGAGGCAACCACACGGATGCGGACCTCGCCGGCCTGCGGTGGCATCACATCAATTTCCTCCACCGATAGCGGTTGTCCCGCTCCCCAGGCCACGGCGGCCCTGGCTTTGATGGTCCCGGTCATAAGGCTCTCCTCGGTAATAGGGCGGCGGTATGCCGCGATATGGCGGGCAGTCTAACTGTTTCCATTCGGGTTATAATCGGCGCTTTTGGTAAATCATATTTACCAGGTGGTAATAATTGTGGCGAAGTATTGATGGGGCAAGCAATGCGCGAGTGGGAAGGAGTCAGTGAATTTGTCGCAGTGGCCGAGGCCGGCAGCTTTACCGGCGCCGCCCGCAGGCTGGGGATCTCCACCGCCCAGGTCAGTCGGCAGGTCAGCGCCCTCGAGTCCAGGCTGTCGACCAAACTGCTGTATCGCACCACGCGCAAGGTGTCGGTGACAGAGGTGGGGCAGGTGTACTACCAGCATTGCCGCCAGGTTCTCGACGGCCTTGAGGAGGCTGAGCGGGCTGTAAGCGACCTGCAGCAGGTGCCACGGGGCCGGCTCAGGCTGACCGCCCCCGTCACCTACGGCGAGACCACACTGGCGCCACTGGTAAATGATTTTGCCCTCCGCTACCCGGAGCTGGAAGTGGATATGCAGCTGACCAACCAGAAGCTGGACCTGGTGGCGGAGGGCTACGATCTCGCCATCCGCCTGGGCAAGCTGGACGACTCGAGCATGATGGCGCGGCGACTGGGATCCCGCACGTTGTATGTCTGCGCCTCCCCCGCTTACCTGGCCGCCCACGGTGAACCCCACAGCCTGTCGGAGCTGGGGCAACACAACTGCCTGCCGGGGACCCTCGTATACTGGCGCTTCCGGGAGCAGGGGCGATCGAGGGATATCCGGGTGAGTGGCAGTATCCGCTGCAACAGTGGACAGGCGCTGGTAGATGCGGCGCTGAAGGGGATCGGTCTCGTGCAATTGCCGGACTACTACGTCGACGAACACTTGCGTTCAGGCCGCCTCATTTCCCTGCTGGAGCACTACCGGGAGGAGGATGACGGTATCTGGGGCGTCTACCCCCACAACCGTCACCTGTCGCCCACGGTGAGCATGTTGCTGGACTACCTGGGCGAGTTTATCGGTTAGCCCGGAACATGGCATCGGCTCTGCAGGGGGGGGGGCCGCACCGGCATCACCACTCTACACAGATCTTGCCAAAGTGCGCGCCGCTCTCCTCATAGCGGAAAGCGTCACCCAGCTCCTCGAACGGGAAAGTGCGGTCAATTACCGGGCGGATTCCTGTCTGGTTGAGCGCGGCCACATACTCCTGCTGGTTACGGCGGCTGCCCACGACCAACCCCTGTAGCCGAGCCTGCTTGGCCATCAGCATCGCGGTGGGCACCTCGCCGGATGTGCCGGTCAATACACCGATCAGGGCGATATGCCCGCCGATACGGACTGCCTTGATGGACTGTTCAAGGGTGCCGGGCCCCCCGACCTCTACGATGTGGTCCACACCCCGGCCGTCGGTGAGTTCCAGTACTTTTTTGCCCCAGTTTTCCTCACGCTTGTAGTTGATGGTGTGACCGGTGCCCATGTCGCTGACGCGCTCCAGTTTCTCGTCGGAAGACGAAGTGGCGATAACCCTGGCGCCCATGGCCCTGGCGATTTGCAGGGCGGCAATGGACACGCCCCCGGTTCCCAGTGTCAGTACCGTGTCACCCGCCTTGAGTCCCCCATCGACAACCAGTGCACGCCATGCGGTAAGCCCGGCGGTGGTAATGGTTGCCGCCTCTGTGTGGCTCCACCCGCGGGGTGCATGGGTAAAGGCACTCTGCGGGCGCACCGCGTGACTCGCGGCAAACCCATCGATGCCATCCCCAGGGGTACCGGCGAAGCTGCCAACGCCCAGCCCTGCAAGCCCATCGGACCACTGCGGAAAGAAACAGGAGACAACCTGGTCACCGGGACTGAATTCGGTGACGCCCTCGCCGACAGCCTCCACAGTACCTGCGCCGTCGGACATCAGTACCCGGCCGTCTTCCGTGGCAATCTGCCCGGCAGCTACCAGGTAATCGTGGAAATTGAGAGACGTGGCATGCAGTGCGACCCGGATTTCTCCCGGGCCGGGTTCGCCCGGGTCCGGCCTCTCCGTGATTTCGAGCCGGTCGAGCCCGCCGGGTGCCTTTACAACAAATGTCTTCATTTTTTCCTCCTTTCATCGGTGTCGGCCAGGGCCGTATATGCCCGCCACGGGCGGCAAGCAATACGGCCCAGTCGCTACTTTCCCGCAGTAACTCCCTCACCCAGTGCACTGTACCTTGAAGTTCGGGTTTAAGGTGGCGGTCGCGCGTTTCCCGCCTCACTATATTGAGAAGTTCCTGCGCATACTGGCTGTCGAGATCAAACGCGCGCCGGTTATGGGCACCACATTCGAACGGTCATAGTAAGCCGGAAAGCGCCACATAAAAGGGTGACACCTTTACCAGGCTACGCCAGGGTCCGCCGGCGGCTAAGGCCCCGGACTGACCGGCTGGCCTGCCCATCAGCAGGTTAATCAATAACGCCTGGAGCACTCCGGTGCGCCGCTTAGCGCAAAGAGTGACCAGGTGGTAATCCTCCAGGCGCCACCCAGTTTCGCAAGGCTAAAGATATTGCAGAAATCGTCCACTCGGGGATTTGTTTCGTGGGGACGGCGAAAGGCGACAAGAATCGCGGCAGTTCCATCATCGCCGACCGACAGTGTCTCTATTACATGCCTGGTGAAGGGGTGGGAAGTAACATGAAACTTTTCACGGAAAACATTCAACATCACCGCGCTAATTTCCGGGCTATCACTCAGCCCGGGCATCTCGCCCACGTAAAAAACCGGTGCTCCGGCGAAGTACTCATCAGCTACTCTGGCTGGCGCGAGGCTGCTGTCAGAGAAATCCTCCATAAACTCACTGATAAAGGTCTCCACGGCCTGTTTCTCTTCTGGCTCGGCGCTCACCGCCAGTGGTGTCAATAGCAGGAGCAGTATCTTCCCGATCGAACTAACGGTTTTCATGGTAACGGCCCATTCGGATTGCTCCGGAGAAGCTTGACAGAATTATCAATTGAAGGGCCTGAAAGCTGCGCATTTGGCTGCCAATATACCGGGATGTGCAGCTATGCTGGGGGCAAGGCTTACGGGCAGACAGGCGCCCGGTGCTGCAATGATTTGCCTTCCCTGTCGATAAGTCGCTCGCGCACCCCTGGTGTTTCTATCCTGTGGGGAACAGATTCTGCGAGTAGGAGAACTGTGGATCAGTTAAGTCCTGATGAGTGCAGCGTCACCCCGGCAGCCCAAATCGGTGTCATTACCGAGGTACACGGCCCGGTGGTGGTGATCCGTTGCCAGCGGCTCCCGCCTTTGCGCAGGGCATTGAAGGCTTTTGTCGATGGTGAGACTTACCTGTTTGAAGTCCACCAGCACCTGGACCAGCATCACGCGCGGGCCATTACCCTGCACCGCACCGGCGGGCTGTGCCGGGGCAGGCCGGTTTACGATACCGGCGCGCCATTGCACGTCCCGGTTTCCATCGATTGCCTTGGACGCCTGTTGAATATTTTTGGTGAACCGCTCGACGGCGCGCCTGCGCTTGAAACGGATGAATATCGGAATATTCATACGCCACCGACTGCCCTGTGGGATGCGGTCGATACCGGTGATATCCTCCAGACCGGTATCAAGGTGATCGATCTTTTGTGCCCCTTCGTGCGCGGCGGCAAGACAGGGCTGTTCGGCGGTGCTGGTGTAGGCAAGACCGTGCTGGTGATGGAGTTCATGCACGCCGTGGCCGCTCTCCATAGCGGCGTCTCTGTATTCGCTGGTGTAGGAGAGCGGATTCGCGAGGGGCACGAGCTATGGCACGAGATGCGCGAGGCGGGGGTTATGGACCAGACCCTGATGTGCTTTGGCCAGATGGACGAGTCGCCGGGGGTGCGCTTTCGCATCGGCCTGTCGGCGCTTACCTACGCCGAGTACCTGCGCGATTCCGTGGCCAGGGAAGTACTGTTCGTAATGGACAATATCTTCCGCTTCGTACAGGCCGGCAGTGAGATTTCCAGCCTGCTTGGCCGGATGCCGGCCACGGTCGGCTACCAGCCCACCCTGATCAGTGAGGTGGCCGAGCTCCAGGAGCGCATACTCTCCACCCGCTCAGGGGCGATTACCGCGGTAGAGGCAGTCTATGTGCCCGCCGACGATATGACCGACCCGGCGGTGGACGCGATCCTGGGCCACCTGGACTCTGCGGTTGTGCTATCCCGGGCGCAGGCGGGGAAGGGGATCTACCCGGCTGTGGAGCCGCTGCAGTCCGCCAGCCGCGCGATGGACCGCCAGACTGTCGGCGACCACCATTATGCAGTCGCCGGGGGAGTGCGCGAACACCTGGCACGCTACCGGGAGCTGGAGGACATTATCGCCATGCTGGGTATCGAGGAGCTGTCCCGGCAGGATCGACGGATTGTGCTGCGTGCCCGCAAACTACAACGCTACCTGACCCAACCCTTTAACGTCATCGCCTCCCACACGGGTATCGCAGGCGTCTCTGTCCCCCTGGAGGAAACCCTTGCGGACTGCGAGGCCTTCCTGCGTGGCGACTATGATGAGCTGGGGGAAGACGACTGCTACATGCGCGGCAGCATGCGGGACCGGGCAAAATGAACAGCTTTACCCTGGAACTGCTTTCCGCCACCGAGCTGCGGAAGGTCGAGGGTGTCATTTCTTTCGTCGGTGAGGATGCATCCGGCAGCTTCGGTATCCTCGCCGGCCATATGCGCTGCATAACTTCCCTGGTGTTCGGCCTGAGCCGCTTTCGCTGTATCGACGGGGAATGGCACTACCTGGCACTGCCCGGCGGGCTGCTCTATTTTCTCGACAACCGGCTGCAGGTCTGCACCCGGCACTTTATGGTCGACAGGGATTACGAACGGATCTCCGGATTGCTGCAGGAGCAGTTACTGGAGGAAGAGCGGGCGCTGCAGGATATGAAAGAGAGTCTCCGGCGCCTTGAGGAATCGTTGCTCAAGCGTCTCTGGGAGTCGGGCCATCGGCAGATCCTGCAGGAGTAGACCACAATGAGGGAAGACAACGACAGGGCCCTGAAGAACAGGGTCGAGCGCCAGGCGCGGAGAATGCGAAGGGCAGAGCGGGAACGGCCCACCCTTTTCGCACAGACCATTTATATTGGCACCCTGGGTCTGGTGCTTGTCTTGCCGGTCGTCGGCGGTGCCTACCTGGGGCTCTGGCTGGACAGCCTGGCCGGGGGCTACTCCACCCGTTGGACCCTGAGCCTTATTTTTGTCGGGCTGGTGGTAGGCGCCACCAATGTCTACCTGCTGATCAGGGAAAAGTGAATGCGCGACGGCGAGCTCTTTCCCACCGTATTCTTCAATCTGGGACCGGCCCAGGTCACTGGCACAGTAGTGACCACATGGGCAGTAATGCTGGGGCTCTGGTTGATGGCCTGGTTGATTTCGGGACGCCTGCGGGAACGACCCGGCCCTGCACAGGCTGTGGCCGAGGGGGTCGTCGGGGCCATAGAGGGTGCCATCCGCGCAGTGGCGCCGGACCATGTCAGACTGCTGTTGCCGTTTATTGCCACCCTGTGGATCTTCCTGGTGGTGGCCAATCTCTGCGGCCTGCTGCCCGGGGTCCATTCACCGACGCGGGACCTGTCGGCCACCGCAGCCCTGGCGATACTGGTATTCCTCTCAGTGCACTGGTTCGGTATCCGCAGCCAGGGTTTGAGACCCTACCTGCGCCATTACCTGACCCCCAGCCCCTTGCTGTTGCCGTTCCACCTGATCAGCGAGGTCACCCGCACGGTTGCACTGGCAGTTCGCCTGTTCGGGAACATCATGAGCCTGGAAATGGCGGCACTGCTGATACTGCTGGTAGCGGGATTCCTGGCCCCGGTTCCTATACTGATGCTGCATATTGTCGAAGCCCTGGTACAGGCCTATATCTTTGGCATGCTGGCGCTGATCTATATTGCCGGTGGGCTTCAGTCCCAACAACTCAGGCAACAGCCGCAAGGAGAGCGCGATGAATGACATATCCTGGTTTGCGCTGCTTTCAACCATCGCAGCCATGCTGGGCATCGCGATTGGCGTGCTGCTTCCCGCATTTGCCATGGGGCGGGCCATCAGCAGCGCGCTGGATGCCCTGGCTCGACAGCCGGAAGCAGAACGTTCGATCATGCGTACCCTGTTTATCGGCCTGGCTATGATTGAATCCCTGGCAATCTATGTGCTGGTGATTGCGCTGATCATCCTGTTCCGCAATCCACTGCTGGAATACCTGCTCGAGTCGGCGTCGTAGCAGGAGGGGTAAGCCGTGGAGCTCAGCTGGTCGACCTTCCTGCTGGAAATCATTAACTTCCTGGTACTTGTGTGGATCCTCAAGCGGTTTTTCTACAAGCCGCTGCAATCCGTTATTGCCCGGCGGCAAGAAAGCATCGAGGAAAGCCTGGCCACGGCTGAACAGACCCGTGCGGAGGCCGCCAGCCTACAGCGGCAATACGAGCAGCGGCTGTCCCAGTGGGCAATTGAGAGCGAGCAGATGCGGGAGGAACTCCAGGCCGAGATGCGCACGGAGCGCACAAAGCGGCAGGCGGAGCTCGAGGAGTCATTGCAACAGCGGCGCCAGCAGGCAGAGGTTGCCGACGAGCGCCAGCGGAGGGAGCTACAGCGGCAGCTGGAGCAGGCAGCCCTGCGCCAGGGCGGCCAGTTCGCGGCACGGCTACTGCAGCAGGGCGCAGGGCCGGAGCTCGAGCAGCGCTTGCTGGAGCTTCTGCTGCGCTCCCTGGATCAGCTCCCGGATGAACAGCGCGCGCCGTTGCGGGAGCAGCTTGCGGAGCGGGGCGAACTGGCTGAGGTCACCAGCGCCTTCCCGCTGGAGGAGGACCAGCGAAGGGACATTGAGGAGGTACTGGGCGAGGTCCTGCAACCTGGTATCCGCTGCCACTTTGTCGAGGACCCGAAGTTGCTAGCTGGCCTGCGCATTACTGTCGGCCCGTGGCAGCTGGGGGCCAGTGTCCGGGACGAGCTGCAGGCATTTACCGAACTGCCACAGGCGGGATCGTGAACGACAGGCTATTGCCGGACCGGGCACGCTGGCTGGAGGGCTATCGGCCACAGCTGCGCATCCACGAGCAGGGACGGGTGGTTTCAGTCGGTGACGGCATCGCCTGGGTCGCAGGCCTGCCAACCGCGGCTATGGATGACCTGCTTGAATTCGCCGATGGCAGCCGGGGCCTTGTGTTCGACCTCTCGGGCAACCTGCTGGGCGCTGTGCTGCTGACAGAGACCGAGCAACTGACTGCCGGTACAACCGCACACCGGTATCCGCGGCCACTGGGATTGCCGGTGGGGGATGCACTGCTGGGCAGGGTCGTGGACCCGCTGGGTAATCCGCTCGATGGCAAGGGGACAGTGGATAGCCAGGGCTGGCGACGTATGGAAATGGCGTCTCCACCGATTACGCAGCGGGACTTCGTGCATCGGCCGATGTATACCGGCAACAAGGTGCTGGACACGCTTATCCCCATCGGTTGCGGTCAGCGACAGTTGCTGATCGGGGACGAGGGCCTGGGGCGCAGCGCGCTCGCCCTGGACGCGGTGATCAACCAGCGCAACTCGGGCGTGCGCTGTGTTTATGTGCTGATCGGCCAGAAGCGCTCGGCAGTGGTGAACAGCATCCGCCTGCTACGGGACTATTTCGCCATGGACTACACCACCGTGGTGGTAGCGGAAGCCAGCGCACTACCAGGGCTGCAGCACCTGGCGCCTTTTGCCGGCTGCAGCATAGCCGAGTACTGGATGCGACGGGGCCACCACACCCTGGTGGTATACGACGATCTCTCTACTCACGCAAAAACCTATCGGGAACTGTCCCTGTTGTTGCGGCGCCCGCCGGGTCGCGAGGCCTATCCAGGCGATATTTTTTCCGTCCACGCGCGCCTGCTGGAGCGTGCTACCTGCCTGGGCCCGGATGAGGGTGGCGGCAGCATGACCGCGCTGCCAATTGTGGAGACCAAGCAGGGCGAGATCGCCGCTTATATCCCCACCAACCTGATTTCCATCACCGATGGCCAGGTCTACCTGAACCGTGAACTGTTCACTGCGGGGTTCCGGCCCGCCATCGATATCCCCATGTCGGTATCCCGGATAGGCGGCCGTGCGCAGCACCCGGCGGTCAAGCGGGAAGGAGGGCGTATGAAGCTCGATTACCTGCAGTTTCTCGAGCTGGAAATGTTTACCCGCTTTGGTGCCCGGCTGGAAGCGGGAATGGAAAAGGCTATCCGGCGTGGCCGGGTGCTGCGGGAAGTTCTCAAGCAGGAGCGCCTTGCGCCCCTGTCGATCGAGTACCAGCTGGCGTGGATGGTTGCGTTTAACGATGGCCTGCTCGATAACCTGGACCCACAGCAGGTGCGGCAGTTCCTGGCACAGTTGCAGGCGAGGATGGAAACCAGTGAATTAGTCCTGGACGACCCGCGCCGACACTGGACCTGCCTAACCCGGGAGGTGTTCTCCACTGTTGAAGGTGCAGCAACATGAGCCGCCAGCAGGAGCTGGCCCGGCACGAAAGGCAACTGGGCGAAACCCGTGAGATTGTCGGAGCAATGAAAGCGATGGCCTTTATGGAGGTTCGCCGGCTGGCGCAGACTCTTGACAGCCAGCGCCGGGTAGTCGAGACGATGAACACTGCGGCAGCAGACCTGCTCAGCTATTTTCCCGATGCCCTGCCATCGCCGGTGGGGGAGCTGCGCCACGTCTACCTGCTGATCGGCTCCGAACGTGGCTTCTGCGGAAGCTTTAATGAGAGCCTGGTAGAGAGGCTGGAGGAGTGCCTCGCGCGGGAACCGGTCCGCAGCGATGCCTGGCCCGGTATTATCGGTTGGGGACGCCGGCTATGCGCAAGGCTGGAGGGCCATCCCCGGTTTGTCGCGGCGCTGGACGGTGCAGCGCTGGCGGATGAGGTCAACTCGCGGCTGCAGCAACTGCTGGTGCGGCTGGCTGAGCTGCAGGGTGCAAGCGCCACGGCACTTACAGTGCTCTACCGGGACCCACAGCGGAAGGCGGTGGTGGAGGATGAGCTTTTGCCGCCGTTCCAGGGGCTGCGAAATCGCGTGCAGCGTTATCCTTGCCCACCGCAACTCAACCTGTCCCCGGCAACCCTTGTGCGTGAACTGGCGGAGGAATACCTTCTGCAGTCGTTGCAGAAAATCATTTACCTGTCACTGATGGCTGAGAACCAGCAACGCATGCAGCACCTGGAAGGTGCCAGTCATTACCTGGATGAGAAACTGGATTTGCTGCATCGCAAAGCCAGCCAGCTTCGGCAGGAGGAAATCACCGAGGAGATCGAAGTGATCCTGCTGAATGCAGACAGCGCCAGTATGCCTCGCGATCAGGAATCCCTGCAGGGGGATAACGAGAGAGACAAGGGGGATGCCAACCGGTAATCACCGCTTCGTGCGATGCAAGGCTGGATTCTCAGCGGGGTCCGGTTACCGCAACGATGGCCAGGCCAGCAAGCTATACGAGCAATTGCGGGAACAGCACCAGGATCACGCCCAGGACCAGCATCACCAGCCCGCTGGTAAATTTCAGCCAGCGCCCGGCCCTGTCTGTCAGCCTGCGGCTGCCCAGGGCGATAACCGCGATGCTTACCATCAACAGGTCGTCGGCGATGTAGGCAAGGATATAAAGCCCCAGGTAGGCGTAATACGCGCCGGCCCCCAGCTCCTGCCGGGACAGTACCGCTGTATAGATTGCCGGGAGCCCGGCCGTGCACAGCAGCTCGATAAAATTCACCAGGATCGCGAGCAGCGCAACGCCAACCAGTGACGCTGCCAGGCTATCGGCCCGCTGTACCCGCCTCAGCCGCTCGTAGAGCCCCGGTTTGGCGGATTCCGGGATCGACAGCATGTAGTCGCGCCCGCATTGGTCCCCGCTGCGGAAAAAGTCCCGGAGGTTGAGGGCACCGATCGCCAGCGCCACGCCTCCGAGCAACCAACGCAACAGTGCGGAAACCCCCACCAGCAGGAACAGGTTCAGCCAGGCTGCCATAAACATGTAGTAAACAGCCCCGCTGACCAGTACGAAGGTACCCGCAATCAATGCCATGCGACGACGATCCTGCAACCTGACCAGTATCGATAGCAGTACCAACAACACCCACATGGCACAGGGGTTGAAGCCGTCGATCAGTCCCAGGGCGATTGTGAACAGCGGCAGGCCAAGGTCGGCGACATCCAGTCCACCGGGGCCTGCCGCTTCAGTCTTTCCCGGCGTTGCAGCGCCTCTTTTCACCAGTTCCGTGAGTTGCGGCCCGGTAACCCCGGGGCTGGCAAAACCCACCAGTACCCGGTCCTCGATCACGAAAGTGGGCACGCCCGGTGGCCAGGCGCCGGCGCGGCGTGAGTGCCGGGCAAGGTCCTCAGCAGCTCGCGGGTCACTGTCCAGTGAGCGGTAGACAATGCGCAGCCCGGGGTGCTCGTGGGCGAACTGTGGCAGGTATTCCTTGGCTGCGGCACAATGGGGACATCCATCCCGCACGAATACTTCCAGCACCTGTTCCGCTTTCGCCTGATCCGCCACTGCCGCACCGGCCAGTGACAGCAAAACCAGCATGGTCCGGACAGGAACCGACAATCGTACTCGCCAGCCTGGGGCGGGCAAGACTTGCCAGCACATCCGAAGTGTTTGCAGAAAACTCATTGGCAACCGCTGTATTGGCATGTCACTGTTCAGTAAAGACGTAATGGCAGTGGCAGGCTTCCGGCCGTGAGTGCAACCGTATAGCTAGCCCGGAATGCAGCTGGATTCCCCGGTTGGCACTGCCGGAGAAGGCCCCGCCGATCTGGCCGGGGCTGCTAATGTTTGTTTATCCAGTTCCCCCAATCCCGAGTTGCAATGCCTGACAGCAACCCCCAGCGCCAGTGGCAATCCCTGTCGCCCCGGGAAGTGACCGCGTTACTCGACAGTAGCGATGCGGGCCTGACCACGGCAGAGGCCAGCCGGCGGCTCTCAACATATGGCCCCAACGCGCTGCCAACGCCACGCCTGCCCGGGTTCCCGCGGCTCTTCCTGCGCCAGTTCGCCAGCCCACTGATCTATGTGCTGCTGGCGGCGATGGCGGTATCCCTGGGTGTCGGCAAGCTGGCGGATGCCACGTTTATCGGGTTGATTCTGCTGCTCAATGCGTTAATCGGGGCCCTGCAGGAGTACCACGCCCATCGCAGTGCGCAGGCCCTGCGCAAACTGATGGTGAACCGGGTACAGGTAGTGCGGGACGGCGAAACCATCGAGATTCCTGGAGAGGAGCTGGTACCGGGAGACCTGGTGCTGCTGGGTTCAGGGGATCGGGTACCGGCCGACCTGTACCTGCTAGAGGCAAAAGGCCTGGAAGTGGATGAGTCCGTCCTTACCGGTGAGTCATTGCCGGTGGGCAAGGACAGTGACCTACTCTGTGCACCGGACGCACCGCTGGCGGAAAGGTTCAACCAGTGTTTCGCTGGCAGCCTGGTTGCCTCGGGCCGTGGCAGGGGGGTGGTCACCGGTACCGGCCTCGCGACCGAGGTTGGCAAGCTGAGCCTGAGCCTGGAATCTGCGGAGGAGGCGAAGCCACCGCTGTTCCAGCGTATCGAGCGCTTCAGCAAAAAACTCACCATCGCGTTACTGGTCAGCGTGGCGCTGCTGGCTGCGATCGAACTCGCCCGGGATACCCCGCCACTATTGATATTCATGACGGCGGTAGCCCTGGCAGTTTCTGCCATTCCCGAGGGCCTGCCGATGGCGCTGACGGTGGTGCTTTCCATTGGCACACGTCGTATGGTCAGGCGGCATGTCATTGTCCGCAAACTGGTAGCCGTGGAGAGCCTGGGCTCCTGCACCGTTATTGCCGCTGATAAAACCGGCACCCTGACAGAGAACCGGCTCACGGCCAGCGAGGTGGCCCTGCTGGACGACCGCAATTACCACATCGGCACAAATCATCCCAGCGACGAGGTGATTGAGCGACTGTGTCGCGTCGCCGCGCTCTGCAACGAGGCGGAGGTACACAGGACAGATGATGGCCAGTGGCAGGGCAGCGGCGACGCTGTGGACCAGGCACTACTGGTCATGGCCTGTAAATGTGGTATCGAGCGCGGTCATTTACTGGCTCGATATCCGCTTTGCTCCCAGATCCACTACGAACCCGCTCTGGGGTATGCCGCGACCCTGCACAATGACGGCGAACGGGGACTTAGCTGCGTGAAGGGCGCGCTGGAAAAACTGTTGCCCATGTGCAGCAGCATGGCCACTGCAGCGGGCGATGTCCCCCTGGACAACAGTCGCGCTCTGGACGCGATGAAGAGCCTGGCCGAGCGCGGGGCGCGGGTCCTTGCGCTGGCCGAGGGCAAACTGCCCGCAAGCGACCGTGTTTTCCCCGAACAACTGCATAACCTTTGCCTGCTGGGATTGGTCGGCATGGTGGATCCACTGCGCCCGGAAGCGGCACAGGCGGTGTCAGACTGCCGTACCGCCGGCATCCATGTGTGCATGCTCACCGGCGACCATCCGCACACTGCCCTGAGCATTGCCCGGGAACTGAAACTTGCGGACAGTGAAGACGGGGCTGTGACCGGTATGGAGCTGGCACGGGCGGAGGCCCAGGGCAGCACGGCAGTCGACCAGCTGACATCCGGTACCCGTGTTTACGCGCGGGTTTCGCCGGAGCAGAAGCTGACCATTGTGCAATCGCTGCAGCGCCAGGGTGAGTTTGTCGCGGTAACCGGAGACGGGGTCAACGATGCCCCGGCGCTGCATAGCGCCCATGTCGGTGTGGCCATGGGAGAAAGGGGAACCGAGGTGGCGAAGGAATCCGCTGACCTGCTGCTGACCGACGACAATTTCGCCTCGGTGGTGGCCGGGGTAGAGGAGGGGCGCATCGCCTACCGGAATATCCGTAAGGTCGTGTTCTTCCTGATTTCCACTGGCGCCGCTGAAATTGTCCTGTTCGTATTGAGCACCGCC
Source organism: Microbulbifer sp. JSM ZJ756 (assembly GCF_044383805.1). Lineage (NCBI taxonomy): Bacteria > Pseudomonadati > Pseudomonadota > Gammaproteobacteria > Cellvibrionales > Microbulbiferaceae > Microbulbifer > Microbulbifer sp. JSM ZJ756. Next base: position 322,604 of record NZ_JBISER010000001.1, on the reverse strand, counting down.
TTCGCAATGCCGTTACCGCTGACGCCGGTTCAGCTGTTATGGCTCAACCTGGTTACCAACAGTGTGCAGAGCGTGGGCCTGGCACTGGAGCCGGGAGAGGGTGATGAGATGCAGCGCCCGCCGCGCCCGCCCAGGGAGTCGCTGTTCGATCCGCTGATGTTACGCCGGGTCATTACCTCCGGCCTGGTGATGGGCGGTGTCGCCTTCAGTTGCTTTTACTGGCTCCTTCAGCAGGGCTGGCAGGTAGAGCAGGCGCGTAACAGTGTGCTGCTGCTGATGGTGCTGTTTGAGAATGTGCAGGTGTTCAACAGCCGCTCGGAAGTCCGCTCCATCTTCCACCAGCCGTTTTTCTCCAACCCGGTGCTGCTACTGGGGACACTGGCGGCCCAGGGTCTGCATATCCTGTCGATGTACTCGCCTCTGATGCAGGGTGTGCTGGGCGTTTCGCCAGTGAGCCTGGCACACTGGACAGGCCTGTTGTCGTTGGCGATGCTGCAGTTGCTGGCGATGGAGCTGCTGTTGCGCATTTCGAACTGGCGCGAGAGTAATACAGCTGCCGGATAGCGCGGTGAACCGCCACGTTTGGGAAATCTTCTGGGACATATTTTTCGCGGCCATGGGCCGCTCCTAAGAAATCCGTGAGTGTGCTTCACCCCTTGTAGGAGCGGCCCGCTGCCGCGATCGGGGCTCGATAACCCGGAGGTAATCGCGGCTGGCAGCCGCTCCTACAAAATCGGTGAGTGCGCATCCCCACCCGCAGGAGCGGCCGCTGGCCGCGACGCGACCGCCGGCTGCACCTATCCCGATTTTTTCTTTTCCTCGATGGCCGCCACCCTCTCGATGGTGCGCAACAATGCATCCGGGCTCAGGCTGATGGAATCGATCCCCAGTTCCACCAGGTACTCGGCCACTTCCGGGTAGTTCGACGGCGCCTCGCCGCAGATACCGGCCGGAATACCGTTGCGTTGTGCGCCCTCAATAGCGAGCCGCAGCATTTCCAATACGCCAGGATCCCGCTCGTCGAAATCAAAGGCGACAATGTCTGAATCCCGGTCTACACCGAGCACCAGCTGCGTCAGGTCATTGGAGCCGATGGAGATACCGTCGAACAGCTGGCTGAATGCGTCTATCTGCACCACGTTATTGGGGATCTCGCACATGACGTAGACCTCCAGGCCGTTCCTCCCCTGTTTCAACCCGTGGTCAGCCATCGCCTGCAACACCTGCTCGCCCTCGGGAATGCGTCGGCAAAAGGGAATCATCACCTTGATATTATCCAGGCCCATTGCTTCCCGTGCCCGTTTCAGGGCGGCACACTCCAGCGCAAAGCCATCGGCATAGGCCTCGTGGGCATACCGGGCGGCCCCCCGGAACCCCAGCATCGGGTTCTCTTCATGGGGCTCGAAGCCGGCTCCACCCACCAACCGCGCGTACTCATTGGTCTTGAAATCCGAAGTACGCACAATCACTGGCCGGGGGTAGAAAGCAGCGGCAATGGTACCGATTCCCTCGGACAGTTTTTCGATGAAAAATGCCCCACCACTTTCGTGACCGGCCGTCAGTTGCTGGAGCTTTTGCCTGTCCTTTTCATCGTCGACCCTCTCTGGGTGGGCCAGCGCCATCGGGTGGGCCATGATATGTTCATTGACGATAAACTCCATACGCGCCAGGCCGACACCATCGCAGGGCAGGGCACTCAGCCGAAATGCCTGGTCCGGGCTGGCCAGGTTGATCATCATCCTGGTCTCTGGCCGGGGAACATGGTCCAGCTCGATCGTGGTTACCTCGAACGGTATCTCCCCGTCGTAGACCCTGCCCACGTCACCCTGGGCGCAGGACAGGGTGACGATCTGGCCGGCCTGCAGGTTGCGGCCTTCGTCGCCAATGCCAACCACCGCCGGGATACCAAATTCCCGCGCAACAATGGCCGCATGACAGGTCCTGCCACCACGCTCGGTAACCAGTGCCGCCGCGCGCCGCATGGCCGGGCCCCAGTCGGGACTGGTGCTTTCGGCGAACAGTACCTCGCCATCCCCGAAGCCTGCCAGCTGGTCCACGCTGTCCACCCTGCGCAGGGTGCCACTGGCAATACCGGTACCGATAGCCCGCCCGCTGGCGCGCAGGGATTCGCTGTCTGGCTTTTCCCTGAAATGGTAACGCTTAAGCTGGTTACGCGGCTTCTGCGAGGCAACGGTTTCCGGCCGCGCCTGGAGGAGGTACAGCTGCCCGTCATCGCCGTCCTTTGCCCACTCCATATCCATGGGGCAGTCCACGCCCCGTACGCTGCTGTAATGCTTCTCGGTGCGAATCGCGTAATCCGCCAGGGTCAGTACATCGTCGTCATCCAGGCTGTAAATTTCGCGACGGGCCCCGGGGGTATCGATGTTATGCAGCTCCTGGCTGTTCAGGTCTTCATCGCAGACCAGTGTCTGCTGCTTGGCGCCCAGCTGGCGGCGCAAGACACAACGATGGCCCTGCTCGTAAGTTGGCTTGTGCACGTAGAACTCATCCGGGTCCACGGCCCCCTGAACGATATTTTCGCCCAGCCCATATGCCGAATTGATAAAGACTACGTCGCGGAAACCGCTGTCCGTGTCCAGGCTGAACATAACGCCACTGGCGGCCAGGTCCGCCCGGACCATTTTCATCACCGCGATGGTGAGTGCCACCTTGAAATGATCGAACCCGTTGCGCTCCCGGTAACTGATTGCACGCTCGGTAAATAACGACGCAAAACAGCGACGACAGGCCTCCAGTAGCCCTTCGGAGTCACCAATATTGAGGAAGCTGTCGTGCTGGCCGGCAAAGCTGGCGTCGGGCAGGTCCTCTGCGGTGGCGGAGCTGCGCACGGCAACCCTGAGCTGCGGGCCATACTGTTCGCACAGTTCGACATAGGCATCGGTGATTTCCCGGGCCAGGTCGTCCGGTAATCCTGATTCATACACGGCGTTACGGGCTTCCGCGGCAATCTGGCCCTGCTTATCACCTCCGGCATTGCCCACATCACGCAGCAGTTCGTGCAAAGTATCCCGGGTATTGCCCTGGTCCAGTACTGCGCGGTAGGCATTGGCGGTGATGGCAAACCCGTTGGGGACACGAATGCCCTGGGGCGCCAGGGCCCGGTACATTTCACCGAGAGAGGCGGTCTTTCCGCCAACTTCCGCGATATCGCCCAGTGAGATGCACTCAAACCAACGGATGTAATGACTGTGCGGCATGATACGGGTCCTCGGGCGAGACGGCTGGGTAAACAGGGTGCGTTGAGGAAACCGGCGGGTGCAGTAGTATCAGCTGATGGAGAGGGGGGGGGAGGGAGCGCCCCGGCGCGGCCCCCCGCCATGCCTGCCTGGTTACGATTCTGCGGTGAGATCAAGCCGGTAAATGAGCTGGGTGTGATCCTCGGGATCCGTATGGCATTCCCAACCCATGGCTTTGGCTACTTTCTGCAACCGTGTGTTTTCCGCCGAGTCAATCGAGTAGAGGTGGCCGACGCCCCTGGCCCGTGCCGACTCGATCAGTCGATTCAACAGCAGGGTGCCCAGGCCCTGCATCTGCCAGTCGTCCGCAACCACGACGGCACACTCAGCAGCTGCGCCACCCGCTTCCAGCGCGTAGCGGGAGACACCGATTTCCTTTTCTGCCCCATTTTCGCTGATGATGGCGATAAATGCCTCGCGCTGGTTGTGATCGACATCTGTCAGCCTTTCCAGCATCTGCTGGCTCGGTTTTCCGACACCGCCCAGGAACCGGAAATGACGGGACTCCGCCGACAGGTTGGTGATAAATTCCCGCTCCAGGTCAATATCGCCCCGGTTTATTGGGCGTATTGTCACCACCTGGCCATTCCGGAGCTTTTCCGTCACAGTTCGCGATAGTGCCTCTTGGTGCTGCTCCTCGGACATTGTCACCTGCCTCCTCTCAAGCTGGCCTGCCGGTTCCTACAATCAGCCTAAATAATAGATCTGCGTTGGTACTTAGGGCCAACCGCACAGATTTATTTACGCGCACCAGGGGGAATAACGGTCACGGCAGCACATGATGCAGGACTTTATATTGCAGGCAGGTGACCTGGACCTCCTGGTCCAGGCGATCCGAAAGGAAGGCTTCCAGGTGATGGGACCTGTGCTGCGTGACAAGGCAATTACCTACGACACCGTTGCGTCCGCCGCAGACCTGCCTCAGGGCTGGACCGATAGGCAGGAAAAGGGCTGTTACCGCCTGGAGCGCCGTGACGATGACGCCTATTTCGGCTATGCGGTCGGACCGCATTCATGGAAAAAATTCCTGCAGTTGCCGCGCCGACAGGTATGGAAGGCGCGCAAGGACACTAATGACATCCAGGTAACGGAAATTACTGAAGAGCCACCCCGAATGGCTTTTCTCGGCGTACGCAGCTGTGAGCTTCATGCCATCGCCATACAGGACCGGGTATTTGTCGACGACCAGCACTCCAATGAAAATTACGCCCACAGGCGCAGCAATCTGTTTATTGTCGCGGTGAACTGCACTTGCGCAGCCGCCACCTGCTTCTGCACCTCGATGAATACTGGACCGAAGGTGACCCTCGCCACTGACCTGGCGATGACCGAAGTAATCGATGGTGATGAGCATTATTTCCTGATTGGCAGCGATTCATACCGCGGCAGCCAGGTCCTGCGCCAGTTACCGGTGACGCCTTCTGGGAAACGGCACGAGGAGGCTGCGGCCCGGGGCGTTCAGAATGCCGTGCGCCAGATGGAAGAGGGGCCCCGCCGGTTTGACAGCTCCGACCTGAAGGAACTGCTCTACCGCAACTACGAGAGTGCATCGTGGGACCAGGTCGCCGAGCGCTGCCTGAGTTGCGCCAATTGCACCATGGCCTGCCCGACGTGCTTCTGCTCCACGGTGGAGGACACCACCGACCTGAGTGGCGACCATGCCGAACGCTGGGAGCGCTGGGATTCCTGTTTTACCGCTGACTTCAGCTATGTCACCGGTGGCCCCGTACGAGCCGATACGCGATCTCGCTACCGGCAGTGGATGACCCACAAACTGGCCACCTGGCACGACCAGTTCGGTTCTTCCGGCTGTGTGGGGTGCGGGCGCTGTATTACCTGGTGCCCGGTGGGTATCGACCTTACCGAGGAAGTGCGGAACATCCGTGAACTCGAGAAACCCGGCCCGGAGCAATAATGCAGAAGATCCCCGACATGCTCCGTGAACACCCTTTCTTCCGCGACCTGGCCCCGGCAGACCTGGAGTTCATCGCTGGCTGCGGAGAGAACGCTATATACGCTGCCGGGGACTACCTGGCACAGGAGAACGAGCCAGCGGACTACTTCTTCCTGATTCGCAAGGGCAGGGTCGCAGTGGAAACCTACCGTCCGGATCGTGGGCCAATCTGCCTGCAGACCCTCCATGACGGCGACGTCTTTGGCTGGTCCTGGCTGTTCCCCCCCTACCAGTGGACCTTCGACGGCCGCGCGATGGATCAGGTACACGCGATACGCCTCAACGGCAAGTGCCTGCGGGAAAAATGTGAGGCAGAGCCACGATTGGGGTTCCAGCTGATGCAGCGCTTTGCCCGGATCGCCACCGAGCGGCTACAGGCTGCGCGAATCCAGCTGCTGGATGTTTACGCCCAACCGTCTCCGCTGGTTGGGGATCGCCAGTGATTCCGCAGATGTACCGTATCGAGCATCGCCAGGAGGAATATCCCGGCACTTTCACGCTGCACCTGTCCCCTGAGCAGGACGATTCGGATGCCTTTCGTCCCGGGCAGTTCAACATGCTCTATGCCTTCGGTGCCGGCGAAGTCCCCATCTCGATGAGTGGCCCGGAATCGCGGGACGGGAGCCTGGTTCATACCATCCGCACACAGGGCCAGGTAACGGCCGCGCTGGAACGATTGCGGCGTGGGGACCAGGTGGGTGTTCGGGGCCCCTTCGGGAATGGCTGGCCGCTGGAAATAGCGGCCGGCAGTGACCTGGTGATTATCGCCGGTGGGCTGGGCCTGGCCCCGTTGCGACCGGTGATCTACAGCGTGTTGCGCAGCGGTATCCAGACCAGTCGCGTAAGGCTTTTCTATGGTGCGCGACGCCCGGCAGAGCGTCTCTTCCAGTCGGAACTGGAGCGGTGGATGCAAGCGCTGGAACTGGTGCAATCGGTCGATCACGCCGTCGACGAGTGGCAGGGGTATATCGGCGTTATTACCGACCCCCTGCAGGCAGCCGAGTTCGACGCGGCCAGGACGGTCGCCTTCGTCTGCGGCCCGGAGATCATGATGCGCTTCTGCATCCGGACCCTGCGCCAGGCGGGGGTACCGGAATCAGCTATCTTCCTTTCCATGGAGCGCAATATGAAGTGCGCAACGGGACACTGTGGACACTGCCAGTGGGGCCCGAATTTTGTCTGCAAGGACGGCCCGGTGTTCTGCTACGGGGATATCCGGCAGTGGTTCAACATCAGGGCCCTGTAATGATTCAGGTGACTGAGGGGCAGGAGCCTACTCGCAGGCGATGAGCCATATGCAAGAGCCCACCAAACCCAGACTGGCGGTATGGAAATTCGCTTCCTGCGACGGTTGCCAGCTCAGCCTGCTTGACTGTGAAGATGAACTTTTGCAGCTGGCGGACACAATCGATATTGCCTATTTCATGGAGGCCAGCAGCCGGCAGGTGGCGGGCCCCTATGATCTTTCCCTGGTGGAAGGATCCATCACCACCACAGAGGATGCGCACCGCATTCGTGAGGTACGCGCCCAGTCCCGCGCCCTGGTAACGATCGGCGCCTGCGCGACCGCCGGCGGAATCCAGGCACTGCGCAATTTTGCTGATGTAGAGGAATTTACAGCTGTCGTGTACGCCCACCCGCAATACATCGCCACCCTGGCAACCTCGACTCCCATCAGTGCCCACGTGCCGGTGGATTTCGAGTTACAGGGCTGCCCGATCAACAAGCGCCAACTGCTGGAGGTCATCAGCGCCTTCCTGCACCGACGCCCACCCCAGGTGCCGCCGCACTCGGTGTGTGTGGAGTGCAAGATCCGGGGCAATGTCTGTGTCTGGGTAGCCCACGGAACGCCCTGTATGGGCCCGGTAACACACGCCGGGTGCGGGGCCATTTGCCCCACCTATAACCGCGGCTGTTACAGCTGCTATGGCCCCAAGGAAAACCCCAATACGGAGTCCCTGTGCCACTGGTGGCGGGAAGAGCTCGGCGCTGAACGTGTCACGATCATTGAGAACCTGCGCAACTTCAATGCGGCCGCGCCGGCTTTCGAGCGGGAAAGCCGCCGCCAGGCCAGCACCGGCAACCAGGAGCAGGCCGATGGCCAGGACTAAAACCATCAAGGTGGATTACCTGGCCCGGGTCGAGGGCGAAGGGGCGCTGTATATCCGTTATGACGATGGCGGTGTGCACGACGTCAAACTCAAAATCTTCGAACCGCCGCGCTTCTTTGAGGGATTCTTGCGCGGCAGGGACTACCTTGAGGCCCCGGATATTACCGCGCGCATCTGTGGTATCTGCCCGGTGGCCTACCAGATGAGTTCTTTACATGCGATGGAGGACGCGCTTGGCCTGGCCCCCACACCGGAACTGCGGGCACTGCGCCGGCTGATCTATTGCGGTGAGTGGATTGAGAGCCACAGCCTGCATATCTATATGCTGCACGCGCCGGACTTCCTCGGCTATGAGAGCGCTGTGGCGATGGCAAAGGACCACCCGCAAATCGTGCAGGATGGGCTGGCGATCAAAAAGGCCGGCAATGCACTGGTGAGCCTGTTGGGTGGCCGGGAAATTCACCCGATCAATGTGCGCGTCGGCGGGTTTTACCGGGTGCCGGTGAGGGCTGAGTTGGAGCCATTGCGACAGCAGTTACTGCGGGCGCGGGATCTGGCAGTGGAGGGGGTTCGATGGGCTGCGTCATTATCATTCCCGAAGTTCGAACGGGCCGCGGCCGATCAATACGAGTTTGTCGCTCTCTCGCATCCGAACGAATACCCGATGAATGAAGGCCGTATCGTCTCCACCCGCGGCCTGGACATCCCGGTACAGGCCTATGATGCGCATTTCCGGGAAGAACACATCGAGTACTCCAATGCACTGCACAGTACGCTGGTGGAGCGGGGAGCCTATTTTGTCGGCCCCATGGCCCGCTATAACCTCAATTACGACCGCCTGTCGCCTCTGGTACAGGAGACGGCAGAGGATGTCGGCTTCCCACCATTCTGCGCCAACCCATTCAAGAGCATTGTGGTCCGTAGCCTGGAGGTGCTCTACGCGTTTGACGAGGCCCTGCGGATTATCGACAACTACCAGCAGCCACAGCAGGCTTACCTGGAAACGAAGCCGCGGGAGTCCCATGGGTGCGCGGCAACGGAAGCGCCGCGGGGGCTGCTCTACCACAGCTACGGGATCGACGATAAAGGCAAGATCACTGACGCCAGGATTGTCGCGCCCACCTCCCAGAACCAGAAGACCATCGAGGATGACCTGCGCCATATGCTGCCGCAGTACCTGCACTTGCCTGAGGACCGGCTGCAGGCCCAGTGTGAGCAGGCGATTCGCAATTACGATCCCTGCATCTCCTGCTCGACCCATTTCCTCCAATTGCACCTGGAACACGCGGGAGGCAACTCCGGGGGAAACGACGGGTGACACGGGACACGGTAAAGGGGTGGGCGATCATCAGCCTGGGCAACCGCTTTCGCGGTGACGACAGTGTGGGCCCGTACCTGTTACACCGGTTGCGCGACAGGCTCGGCGGTATTGCCGAGTATATTGAAAACAGCGGTGATATGACGAGGCTTCTGGACGACTGGAAGGCTCGCCCGGTTGTGCTCGTGGACGCTATGGTGGTCTCCGGCACGGCACCGGGTGAAATCATTCGTCTGGACGGACTGGATGAAACCCTGCCCGCAGGCCTGAGTATTACTTCAAGCCATGGCTTTACGCTGGCCGAAGCCCTGGAGCTCGCCAGGCTGCTCGATTCACTGCCGTTGACGCTGAGGATATTTGCCATCTGCGGCAAGGACTTTTCCACCAGCGCGACCATGACGCCCGCGGTGGAAGCCGCAGCAGCGCAGGTCGAACAGGAAATTCTGGAATTTTTGAAAGTTCAGGCAGGAGGCCCCTGATGCACGAACAGTCCCTGATCAAGGACCTGGTAGGAAAGATCCGGTTGCTGGCCGGTCGCGAGAGGGGCAGGCTGGTTGCCGCCAGGCTTCGCCTCGGTGCGCTGGCACATATCTCGGCGGATCACCTGCGTGAACACTTTGAGCGTGAGACTGCGGGCACGCCCCTGGAAGGCCTGCGACTGTATATCGATGAACTGTCCGATATACACCATTCTGAGGCCCAGCAGATCGTACTGGACAGCCTGGAGTTCGAGGGCACCGATGCAGAATAATTCGGTAGAGCGCCTGCGTATCGAGATCGGCGGGGTGGTCCAGGGGGTCGGCTTTCGCCCGTTTGTGCACCGCCTGGCGCACGGAAGTGGGCTGCATGGCTGGATCGCCAATGACGCCCGGGGCGTGTGCTTGGAAGTGCAGGGCAAGAGCGCAAAAATACGGGATTTTGTGCAGGGACTACAACAGCACAAACCCAAACACAGCCGCATCGACCGGCTGGTGAGCACACCCGTTCCCCTGCGGGATGATATCGGTTTCTTTATCCGTGAGAGTGACAGCGGTGCCGCACCGTCCGCGACTGTAATGCCCGACCTGGCGCCCTGTGATGACTGCCTGGCCGAGCTGTTCGACCCGGCGAACCGCCGTTACCGTTACCCCTTCATCAACTGCACGGCCTGCGGCCCGCGCTTCAGCATCCTGGAGCGCCTGCCTTACGATCGCGGCAACACCGCAATGAAAAGCTTCGCCCTGTGCGAACATTGCCACCGTGAATATACGGATCCCCGGGACCGGCGATTCCATGCGGAACCCAATGCCTGCGCCGAATGCGGCCCTCAGCTTGAACTTGTGGATCAGCGGGGCCGCTCTATCGCGCTCATGGGGCAGGCCCTGCAACTGGCAGCAGCCGCAATCGATAGCGGCCAGGTTGTCGCCCTCAAAGGCGTTGGCGGTTTCCAGCTTCTGGTCGATGCCAGTAACGAGAACGCTGTAAGGCGGCTGCGACAGCGCAAGCAGCGTCCGCACAAGCCTTTCGCGGTTTTGTACCCGGACCTCGCCACTGTGCGCAGGGACTGCCATGTCTCAAGGCAGGAGGAATCGTTGCTCTGTTCCCGGGAGAGACCGATTGTCCTGCTGACTGCAAAAGGTCAGGCTGACATGCATATCGCTGCAAGTATCGCCCCGCAGAATCCCTTACTGGGAGTCATGCTCCCGGCATCTCCCCTGCACAGCCTGCTGATGCAGATACTGCAACGCCCGGTGGTTGCCACCAGTGGCAACCTGGCGGGGGAGCCCATCTGCACCGACAATGCCCAGGCACTTGAGCGGTTGGGCGGGATCGCCGACCAGTTCCTGTTGCATGACCGCCCCATTGTGCGCGCACTGGATGACTCGGTACAGCGGATAATCGATGGCCAACCGGTGATGCTGCGCCGGGCGCGTGGCTATGCACCACTGCCATTACAGTTACCTGGGCAGGCCAGCAGTACTGACCGGGTCGCTGTAGGCGCGGACCTGAAAAACTGCGTGGCTATTGCCAGGGGGAATACCGTGCAGCTGAGCCAGCATATCGGTGACCTCGACAGCCCGATGGCAATGGAAGCCTTCAGGGGAGCAATCGAAGACCTAATGCGTTTCTACCAGCTGGATCGATGCGTGTTGCTCAACGACCTGCATCCCGGTTATGCGTCACACCGCTGGGCGGGATCCAGTGAGCTGGAAAATACCGGTATCCAACACCACCGGGCCCATTTCTTCTCCTGCATGGCAGAACATGCCCACTATGGGCCCGCCCTGGGTATCTGCTGGGATGGCACCGGCTATGATGGCGACGGCGCCATACGTGGAGGAGAGTTCCTGCGCTGGGATGGCAGCACTACGGTTACCCCGTTTGCCAGCCTGCGGGAATTCTCTCTCCCGGGAGGCGAGCGTGCTGTGCGGGAGCCGCGCCGAACTGGCGCCAGTGTGCTGTTCGAAGCCCTGGGCGACGGGGCGGAGACCCAACAATACCTGAGCAGGCAATTCAGCAGCAGCGAAATCAGGATTCTCAAATGCATGCTCGAACGGGAACTCAACAGCCCCCGCTGTAGCAGCGTCGGCCGCCTGTTTGATGCGGTGGCGTCACTGCTGGGTCTTGCCTCTGAAGTCACATTTGAGGGGCAGGCGGCGATGGCGGTGGAGCATGCCGCACTGGAATCAGATGATTCATCCAGTTACCCATTCGGGCTGCAGCAGCGTGGCGGTCTCTGGCTTGTCGACTGGGCGCCGGTTATTACCGCGTTGCTGGAAGCAGGAGCTGCAGGGACCGAAGTTGCGGACAGGGCTGCCGCGTTTCACAACACCCTGGCCCGGATGATACTGGCCATCGCGCAAAAAGCCGGGGAGGACAATATCTTCCTGTCCGGCGGGGTTTTCCAGAACCGGCGACTGGTTGAGACCACTGCGAAATTGTTGCGGCAGGCCGGGTTCCGTGTCCACTGCCACGGCAGTGTGCCTCCGAACGACGGTGGTATCGCGCTGGGGCAGGTTTACTATGCCTGCTGTATGGCATCCCCTGGGACGCATAAAGGGGAGGGCAGTACCCTGTGTGTTTAGGTATCCCCGGACGCGTGGAGGCGTTTCTCAACACCGAGCCCCTGGAGCGCAGTGCCAGGGTCAGTTTTGGCGGCATCTCCAGGGAGGTGAACCTGGCGTATGTCCCGGAAGCCGACGTAGGTGACTATGTGATTGTTCATGTGGGGTTTGCCATCAGCCGGGTCAACGAGGATGAGGCCCGCAGGATATTCCGTTACCTGGAGGAGATTGGGGAGTTGGGTGAACCATGAAATACCTGGATGAGTATCGCCAGCGGGACAGTATCGAAAAGGTCGCGGCAGAAATTGCCCGGCTCAACACCAGGCCCTGGACCATTATGGAAGTCTGTGGCGGCCAGACCCATGCCATTGTCAAATACGGGCTACAGCAGTTCCTGCCTGCTGCAGTGGAACTGGTCCATGGACCGGGTTGCCCGGTATGCGTGACGCCGCTGGAAGCCATCGACCGCGCGATCGCCATTGCCTCCAGGCCGGAGGTTATTTTCTGCTCCTTCGGCGATATGCTGCGGGTGCCCGGGAGCGATCGTGACCTGCTGTCGGTCAAGGCCGCAGGTGGGGATATCCGTATCGTCTATTCGCCCCTGCAGGCGGTCACGTTGGCAGAAGAGAATCCGGACAGGGAAGTGGTCTTCTTCGCCATAGGCTTCGAGACTACTGCCCCCGCCAATGCCATGGCGGTATTCCTGGCCCGGGAGAAGGGCCTGCGGAATTTCTCCCTGCTCGTCTCCCACTTCCTGGTGCCACCGGCGATCGAATCCATCTGCTCTGCGAAAAACTGTCGCGTGCAGGGTTTCCTGGCGGCCGGGCATGTGTGTGCGGTAATGGGCTACGAGCAGTACCCGCCACTGGCAAGGAAATACCAGATCCCCATTGTGGTCACCGGCTTCGAACCGCTGGATATCCTCGAGGGTGTGATGCTCTGCCTGCGGCAGCTGGAGGAGGGCAGTTGCCGGGTGGAAAACCAGTATGCCCGCGCAGTAGAACGCCATGGCAACCTGCCCGCACAGGAAATGGTCAGGCAGGTATTCGAAGTCGTCGACCAGAACTGGCGCGGGGTTGGCGCAGTCGCTGCCAGTGGGCTGCGCCTGCGGCAGGACTTCGCCCTGTTCGATGCCGGGCGCAGGTTCTGCACCGATATTATTGCCCGGGCGGATACCAGTGGCTGCATCAGTGGGGAGATCATGCAGGGGCATAAAAAACCCGGTGATTGCCCACATTTTGGTAACAGCTGCCGACCGGAAAAGCCCCTCGGCGCGCCCATGGTTTCATCCGAGGGCGCCTGTGCCGCCTACTACGGCTACCGCAGACAGGAACCTGCCAATGAACATTGACTGCCCACTACCTGCAGATACCGGCGAAATCGTGCGCCTGGGCCACGGCAGTGGGGGAGAACTCAGCCAGAGGTTGCTACGGGATTGTGTCTTCCCGCATTTCAATAATTCCTGGATTGCCCAGGGGCACGACAGCGCTACGCTACCACCGGCAACCGGGCAGGTGGTATTCACCACCGACTCATTTGTGGTTACTCCACTGTTTTTCCCCGGTGGCGATATCGGCAGGCTCGCGGTATACGGCACCGTAAACGACCTGGCCATGAGTGGTGCCAGGCCGCTGTACCTGAGTTGCAGCCTGATCCTGGAAGAGGGGCTGCCCCTGGATACCCTGACCAGGGTGATGTCCTCGATGGGCGCGGCGGCCACGCGCTGTGGCGTGCAGCTGGTGACCGGGGACACCAAAGTGGTGGAGCGGGGCAAGGGTGATGGTATCTATATCAATACCGCCGGCATTGGCGTACTGCACGAATCGTTCACGATAGAACCCGGCCAGATCCGGCCCGGTGACGTGATTCTGCTGTCCGGGGATATCGGTCGCCATGGCATGGCGGTAATGGCCCGTCGCGAGGGACTGGAGTTTGATTCCCCGCTGCAAAGTGACTGCGCACCCCTGCACCGACCCGTGCAAAATCTGCTGGACGCAGGCATCAGCATCCACTGCCTGCGTGACCTGACCCGCGGCGGCCTGGCTACGGCACTGGTGGAGCTTGCGGAAACCGCCGGCAGGGAATTCCTGGTGCGGGAGGCCGACATTCCCACCTGTGATGCCGTGCGGGGCGCCTGCGAAATGCTGGGCCTGGACCCGTTTTATGTGGCCAATGAGGGGCGCTTTATTGCTTTTGTGCCCGCGGACCAGGTTGAATCGGCACTGGCCGTGCTGGAATCAGATCCAGTCACAGTGGGGAGCCGGGCCATCGGAACAGTTACTGGTGGAGATCGCCAGCAGGTTATCCTGCAGAACGCATTGGGCTGTGATCGGCTGTTGCACCGGTTGCCCGGCGAGCAGCTGCCGCGGATCTGTTGAAGGATTCCATGGCCAAGGCAGTGAGGCGCGGCACATAAATATTTATGTAAATCGTTCGCACGGGCTCACCATAAATAGTTATGTATAATGCACATAAAACTTTATGTGAGCTCAATATGGCGTCAATCATCATCGACGGCAGGAATGCGGACACAAAGCGGGTATCTATCAGCCTGGACCAGTTCTTATGGCAGCTTGTCTGCGCAGATTTCGGCACAGAGGCTGAGGCACGCACCTGGGTCCGCGAATACATGTCAACACTTCATACCAGCAAGGGCCTTACTGCGATTGTTCGCGACCACTGCCTGCACCGCATCGCAAAGCCGTCGCTGCTGCGTCGCGTTCAGGGTCTGGAGGGCCAGATGGATATTGACGACATCTGAGGATGTGCGAATCGTGACTGCAGGCTAACTTGAAGGGACTCACGCCCAGGAGCAAAGCACCAACTAACGTCCGCTAATGTGAGCCAGGAGGGGCAATTCAGGTGTGGGGTGATCGCCGCAAAGGAGCTCATCAGAGATCAGGCATGTGGGCACGTATTCTGGGATTGATTGGCGCAGGGATTCTGCGGCTGCAATGCACAACATGGCGCGTTGAAATCGAGGGGCTGGACCGCCTGGATGATGTGCGTTACAGGGGCAAGCGGCTTTTAGTTGTGTTCTGGCATGGCCAGTATCTGCCGCTGTTCACCCTGTTACGCGGGAGAAAGGCTTGTGTTTTTGCGAGCCATTCGTTTCGGGGAGCAATTATCTGTGAGATATGCCGTCACTTTGGCTATACATGTATCCAGTTACCAGCCCGGTATAACGAAGCAAATTTGCTTGATCTCATGCGGGCCGAGCTAGTTACGCAATCTGCTGCCGCGCTTGCCGTGGATGGACCGCTCGGGCCTTATCATGTGGTAAAAAGGGGGGCGATTGAGCTTGCCTCATCACTGGGTTTTCTCCTTGTTCCCGTGTCCACTGCAAGCCGTCGCAAACACGTCATGAATCGGCGATGGGACCGTATGGAACTGCCGGGGATGTTCACGCGGGTGGCACTTGTTGCCGGTGAACCGCTACGAATTCCGTCCGACATTGATCACAAAGATATTCCATTCTGGGAAGATAAAGTCCACCAGGCGCTAGAAGCCGTGGATAAGAAGGCGAGTGAGCTGGTGAGCAGAGATTGAACGTTCGCGGTAAGTCACGTGGCTTACCGTTGGTGGGCTCGAAGGAACCGCCTGGTTTAGCTGGCCATACAGGACAAGCACTGGCTGTCGGCTCCCCCAACCATAGTTCGCATAATATAGATTATGTTAAATTAGGTATTCACATAACACACCTGACACCAACAATGGGGGCTACAATTGCACCCCTGTTCCCTGAATCTGGTGCTGGCAACCGTTATGGCAAGCAGGTTCCCCGATCACGCCGCCAATGAGCGCACCTTTCTCGCCTGGGTGCGAACCGCCGTGGCTGTCGTCGGCTTTGGGCTTGCCGCGGGCCGGCTGGGCCAGCAACCGGTGTCACCGTGGTCCGAGGTTGCCATGCTCGCAAGTGGCGGCCTGGTGATCCTGCTGGCATACCTGCGAATGCGCGTGCACCGCAAGCAAATCGATAACCAGGCCGAGCCCGATGATAAGGTCAGTAAATTTGACCTCTTGCTGGTGATCCTGATCGCCGACCTGTTTGTCCTGATGGCCGTCTTTACCGCGCACCTGGCGTGACCAGGGCTCGCCCGGGGATCAGAGGATACGCTCTGTTGCTGCGCTTTCCTCCAGGCAGACGCCGACCAGCTTCGATGCCGGTGTGAAACTGCCGATACCGTAGTTCTCCAGTAGCACCAGCGGGTTGGTCTCGGGGTAATAGGCGGCGGCCTGCCCCGGGGGTATGTCATAGGCAACCAGGGTAAATCCCTCCACTCTCCGATCGACATCATCATCCCACAGGGAGACGATGTCCACTCGCTGTCCCTCGCTGAAACCCAGCCGGCTGATATCCTCCCGATTGGCGAACAGTACCTGGCGGCTACCGGTGATACCCCGGTAGCGGTCGTTTGGGCTGTATACAGTGGTGTTGAACTGGTCGTGGGAGCGCATGGTTTGCAGTTGCAGGTCTGGCCGGCGCTCGCCCTTGTCGCACATCTCACTTCGCACCAGCGAATCCAGTAGCGGGTTGGATTTGAAGTTGGCCTGGCCGGAAGCGGTTTTCCAGTGTCGTTTGGCCGCCGCGTTTTGCAGGTAAAAGCCGCCGGGCTGCCCGATCCTGCGGTTAAAGTCATCAAACCCGGGAATGACGCTCTCGATCAGGTCCCTGATCCGGCTGTAGTCTTCCACCAGATGCAGCCAGTCGACAATCTCACTACCTACAGTGGCATTGGCGATGCCCGCAACTATGGCACTTTCCGAGCGGATCCGGGACGACAATGGCCGCAGCTGCCCATAGGATGCGTGCACCATGCTGAACGTGTCTTCCACCGTTACCGCCTGGGGACCCGCAGCCTGCTCGTCGATATCCGTGCGCCCCAGGCACGGCAGGATCAGGGCCTCGCGACCGGTAACCAGGTGGCTGCGGTTGAGCTTGGTACTGATCTGGACCGTTAAATCACACGATCGCAGCGCCTCGTGCGTACGCTGGCTGTCCGGGGTCGCTTGGGCAAAGTTGCCCCCCAGACCGATAAACACCTTGATCCGGCCCTCGATCATGGCGCCGATGCCCTGCACCACGTTCACACCCGGTTCCCGTGGGCAGCTAAAACCAAAGCGCTTTTCCAGGGAATCGAGAAAATCCGCAGCGGGCCTCTCGTTGATGCCCATAGTCCGGTCACCCTGGACATTGCTGTGCCCGCGAATCGGGCTGGCACCGCAGCCGGGCCGGCCTATCTGGCCGCGCAGGAGAAGCAGGTTGGTGAGCTCCTGTATCGTCGCCACACCGTGATAATGCTGGGTAATCCCCATGCCCCAGCAGAAAATCACGCGTTTACCGCGAGCATAAATATCGGCGATCTGTTCCAGCTCTTCTTTTTTAAGCCCACTCTGCTGCAGGATATGCTCCCAGGGAGTCTCCGTTACCAGTTCCCGGTATTCGCCGAAGCCATTGCAGTGCTCACGGATAAATTCAAGGTCCAGGGGGCCGGCGCCACCATCGTTGTCCGCCCTCTCCTGTCGCTCGAACAAAATCTTGGCCACGCCGCGTGCCACTGCCATATCACCGCCGAGTGCGGGGCGAAAATATGCGCTGCTGGTTGGTGTCGCTCCGTCTGTCAGCATTTCAACCGGGTTCTGGGGCGCCTGGAACCGTTGCAGGCCCGCTTCCCGAAGCGGGTTGATTGCCACTACCTGTGCTCCCCGCTTGACCGCCCTGCTGACCGGGTCCAGCATGCGCGGCGCATTGGAGCCCGGATTCTGGCCGAAAATAAACAGGGTATCCGCCTGTTCGAGGTCTTCGTAGGTGCAGGTCCCCTTCCCCACCCCGATACTTTCTTTCAGGGCATAGCCGCTTGCCTCGTGACACATATTGGAGCAGTCCGGGAGGTTGTTGGTACCGAAAACCCGCGCGAACAGCTGGTAGAGAAAAGCCACTTCATTGCTGGCGCGCCCGGACGTGTAAAAGGCGGCTTCGTCCGCCGACGCAAGCGCATTCAGGTGCCGGCCAACCAGCTCGAACGCTGCATCCCAGGAAATCGGACGGTAATGGTCACCCTCGCTGTCAAAGTACATCGGTTCGGTCAGCCGGCCCTGGAACTCAAGCCAGTAGTCCGTGTGTCGCAACAGGTCAGTGATGCTGTTTTCCCGGAAAAATGCGGCATCAACCCTGCGACTGGTCGCCTCCCAGTTTGTGGCCTTGGCGCCGTTCTCGCAGAAGCGGATCCGGCCCTCATCAGGGGCCTCACCCCAGGCACAGCTCGGGCAGTCAAATCCACCGTGGTGATTGATACGCAGTAGCAACAGCAGGTTTTTCAGGGCCTGCTGGCTGGCCCGGGTCGTATGGGCCACGCTGCGCAGGGCGCCCCACCCCGCCGCGGGCCTGCGATAGGGGTGAAACCGAAAGGGCTCTATCGGGGGCTTCATAGGCATTCCTCATCCGACTCCGGTGCCGGGCTATAGATCCGCCCTTCGCCCCGGGCGGTCTGGTGTAACAGGTTGAGGCCACAGTCCCGGGCCCAGCGCACGCTGAAATCACTTGGTGCAGACAGGCTCACCAGGGTGCCGACCCCCGCCCTTACCGCTTTCTGCACCAGCTCCAGGCCACAGCGGCTGGTAACCGCAACGAATCCCTGCTCGAGTGCGATTCCCTGGCGAAAGCAGGCACCCAGCAGTTTATCCAGCGCATTGTGGCGACCGATATCTTCCCGGCAAAGTAACGTTTGTCCGTGCGAGCTCACATACAGTGCGGCATGCATGGCCCCGCTGTGGTGACGATGTTTTTGTACCTGCTGAAAGCGTTCCCGCACCGAGCGGAGGTGGGCCTGTGGTGGGAGGGGCCGATTGGGGCCAATCGAGTTCGCCGGGGGGCGTAACAGGGCCTGCTGAAGCGCCTCGGTTCCGCAGAGCCCGCAGCTGCCGCTGCCTGCCAGGTTTCTCCGCATGGCTTTCAGGCCGTGCAGTGCCCGCTGGACCAGGGTGATCTCCAGGCAGGCGCTATGCTGCTGGTAGTCGACACTGATATCGAGAATTTGATCCGGAGAATCGATAACCCGGTTACTGATACTGAACCCAACGGCAAAATCCGCCAGGTTGTCCGGGGTCGCCATCATTACGGCGTGATTCAGGCCGTTATAGCTGATGGCAATTGCGGCTTCCTGTGCCAGCCCCTGGCGGTGGGCCTGAGAACGGTCGGCCCCGGAATCCCCGCCTTCCGGTAAGCAGTAAGTATCAGTGCCAGCCTCCCGACTCCCGGGGATTGCATCCACGGATTGGCATTCGGGCATATTCGCGCTCCTCCGGCTGAAAGATTGGCCGCCAGCCAACCTGGGGCAGCCGCAGCAACCGGACTTTAACGGTGACATCCCTTAATCCGCCTGAAGCTGGCTCCTGTCCGGGGACCTGATTATATGCCTGAAGGCCGGGGTCGCTTGACGGACAACCCGCCAAAAAAGGCCATGCAGATGGCCCTGCATAAAGGGCCTGCGCAGTTGGGGGCATAACAGGATCAGGTAAGCCAGCTATTTTGGTTGCGCTATGCCGGGGTCGCGGTGAGAGAGCGGGCTATTTGCTGTAAAAAATCGGGGATACGGATTTCCAGCCAGTACTCCGGCCGCCACAGGCTGCCGCTGACAAAGCCCACGTGCCCACCCCGTCGAGAGATCTCCAGTTCTACCGAGGGGCTGCATTCATCCGGTTCCGGTACTGCCGTCGGGCAGATGAAGGGGTCATCCAGTGCGTGAATTATCAGGGTCGGCCTTGCTATCTGCCTGAGCAGCGGCTTACTGGACGCCCGGGTGTAGTAATCCTCGACATCCAGGTAGCCGTGCAAAGGCGCCGTGAACTTGTCATCGAAAACGCGGAAGTTGCGGAACAGCTCGGCATCATTCACGTCCGGTAGCTGGCGGGCAAGCTCAACATCGGCGCTCTTGCGGCGCAGGCTCTGGCGCAGGCTGTCCAGCAGGTGGCGCTGGTAGACCCGGGAAAGCCCGCTGTTGATCCTGCGGCTGCAGGCATGCAGGTCCAGCGGAGCCGAAACCGACACTGCCGCCACCAGGGGGCTGCTGTCGCTGTCCTCCCCCAGCCATTTCAATAATACATTCCCGCCCAGCGAATAGCCTACGGCCATCAATGGTGTATTCGGCAGTTCCCTGCGCAGGACACCGGCCAGCCAGCGCGGATCATCACTGTCGCCACTGTGATAGGCCCGCGGGAGCTTGTTGGGGATGCCCCCGCAGCCACGAAAATGCATTACCGCAACCTGGAAGCCGCGCTTTTGCAATGCCTGCATGATGCCCTGGGCATAGGGAGAGTTGACCGAGCCTTCCAGTCCGTGGAGGACCAGCACCAGAGGCCTGGCAGGATCATCGTGGAGTTCCTCCGGCATATGCAGCGCGATGACATCCCCATCCGGGGTATGGAGCCAACGGCTGTGTGTCCGGACCCAGGGCTTCGGGCGATGGAATCGGGGAAATACGGTCTGGAGGTGACAATTGCCCAGGCCGGTGGCCGGGCGGAACTTCTCTGTCATGCAAGTCAATCCGGTTCGGGGAGGCGCTACCTTACCAGAAACAAGGGGGTCAGGAACCGCCCTGTGGGGACCCGGCATCTGCACTTGCCTCTCCAGCGCGCTCGGCGGTCATCGCGGCGTCACCTTCCGGGCCAGCCTCCGGTTGCTCGACCCGTGCGTAAAACCGGTAATCGCCATCACGCATCACCAGGTAAACGGTATAGGGGGAAAATTTATCACCGTCGTACATTCCGGGGCTCCCCTCCGGCATCCCGGGCACGGTCAACCCAATACTACCCTCCGGGGGATTGGCGAGGAATTTCCGGATCAGCCGGGCCGGCACATGACCCTCGAACACATACTCGCCATTGAACACGCCGGTGTGGCATCCCTGCATACCAGTGGGGATACGCCACTTGCCCTTCAACTCGCTGAGTTCATCGTTGCTGGCGTTCACCACCGGTGTCTGCATGCCATTGCCCTGCAGGTGCTCCATCCACCTTTTGCAGCAAAAACAGAAGCGATGCTTGTAGACCGTGATGACCGGTTGTTGCACTGCTGCCTGTTGCTGCTCAGCAGTTCGCCCCGGTTCAGTCGCACTATCATCGGCACGGGTGGGATTGACTATGGTAAGGCACAACACTGCCACCACCAGGGCAAGCGGGGAAACAACCGATGATTCAGCGGATTTCCGCATAATGAATGGCATACAGGCCTCCCCCATCGGTCCACTGGTGTACCAGTGTAAAGCCGGCTTCACGGAGCATTTCAGCAAACCCCTCCAGGGTATATTTGTGGCTGTTTTCCGTGTGAATGGTTTCGCCCTCGGAAAAATCAAAACACTCGCCTGCTATATGCACCCGCTGGGGCTTGAGGCTCACCAGGTGCATCTCCACCCGCTGCTTGAGCGCATGGTAGAATGAGCGGTGGGCAAAGGCGTCCAGGTCAAAATCCCCACCCAGCTCACTGTTAATACGTGTCAGCAGGTTCTTGTTGAAGTTCGCGGTAACATGTTCGCTGTCGTTGTAAGCCCGCTCCAGTACGACCGTGTCCTTGACCAGGTCGGTGCCAATCAGGATGCCGTCCCCGGTAGAGAGATGGGCCGCAAAATCCGCCAGCAGCTGGCGCGCGGCTTCAGGGTCAAAGTTGCCAATGGTGGACCCCGGGAAAAAGATTACCCGCCGGCCACCAGGGGATTGTCTCGACACGCCCTGCCAGGCCTCCGGTGCGGTAAAGTCACCAACATGCGCCTCCACTTTCAGGTCAGGCAATTGCCTGCGAATGCGAGTTCGTGCAGCGAGCAGGATTTCCGGCGAGATGTCCATGGGGATGTATGCCCGCGGTTCTTCCAGCGCCTGCAACAGTGGTTCCACTTTCTCGCAGTTACCGGCGCCCGGCTCGATAATCACGCTGTCGGGCCCGATCAGCTTCGCCATATGTGGCAGGTGGTCACGGAAAATCCCGGCTTCGGTGCGGGTCAGGTAGTAATCACTGAGCTCGCAGATCTGCTCAAAGATGCGCGACCCCTCTTCGTCATAGAGGTATTTGCAGGGGAGCGTTTTCTGCTCCTTGCGCAGGCCGGCAATGACATCGCGGCGGAAAAATTCTGTTTCACTGACTTCATTCGCTGGCGATAAGGCCATATTCATACTGGGTCTCCTGCCAGCCTGACACCGGTAAACTGCCATCCCTGGTGCGGGTAAAAGAAGTTACGGTAGGTCATACGGATATGATCTGCCGGAGTAATACAGGAGCCACCTCGCAATACTTTCTGGTTACACATGAACTTGCCGTTGTATTCACCTACCGCATCATCACTGGCGCGGAAGCCCGGATATGGCAGGTAGGCGCTGGAGGTCCACTCCCACAGGTCGCCGAGGAACTGGTGCTGGCCCGCGCTTGCGCAAAGTGGGCGGAACTGGCGCTTCTCCAGCAGGTTGGCAGAAGCCAGCTGGTCGGGCTGGCGGATCTGGCAGGCAGCGGCTTCCCACTCCGCTTCTGTCGGCAGTCGTTTGCCGGCCCAGGTAGCGAACGCGTCAGCCTCGTAAAAGTTCAGGTGGCAGGCGGGTTCACCATCGACCAGCGGCTGTAACCCACCGAGGGTAAACTGCATCCAGCGCCCCTCCCTCTGCTGCCAGTAAAGCGGCTTCTCCCAACGCTCCTGCTGCAGCAATGACCAGCCATCGGAGAGCCAGAGCCTCGGGTTCCGGTAGCCACCATCCTCAATAAATTCGATAAACTCGCGGTTGCTTACCAGCCGCGATGCGATATGGAAATCCTCCACCAGCTGCTGGTGTGCCGGGCTCTCATTATCGAAATAAAAATGGTCCCCCTCGGCACCAATGGCATAGGCCCCGCCGGGAATTTCCAGCCACCGGAGTGCCGGCGCATCGGCGCCCTCCTCTTCTTCCGGGTCGCAGGAGAGATCTGCATAGGCTGGCTGCAGGGGGTTAATGGAGAATGCATGCTTGATATCGGTGAGCAGCAGTTCCTGGTGCTGCTGTTCATGGTTCAGGCCCAGGGCAACCAGTGCCTGCAGCGCCTCAGAAGCCGGATAGTCGGACAGGAGCTCCTGCATGGCCAGGTCCACGGACTGGCGATAGGCAAAGATACTGTCTATGTCCGGCCGGGACAGCAGTCCACGCCGGGGGCGACTGAAAGGCGTACCCAGGCTGTTGTAATAAGAATTGAACAGCTCGTGATAGTGGCTGTTGAACACCCGGTAGCCGGGCAGCGCGTTGCGCAGGATGAAGGTTTCAAAAAACCAGGTGGTATGGGCCAGGTGCCATTTGCTGGGACTGGCGTCGGGCATGGACTGCAGCTGCATATCCTCTGCCGAGAGTGGATCGGCCAGTGCCTCTGTCTCGGCCCGCACTCGCTGGTACCGGGAGATGAGTTCAGCCTGGGTTTCGTCAGATACCTCTCGCGCCAGTAACGTCATGCGATGGATCACTGCTGCTGCTTTTCATTGATCATACGCAGTTTTGGCGTGATTCCGATAGATTTGCCAGTGCGGCGGGATTTTTTGGCGCTTATTTCTTTGTATTGATTGCCTCGCCAGAAAAAGAAAAGGCCGGCGAATGCCGGCCTTTTCCTACTGCTTTGAAAGCACGCTGATCAGAAGCGAACGGTCACGTCCGCACCGAACATGCGCGGCTGGAAGCGCCAGCCGGTTTCGGAGCCGATAGCACTACCCGGGCCACCGAAGGAGCCCACCACTTCCTCGTCGGTAAGGTTCTGGACCCACGCGGATACGCTGTAGGTATCGCTGGCACTGTGGAATGCCACACGGGCATTCAGCAGGTTGTAGTCCGGAACCACCAGGGACGGATCAGAAATGGTACCGACACGCTCGTCAGTCCAGTTGTAGTCACCACGCAGGACGACATCAGCACCGGAGTTCATGCCGATGGTGTATTCCGCCATCAGGTTGAACTTGTTTTCCGGGGTGCCGACGCGCGGCTGGCCGGTACGGTCATCCTCGGCAGTTTCACCGGCAGCCTCGATCACCTGGTAACGGGTGTACTCGGTCTGCAGGTTGGAGTAGTTACCGCCGATCAGCAGGTTGTCAGTGGCTGCGAACAGCACCTCCACCTCTGCGCCCTGGCCTTCAGCGTCTGCGTTACGCAGGTTGTAGCTGGGGATCGGGAAGCCGATCAGGCTCAGCTCCTGCAGGTTTTCGTACTCGTAAGCGAACAGGGACGCATTCAGCTGCATGCGGTTGTCCAGCAGGTTGGACTTCATGCCCACTTCGAAGTTGGTAACGTTCTCCTGGTCAAAGGAGTTTTCGATATTCTCACCGTAGTTGAGGCTGTTGAAGCCGCCCGCCTTGAAGCCGTTCGCCAGCGAGGCGTAGGTCATGACGTTGTCGTTCCAGGTGTAATCCAGCACCACGCGACCGGACAGGTCAGACCAGCTGTCGGACGGCGACTCGGAGATCATCGGCTGGCCACCGCTGAAGAACGCGATACCGAACGGCAGGCCGTACAGTTCGTTCTGGTACTGGGTGTCGATGCTGAAGTCTTTCTCGTCCTGCGTATAACGCAGGCCGAAAGTCAGGTCCATACGATCGGTCAGGGACCAGGTGGCATCACCATAGATGGCCGCAGAACGGTAATCACCGGTGTTCAGCACGTTCTCACGCCAGTTGGCATCGGTGCCCTGTACGAACGCATTCGCTCCCTGGAACAGGCAGCCCTGCAGCAGGGCCGGGTCGCTCAGCGCCGGGGCGCAGGAGAAGGTGCTCAGGAACTGGCCCCAGGCTTCCGGGGATTGCTGCGCCCGGGCAACCAGGGACGGCAGCAGGTTCTGGCCGAAGAAGCTGGCGATCAGGGCGCCGTCGAGGCCGTAGCCGCGAATCATCTCGCGTGCTCCAGGAACAACTTCGCGAACCTGCTCGTCGGTCATCTGGGAGATGGCCATCAGCTGCGGGGTCAGCTCATCGATAACCGGCTGCTGCATTTCGGGGGGCAGCGCACCGGCCAGGCCCAGCAGGTCCATCGGGCTCTCACGCAGCGCAGTGTAGAGGGCGAAAGACTCGAAGGTGCTCGGGGTGAAGAACGCCTCGGTATTGTGCTCGAGCTTCTCCTGGGAGTAGGAGGCACCCAGGGTCCACTTCAGGGTGTCGCTCTCGCCGTTGAGGCGGAATTCCTGGGAGAAGTACTCCTGGTCATCGTAGTTGGCGGAACCGAAGAAGAAGTCCGGGTTGTTCGCGCCGTCCTCATCCTGGCGAATATAGGCCTCGAAAGTGCGATACGCCGTGATGGAGGTCAGGGTAACGTTATCGAAGTCATGGGTAACCTGCAGGGAGGTACCGTACAGGTCGCGCTCTTCCAGGTTATTGAAGTCCAGCGCTACGTCGCCAAAGACATCGCCGCCGCCAACTGAAATAGCGTCGTTGGTAGAGACGCGGGTGGCACCGTTCTGGTCCAGGCGGCTGTATTCACCACGCCACAGGATTTCAGTGTCGTCGGTGGGCAGCAGTGATACGGACGCACGCAGGGTCTTGGTGTCCTGGCCGCCCCAGTCAGCGCCGTCGAGGGCGTTGGGGTAGTAGCCGTCACGCTTGTCGCTGGAAGCTGTCAGGCGCACCGCCGCGCGGTCGTTGATGGCGCGATTGATGATCACATCCGAGGACAGGCGGCCGTAGTTGCCGGCGGTCATGGAGACCTGGGTCTGGTCCTCGTTGAACGGGCGCTTGGTGATGATATGGATGGCACCACCGGTGGCGTTGCGGCCAAACAGGGTACCCTGCGGGCCTTTCAATACCTCTACCCGCTCGATATCAGCCAGCGGCACCTCGGCGCCGGCGCCACGGCCGGTGTAGACACCGTCGACATACACCGCCACGGCCGGGTCAGAACCAACGGTGAAGTCGGAAGTCTGGATGCCGCGGATGTTGTAGGTCGGCTGCAGGGCTGTGTCGTTATTCATTTCGACACCGGGCGTGGACTTACCCAGGTCGGTCAGGCTCTGTGCACCCATCTTCTCGATGTTGTCGCCGGTGAAGGCGGAAATCGCAATGGGGACATCCTGGAGGTTCTCCGAGCGCTTCTGCGCGGTTACCACTACTTCCTCGATCTCGGCCGCATAGGCAGAGCCGCTGATGGCGGTGGCAAAGGCAACAGCCTGGGAGAGAATGGACAGACGGAAGTTCCGGTTGCTACCGGTCTGATCGGCGTCGTGCATCATCGCGTCCTCGCGTTTGTTGTTATAGAAAAGCGTGATGTTCAGTTACGTTTTTGTTATTGGGCGCCATATTACGTGCCAAAAAACAAATGTGAAAGCCTGTTATGACTTTTTTCTAGTGACCAGTCAGTTCTGCAGGCGGTAACCAGTTAGTGGCGGACTCTAATGGCACTCTATTCCACAGAAAAGGCATATTTGTGACTCGTCGATGTCCTCCGGTAACTATTTTGGTGCACGAGTGGCTGATAATATCTCCGGATAACACAACCCTAAGCTCCACTGGATGTACGCATGTCCCTCAATGCCCCGCTTCGCTTCCTGACCCGCACTGCCCTCTTGCTGGCAGCCCTGATAGCCATCGGCCTGCTGGGGGCGTGGCTATGGTTGCGCCAGAGCCTGCCACTACTGGAGGGAAGCCTGGAAACCGGCCAGCTGGATCATCCGGTAACCGTGCGGCGTGACGCCCAGGGAATTCCCCTCATCGAATCCACCAGCCGCGACAGCATCGCCTTCGCCCTGGGCTTCCTGCACGGCCAGGAGCGTTTCTTCCAGATGGACCTGCTGCGCCGCAACTCGGCTGGCGAACTGTCGGAGCTGGTAGGCGATGCAGCGCTGGAGCATGACCGTGAAGTGCGCGTGCACCAGTTCCGCAAACGGGCACAGCGCAATGTCGAGGCCCTGCCGGAGGACCAGCGTGCTGTGCTGGCCCAGTACGTGCGCGGGGTCAACCTGGGGCTGGAGGAACTGGGCAGCAAGCCCTGGGAGTATCTGCTGCTGGGGCAGGAGCCCCGCCCCTGGACCGCAGCTGACAGCATGCTGAGCGTCTTCAGCATGTACCTGAGCCTGCAGAGCCCGATCGGCAAGTTCGAGCAACGGGACACCGCCCTGGCCGACCTGCTGCCGGACGACCTCTACGGTTTCTTCTTCCCGGAGGGCGGCAGCTGGGACGCGCCCCTGATCGGCGAGGCCCGCGGCCCGGTGCGCCTGCCGCAGACCAATATCGCCGCCCTGCTGGAAGAGGCCGATTCCATTGCCTACCAACCCATGGAGAGCGACGACCAGGTATACGGCAGCAACAACTGGGTTGTCGGCGGTGCGCTCACAGCGCACGGCGGTGCCATGCTGGCAGATGACATGCACCTGGGGCTCGACGTGCCCAATATCTGGTACCGGGCGGCCTGGAGCATTCCCGGCACCGATCGCCAGATGCGGGCGGCCACCCTGCCCGGCGGCCCCATTGCCGTCGTCGGCACCAATGGCCGCGTGGCCTGGGGCTTTACCAATACCATGGGCGACTGGGGCGACCTGATTCCGCTGGAGCTGAATGAAGCAGGCAACCGCTACCGGACCCCCGACGGCTGGGCTGAGTTTACCGTCGAGCCCGAGCAGATCGCCGTCAGGGGTGGGGAGCCGGAAACCCTGGAGGTGCGCAAGACCATCTGGGGCCCGGTAGTGGGCGAGGACCACCGTGGCCAGCCCCTGGCCTACCGCTGGGTGGCCCATGACACCCGCGGTGGGAACCTGAACCTGCTGCTGATGGAAACGGTGGAAACTGCCAGCGAGGCGCTCGACCTGGGCCCCCGGCTGGGCATCCCCCACCAGAACCTGGTGGTCGGTGACAGCCAGGGGAATATCGGCTGGACGGTAGGCGGTGCCATTCCCCGGCGTGTGGGGCTGGATGGCAGCCGCTCCGTTTCCTGGGCCGACGGTACCGCATACTGGGACGGCTACCTGGGTGCTGAGGAGCAACCCCGCGTCTACAACCCGCCCTCTCACCGCATCTGGACTGCCAACAGTCGTGTCATGGACGGCCCGCAACTGGCAGTGATGGGCGACCACGGATATGCCCTGGGCGCCCGCCAGCGCCAGATCCGCGATGCGCTGTTTGCCCGGGACTCCTTCAGCGAGCAGGACCTGCTCGACCTGCAACTGGATGACCGCGCACTGTTCCTGGAACGCTGGCAACAACAGCTGCTGGTCCTGCTAGACGGTGAGGATGAGTACGCCGACGTGCGGGCCGAAGTGGAAAACTGGGGCGCCCGGGCCAGCGCCGATTCCGTAGGCTATCGAGTCGTACGTAACTTCCGCCTCAAGTTCCTGGAGTTCACCACAGCGCCGGTACTGACCTACATGCGCCGCTTCCAGGAAGATTTCTCCTTCGGGCCGCGCAAGCGTCAGCTGGAATATGCCGCCTGGGAAATGAACCACTCTGAGCCAGCGCATTTGCTCAACCCGGACTTCGCGTCATGGCGCGAATTGAAGCTGGCCGCCCTGGACGCGGTGCTGGAGAGAATGGCCCGGGACGGGCTTCCGCTGCAGGAGCAGACCTGGGGCGTGCAGAATACCGCCCGCATCTGGCACCCGCTTGGCCGCGCAGTGGCGCCGGTAAACTGGCTGACCGCGATGCCGGCGGATCGGCTGTCCGGCGACACCCACCTGCCCCGCGCACAGTCCCCGACCACCGGTGCCTCCCAGCGCATGGTGGTGTCATCGGGATCAGAGGAGAGCGCCATTTTCCATATGGCGACCGGGCAGAGCGCCCACCCGCTTTCGCCTTTCTTCGCTAACGGCCACCGTGACTGGGTCGAGGGGAACCCCTCACCGCTGATGGAAGGCAAGACCCGCTACACCCTGACACTCCAGTAGCTGTTGTGGCCCGGGCCTGCGTCTCAGGCAGTTTCGTCGAGGATGGCGAAAGACAGGAAAGAAGTCAGCAAGCCCAGCGCCGCCACAAAGGGCAACAATGGGAAACAGAGCATCAACAGGGATGCGGCAATCCAGAGATTCTTAACCCAGCCCCGCTTTACCCGGTAAGCCCGGGTATAGCGCCGGGTATGGCTGTCATTTGGGTCCGGCAGGGAAATCTCTTCTTCCGCCGGCGTAAAGCAGTGCACTAAAAGCGTGCAATAAAATCGGATCAGCGCGACAACCATGCTAGACACCACTGGGAAAATCTATCTGCAGTATAGATAGCCGTGACGTCTCGGGTGGCTTGTGGCCACCGTTCAAAGTGGTTGCAGCTGTCAGTCAGTGGAAGGGTCCCGACGGTCAGGCGGGCACGTCGGCAAAAAACCGGGCAGTGAAGTCGTCGTCAGCGAAACCACTGCAGCTTTTCATGCAGGCTGACAACACCACCGACAATCGTTAGAGCGGGCGCCTGGACTTCACGCTCACGGGCCAGGTCCGGCAGTGTCTGCAGGTTGCCGACCACGACCCGCTGCTCCGGCGTGGTGCCCTTCTCTACCAGTGCCGCTGGTGTTTCCGCCGGCAGCCCATGGGCCGCAAGCTGCGCGCAGATGGTGTCCAGGCCGGTAAGCCCCATATAGAACACCAGCGTCTGGCCCGGGGAGGCAAGCTCCTTCCAGGGCAGGACCAGCTCCCCCTCCTTGAGGTGCCCGGTAATAAACCGTACCGACTGGGCATGGTCACGGTGGGTCAGCGGGATACCCGCATAGCTGGCACAGCCTGAAGCCGCCGTGATACCGGGTACCACCTGGAACGGAATCCTGGCATCCGCCAGCCGGTCAATCTCCTCACCACCGCGGCCGAAAATAAAGGGGTCACCCCCTTTCAGGCGCAGGACTTTCTTGCCCTCCCGGGCCAGGTCCACCAGCAGCTGGTTGATATTGTCCTGGGGAACCGAGTGAAACTCTTTTTTCTTGCCGACGTAAACCCGTTCGGCATCGCGGCGCACCAACTCCAGCACTTCCTTCGATACCAGCCGGTCATACAGCACGACATCCGCCTGCTGCATCAGCCGCAGCGCGCGGAAAGTCAGCAGGTCAGGGTCACCGGGCCCGCCGCCCACCAGGTAGACCTCGCCGGTGGGCTCGGGGCTTCCGGCCCACTTTTCCAGCACCTCGAGCAGCTGCGCCTCGCCCTCTTCCGGCTTGCCGGACTCCACCTTGCTGGCAACCGGGCCGGTAAAAACCCACTGCCAGAAATCCTTTCGCTGGGGCTCCGGCAACGCCTCCTTTACCCGGTCCCGGGTCCGCGCGGCCATTTCCGCCATGGAGGCCACCGCCGGCGAGAGCAGTGCCTCCAGCTGCGCGCGAATGCTCCGCGCCAGAACCGGGGCCGCGCCACCGCTGCTGATGCCAATCGACAGCGGACCGCGCTCCACCAGGGCGGGCACCGTAAAAGTGCAAAGCTCGGGGGAGTCGACCACATTGACCGGCAGGCGCAGGGCCCGGGCATCGGCGGACACGATCGCATTGACCGATTCCTCCGAGGTCGCGGCAATTACCAGCTCGCCAAGGTCGAGAAATTCTGTGCGATACGGCTCGGGGTAATACTGGCCACCGCTCTCGCGCACCAGCTCACGCAACTCGTCGGTAATGTCCGGTGCGACCACTACCAGGCGGGCGCCCGCCTTGCGGAGCAGGCGTGCCTTGCGGGTGGCGACGGGCCCGCCACCCACCAGCAGGCAGGGGCGGTCGATCAGGTCAAATGCGAGGGGGATATAGCGCACTGGTTGTTATCCGTTATTTCAATGCGGCCCACGCCCTGGTGCAGGGCATCAGCCAATACTTTCGATACCGCCCATATAGCTGCGCAGTGCCTCGGGAACTTCGATGGTGCCGTCTTCACGCTGGTAATTTTCCAGTACCGCGATCAGGGTACGACCGACTGCGAGCCCGGAACCGTTCAGGGTATGCAGCAGCTCCGGCTTGCCGGTCTCCGGGTTGCGCCAGCGGGCCTTCATTCGGCGCGCCTGGAAATCCCCGACCAGTGAGCAGGAGGAGATCTCGCGGTACTTGTCCTGCGACGGAATCCACACCTCGATATCGTAGGTCTTGCGTGCGGCGAAACCGATGTCGCCGCCACAGAGGATGACTGTGCGGTAAGGCAGGCCGAGCTTCTGCAGGATGGTTTCCGCGTGGCCGGTAAGGTCCTCCAGGGCCTGCTCCGACTGGTCGGGGCGGGCGAACCAGACCAGTTCAACTTTTTCAAATTGATGCTGGCGAATCATGCCGCGCGTATCGCGGCCGTGGGACCCCGCCTCGGAACGGAAGCAGGTGGTGTGTGCCACATACTTGTGCGGAAGGGATTCCCCCTCCTCGACAATCTCATCGCGGTACAGGTTGGTCAGGGGCACCTCGGCGGTCGGGATCAGGTAGAAATCCCGCTCGTCTTCCAGCTTGAACAGGTCCTCGGCAAACTTGGGCAGCTGTGAGGTCCCGAACAGCGAGTCGCTGTTGACGATCACCGGCACGTTGGCCTCGCGGTAACCGTGCTGATCAATGTGCACATCCAGCATGAACTGGGCCAGTGCGCGGTGCAGCTTGGCTACCTGGCCGGTCATTACCGCGAAGCGGGAACCGGTGAGCTTGGTTGCAACCTCAAAATCCAGGCCGTTCAGCTGGGCTCCCAGGTCGACATGGTCGCGAACTTCGAAGTCGAAGCTGCGGGGCGTGCCCCAGGTGCGGACCTCGACATTGTCATCCTCAGTCTCACCCTCCGGTACGGCGTCATCCAGCAGGTTGGGGATCGCCGACAGGATCGCGTCCAGCTCCCCCTGCAGTTCGCCGAGCGCCTCCTTGGCCTCACCCAGCTGGCCGCCCAGGGACTCAACCTCCTTCAATAGCGGGGCGATATCCTCGCCCTGCGCCTTGGCCCGACCAATGTTCTTCGATTTGCTGTTGCGCTCACTCTGCAGGCTTTCGGTGCGAACCTGTAGTTCCTTGCGCCGCTCCTCCAGCTCCTGGAGGCGGGCAGTATCGAGTTCGAAACCGCGCTTTTTCAGAGTCGCGGCCACTTGGTCCATCTGGGTGCGAATGAGTTTGGGGTCGAGCATGGTGCTTTGATTACCGCTTATAGATATTTCATTGTCAGGGCGATAGCCGCGCCGGTGGCAGCCAGGCAGAGCACCAGGCTGATCAGAATATAGGCAAGGGCCATCAGGGGCTGGTTATTGTGCCACAACAGCAGTGTTTCCAGCGAGAAGGTGGAGAATGTGGTGAGGGCGCCGAACAGCCCGGTCATCAGCAGCAGGCGCCATTCCGGGGAGAGCAGACCCCGCTCGATGATCGCCACATAGACCACGCCGATCAGGAAAGAGCCCATGATATTGACGATCAGGGTGCCGAGCGGAAAGCGCCCCTCGAATACCGGATAGCTCCAGACGCTAACCAGGTGGCGGATCAGGGCTCCGACCGCCCCACCCACTGCAATTGCCAGCCACTGCATTCGACTTTCCCGTGTCTATCGACGCTGTAGGGGAGAGAGCGCCGCCGTTGAACCCCCTGCCCGATTCCGGGCCGGTCATATGACCCGAATTCTACCGGAATTCGCCGCCACGGACACCGGGGCGGTCCGAATCGGCCGCCTGCCGTTACCCCACTGCCACCCGGTGCTTCATGGCACTGAAGCGCCATGGCCGCCCGGAAGAAGTGGCCGGGGTGGTGGCATTCCTGGCGGGACCGGAAGCAGCCTTCATTACCGGTTCGCACTACGACGTCGATGGCGGCTTCAAGGCCTGATCGACCTTCCCATTCCTTCATCGAGGGGCCCGCATGTGCGGGCCCTTTTTGTTTCTACAGTTTCTTCTACTCTCCGCCATCCCGGCCATACCGCTGCTGTGCGCTGTCGCGGTTCAGCTGTCTCAACTTCTCCAGCTTGTCGCCGATCTTCAGCTCCAGCCCGCGGGGCACCGGGTGGTAGTAAACCCGCTCGTGGATTTGCTCGGGGAGGTAATTCTCGCCTGCGGCAAAAGCGTCGGGCTCGTCGTGGGCATAGCGGTACTCCGCCCCGTGCGCCATGCTCTTGGCCAGCTTGGTGGGGGCATTGCGCAGGTGAATCGGCACCTCGTAGCTGGGGTCCCGGCGCACGTCCGCCAGCACCCGCTTGTAGGCGCTGTAGACGGCATTGCTTTTCGGGGCAACCGCCAGGTAGGCAATTGCCTGCGCGATGGCCAGCTCCCCTTCCGGGCTGCCCAGGCGCTCCTGCACATCCCAGGCACCGAGGGCGACCTGTAATGCGCGCGGATCGGCGTTGCCGATGTCCTCGCTGGCCATGCGCACTGCCCGCCGGGCGACATAGAGCGGGTCGCAGCCTCCGTCCACCATGCGCGCGAACCAGTAGAGCGCGGCATCCGGGTCCGAGCCGCGCACCGCCTTGTGCAGCGCCGAGATCTGGTCGTAGAAATAGTCGCCGCCCTTGTCGAAGCGCCGCACATCGGCGCTCAATACTTCCGCCAGTACCGCCTCGTCGATCACGTAGCGGCCGCCCTCTTCCCGCGACAGGTCACAGGCGATTTCCAGCAGGTTCAGGGCACCGCGGGCATCGCCATCGGCAGCCCGCGCAAGCTTGGCCAGTATCTCTTCGCCGATCTGTGGTTGCAGCCTTTGCAGTGCCTCGTCTTCCGCCAGGGCGCGGTGCAACAGTTGCAGCAGTTCTTCTTCCGATAGATTGCGCAACATATAGACGCGACAGCGGGACAGGAGCGCGTTGTTCAGCTCGAATGAGGGGTTCTCCGTGGTGGCGCCGACAAAGGTGACAGTGCCCTCTTCCACGTAAGGCAGGAATGCATCCTGCTGCGCCTTGTTGAAACGGTGCACCTCATCCACAAACAGGATGGTGCCGCGGCCGGTCTGGGCTCGTTGCTGCTCGGCCTGGGCCACAGCCTGGCGGATATCCTTGACCCCGGCCAGCACCGCGGAAAGCGTGGTGAAATGGGCATCGCACTCCTCAGCCAGCAGGCGGGCAAAGGTCGTCTTGCCCACTCCCGGCGGCCCCCACAGGACCATAGAGTGCAACTGTTCCCGCTCCACCGCTTCCCGCAGTGGTTTTCCCGGGCCCAATAAATGCGTCTGGCCCATATACTGGGCCAGGTTGCGGGGCCGCATACGCGCGGCCAGGGGCTGGTTTTTCGGGGCGGACTGGAACAGG
The DNA here is from genome assembly GCF_044383805.1 of Microbulbifer sp. JSM ZJ756. Classification (NCBI taxonomy): domain Bacteria; kingdom Pseudomonadati; phylum Pseudomonadota; class Gammaproteobacteria; order Cellvibrionales; family Microbulbiferaceae; genus Microbulbifer; species Microbulbifer sp. JSM ZJ756. Next base: position 288,830 of record NZ_JBISER010000001.1, on the reverse strand, counting down.
TCACTCATCGCGAATAATGTCGGTCCCGGCCGGTGGCTCGAAATTGAACAGGGCAGCGGCGAGGCTCGGGTTGGCCTTTACGCGACTGAATTTGATTTTAGTGGTCTGCCCCATGCTGTCGCGCACGGTCATCGCTGCGGGCAACCCGCTGTCGGCAAAGCGGATTTCCATGGCGCGGAAGGGTGCCGAGGCGCTTTTCGGGGTGAGCTGGAAGGCACCATTCTTACTCGCCACATTGAATGAGCTACGGATCTCACCGACCTTGCCACCCAGCAGCAGGGCCGGTGTCTCTTTCATGCGCTTGTCGACCGGGCGGATGGTTACCTGTTCCAGGTCCGGGTCATACAGCCACAACTTCTTGTTGTTGGTCACCAGGAGCTGCGGAAATGGCTCGCCGGTTTCCCAGCGCAGTTTCCCGGGACGCTCCACGGAAAAAGTGCCGCTGCTTTTCTGCAACACCTCACCGCGCTCGTCGGTGAGGGTCTGGTGGAATTTACCCGAGATGGAAGCCAGGGGCTGCAGCAGCTGGCTCAGCTCGGCAGTGGCATCGGCCCAGGCAGAGCTGGCCAGTAATGCCGCGGAAGCCGCGAAGGCAGTGACAAATCGTTTCATAGCGAGACTCCAGTGCTGGTATTTTCCCTAAAGCCTAGCCGCCGGCATGTGAACAATAACTGAACCCGGCGGCCAGGCCGGCTATCAGGCGGGTGGCGGCGCCAGCACTTCGCGGTTGCCGTTGTGGCCGGCAGGGGAAACGACCCCGGCCGCCTCCATGGCGTCGATGATGCGGGCCGCGCGATTGTAGCCGATACGCAGCTGGCGCTGCACGGAAGAGATCGAGGCCTTGCGCGACTTGGTCACAAAGGCGACGGCCTCGTCGTAAAGCGCGTCTGTTTCCGGATCGTCGTCTTCACCGCCCTCGGACTGTAGCCCCGGCACCGGGATGCTGTTGTTGCTGTCATCGATGATGCCGTCGATAAAGTCCGGCTCGCCGCGGCGGCTCCAGTCAGCCACGACCTTATGCACTTCGTGGTCATCGACAAAGGCACCGTGCACCCGTACCGGCACGCCACTGCCCGGAGGCAGGTAGAGCATATCCCCGTGGCCCAGCAGCTGCTCGGCCCCACCCTGGTCGAGGATGGTGCGGGAATCCACCTTGGAGGAGACCTGGAAGGCCATCCGGGTGGGCACGTTTGCCTTGATCAGGCCGGTGATGACATCCACCGACGGGCGCTGGGTGGCAAGCAGCAGGTGGATACCGGCGGCCCGTGCCTTCTGCGCAATCCGCGCAATCAGCTGCTCCACTTTCTTGCCGACGATCATCATCATGTCGGCGAACTCATCGATTACCACCACGATGGCCGGCAGCGGCTTGAGGTGCGGCGGGGTCTGCTCCGCCTCCGGTACGCTGGAGGCCGGGTCCGGCTGCCAGGTGGGGTCCACCAGCGGCTCGCCGGCGTCGATCGCCTCGCGTACCTTGCGGTTGAAGCCGGCCAGGTTGCGCACACCCATGGCCGCCATCAGCTTATAGCGCCGCTCCATTTCGCCCACACACCAGCGCAGGCCGTTGGCGGCATCGTTCATGTCGGTGATCACCGGCGTGAGCAGGTGGGGGATCCCCTCGTACACCGAGAGCTCCAGCATTTTCGGGTCCACCAGGATCAGGCGTACCTCATCCGGTGTGGACTTGTACAGCAGGCTGAGCAGCATCACGTTGATGCCGACGGACTTACCGGAACCGGTAGTACCCGCTACCAGCAGGTGCGGCATCTTGGCCAGATCCGCCACCACCGGCTGGCCGGAGATGTCATGCCCCAGCGCCAGGGTCAGCCGGGACTTGGCGTTGTCGTAGACATCCGCCGACAACACCTCGGAGAGGCGCACCATCTGGCGGTTCTCGTTGGGAATCTCGATACCCACCACGGATTTGCCCGGGATTACTTCCACTACCCGCACACTGATGACCGCCAGTGAGCGCGCCAGGTCCTTGGCCAGGTTGCTGATCTTGCTGACCTTCACACCCGGTGCCGGCTGGATTTCAAAACGCGTCACCACCGGGCCCGGCAGCACCGATACCACCTCTGCCACCACGCCGAAATCCTTGAGCTTGAGCTCCAGCAGGCGCGACAGCGCTTCCAGTGACTCGCGGGAGAAACCGGCTTTCTTGTTCTTGTCCGGGGGGTCCAGCAGCGACAGCGGCGGCAGTGTGCCGGTCACCGGTCCGCTGGAGAACAGCTCGCCCTGCTTTTCCTTGGCGGCCCGCGGACTGGGCTTGGGCGCTGGCAACGTGGGTTCGATTTTCGGTGGGATACGTTTCGCGGTGCGCTGCTTCTCCTCAGCCACCGCCGCTTTGCGCACCACGACAGCCTGCTGCGCCGCCCGCTTCTCCGCACGTTCCTGGCGCGCACGCTGGTAACGCTGGCCAAGCCAGGCGAGCAAACCCAGCAGGTTGCGGCCAATACTGTCCGCCAGCTTCAGCCAGGACAGGCCGGTAAATACGGTAATGCCAATGGCGAACAGCGCCAGCAGCAGGATGGTGGCGCCGACATACCCGAGGCTGGTTTCCATTGACTGGGCCATCGCCGCCCCGACAATCCCGCCATTGGAGAACGGCAGGGGATCCTCGGCCTGGGCAAAACAGAGGGTGGCGAGGCCGGCGCCGGTGGCCAGCAACACCGCCAGTCCGGTGACGCGCAGCGTGAAGAGGGGCCCGTGAAAGCGGGCGTTGCGATCCCGCAGGATCCCGAATGCGCGCCAGCCGATCAACAGGGGAAAGAGGTAAGCCATCCAGCCCAGCAGGGACAGGCACACATCCGCCAGCCAGGCTCCGGTCGGGCCGATGGCGTTGTGTACCGACCCGCCCTGCCCGGTGTGGGACCAGCCCGGGTCCTGGGGGCTGTAGCTTGCCAGGCTGATGGCCATCAACAGGGCCCCGGCCAGCAGTGCGATCAGGGCACCCTCGCGCAAAAGCCGGGCGATCAGCGACTCGGGCAGGCTTCCGTCCTCGGTTTCTGTTTTATCGGTTGCGCTCTGGGCCTTCACTGGCGTACCTCGATGATTCTTGTATTGGCCCCGGGGCATCGCCTGCCCCGAGGAAGTGCTCTGTGTACTACAGAGACGCCTGAAATACCACTCTCATGCTGCCTGAGAGTTTACTTTAAGATAGTTTTAATTCATACAAATCAATACGTTAGGGGATTTTCCTAAGCAGAATTGTGAGACAGTTCAACAAGTCTCTCGCCTGGCCCCACTGCTGCCCCGGGCTGCGGCCCCGAATGCGGCCATGCCGGCTGGCGCCGGGTTACCAACAGCGGGATAGTGGCGTGCAATCATTGAAATTGAGGCAAACTATTTCGCTACCCCCTGCCCTTCCCCTATGATACCGCTCAACCTGATAGCCTCGGCTGATCAATTATTGGCCGACTGCCGCCCGCATAACGGAGCGGATACACTGTTGTTAACGGATTTGTTGAAGAGCCATTTATGAGTGACAAGCATCATCAGCTGATTATTCTCGGTTCCGGCCCGGCCGGTTACACGGCGGCAATCTACGCCGCTCGCGCCAACCTGAAGCCGGTGGTAATTACCGGCATGCAGCAGGGTGGCCAGCTGACCACCACCACAGAAGTCGAGAACTGGCCGGGCGGTGTTGCCGAGCTACAGGGCCCCGACCTGATGGTGCAGATGCAGCAGCATGCCGAGCGCTTCGAGACCGAAATCATTTTTGACCATATTGATTCGGTAGACCTGAAGCAGCGCCCCTTCACACTCAAGGGCAATGAGACCTATACCTGCGATGCCCTGATCATCGCAACCGGCGCCTCCGCCCAGTACCTGGGCCTGCCGTCGGAGGAGGCGTTCCAGGGCCGCGGCGTTTCCGCCTGTGCGACCTGCGATGGCTTCTTCTACCGCGACCAGAAGGTCGCCGTGGTGGGCGGCGGCAATACCGCCGTGGAAGAGGCGCTCTACCTGTCCAACATCGCCAGTGAAGTTACCCTGATCCACCGCCGCGACGAACTGCGGGCCGAGAAGATCCTGCAGGATCGCCTGATGGACAAGGTCGAGAACGGCAATATCAATGTCTGCTGGCACAACACCCTGGACGAGGTACTGGGCGACGACAATGGTGTGACCGGTGTGCGCCTGCGCAGCACCAAGGACGACAGCACCCGGGAGCTGGAGGTTTCCGGTGTGTTTATCGCCATCGGCCACAAGCCGAACACAGACATCTTCGCCGACCAGCTGGAAATGAACGGTGGTTACATCATTGTCCAGAGCGGCCTCGACGGGAATGCTACCCAGACCTCCATCCCGGGCGTATTTGCCGCCGGCGATGTGTCGGACCACATCTACCGCCAGGCGGTCACCTCTGCCGGGACCGGCTGTATGGCTGCGCTCGACGCGGAGCGCTTCCTCGACAGCCTCTGAGCGCATCCCGGCGGCGCCGGTAAACGCAAACCAGTTAAAGGGCGATCTTTGTGATCGCCCTTTTCTTTTGTACGCTTTAGGTAATACAACGCCAGGTAATACAACGCCGCCAGCTGGCATTGTGCGACCAGTCCCGAGGAGCACATACGGAAAGAGATGACCGCGAACAGTGAAGAGCGCCTGAGCCTGCTGGGAGATGGGCAGCCGGAGTTCCCCCCCACCCACCTGGCACTGCGGGAGCCGAATGGCCTGCTGGCCGTCGGGGGGCGACTGAGCCCGGAATGGCTGCTGGCCGCCTACCGGCGTGGAATCTTCCCTTGGTATTCGGATGGCCAGCCAATCCTGTGGTGGTCCCCGACCCCGCGCTGCGTGGTGCTACCCGACCAGTACTCGATCGGCCGCAGCCTGCGTAAGACCCTGCGCCGGGGCCGCTATTCCGTAACCTTCGACCGCTGTTTCAGTGATGTGATCGATGCCTGCAGTGAGCCCCGCGCGGACGATGAGGGCACCTGGATAACCGGCGAAATGCGTGACGCCTATGTTGAGATGCACCGGCTTGGCCACGCCCACTCCGTGGAGACGTGGGAGGGAGACCGCCTGGTCGGCGGGCTTTACGGGCTTGCCATCGGCCGCGTATTCTTCGGTGAATCCATGTTCCACCGGGCTACCGATGCCTCCAAAGTGGCTTTTGCCCACCTGGTCCGCCAGTTACAATCCTGGGACTGCCCACTGATTGATTGCCAGGTAAGCAATCCGCACCTGGCCAGTCTCGGCGCAGTGGAAATCGAGCGCACGGCATTCGAACGGCTTCTGGCCAGGGGAACAGCAATGAGTGGGTTCCCGCGCCCCTGGACACTGTCGTGGAATATTGAGCAGGACTTATGAGCACGTACTCCCAGCTGGATTCGGTGCGGTTACTGGCCACCCTGCCCCACCCCTGCGGCTACCTGCCGGGGCGGGAAGCAACCACGGTATTTATCGACCCCCAGACGCCGGTCAACCAGCGACTGTACAGCCAGCTCTCAGAGCTGGGCTTCCGGCGCAGTGGCGAGTACCTGTACCGGCCGCAGTGCGCCAGCTGCAAGGCCTGTGTCCCCGCCCGGGTACCCGTAGGCCTGTTCGTGCCCGACCGCAGCCAGCGACGCTGCTGGAAGCGCAATCGCGACCTGGATGTCTTCCATGTCGACACCATCGATACCGACGAGCACTACCAGCTGTACGCACGCTACATTGAGCAGCGCCACCGGGATGGGGAAATGTACCCTCCCAGCCTGGACCAGTTCCGCGACTTCCTGTCCCCCGCCTGGGGCAGCACCCGCTATATCGAGTTCCGCGCCCGCGGACGCCTGGTGGCCACTGCGGTGACCGACCTCCTCACCGCGGGGCTGTCAGCGATCTATACTTTTTTCGACCCGGACGAGACCCGGCGCAGCCTGGGCAGTTACTGCATCCTCTACCAGGTCGAATGGGCCCGACGCCTGGGCCTGCCGAGCCTGTACCTGGGCTACTGGATCGAGGAATGCCAGAAAATGGCCTATAAAACCCGCTTTGAACCGGTGGAATTGCTGCGGGATAACCGCTGGCGCCTGAAGTCGGGCTAGCGGTCCCGGCACGGGGTTTTGCCCTGCCGTCTTTTTTCGTGCAAAATACGCGCCCGTCGCACCGCGGCCCGGCCTGTGTGCCGCCGGGGTAAAAGGTCAGATAAAGTTATTTTGAAGGTTACTGCCGCATGGCGAAAGACGATTACATTGAGATGGAAGGCGAGGTGATCGACACCCTGCCGAACACCACTTTCCGCGTAAAGCTCGAAAACGGACACGTGGTGATCGCGCACATCTCCGGAAAAATGCGCAAGAACTACATCCGCATCCTCACTGGCGACAAGGTCAAGGTAGAGCTGACTCCCTATGACCTGAGCAAGGGCCGCATCACTTACCGCGCCCGCTGAGGAAGCCGGTAACAGGCATGAAAAAGGCCACCCCTGGTGGCCTTTTTCGTTTGGGGGGCGTCGCCCCGCCCGGTCCGGGACCGGTTCAGGCGGGCACAGCGGTCTTGATCTGCAACTCGTCGTTCTCGACAGTGACCTCGACGCGACCGCCCTCCTCGGACAGGTCCCCGAACAGCACCGCCTCTGCCAGGGGCTTGCGCACCCTGTCGCGGATCAGCCTGGCCATGGGCCGGGCACCCATTTTCTCATCGTAGCCATGGCGCGCCAGCCACTCCCGGGCCTCCTCGCTGACTTCCAGCGTAACACTGGACTCATCCAGCTGGGCCTGCAGCTCCACAATAAACTTGTCCACCACGGTCTTCACAACATCGAAACTGAGTGCGCCGAACTGGATGATACTGTCCAGGCGGTTGCGGAACTCCGGGGTAAACATCTTCTTGATCTGCTCCATACCGTCGCTGGAGTGATCCTGCGAGGTAAAGCCGATGGACCGGCGGCTCATCAGCTCGGCACCGGCATTGGTGGTCATGATCAGGATGACGTTGCGGAAATCCGCCTTGCGGCCATTGTTGTCGGTCAGGGTGCCGTGATCCATGACCTGCAGCAGCAGGTTGAAGACCTCCGGATGGGCCTTCTCGATCTCATCGAGCAAAACCACACTGTGCGGGTGCTTGGTGACCGCATCGGTAAGCAGGCCACCCTGGTCGAAGCCCACGTAACCGGGAGGCGCGCCGATCAGGCGGGACACCGTGTGGCGCTCCATATACTCTGACATATCGAACCGGATCAGCTCGATACCCATCACCTTGGCCAACTGACGGCACAGCTCGGTCTTGCCCACACCGGTGGGGCCGGCGAACAGGAAAGAGCCGATGGGCTTTTCTTCTGCACCCAGGCCGGCACGGCTGAGCTTGATCGAGGTGCCCAGTGCACCGATCGCCTCGTCCTGCCCGAACACCACCATCTTGAGGTTGTCATCCAGGCGCGCCAGCTGCTCCTTGTCGGATGCAGACACACTCTTCGCGGGGATCCGGGCAATCTTGGCAATGACCGCCTCGATATCCTCTACCCCGATGACCTCCTTGCGCTCTTCCGCAGGGAGCAACGCCTGGAAGGCGCCTGCCTCATCGATGACGTCGATTGCCTTGTCGGGCAGGAAGCGCTCGGTGATATGGCGGCTGGACAGCTGGGCTGCCGCCTCCAGGGCGCCATCGGTGAAGTGCACCCGGTGATGATCCTCGAAGCAGGTCTTCAGGCCGCGCAGGATCTGTACCGTTTCCTCGATCGACGGCTCATTGACGTCGATCTTCTGGAAGCGCCGCGAGAGGGCCCGATCCTTCTCGAAGATGCCTCGGTACTCGGTGAATGTGGTTGAACCGATGCAGCGCAGGTGGCCACTGGAAAGCAGCGGCTTGAGCAGGTTGGATGCATCCATTACCCCGCCCGATGCCGCACCGGCACCGATGATGGTGTGGATCTCGTCAATGAAGAGGATGGCCTGGTCCCGCTTGCGCAGCTCGGCCAGCAGGGCCTTGAAGCGTTTCTCGAAATCACCCCGATACTTGGTGCCGGCCAGCAGCGAGCCCAGGTCGAGGGAGTAGATGGTGGCATTGCGCAGCGTCTCGGGCACGTCCTCGTCCACAATGCGGCGTGCAAGGCCTTCGGCGATGGCTGTCTTGCCCACGCCGGACTCGCCCACCAGCAGCGGGTTGTTCTTGCGCCGGCGTGCCAGCACCTGGGTTACCCGCTCTACCTCGGGGCCACGCCCGACCAGGGGGTCGATACGGCCCAGTATTGCCTCCTGGTTGAGGTTGGTAGCATAACTTTCCAGGGGGTCGGAGCCACCGGGCTCGCCGCCCGGAGCCAGATCCTCGTCCGTCTGCTCGGGAGAGGGTTCGGCGCTGTGGGTGTTGTTGCCACTGGAGCCCACCCGGGAAATGCCGTGGGTAATGTAATTCACCACGTCGATCCGGGCCACGCTCTGTTGCTTGAGGTAGTAAACGGCCTGGCTCTCCTGCTCGCAGAAGATCGCCACCAGCACATTTGCACCGGTCACCTCTTTCTTGCCCGACGACTGCACGTGGAACACCGCCCGCTGCAGTACACGCTGGAATCCCAGCGTGGGCTGGGTCTCGCGCTCGGTGTCGGACTCTGGAATCAACGGCGTGGTAGAGTCCACAAACTCCAGCAGTTCGCGGCGCAACGCACTCAGGTCGGCACCACAGGCGTGCAGCACATCGGCAGCGGATTCATTGTCGAGCAGCGCGAGCAGGAGATGCTCCACCGTCATGAACTCATGCCGTTTGGCGCGCGCACCTTTGAACGCCAGATTGAGCGTTACCTCTAAATCCTTGCTGAGCATCTAAACCTCGAACCCTCGTATGCCTTAATCACCCGCCATTCACCTGTCCAGTGCGCGCCGCGGAACGGCGGTTGTGAATGCGCCCGATTCCTTTCGGGCAACGGGACCTGAATCAATCTTCTTCGCTCTCATCAGCTTCGATCTCACACAGCAGAGGATGCTGGTGGTCCCTGGCAAATTGATTGACCTGTGCTGCCTTTGTTTCCGCTATATCTCGAGTATAGACACCGCAGATCGCTTTTCCCTCTGTATGTATCTGCAGCATCAGGCGAGTGGCGCGCTCCCGGTCAGCCCCGAAAAACATCTCCAGAATTTCCACTACGAAGTCCATCGGGGTGTAGTCATCATTGAGCATGACGACCTTGTACATGGGAGGACGCTTGACTCGCGCAGGCGCCTCTTCAAGCGCCAGATCACCGTCAAAATCGTCTTCGTAGGGAATGTCATTCCCGTCACCGGAACTGAGCTCAATCACACTATTCCTGCTCATAGCTATTTTCAATATATTGGTGGCAACCTTAAGTGCCACGGGCATTCCGGGCACCTTGCTTTATGGCGGCATTGTACCCTCATTTGCCTTGCCGGGCAGGCATCCACACCCCTTGACATTAGCAGGTCAGTTAGCTACAAGAGGTAGTGCATGCCTCTCACTGAGGCTGCGCTACCGCAGGGACGCAAGCGGTAATCAAGCAACAAGCTTCGATAACGATAAAAGACACTCTGTAAGGCGGCCTGCAGTCGCCCCGGCAATTAGAGGGATTTCGCCATGCCTACCGGTACCGTCAAATGGTTCAATAATGCCAAAGGCTACGGGTTCATTCTCGCGGACGAAGGGGGTGAAGACCTGTTCGCGCATTACTCCGCGATCCAGATGGAGGGTTACCGAACCCTGAAGGCAGGCCAGCAGGTCAGCTTCGATATCATCAAGGGTGACAAGGGATTTCATGCGGCCAATATCAATGTTGGCGCAGCGGCCCAGCCCAGAAAGGACAGCTCCAGCGAAGAGAGCGGCCAGAGAGAGAAAGAGGCTGAAGCACTCGGCTGAGCCCGGGCGCATCACGCCCCGCCAACCCCACACCTTTTGCCACGAGCAGTGACTGCCGCAGGAAACCCGGCGGGCATCTTACAGCCCCGCCGGGATGAAACCCGCATCAGGCACCGCCCTCCTGGCAGGCCAGGTCACTGCACCCGGATATGCCGGGCAAGCCCGCACAACCCCCGCCCCGGCCAAGCAGGTAAATAACAGGCAAACAAAAAGCCCCGCCTCTCACGAGGCGGGGCTTTTTCGTCAGTCACTGTCGCGACTTACGGATCAGGCCATATGCTTGATCACTTCGTCACCAAACTCGGAGCAGGACTTCAGGTCGGCACCATCCATCAGGCGCTCGAAGTCATAGGTCACGGTCTTGGCAGCGATCGCACCTTCCATACCCTTGATCACCAGGTCGGCGGCGTCGTTCCAGCCCATGTGGCGCAGCATCATCTCGGCAGAGAGAATCAGGGAGCCCGGGTTCACCTTGTCCTGGCCGGCGTACTTGGGCGCAGTGCCGTGAGTTGCCTCGAACAGGGCCACTTCGTCGGAGATGTTCGCACCCGGGGCGATACCGATACCGCCAACCTGGGCTGCCAGGGCGTCGGACAGGTAGTCACCGTTCAGGTTCAGGGTCGCAATCACGTCGTACTCGGCCGGGCGCAGCAGTACCTGCTGCAGCATGGCGTCGGCGATTACGTCCTTGACCACGATCTCCTTGCCGGTGTTCGGGTTCTTGAAGCTGTGCCAGGGGCCGCCGTCCAGCGGCTGCGCGCCAAACTCGTCACGGGCCAGCTCGTAGCCCCAGTCGGCGAAGGCACCTTCGGTGAACTTCATGATGTTGCCCTTGTGTACCAGGGTCACGGAGTCGCGGTCCTGGTCTACGGCGTACTGGATCGCCTTGCGCACCAGGCGCTTGGTGCCTTCGGCAGAAACCGGCTTGACGCCGATACCGCAGTGCTCCGGGAAGCGGATCTTCTTGACGCCCATCTCTTCCTGCAGGAACTTGATGACCTTCTTGGCTTCGTCGGTATCCGCTTTCCACTCGATACCGGCGTAGATGTCCTCGGAGTTCTCACGGAAGATCACCATATCCACTTCGTTCGGCTTCTTGACCGGCGAAGGTACACCAGTGAACCAGCGAACCGGGCGCTGGCACACGTACAGGTCCAGCTCCTGGCGCAGGGCAACGTTCAGTGAGCGGAAGCCACCACCAACCGGGGTGGTCAGCGGGCCCTTGATGCCCACAGCGTATTCTTTCAGGGCTTCCAGGGTCTCAGCCGGGAACCAGTCGCCAGCGTAGGTCTCGGCAGCCTTCTCGCCGCAGTAGATCTCCATCCAGGAAATGGCCTTGTCGCCGCCGGAAGCCTTCTCGACCGCCGCGTCGATGACCTTGCGCATTACCGGGGTGATATCCACGCCGATGCCGTCACCCTCGATAAACGGTACGATCGGGCGATTCGGAACATTCAGCGAACCGTCGGAATTGACTGTAATTTTCTCGCCGTCTGCCGGCACTTGGATATGACCCATATCGTTTAAACTCCCAAAACTCTTTGACTATTTCGGTCGGGTGTTGCTTGCCCCGCCCTCTTCTTCTCCGCTGGCGGGATGAAAAATCGGCGGGATTATATCAGTATCCACTCATTTTTGTAGTTGGATTACAATACTCATTTAAACCGGCTTATGAGCAACATCATCCTTTTTAACAAACCCTACGGCGTTTTGAGCCAGTTCACGGACGAGCGGGGCCGCCCCACCCTGGCGGATTTCATCCGTCGCAAGGGGGTCTACGCCGCAGGCCGGCTCGACTTCGATTCCGAGGGGCTACTGCTGCTCACCGATGACGGGCGCCTGCAGCACCAGATCGCCCACCCGCGCCAGAAGCTGCCGAAGACTTACTGGGTACAGGTGGAGGGCGATATCGGTGCCGAGGCCCTGTCGGCCCTGCGCCGCGGTGTCGAACTGAAGGACGGTCGCACCGCCCCGGCTCGCGCGCGGCGACTGGACCCGCCGGACCTGTGGCCGCGGAACCCACCGGTACGCGAACGCAAGTCGGTCCCCACCAGCTGGCTCGAACTGACCATCCGCGAGGGACGCAACCGGCAGGTGCGGCGCATGACCGCTGCCGTGGGGCACCCGACCCTGCGCCTGGTCCGCACGGCCATCGGCAGCTGGCAACTGGGGACACTGCAGCCGGGCGAGCACCGCCAGGAAGAGGTATTCGCCGCACCGGTTGCGGCACCGGCGGCAAGACGACCCCGCCGCCGCTGAAGGATGGCCGGCTATAAGGGTAGAACAACCCAAACATGGCCACAGCGGCTTTTCGCGGTTAAAATTGCGCCCCTTTTTCAAGCAGTAACAGCCAGTCCCATCCAGCATGCCTGAATCTACAGTCAAACAGCCCCAGCGCGTCATCGTCGGCATGTCCGGCGGGGTAGACTCATCCGTGGCCGCCCTCCTGCTTCTGCAGCAGGGCTACCAGGTTGAGGGCCTCTTCATGAAGAACTGGGATGAGGACGACGGTACCGAATACTGTACGGCCAAGGCCGACCTCGCCGATGCCGAGGCCGTGGCCGCGCGCCTGGGCATCAAGCTGCATACCGCAAACTTCGCCGCCGAGTACTGGGATCACGTGTTCGAGTACTTCCTCTCGGAGTACCGCGCGGGCCGCACACCCAACCCGGACATCCTCTGCAACCGGGAGATCAAGTTCAAGGTCTTCCTGGAGTACGCGGAGATGCTGGGCGCCGACGCCATCGCCACGGGCCATTACGCCCGCCGCCGGGACATCGACGGCCACACCTACCTGCTGAAGGGCCTGGATGCCAACAAGGACCAGAGCTACTTCCTCCACGCTGTGGGCGAGGAAGAGTTCGCCCGCTCGCTGTTTCCACTGGGCGAGCTGGAGAAGCCTGAGGTGCGCCAGATCGCGGAAGAGAACGGCTTTGTAACCCACGACAAGAAAGACAGCACCGGCATCTGCTTTATCGGCGAACGACGCTTCAAGGACTTCCTGGAGCAATACCTGCCGGCCCAGCCCGGGGATATGGAAACGCCGGAGGGTGAGGTTATGGGACGCCATGCCGGCCTGATGTACCACACCATCGGCCAGCGCCAGGGGCTGGGTATCGGCGGCGTCAAGGGTGGCGGCGATGCCCCCTGGTACGTGGTGGGCAAGGACCTGGAGCGCAATGTGTTGATCGTGGCCCAGGGAGCGCACCATCCCCTGCTCTATGGAACCGGGCTGCACGCCTCCCAGACGCACTGGATCAACGGCAGCGCGCCCGGTGAGCAGTTCCGGGCCCGGGCCAAGACCCGCTATCGCCAGCCGGACCAGGACTGCAACGTCCGGGTCCTGGAAAATGGTGAGCTGGACGTCAGTTTCGATGAGCCCCAGCGGGCTATCACCCCAGGCCAGTCCCTGGTGCTTTACGATGGCGATATCTGCCTCGGCGGTGCCGTGATCGAGCGCGCCACCGGCGTCGGCGAGCGAGTGCCGGAGAAATACCGGTAAGCCCCGGGGAGCAGCAAGCAACGTTGGAGTGCGGTCGCCATGGCGATCGCCAACAGTACAGAGCAGTCTAAGGAGAGAACTTGAGCAAGTGGCGGGACCAGGCAATTGCCCTGGCGGGGATATTCCAGGCATCCATGCTCGTAGAGCGCCTGGCGAAAACCGGCAGTGCCCCCGATGAGCAGCTGCAGACGGCGGTTTACAGCCTGTTCCAGGTCAACCCCGATCGGGCCGACGATATATTCGACGGCGCCGACAAGCTCCTGCCCGGACTGCGGGTCTCCAGCCAGTTGCTGCGGACACGCCAGCATCCGGAATATACCGACTGCCTGCGCTATGCCCTGTCCATACTGTACCTGCAGCGACAGCTGGCCAAGAAACAGGACCTGCTCGCCATCATTGGCAGCCGCCTGGACAAGGCGCGGGTACAGGCCGAGCATTTCAGCCTGACTCACGAGAACGTGTTTTCCAACCTGGCGAGCATCTATACGGACACCCTGAGCACTTTCCGTTTCCGTATCCAGGTACTGGGCGATTTCAATTTCCTGCAGCAACAGCGAATTGCCAACGAGATTCGCACCATGCTGTTTGCCGGCGTGCGCGCCGCGACCCTGTGGCGCCAGCTTGGCGGCAGCAGGCTGCACCTGATTTTCCAGCGCAAGAAGCTGCTGGCCGCGACCGAGCAACTGATCGCGGAACTTGAACAAGCCAATATGTAATTTCGGAGAAATATCATGACAGTCGAGTTATCCGCGCTGACCGCGGTCTCACCGATCGACGGCCGCTACGAAAGCAAGACCGCGGCCCTGCGCGACATCTTCAGTGAATACGGCCTGATTCGCGCGCGGGTTGAAGTTGAAGTGCGCTGGCTGCAACAGCTGTCACGCCACGATGAAATCGCCGAGGTCCCGGCTTTCAGTGCTGCCACTGACCAGTTACTCGACGACATCATTGCCAGGTTCTCGGTGGAAGACGCTGAACGCATCAAGGAAATCGAGCGCACCACCAACCACGACGTAAAAGCGGTGGAATATTTCCTCAAGGACAAGATCGCCGGCAATGAGGAGCTGGCCCAGGTCAGCGAATTCGTGCATTTCGCCTGTACTTCTGAGGATATCAATAATCTCTCCCACGCGTTGATGCTGCGCGCCGGCCGCGACCAGGTGTTGCTCCCCGCGATGAACCAGATCGTCAGCAAGGTGGCCGAACTGGCCCAGGACTTCGCCGACGTCCCGATGCTCTCCCGCACCCACGGCCAGACCGCCAGCCCCACCACCGTGGGCAAGGAGCTGGCAAACGTGGTGGCGCGCCTGCGCCGCCAGCTGAAACAGATCCATGAGGTGGAGCTGCTGGGCAAGATCAACGGTGCCGTGGGTAACTACAACGCCCACCTCTCCGCCTACCCGGAAATCGACTGGGAAGCCAATGCCGAACAGTTTGTGACCTCGCTGGGCCTGTCCTGGAACCCCTACACCACCCAGATCGAACCGCACGACTACATTGCCGAACTGTTCGATGCAGTCTGCCGCTTCAATACCATCCTGATCGACTTCGACCGGGATATCTGGGGCTATATCTCCCTGGGCTATTTCAAGCAGAAAGTCGTCGCCGGCGAAGTGGGCTCCTCCACCATGCCGCACAAGGTCAACCCCATCGACTTCGAGAACTCCGAGGGCAACCTGGGCCTGGCCAATGCGGTATTCCAGCACCTGGCGGCAAAACTCCCGATTTCCCGCTGGCAGCGCGACCTGACCGACTCTACCGTACTGCGCAATATGGGTGTGGGTGCGGGCTACGCAGCCATTGCCTACGCCGCCACCCTCAAGGGCCTGGGCAAGCTGGAGATCAACCCGGCCCGCCTCGAGGAAGACCTGGACAACGCGTGGGAGGTCCTGGCAGAACCGATCCAGACGGTAATGCGCCGCTACAACATCGAGGAACCCTACGAGAAGCTCAAGGCGCTGACCCGCGGCCAGGGTATCAACCGTGAGACCCTCAAGGCGTTTATCGACAAGCTGGAGATCCCCGAGGAAGCCAGGCAGTCCCTGCACGAGCTGACGCCGGCCGGCTATATCGGCAACGCCGTCGCCCAGGCGAAGAAGATCTGAGGAGCCTGCTGTGACCACTTCCCTGCCCCGGCCGCTCACCCATCTCGGCGAGATGCCGGTGGCGGAGTTCCTGCGCGATTACTGGCAGCAGAAACCGCTGCTGATTCGCAATGCCTTCCCCGATTTCGAGCCGCCAATCACCGGAGAGGAGCTGGCGGGGATGGCGCTGGAGGAGTCCGTAGAGTCGCGGCTGGTGCTGGAGCACGGTGACGAGGGTCCCTGGCAGCTGCGCAATGGACCGTTCACCGAGGAGGACTTCCTCTCCCTGCCCCGCAGTCACTGGACCCTGCTGGTACAGGCGGTGGACCAGTGGATGTCGGAGGTGGCGGACCTGAAGGAATACTTCCAGTTCCTGCCCGACTGGCGACTGGACGACGTGATGATCAGCTACGCCGCCGACCAGGGCAGCGTGGGCCCCCACTTCGATTACTACGATGTCTTCCTGCTACAGGCTGAGGGAAAGCGCCTCTGGCACCAGGGCCCGCGCGTGGACGACCAGAGCCCCCGCGTCGAGGGAACGCCGTTGAATATCCTCAGGGAATTCGAACCGGAAAACAGCTGGCTGCTGGAGCCCGGTGACATGCTGTACCTGCCACCGCAGTACAGCCACTGGGGTATCGCCGAAGGCGGTTGCACCACCATCTCCATCGGTTTCCGTGCCCCGTCCGCAAAAACCATTCTCGAGGACCTGGCGGCGGAGCTGGCCCACGCCCTGCCGGACCACCTGCGCTACTCGGACCCCGGCCTCAAGCCCGCGACAGTGCCGGCTGAAATTGATCCCGCCGCAGTGGCACGCCTGCAGGGGCAGCTGGCGGAGTGGCTGCTGCAGCCGCAGAATATTGCCCAGTGGTTCGGCGCGGTGATGACTGAAGCCAAGTACCCGGATACGGTCGCGCTGGATGCCGGTGAAGCCACCGACTGGCGCGAACAGCTGCCCGATGGCGCCATGCTGGTACTCAACCCGGCCTCACGCTGCGCCTTCTGCCGCGACCCGGAAACGCTGTACGTCGATGGGGAGTCATTCCCGGCACCGCTGGCCTTTGCCGAGCGCTTCTGTTCGAGCCACCAGGTCGACCAGGGAGATATTGACAATTTCCCCGAAATCGGCAGCGTGGACGGTCTGGTCGACCTGCTGGTGGCCCAGGGTACGCTGATCTATCCGCCGGAGGACTTCTGAAGTGGCAAACGGGGAAACAATGCTGGAAATCCGCACCGCCGACTGGGATAGCGACCGGGAGCACCTGCGCGCAATCCGCGACGCCGTGTTTATTCGTGAGCAGGGCGTAGACCCTGCTATCGAGTGGGACGACCAGGAAGATGCCGCCCAGCATTTCCTGGTGCTGCAGGATGGCGTTCCCGTAGGGACCGGCCGGATTCTGCCGGCCGGGAAGATCGGTCGCATGGCGATCCTGCCGGAGTTGCGGGGCACCGGGCTGGGCCTGAGGCTGCTGCAGAGCATCTGCACTTTTGCGCGGGGCAACGGCCTGCCGAAGGTCTACCTGCATGCCCAGCGCCATGCCGAGGCGTTTTACCGCAAGGCCGGGTTTGTCCCCGTCGGTGAAGAGTTCGAGGAAGCGGGCATCGCACACATCCGGATGGAGCGGACACTTGCCTGACCGCGACACGGAAGAACCTAACAGCGAAGCGGGACCCACTGTAGCTGCCAGGCCGCTGGAAAACGCCGGCGATTTCCGCACTGCTCTGGTCGAGCTGCTGCAGGGCGCCCGTCGCCGCGTGTTTATTTTCTCTGGCCACCTGGCACACGAGCTCTACAGCGACCACCTGGTGGCCGGGGCTATCTCCGAATTTGCCCGACGCAGCCGCTATGCCCAGCTGCAGATCCTGGTGCGGGACAGTGACAGGCTCGCCCGAGAATTCAACCGCACCCACAACCTGGCGCAACGACTCAGCAGCCGCATCCAGTTACGTTGCATCAATGCCACGGCGGAAACACCGCAGATGGAATTTGTGCTCGGTGACACCCGGGACGTATTGCTGCGCGAGGATCGCGAACAATGGCTTGGGGTTTACGCGGCGGATGACCGGGTGCGTGCCCGCCGGCTCGCAGAAACATTCCAGCAGCAGTGGGAACAGGCATCAGAGGATCCCGCCCTGCGCAGGCTGTTTCTCTGACTGGTGCGGGATAACAGGACGGTGGCCTGCCCGATGCCCATCCCTGGACGTCAGCCCCCGTTTTTACTGCAGAGCTTTCACCGTCCCCGCCCACACCGGCCGCAGCCGGTGCATCCGGGCAGGAAAAAGCCGGGGTTATCAGGCGCGCTGCCTGGACTTGAACTCCCGGCGGCGACGATGCAATACCGGCTCGGTGTAACCATTGGGCTGTGCACAGCCCTCGAACACCAGTTCACAGGCCGCCTGGAATGCCACGCTCTGGTCAAAGTCCGGGGCCATATTGCGGTAGTTGTCGTCACCGGCATTCTGCCGGTCAACCACCGCTGCCATCCGCTCCATGGTTTCCCGGACCTGCGCCTCGCTGACAATGCCCTGCTTGAGCCAGTTGGCAATATGCTGTGAGGAAATACGCAGGGTAGCGCGATCTTCCATCAGCCCGACATCGTTGATATCCGGCACCTTGGAACAACCCACGCCCTGCTCCACCCAGCGCACCACGTAACCAAGGATGCCCTGGGCATTGTTATCCAGTTCGCGCTGGATCTCTTCGGCGCTCCAGCCGGTATCCTCTGCCACCGGCACCGTGAGGATATCGTCCAGACTGGCCGGCTCGCGCGCCGCCAGCAGTTCCTGGCGCTCGGCCACATTCACCCGGTGGTAATGCAGGGCGTGCAGCGTCGCGGCGGTGGGCGATGGCACCCAGGCAGTATTGGCTCCAGACATGGGGTGGCCAATCTTGGCCTCCATCATGGCCGCCATCTTCTCGGGCATGGGCCACATGCCCTTGCCGATTTGCGCTCGCCCCTTGAGGCCGGTAGCAAGGCCTACATCCACGTTCCAGTCTTCATAGGCATTGATCCAGGTGGACTGCTTCATGTCGCCCTTGCGGATCATCGGGCCAGCCAGCATGGAGGTATGGATTTCGTCCCCGGTACGGTCGAGGAAGCCAGTGTTGATAAATACCACTCGCTCCCGCGCGGCTGCAATACAGGCCTTGAGGTTGACGGTAGTGCGGCGCTCCTCGTCCATGATGCCCATTTTCAGTGTATTGCGCTCCAGGCCCAGGGCATCTTCGATACGGTCGAACAGGGTGTTGGCAAAAGCCACTTCCTCCGGGCCGTGCATCTTCGGCTTGACGATATAGATGCTGCCGCTGCGGGAATTCTTCTGCTCCCCGCTGCCGCGGATATCGTGCAGCGCGATCAGGCTGGTGATCATGCCGTCCAGGATCCCCTCAGGCACCTCATTGCCATCACCATCGAGGATCGCATCGTTCGTCATCAGGTGGCCGACATTGCGAACAAACATCAGACTGCGCCCGGGCAGGGTGAAGCTGCTGCCATCCCGCGCCTTGTATTCGCGGTCTGCGTTCAACTTGCGGACAAAGGTCTTGCCGCCCTTGTCGATGGACTCCTCAAGGTTGCCTTTCATCAGGCCCAGCCAGTTGCGGTACACCACAACCTTGTCTTCGGCGTCCACTGCTGCGACGGAATCTTCGCAATCCATGATGGTGGTCAGTGCCGATTCCATCAGGATATCTTTCACGCCCGCGGCATCTGTCTTGCCGATCGGGCTGTCCCGGTCAACCTGGATTTCAAAGCGCAGGCCATTCTGCTGCAGCAGGATGGCATCGGGAGTGTTGGCATCGCCGTTAAAGCCAAGGAACTGGCCGCGGCTCTTGAGCGTGGCGATATCACCGTTGCGTAACAGAACCTCAACCAGGTTCCCATTAATCCGGTATTCCACTGCATCGCGGTGGCTGCCCTCGGTGAGTGGTGCCGCCTGGTCGAGGAACTCCCGGCCAAAGGCAATCACCTTCTCGCCCCGCACCGGGTTATAGCCTGTACCTTTCTCTGCCCCACCCTCTTCGCTGATTACATCGGTGCCATACAGGGCATCGTACAGGCTTCCCCAGCGTGCATTTGCGGCATTGAGGGCATAGCGCGCGTTCATTACCGGCACCACCAGCTGTGGTCCGGCCATGGTTGCGATTTCCTCGTCCACGTTCTCGGTAGCGGCACTGAAATCAGCGGGCTCAGCGACCAGGTAGCCGATTTCGCGGAGGAATTCTTTATACCGATCGAGGTCCCGGTAAGCGCCGGGATTGTCGGTGTACCACTGGTCGATCTGCTCCTGGATTCTGTCGCGCTTGTCGAGCAGGGAGCGGTTAACCGGTGCCAGGTCCCGGACTATTTTTTCAAGCTCGGCCCAGAAATGGCCAGCTTCGACTCCCGTATCCGGGATCACTTCCTCGTCAATCAGTTGTTGAAGCTCCCTGGCTACCAACATCGTCCCGACTTTCACTCGCTCCGTCATTTCCAGGCCTCCTGCGGGTTAATGGCGATGGCATATTCTAAACAGTCACACCCACATAACACTAATTTATTGACCATATGCCCGCTATTCATGATGTGAATTCCAGTGAGAATGGGCTACCGGCGTACTGTTAAATTTTCGCCCCATTCTGTCGAATTTTTTCCCCCGTGTGGATGGGCGCCACTCCTTCCCACTCCCTAATGCTAGCTTCTTCTCGATCCGGTCATGCATCCCTGCGGTGCAGGGGAGCAAAGACCACCGGAGGAGGACGGCCATACACGGCCGCCGCGCGAGAGAAGGCAAACTTAAAATAACTTGATAAGAAAGGTACCTCTATGAACCAAGGCAAGAAGCAAGTGACAATCGCTGCGATGGTAGCCCTGATGGCCGCCGGCGCCTGGGCCAAGCCGCCCCACGATGGCGGTGGCGGAAACGGCGGTGGAGGTGGCGGCGGTGGTGGCGGTGGCAGCTCCGAGTATTACCAGGCCTGCGGTACGCCCGACAACAGCACTTCCGTTTCCCGGGCCTCACTACTCATCGGGGGTGCTGAGGCCGGGGCCACCGGCGAGATCGCCGCTACCCAATGGCTGGTTGACCACGCCCGCGGCGGTGACTACCTCGTACTACGCACCGGCGGTACTGGTGGCCAGGCAGACTGGATGTGCGACACTTTCGGCCCGGACCTGGGCTCGGCGGCAGAGCTTTCAATCGACGACAGGAACTCCGCCAACGATCCCTCCCTGGTTTCATACATCCAGAATGCCGAGATCATTTTTATCGCCGGGGGCGACCAGAATGAGTATGAAGACTTCTGGAAGGATACCCTGGTCGAAGATGCCCTCAATGACCACCTGAACGTGAAGCGGGCGCCGATCGCCGGCACCAGCGCGGGCCTGGCCGTTCTCGGCCAGTCTTACTATGCGCCTGCCAACCTGGGCGTCCTGTCGAAGGAAATCCTCGACGACCCGTATCACGCCAACACCCAGGACATCAATCACGGCGATTTCCTCTTGCACCCGCAACTCGCCGGCGTGATCACCGACACCCACCTGGACCGGGTCACCGGAAATGGCCGCAAGGCTGAGACGCGCCATGGACGCACATTCGGGTTCCTGGCCCGCAGCGTCCAGGACCGGAGCACCCTGGGCGCACGAGCCATCGGGCTGGAGGAAGCGACCTTCGTCGCCCTGGACGGCAACGGTGTGGCCACAGTCTACGGGGAAGGCGCGGCCTATTTCATGGAGCCCAACAGTTTTCCTGAGCGCATCACCGCTGGCGCCCCCCTGGTCTGGGACAACGGTGGCCAGGCCGCTACGGTCTACAGGATCCAGGGCGACGCGGACGGCCATGGCAGCTTCGACCTCAGTAACTGGAGCGGCTCTGGCGGTAGCAACAGCAGCTGGTATACCACTTCCGGCTACGACAACTTCAACTGCCAGACCGGCTGCTGAAGCGCCAGCCTCCAGGCCGGCCCGGGCGCTCGTAGCTCCGATGCCCCGGGGATAAGTGGCGAGGCTGGCGACTGCGCCCTATAGCTGCCGCCCGATATCCAGGATCAGCCGCCGCAGCCACCGATGCGGCGCACTCTGCTGCAGCAGCGGGCTCCAGGCCATCTTCAGCTCCAGTGGGGGGATATCCAGTGGCGGCTCGCGGCGCGCGATCCGGGGGTTGTCGCTGGCCAGCTGCGCCAGCCGGGTGGGCACCGTCACAATCAGGTCGCTCTGCTCCGCCAGCAGCATGGCAACCTGGTAGTGGCGGGTAAACACGGAGATATCGCGTTTCTCCCCCTGGCGCCCGATGGCCTCGTCGACCCAGCCCAGGCGCTGCACATCCTCGGGATTGACCCCCACGCCAACACCCATACCAGTCTTGCTGACCCAGATGTGCTGCGCCTTCAGGTACGACTGCAGGGTGTAGTCCTCCAGGATGGGGTTATCTGCCCGCATTACGCAGGAGAAGCTGTCCCGCCACACGGTGGCCTGGTGGAAGCTCTGGGGCATGCTGTCAAAGCGGTTGATCACCATATCCACCTTGCCCTGCTCCACGTCGACAAAGCTGACGTCACTGGGCGTCATGATGTCCAGGCTGATGCCCGGCGCCTGGTCCCGCAGGCGCCGCAGCAGCGGCGGGATCAGCGTGGACTCGGCGTAATCGCTGGCCATGATGCGGAAGGTCCGGCGGGCGCCGTCAGGCTTGAAGTCGCGGTTGGGCTGGATTACCCGGTCGATGGACGCCAGAGCTTCCCGCACCATCGGCTGCAGTTCCAGCGCCCGCTCGGTGGGCATCATGCCCTCGCGGGTGCGGACCAGCAGCGGGTCATCAAACAGCTCCCGCAGTCGCTTGAGGCCGTTGCTCATGGCGGGCTGCGACAGCCCCAGGTAATTGGCGGCGCGGGTGACATTGCGCTCCCGCAACAGCACATCCAGGTAGACCAGCAGGTTCAGGTCGGCTCTTTCCAGGCTCATAGTATTTATCTGACTGATAGTGAAAATAATGGCAATAAATTAGCCAAATTATGCCAAGGCCTCTAGCATATGCAACAACAAATCGCAGTCATCTCTTTTCGAGGAAACAAAGCCAATGTCTACTTACTCGCAAGAAATCGAAGCGGCAGCCAAGCTCCGTAAAGCCAATGGCAGCTCCTGGGATGCCATTAACCCGGAATCCGTGGCACGTATGCGTCTCCAGAACAAATTCCAGAACGGCCTCGAGATCGCCAGGTACACCGCCAATATCATGCGTAAGGACATGGAGGCTTACGACAAGGATTGCACCAAGTACACCCAGTCACTGGGTTGCTGGCATGGCTTTATCGGCCAGCAGAAAATGATTTCCATCAAGAAGCACTTTGAAGGCAACACCGATCGCCGTTACCTGTACCTGTCCGGCTGGATGGTCGCAGCACTGCGCAGTGAATTTGGCCCCCTGCCCGACCAATCCATGCATGAAAAGACTTCCGTCGCGGCCCTGATCGAAGAGCTGTACACCTTCCTGCGCCAGGCTGACGCCCGTGAGCTGGGCGGCCTGTTCCGCGAGCTGGATGCTGCCCGTGAGGCCGGCGACAAGGACGGCGAGAAAGCGATTATCGACAAGATCGACAATCACGTGACTCACGTTGTCCCGATCATTGCCGACATCGATGCCGGTTTCGGCAACGCGGAAGCGACTTACCTGCTGGCCAAGAAAATGATTGAAGCCGGTGCCTGCTGTATCCAGATCGAAAACCAGGTTTCCGACGAGAAGCAGTGTGGCCACCAGGACGGCAAAGTAACCGTTCCCCATGAAGAGTTCCTGGCCAAGATCCGCGCGGTACGCTACGCGTTCCTGGAACTGGGTGTAGAGGACGGCGTGATCGTCGCCCGTACCGATTCCCTCGGCGCCGGCCTGACCAAGCAGATCGCGGTGACCAAGGAACCGGGCGACCTGGGTGACCAGTACAACTCCTTCCTGGATTGCGAGGAAGTGGCCGCGGGCGACCTGGCCAACGGCGATGTAATCATCAACCGCGACGGCAAGCTGCTGCGTCCGAAGCGCCTGGCCTCCAACCTGTTCCAGTTCCGCCAGGGTACTGGCGAGGCCCGCTGTATCCTCGACAGCGTGACATCCCTGCAGAACGGCGCTGACCTGATCTGGATTGAAACCGAGAAGCCCCATGTCGGCCAGATCGGCGGCATGATGGACGAAATCCGCAAGCAGGTGCCGAACGCGAAGCTCGTTTACAACAACAGCCCGTCGTTCAACTGGACCCTGAACTTCCGCCAGCAAGTGTTCGACGCCTGGCAGGAGGAAGGCAAGGACGTTTCTGCCTACAACCGCGAAAACCTGATGAGTGCGGAATACGACGATACCGAATTGTCCCGCGAGGCCGACGACAAGATCCGTACCTTCCAGGCAGATGCAGCCCGTGAAGCCGGTATCTTCCACCACCTGATCACCCTGCCGACCTACCACACTGCCGCGCTGTCTACCGACAACCTGGCGAAGGAGTACTTCGGTGAAAAAGGCATGCTGGGTTACGTGGAAGGCGTGCAGCGCAAGGAAATTCGCCAGGGTATCGCCTGCGTCAAACACCAGAACATGGCGGGCTCCGACATGGGTGACGATCACAAGGAATACTTTGCCGGTGAAGCTGCCCTCAAGGCAGCAGGTAAAGACAACACCATGAACCAGTTCAGCTAAGCGCTGTCATCAGGCAGCAGCCCTGGCAGGCCCAGATACTGCCAACTGCTGCAGCTTATTCACTCACTTTTGGGGCCACTTGGTGGCCCCTTTTTTATGGATGGTGAAAAACCGGCCTTCTCCGGGAACCAGGCCACAGCAGCGGCCTTTTGTGTTTGCCTGCCCGAATCGGGGGGATATCGCGCCAGATTCGACTAGCCTTATGGGAGGACAGTGCCTATCTGGCGGAAGCTATGGCCACGCCAGGCCGTGTTCTGGTCTTTAATTCTGGCTGTTACCTGCTCAAGTTTGCCCTGCTCAATCCTCCCGGCGACATGCAGTGGCTGAGCGGTATCAGCAAGGCGCAGGCAAGTCCGGGCCTCTGCTCATGAGGAAGCACCCTGCGCCAGGAGCGCAGCCGGGTGCCGGGCGACGGCGCGACAGAGACCATGGAGACTGGCCAGCCGGGCCGTCCCGGCGCCAGATGCTCAATACCTAATTCGCAGCCACCATTTCGAGGGAAAGCAACCGATGACTACCGGCAACTATGACCGCAAGGCCGAAATCGCGGCCATCGAGAAAGACTGGGCGGAGAACCCCCGCTGGAAAGGTGTTGAGCGCACCTACAGCGCCGAAGATGTGGTACGCCTGCGGGGCTCCATCAAGCGGGAGAACACCATCGCCCGGCGTGGCGCGGAGCGGCTCTGGAAGCTGATCAACGAGGGTGGTCGGCCGGATTTCCGCCCGGAAAAGGACTTTGTCAATGCCATGGGCGCCCTGACCGGCGGCCAGGCGGTACAGCAGGTGAAGGCCGGCGTCCAGGCCATCTACCTGTCAGGCTGGCAGGTAGCCGCCGACGCCAACAGCTCGGAGACCATGTACCCGGACCAGTCCCTGTACGCCGTTGACTCGGTCCCCACCGTGGTGCGCCGCATCAACAATGCCTTCGAGCGCGCTGACCAGATTCAGTGGAAGACCGGCAAGAATCCCGGGGACGACGGCTATATCGACTATTTCGCGCCGATTGTCGCCGATGCCGAAGCGGGTTTTGGCGGCGTCCTGAACGCCTTTGAGCTGATGAAGAACATGATCCGTGCCGGCGCCTCCGGCGTGCACTTTGAAGACCAGCTGGCTTCCGTGAAGAAGTGTGGCCACATGGGCGGCAAAGTCCTGGTGCCGACCCAGGAGGCCATACAGAAGCTGGTAGCAGCACGCCTGGCGACAGATATTGAGGGGGTTCCCACTATTGTCCTGGCCCGTACGGACGCCAATGCCGCGGACCTGATGACATCCGACCACGACGAGCGCGATGCGCCCTTCCTGACCGGGGAACGCACCGCCGAGGGTTTCTACCGGGTCAAGGCCGGTATCGACCAGGCCATAGCCCGCGGCCTCTCCTATGCACCCTATGCCGACCTGCTGTGGTGTGAAACCGCCACCCCGAACCTGGAGGAGGCGAAGAAATTTGCCGAGGCGATCCGCAAGGATTACCCGGACCAGTTGCTGTCCTATAACTGCTCGCCCTCCTTCAACTGGAGAAAAAACCTGGACGACGACACCATCGCCAGGTTCCAGCGGGAACTGTCGGCCATGGGGTACAAATTCCAGTTCATCACCCTGGCCGGCATCCACAACATGTGGAATAGCATGTTCAACCTGGCTTACGACTATGCCCGTGAAGACATGTCTGCCTATGTGCGCCTGCAGGAGAAGGAGTTTGCCGACGCCGATAAAGGCTATACCTTTGTCGCGCACCAGCAGGAGGTGGGTACCGGCTACTTCGATGACATGACCAATGTCATCCAGGGCGGGCAGTCCTCAGTAACCGCGCTGACCGGCTCCACCGAGGAAGACCAGTTCAAGTAAGCCCCGTGCTGAAAATATCATTTCACTCACTTTCCGGGCCGCCCTGCGGCCCTTTCTTATGCATCACTGCCCTGGGGCGGCTCATCCACAGTCAGCGGTCGGCGCAAGTCCACAAAGCGACGCAGGGCCCCGGCAACCAGGTAACCCTCGAGGCGATGTTCGAAGGTATCCGTATCCTCGAATGCCATCCGCTCCAGGCACCGGTGGATGTAGTCCGCCTCCTTTGAGCGGTCCGCAGAGGCGCCCCGCCCGGCCAGCGCCAGGGGCACGACCTTCCACCATTTCTTGCTGTGCACTTTGAGCCGCCCCAGGGCCACTGCCAACAGGGCTTCTTCCTCCGTGAAATCGGTCCCCAGTGGAAAATAAGGCAACTGCGCCAGCCGCTCGTCAGTGTTATAGGCCGCGCGGATACGCTCAGGGGTGTTTTCCGTAAACTCCAGCGGAATGGTGAAGTCGGCCTCGATCTTGCCGGCCGACCTGGCCTTTTCCAGCAACTCTTCCTGGAAGCGTGAATCGCAGATGGCCAGCATTGCGGCAATCACGTCGCGGTCGCTTTTCCCCCGCAGGTCAGCAACGCCATACTCGGTGACCACAATATCGCGGAGATGCCGGGGAATGGTACAGTGGGGGTATTCCCAGACGATATTACTGCGTGTTTCGCCATGACTTTCCCGGGTGCTGGCCAGGGCGATTGCAGAACGGCCACCTGGTAGCTGGTGCGCCTGGGCAACAAAATTATATTGGCCGCCCACACCACTCACCACCTGGGCGTCCGCCAGCCCATCGGAAACCACTGCCCCATTCAGGGTTACCATCATCGCTGCATTGACGAAACGCGCCTGTTGCCGCTGTGCAATTTTAAGCTCGGTGTCGCCCAGCAGATCATTGATGAAATCGATTGCGGTCATATTGATGCCGGCAAGCTCGTCTTCCGGCATCTGGCGAAGTTCCGCATACATGGAAGACGGGCCCAGGTAAAAACCGCCGTGAAGCCAGGTGCCGCCGCGTAGCTTCTGTCCTGCACGGCTACCCAGCAGCCGCCGCCGGCCATGCGCACTATGGAGATCGCTCTCCTCCTCCTCGCCTTCCGGGCTCAGCAGCCTGTGACCACGCCAGCTGTAACTGGGATCGATGGCACCAATGGACTGCAGGAATTCAGTGTCCGCCTGCGTCAACGGGCAGCTGATCCTGCCGCAGTCCCTGAGCGCCAGCAGCAGCTGCTCATCGGCAATCGCTTCTACCGCTCCGCTGTCCAGCAGGGACTGCAGGCTGGCATCCGGGTACACCTCCCGGGTCAGTATCCCCTCGCGGCGCAGGTGCAGGAACCCGGGTGGAACCATCTCGCTGGCGCCGTACAGCCCCCGGTCAAAGGTCCCGGTCTCCATGGGCAGGCGCTGGCGATATTGCAGCGAGTCGTCCGAGGTCAGGTCCTGCAGGATGCCCCGGTAGAGATCATTGTGTTCATGGCGCAGGCGCAGCGCATGGCAGACAGCATCACCGATTGCGCCGATCCCCACTTGCAGGGTTCCGCCATCGGGTACCAGGCTGGCCACGTGGAATCCCAGGCTGTACTCGGTAAAGTTCACCGGCGTGGTGGGCGCGCAGAACAGCGGGGTATCAAAGGCATCCCCTTCCAGCAGAAAATCGAAATCACCGGCCTCCAGCACCGAGTCACCGGGCATAAAGGGCAGCTGCGGATTGACCTCACCGAGCATGTAGAGCTCATAGTCCTTCCGTGCCGCCGCCTCCCGCAGTATTGGCAGAGTCAGGTCGGGATTGCTGCTCAGGCTGTACGCGCCTCCAGAACCGTCCGGATCCGGGGCCACCATTTGCGCAACCACGTTCACCCCACGGTCGAAGAGGTCGCGGGTCACATGGGTATAGTTGGAGCTGACGTAACTCTGCTGCGCCGTGGCGTTGTGCACGTAGGCCCCGGGCTGCATAAAAAACTCGCAGACTTCTATGTTGGGCGGCAACTGGCCACGGTGGCGGGGATCTGTGAAAGCGAGATCCTGGTAATGGTTGTAGAGGCGGTCCAGCAGCGGCTGGATAAAGCGCCGCTGGATTTCCCCCTTGCCCCGGGGACGCTCCAGGGTCAGGGCAGTAAAAATCGTCAGGGAAATGGACCGGTCTGCGGCAGCCCTGGCATACAGGGCATTGGCAAAGTGGTTGGCCTTGCCGATACCCAGCGGCAGGCCCAGCACGATTCGTTTGCCCACTTTTTCCAGCACTGCATCGACGCAGGCCTCGGCGCAGTCTAGGCGCCGTGTTTCTTTCTCCACGGAATTGCTCCTGCCCTGCCCCGCCCGGTTTACGGGCGGGGTGCGGATTTACTCCTCGTGCTTCGCCTTGTCGCCGCAGGGGCTGAGGTGGTCGAAGTGATCCACCTGAATTGCCAGGTTGACCGCTTCGGCGGCTTCCTGCAATGCGCTGGCCTCTTCTTCGCTGATCACCTTCTTCTCCAGCGCCTTGTCGATACAGTCTGCGTTCAATTGCCGCAGCCCGGCTTTCTTCATCTTGTCGCGGGCTTCCTGGGTCGCACAAACTTTGTTGAAAGCCTGTTCCATGATGTCCACGCCGTCTCCCGGGTTACCCAGGAAGACTCCCCGGGTAAGCCGGTCCCGGGTCTCGGACGGCTCCATCAGGAGCTCGGCGCAGGCCCGGGCCTGGCGGTCTGATGCGGTATGCACGCTGTGGCCCCAGGGCATGGTGAGGAAATGCATCAGGTGGCCGAGGAAACGACGGGGGAAATTCTGGTAGACCTCCATCAGGCTGACCTCAATCTTGTGGAGACCGGCGCGCATGGAGAATTCCAGCAACGGCCTGTCTGCCTCCGGGCTGCCGTCGTCCTTGAATCGCTTCAGTGTCGAGCTGAGCAGGTAGAGCTGGCTGAGCACATCACCGAGGCGCGCAGAGATCAGCTCCTTGCGCTTCAACTCGCCGCCCAGGGACATCAGGGATATTTCAGTAGCCAGGGTCAGGATGGCGGAATAGCGGTTCAGCTGTCGATAGTACTTGGCCGCCGCGCCCACGCCGCGCGGGCTGCTGGCAAACAGGCCGACGGTCCAGCCATGGAAAAAGCCCCGGGCCAGCGTCTTGACCTGGAACCAGGCGTGCTTGGGCAACAGCTCGTCCAGCTCTTCCGTGCCGGCTTCCGTATCCTCATTTTCCGCCGCAAGCATCTCGTCCAGCAGGTAGGGATGGCAGCGGATGGCTCCCTGGCCGAAGATCATCAGGCTGCGCGTCAGGATGTTGGCCCCTTCCACGGTAATGGCCACCGGCACGGCCCGGTAGACATTGCCGATATAGTTAAGCGGTCCGTCCATGATCGCCTTGCCCGCATGGATATCCATCGCGTCATTGATGGCATTGCGCAGCCCGTAGGTAGCGTGGGCCTTCATGATTGCCGAAACGACCGCGGGCTTGAGCCCCTCGTCCAGGGCGCGGGTGGTGGTCTTGTGGGCGGAATCCAGCACGTAGGCGATGCTCGCGATCTCGGCCAGGCGGTGCTGTACACCCTCGAACTTGCCGATCGGGATGCCGAACTGCTCCCTCACCCGCGCATAGGCACCGGTGAGGCGTGCAGACATCTTCGCGCCACCGGTAGAGAGTGACGGCAGGGAAATACCGCGACCCGCAGCCAGGGCGCTCATCAGCATGTGCCAGCCGCGCCCCACATTCTCCTGCCCGCCAATAATCCACTCCATGGGGATAAAGACATCCTTGCCCCAGTTGGGTCCATTCTGGAATGCCTGCATGGCCGGCAGGTGGCGCTGGCCAATGGTGACACCCTCGGTATCGGTGGGTACCAGGGCCACGGTGATCCCCAGCTCCTCCTCGTCTCCCAGGAGGTGATCGGGATCATAAAGCTTAAAGGCAAGTCCCAGGATCGTTGCCACCGGCGCCAGCGTAATGTAACGCTTGTGCCAGTTGACGCGCATCCCCAGCGTCTTCTCACCATTGTATTCGCCGTAACAGACCACCCCGCGGTCGGTCATCGAGGCGGCGTCAGATCCGGCCTCCACACCTGTCAGGCCGAAACACGGGAGTTCCCGGCCGTCGGCCAGGCGCGGCAGAAAATAATCCTTCTGCTCCTCGGTACCGTGTGCCATCAGCAGCTCACCGGGGCCGAGGGAGTTGGGGACCATTACGGTGACGCCCACAGTAGTGCTGCGGGTAGAGATCTTGGTGACAATCTCGGCATGGGCCGTAGGCGAGAAACCGAGACCGCCATATTCCTTGGGAATAATGATGCCGAAAAAGCGCTCTTTCTTCAGGAACTCCCAGACCTCGTCGGGAATGTCGCGGTCCTCGAAGCTGATCTGCCAGTCGTCCACCATCTGGCAGAGCTCTTCAGTCGGGCCATCGAGAAAAGCCTGTTCTTCCTCGGTAAGTTTCGGTGGCCCCATGCTCAGGAGTTCGTCCCAGTTGGGCTTGCCGGACAGCAGTTCCGCATCCCACCACACTTCGCCCGCTTCCATGGCCTCACGCTCGGTTTCGGAGATGGGCGGGAGAACTTTTTTAATCAGGTTTAACAGTGGGCCGGTGAACCATTTTTTTCGCAGGTCGCTCATTGTTTCCTTCCGGGTGCTGGATGGGCGGGCACTGAAAGCCCCCGCGTATGCATGACGGTGTCAGCTCACATGATAGGCGACCGGGGCGCATTGCATCGCAGCGGAGGTCCGCGGCCTAACACATTTGACACTTATTTCGACGACGAAGGACGACAGACATCAGCGTCCTCCCGGGGATAAGGCCGCTCAAGGCCAGTTGGGGGAAAACATCCCCCGGGCACAACCATCCCCAGCCATGAGTCAGGCTAGGGAATGCTACGCCAGGGGTCAAATAACAGATCAGGTGCCAGCAAAGCTGGCCGCAAACAAGCTATTACAGAAGTGCTCCAGCACTCACAATCACACCGTTGTTATCCGCATAAACGAACTCACCCGGCGTAAATGTAACACCGCCGAATGTCACCGGAAGGTCCCGTTCACCGATTCCCTTTTTCTCGGTCTTCATCGGATGTGCACCGAGTGCCTGCACACCCAGGTCCAGCCCGCCAATCTCATCCACATCGCGGATACAGCCATACATCAATATGCCCTCCCAGCCATTGACCACGGCTTTCTCTGCCAGCTGGTCGCCAAGACAGGCCCTGCGCATGGATCCGCCAGCGTCGACCACCAGCACCTGCCCACGTCCCGGCTCCGCCACCAGCTCCCGCACCAGGGAATTGTCCTCGAAGCACTTGATGGTGACGATTCGGCCGCCGAAACATTCACGTCCACCGTAGTTCACCATCATGGGCTCCAGTACCTGAAGCCCATCTCCATGTTCATCACAAAGGTCCGGTGTGGAAATTTTCACAAGCTGCCCCCTTCCGCCTAGTCAGGAAAATACAGTAATTGCACTCCAGTATGCCGCCGCACCCGGCACTTGCAAGCAAGCACAAAAATACCGGGCATTATCCCCACGGATAGTACCCGGTATTGCAGCCGCTGATAGGTGTGCAGAGGCCCGATCAGTAGCTGACCCTCACCGGCGTTCCGATCCTGGCGTAGCGATAGAATATCTGCGCCATATGCCGCGGCATGCGAACACAACCGTGCGAGGCCGGGTAATTGGGTACGTGCCCCGACGCGTGCAGCCCAATCCCGCCATTAAAGCGAATGTAATAATGCATCTTCGCGCCACGGTAGTAAGTACCGGGAGGGCGGCGATCGGTACGGGTATTCACATCGGCTTTAACCACTCGCCCGGTCTGCTTGTCGACATAACTGCCGTAAATAGTGGAGCGATGGCGGGGATGTTTGGACAGCACCCGGAAATGCCCCGGGCTGGTCCTGTAGCCCTTCTTGCCCGAAGACACTTTGGACACCCCGACAAGGCGTCCGCCCTTGTAGAAGTAGGCGCGCTGCTCACTCAGGTTGATCTTGATTGATGGTGCACCGGAACTCGATGCCGCGGCCTGCTCATCGAACCAGTTTACGCCTCGCTGGTTAGCTGTGGCCGGAACCGACAGGAATGCGAGCAGTAAGAGCATCAGTCCCGCGTAGGCGAGTGGGGGCCATTCTCGTCTGATCGTGTGCATACATCACCTCACTTGACTCGACGCGGACATTGATCGCGCCTGCACGGGCGTCATCAGTTTTCATTCCCTGGTCCCTTCCGCGTATTCGTTGGCTTCTTCTTAACCCCACTGCCTGTTTGGCAAAAGTAAAGCGGCAGCAGGTCCATTCACTATTCGATTCTATTGCCGCCAGACGAGACCCTTAGACAGATTCCTTCTGTCACGGATGGCCGTTATTGAGGTGGTTTGGGGCACTGGTAATTACGACCGGGGAATGGCTTTCCACTGGTACAGGTTTCGTCGCCAGGGGGTAAAGAATGGGAAATTGGGTCGCTACCTGTCCCGGGCTGGTAACATTGGTATGACTCAGTGCCGGAATTTTTAACGGGGGGAAAGGAAAGGGGTCGGCAGGCTACTTTGTGGGCCCAGGATAAAACTTTGATCCCCGCCGGTAATGCAGTGTGAATGTCCCGGGTAACACCGGGATCCGAACCTGGATTGATGTCAGGAATGCAGGCAAAAAAAAGCGGCCCTTAAGGGCCGCTTTTGGGTTATTGCGCTTCAGGGTCACTGGCAAGGAACAGCCAGGTATCCACCGCGGTATCCGGGTTCAGGGATACGCTGTCGATACCCTCATCCATCAGCCAGCGGGCAAAGTCCTTGTGATCAGACGGGCCCTGGCCGCAGATGCCCACGTACTTGCCGGCCTTCTTGCAGGCGCGGATCGCCTTGGAAAGCAGCAGCTTAACCGCCGGGTCGCGCTCATCAAACAGCTCTGCCACCAGACCGGAATCCCGGTCCAGGCCCAGGGTAAGCTGGGTGAGGTCATTGGAGCCGATCGAGAAGCCATCAAAGTGCTGCAGGAAATCCTCCGCCAGCAAGGCATTTGAGGGCAGCTCGCACATCATGATCACTTTCAGGCCGCGCTCACCACGCTTGAGACCGTTGTCCGCCATCAGGGACACCACTTCGGCGGCCTCTGCAGGTGTGCGCACGAACGGCACCATGATTTCCACGTTATCCAGCCCCATCTCTTCGCGCACCTTCTTCAGTGCACGGCACTCCAGGGCAAAGCACTGGCGAAAGTCGTCAGAGCGATAGCGCGCGGCACCACGGAAGCCCAGCATCGGGTTCTCCTCGCTGGGCTCGTAGAGCTGCCCGCCCACCAGGTGTGCGTACTCATTCGACTTGAAGTCTGACAGCCGCACGATCACCCGGTTCGGGGCAAAGGCCGCAGCCAGGGTTGAGATGCCCTCCACCAGCTTTTCGACAATAAAGTCTTCCGGGGAATCGTAGCCGCCAATGCGCTCGCGAATCGTTTTCTGCAGGTCTTCCGGCAGCTTGTCCAGCTCCAGCAGCGCTTTCGGGTGAATGCCGATCATGCGGTTGAGGATAAACTCGAGGCGCGCCAGGCCTACCCCTTCGTTAGGCAGGTGGCTGAACGCAAACGCGCGATCGGGGTTACCGACGTTCAGCATGATCTTGAACGGCAGCTCGGGCATATCCTGCACTTCGGTCTGCTCGCGCTCGAACTCCAGCTCACCGGACATTACAAAACCGGTATCACCCTCTGCACAGGAGACGGTAACCGGGGTGCCGTCCTGCAGCAGTTCGGTGGCGTTGCCGCAACCGACCACAGCGGGAATACCCAGCTCGCGGGCGATGATCGCAGCATGGCAGGTACGGCCGCCGCGATTGGTCACGATAGCGCTGGCCTTCTTCAACACCGGTTCCCAATCCGGGTCTGTCATATCGGTAACCAGGACCTCACCGTCCTGCATTGCAGCCATATCCTCGACTGAATCCAGCACCCGCACACGACCGGCGCCAATACGCTGGCCGATTGCACGGCCCTCGCACAGCACATCGCCGCGCTCCCGCAGGTGGTAACGCTCGATACTGGTGCCTTCGTCCCGGGAGCGGACCGTCTCCGGGCGTGCCTGGACAATAAACAGCTTGCCGGTTTCCCCATCCTTGGCCCACTCGATATCCATCGGCCGGCCGTAGTGTTCCTCGATCTTGCAGGCTTGCAGGGCCAGGCTGGTCAATTCCTCGTCAGTCAGCGAGAAGGTGAGCCGGTCTTCCTCGGCCACCTGCTCGGTTTTGACGGAACGGCCGCATTCTCCCCCCTGGTCATAGACCATCTTTATCGCCTTGCTGCCGCGGTTGCGGCGCAGGATTGCCGGGCGACCAGCCAGCAGTGCCGGCTTGTACAGGTAAAATTCATCCGGGTTCACTGCGCCCTGCACCACGGTCTCACCGAGGCCGTATGCGGAAGTGATAAATACCGCATCGCGGAATCCGCTTTCAGTATCCAGCGTGAACATAACACCGGCGGCACCGATATCGCTGCGTACCATATGCTGGATACCCGCGGAGAGGGCAACGCCGGCATGGGCGTAACCGGTGTGGACCCGGTAAGCAATGGCGCGGTCATTGTAGAGGGAGGCGAAGACCTCCTTCACCGCGGTCAGCACAGCGTCGATACCGCGAATATTCAGGAATGTCTCCTGCTGGCCCGCAAACGAGGCATCCGGCAGGTCCTCGGCGGTGGCAGAGGAGCGCACTGCCACGGCGGTTTCACCACCGCCCAGCTTTTCGTAGCCATCGCGGATCTGTTGTTCCAGCTCCGCCGGGAACGGGGTCTCGATAATCCATCCGCGGATTTCCTCCCCGGCTTCCGCCAGCGCCCTGACATCCTCGACATTGAGGGTCTGGAGGCGGGCGGCGATGCGCTCCTCGAGCTTTTCGTGGGCGAGGAAGGCGCGGAAAGCGTCAGCCGTGGTGGCAAAGCCACCGGGCACACTGACTCCGGCACCGGCGAGGGAAGAGATCATCTCTCCCAGGGAGGCGTTCTTGCCGCCGACCTTGTCGACATCGCCCATGCCCAGTTGCTCGAAGCTGATGGTAAAACTCGTCACTTGTGCGCCCTCTGCAGCAGGATTTGAGGCGCTGATTATAAGGATGGGTTTTGTAAAAAATACCCCGCAATTTGCGCCGAAAATGTTGTAATTTTTCTACAAAAACGCGCGCGAGACTACAAACAGGAAAAGCCGTAGCATGACCACCCAAACAGCTCCCGGGGACCCCCATGGCAAAGGATAAACGCACCGCATTCTTCGTTTCCGATGGCACCGGCCTCACGGTCGAGGCCATTGGCCACAGCCTGCTGGCCCAGTTTCGCAGCGAGCATGTGGAGCAGGTGACCCTGCCCTATATCGATTCCGCGGATAAGGTGGCACGGGTGATGGAGAGGATCGAGCGCGCCGCCCACGAGTCCGGGCGCCAGCCTATTGTCATCAGCAGTATCGTCGCTGATGAGTTTCGCGCGCAGCTCCACCAGAGCCCCGCGTTGATGCTGGATGTCTTTGAAAGCTACCTGACGCCACTGGCCAACCTCTTCGGCAGCGACCCCGCCCAGACGGTCAATGTGTCCCACGGTATTGCCAACGACAGCCGCTATACCGACCGTATCGAGGCCGTGCACTACGCTATGGACAACGACGACGGGCGCCGGGTACGGGAGTTTGACCGCGCCGATATCATCCTGGTGGGAGTCTCCCGTTCGGGCAAGACCCCCACCTGCCTGTACCTGGCGCTGCAGTTCGGCCTCCGCGCTGCCAACTATCCCATCACCGAGGAGGATATGGACTCCACCTCGCTGCCTAAAATCCTCCGCCCCTACCGGCGCAAGCTGTTCGGCCTCACCATCGATCCCGACCGGCTGATGTCAATCCGGCAGGAGCGCCGCGCCAACAGCCGCTACGCTTCACGGGAACAGTGCGAATTCGAGGTGCGCCAGGTAGAGCAGATGTTGCGGCGGGCGCAGATCCCCTACCTGGATGCCACCCAGCTGTCCGTGGAGGAACTGGCAACCCAGCTGATGTCCCAGGCCGGAATAGAGCGGCGCGTCGGCTGAATTTACGGTAAAGTAGCCGCCTTTTTTGGCCTGGGCAGCCCCAAAAGGGAAACCCGGGTCCCGCGTGGTGCGTATAGAAGCCTGAATGAAATCACTGCAGATCGTCGCCATTCCCTACTCGATCAACACGCCGATGGCCTTTCAGGCCATTGCGGACCTGCCCGCGCCTGTCTGGCTGGACAGCGGGCGCCCGGTAGCACCCGGCGGGCGCTTCGACATTATCAGCGCGGACCCGCTCGCGACGCTGGAGCTCGACGCCCACACCCGTGAACCCTTTTCCGAATTGGACGACCTGTTGTGCGAGCTGGCGCCACAGGACAGCGATGCGCAGCTGCCATTCTGCGGTGGCGCAATCGGCTACGCCGGCTACGAGCTGGGTATGGCGGAGAATTTTCTCGCCCCGGACCCGCGTCCCACCGGCCTTCCCGCCGGTTTTTTCGGGCTCTACAGCTGGGCGCTGATCGTCGATCACCAGCTGTGTGCCAGCCACCTGGTATTCCATCCGGCATGCACAGATATCCAGGTCCGCGACCTGATAGCGCGCTTTAACGCCGTGTCCTGGCAGGATGAAGCCAGCACCGGGCGCTTTGCCCTGGGGGCGCCGTTTGCCCATGAGTTCAGCCGCGATGATTACTGCCGGCGCATCGAGCGGATCCTCGACTACATCCGTGCAGGCGATATCTACCAGGCCAACTTTACCCAGCGTTTTACCGCTCCCTTTGAGGGGGATCCGCTGGCCGCCTACCTGGCGCTCCGCAGCCAGGTGGCTGGCCCCTTCTCGGCCTACCTTGACCTTGCGGGCGGGCAGATACTCAGCCTGTCACCGGAGCGATTTATCCACGCCGACGGCAGCAGCGTGCAGACGGAACCCATCAAGGGTACCGCACCCCGGCACCCGGACCCGGTCGAGGATACCCGGGTGGCCGAAGCGCTACAGCACAGCGTCAAGGACAGGGCTGAGAACCTGATGATCGTCGACCTGCTTCGCAACGACTTCAGCAAGCGCTGCCGCAGCGGCAGTGTGCGCGTGCCGGAGCTGTTCGAACTGGCCACCTTTGCCAACGTGCATCACCTTGTCAGCCGCATTACCGGCGAACTGCCCGAGGGCAGCTATTTCACCGACCTGCTCGGCGCCTGTTTTCCCGGGGGCTCGATCACCGGGGCGCCCAAGCGCCGCGCCATGGAGATAATCCGGGAGCTGGAACTGAGCCCCCGCGGCATCTACTGTGGCAGCATCGGCTACCTGAGCAGCTGCGGCCGTGCGGATACCAATATTGCGATCCGCACCTTCAGCACCAGCGACGGACTTGTCACCGGTGCCGCCGGCGGGGGGATCGTGGCGGATTCAAGCCCCGCTGCGGAACACGACGAGTGCCTGAACAAAATCGGCATGCTGCTGGCCACGCTCGAGACGATGGCCTGACAAACGCTTTCAGCCCCCATAAAACCAGTAGTTATTACCGTATCTCACTTTGATATTTCCAGGTTATTAAAGCCTCTGCTAGATTCTGCGCCAGACAATGGATAGATACGCCCTACCCCTGCGGGAGGGAAGTTAGCCCTAAGGATGAAAGCAGGAGCCGGTTTATGCGCATTACCCTGGTAAAGAAGATTCTCAGTGACGGCTCCCCCTGCGCCAAGTGCCGCGACGTGGAGCAGAAGCTGCGCGACAACGACCAGCTGAGACTGATCGACGAGACCCTGGTTGCCGACGAGCGGGACCAGGCCAGTCCCGGCATGGTCCTGGCGCGCCAATACGGTGTTTCCCGCGCTCCCTTCTTTGTCGTCGAGGACAGTGCAGCTTCCGGGGAACCCCAGGTCTACACTGTCTATTTCAAGTTCGCCAAGGAAGTCCTGCAACCTCTCCAGCGTGCCGCCGAAGCGTCCTGACCGGGACGGGTTTCGTTTAAGTCCCTGACTCTCCCCCCCCAGCCCCGGGGCTTCCCCCTTTTCTCTCCAGGCGGGAAGCCCAGGGCCTGCGACATTGACTATAATTAAATTCAAATTTAATATTAAGCGGTCAGCTCCGGGTAGCACTGCTCAATTTCCATGCCGGGCTGGGGAGACACTGATGACCGGGAAGCGAACACCAGGAAGACCGCTACACCGCACCAGCACGGACCTCCGCCCGGCGATCATAGATGCCGCAGTACGGTGCTATTCCCAACGCGGGGTCGCTGCGACCGCACTGAAACATATCGCCGGGGAAGCCGGTGTCACGCCCGCCCTACTCCATTATTACTTTGGTTCTCGCGAGCACCTGCAGCAGGCGGTGTTGGACGAGCGTGTTCTTCCCCTCCTGAAGGAAGTCCAACAGCAGTTGGGCCCGGGGGGCCTCAGCGGCTCTCCCGAGGCCCTTGTGCGCCGGTTTATCTCAGCGGTGTCAGCAACCGTCGATCGGCATCCCTGGTGGCCGCCACTATGGACCAGGGAAGTACTTCTTGAAGGCGGCGTACTCCGTGCCCCCTTGATCGAACGAACCGGTAAACAGTTCTTCCAGCAGATCGTCGCGGCATTTTCAGCTGCAAAAGATCGGGGCGAACTCCCCCCAGACATCGATCCGCGACTACTCCTGGTATCACTGGTTGGCCTGACCCTGTTTCCGGCCGCGGCCGCCCCTGTCTGGCGAAACCTGATGGACACCAGGGATATCGATTCACAGGCCATGGAGCGGCACACACTGGCGCTGGTTTCACAGGGAATCGGGGGTCACCATGCCTGAGGGCTTTTTCAGCGGCTCAAGAACACTACGTGCGGCATTGGCCATGGCCGTGCTGGCCATTGCAGCCTGTGATAACAAACAACCGGGTGCCCTTGGCACACTGGAATGGGACCGCATCTCGGTACCGGCTCCCGCGGCAGAAAAAATCGAGGAAACCCTTGTAGTTGAAGGGCAGGATGTAGCCACAGGACAGCCTCTGATGCGCCTCGACGAGCGCGCCACCCGCGCCCGGCTGCAGGTTGCCCGGGCCGAGGTTGCGCGACTGCGGGCACAGTTGGATGAGCTTGAGGAAGGGCCGCGGATTGAGGAGATAGAGCGTGCCGAGGCTGCACTGGAGTCCGCCCGGGCGACACGCCAGGAAGCATACGACAACCATCACCGCCTGCTGGCACTGAAGGAAGAGGATTTTATTTCCCAGGCCGATATCGACCGGGCCCGCACGGCGCTGGATACCGCGGCGGCCGAGGTGGAATCGCGCACTGCCGCCCTGCTGGAGTTGCAACGTGGCTCCCGCGCGGAGCAACTCGCACAGGGGCGCGCAGCGCTGGAGCGGGCCGAGGCCGAGGCGCGCCTCCAGGCGGTATTGCTCGATAAGCTTCAGCTCCAGGCGCCCCGCAACGGGCGCATCGACGACCTGCCTTTCCGGACCGGCGACGAGGCTCCGGTTGGTGCCCCCCTGGTCAACATGCTGGTTGGAAAAGCACCCTATGCCCGGGTTTACGTCCCGCAGTCGCTACGCCCCGGCGTCCAGACCGGTGACCGCGCACTGGTTTACATCGACGATGTCGCCGGAAGCTTCGAGGGACGGGTACGCACGATTCGCAGCGAGCCAAGCTTTACGCCCTACTATGCCCTCAGCGGCAAGGATGTCTCCCGCCTCAGCTACCTGGCGGAGATCCAGCTCGGTGCTGACGCAGCGCAGCTACCCTCCGGGCTGCCGCTGCGCGCCGAATTCACCTCCGGCGTGGCAACGACTGGCAACGCAGCGAAAGTGACGACGAAACCGATGCAAACTGACGGGGGGCCGCAGCCCGATGGCAAGTGAGGAGGCGGCCGTGATCGCCCGCGGGCTGACCAAGGTTTTCGGAGACCTGGTGGCAGTGAATGCAGTGGACCTGCGCATCGATAAACGGCAGGTATACGGTTTCCTCGGCCCCAACGGCTCGGGCAAGTCCACCACTATCCGGATGCTCTGCGGCTTGCTCACCCCGAGCGGGGGAAATATTGATGTACTGGGCATGGAGATCCCCAGGCAGGCAGAAGCGCTGCGGCGCCGTATCGGCTATATGACCCAGCACTTCTCGCTGTTTGGCGACCTGACGGTGCGGGAGAACCTGGAGTTTCTCGCCGCTGTCCAGGGCCTCGCGGCCGCCCCGGCACGGCGACGCGTGGCGGAACTGCTGGAGGAGTTCCACTTCTCCGGCATGGAGCGACAACTGGCAGCCACCCTGAGCGGCGGGCAGAAGCAGCGCCTGGCACTGGCCGGCAGCATTGTCCACGGCCCGGAATTATTGTTCCTGGATGAACCCACCAGCGCGGTGGATCCCGAGTCCCGGCGCGACTTCTGGGAGAAACTGTTCGAACTTGCCGACGCCGGCACAACCATACTGGTGTCCTCCCACTACATGGATGAGGCTGAACGCTGTCATCGCCTTGCCATCCTGGACCGCGGCACGCTGGTGGCCGACGGCACGCCCGCGGAACTTACCGGCTCACTGGAAGGGCGCACTATCGCCGTGGAGGCCCAGCAGCCACGCCGGGCCAAGGCCACCGTGCTGGGCCTGCCCGGAGTCATCAGCGCGGCACAGATCGGCAACAGCCTGAGGATACTGTGCGAGTCAGGTGACGGTATCGAGGAGCACCTGTCCCGGGCGCTCGAGGAGGCTGGCCTGCAGGCGCGACTCACGGCGGCGCGCCCCACGCTCGAGGATGTCTTTGTCGCCGTCACCACTCACCGGGCACCGGGAGAGACCGCGAAAACACCATGAACCTGCGACGCCTCTGGGCGATTGTGATCAAGGAATTGCGACAGCTGCGCCGCGACCGGGTAACCCTGGCGATGATAGCGGGCATTCCCGTGATGCAGCTGGTCCTTTTCGGTTATGCCATCAACCTCAACCTGCGCCACCTGCCGACGGCAATCGTCGACGAGGCACAGACCTCTGCGTCGCGGCAGCTGGCAATGGACATGCTGGCGACGGATATCATCCGACCAGCGGCACACGCCACCACAGCCGAGGACGTCATGGCCCTGATCCACCGCGGCGAGATCAGTGTCGGCATCGTAATACCGCGGGACTTCGAGCGCCGCCTGGCGCGGGGAGAACCTGTGGCGCAGGTGCTTGTGGATGGGAGCGATACCGTTGTCCAGAGTGCGGCTGCCCAGCTGGCCCAACTGCCGCTGACAACGCCGGCCACAGAGCGGGACCGGGCCTCGATTCCCCTGCCCCGTGCACCAATCAGCGTAGTGAGTTTTTATAACCCCCAGCGCGTTTCTGCCATCAATATCGTACCCGGCCTGATCGGCATCATACTGACCATGACCATGGTGATGTTTACCTCGGTTGCGATTGTGCGGGAGCGGGAGCGGGGGAATATGGAACTGCTGATCGCCACCCCGGTGAGCCGCAGCGAACTGATGCTGGGCAAGGTACTGCCCTACGGCATTATCGGCCTGGTGCAGACCACGCTTATCCTGTTGCTGGGGATGTGGCTGTTCGGGGTGCCGGTGCGAGGGAGCGCCATCGACGTCTACTGGGCAGCGTTGTTGCTGATCCTCGCCAACCTGTCCCTGGGGCTGCTGATCTCGACCCGGGCCCAGTCGCAGTTCCAGGCCATGCAGATGACGTTTTTTGTCTTCCTGCCATCGATATTGCTATCGGGATTTATGTTTCCCTTCGAGGGCATGCCGCTACCGGCGAAATGGATTGCAGAGATCCTGCCGTTGACACATTTCCTGCGCCTGATCCGGGGCATCATGCTACGGGGCGCCGACCTGCACGAGTTGTGGCCTGAAGTGCTGGCGCTGCTGGCATTTATCACCCTGATGATGACCCTTGCAATCAGCCGCTTCAGCAAGCGCCTGGACTGAACCCGGCGGCTCAGTAAACCGGCAGTTCGAGGTTGGCGAACAGCTCATCCAGCTCTGCCCGGGAGCTGGCATGGGCCGCCTGGTCCACCAGCTCGCGGGTCAGGTGCGGGGCGAACTGCTGGATAAACTCATACATGAAGCCCCGCAGGAAAATGCCCTTGCGGAAGCCAATCTTGGTCACACTGGACTCGAACAGCTCACTCGCATCCAGCGCGACCAGGTCCTCGTCCGCCTCGTCTACCGCCATATCGGCGACGATCCCGATCCCCAGGCCGAGACGCACATAGGTCTTGATGACGTCGGCATCAGCCGCGGTGAAGACCACCTTGGGCGACAGGCCTTTCTCCATAAAGGCGTCATCGAGCTTGGAGCGGCCGGTGAAGCCGAACACGTAGGTCACGATCGGGTACTGTGCCACTTCCTCCAGCGTCAGTTTGCTGAGCTGGCACAGGGGGTGGTCCCTTGGCACCAGCAGGCAGCGGTTCCAGCGATAGACCGGCATCATCACCAGGTCACTGAACAGCTCCAGTGCCTCGGTGGCAATGGCGAAATCCGCAGTGCCATCCGCCGCCATCTCGGAAATCTGCATCGGCGTGCCCTGGTTCATGTGCAGGGAGACTTCCGGGTAGCGATTGATAAAGGACTTTATGACCGGTGGCAGCGCGTAACGCGCCTGGGTATGGGTGGTGGCAATCGAGAGACTGCCCTTCTGGTCGTTGCTGAACTCCTGCGCGACCTGCTTGATGTTCTCCACCTTGTGCATGATCTCGCCGGCGGTCTTGAGGATCGCCTCGCCGGCAGGCGTGATACGCGTCAGGTGCTTGCCGCTGCGCGCGAAAATCTCCACGCCGAGCTCGTCTTCCAGCAGGCGGATCTGCTTGCTGATCCCGGGTTGTGAGGTATACAGGCTCTGCGCGGTAGCGGAGACATTCAGGTCGTGGTGGGCAACTTCCCAGATA
Organism: Microbulbifer sp. JSM ZJ756; assembly: GCF_044383805.1. Taxonomy (NCBI): domain Bacteria; kingdom Pseudomonadati; phylum Pseudomonadota; class Gammaproteobacteria; order Cellvibrionales; family Microbulbiferaceae; genus Microbulbifer; species Microbulbifer sp. JSM ZJ756. The sequence continues at coordinate 246,209 of NZ_JBISER010000001.1, read as the reverse complement.
TATCGCAACTGCTGCAGCTTCATGGTTTCTCCCTGGCATCAGGCCCCGGCACCCGGCATCAAGCCCGGACTCCCCCGGCCGCTCTCACGGCAGTTATAAAAACTATAAAAGTTTATGCGAGAAAAGAATAGCAGCGAATTCCCGGGACGGGCAAAGCCAATAACCGGCCGATCGGCCATGGTGTGACAGCAGACACGGCAAGTGTGGTTCCTGCCGCCATTCAGCGGCCCCGCCCGCGTCCCGGACGCTAATCAACAGGCTGTCAGGACTGCCCCTCGAGATTGGCGATGCCGTGGGGCACATGGCCGGTGGCGACATGCTCGGCGGCCGAAGCACAGTGTGCCGGCTGGTCATCAAAAAAGACATCCGCCCCAAAGGCGCGCAGGAATTCACCCTTGGGCAGGCCACCGAGGAATACTGATTCGTCGATCCGCACGTTCCAGGCCCGGAGGGTGCGGATAACCCGCTCGTGTGCCGGCGCCGAGCGGGCCGTCACCAGGGCAGTCCGTATCGGGCAGTTGTCAGGGGCAAATTCGGCCTGCAGCTGCTGCAGGGCTTCCAGGAAGCCCTTGAACGGCCCACCACCCAGCGGTTGCTGTGCCGAGGCCCGCTCTGAGGCTGCGAATGCGGCGAGCCCATCGCGCTTGAAAATCTGCTCGGCTTCATCGGAGAAAATCACCGCATCGCCGTCAAAGGCGAATCGCAGGGTGTCATCTTCCCGCCAGCGATCGCCACCCGCCACCAGGGTCGCGGCGGCCACGCCCTGCTCCAGCGCCCGGCGCACGTCCTGACCGTCAGTGGACAGGAACAGGTGGCAGCCAAATGGGGCGATATAGCGATAGGGACTGTCGCCGTTGCAGAAGGCCGCGCGGGTAATATCGAGACCGTAGTGCTCGATGGAATTGAATACCCGCAGCCCGGTGTCCGCACTGTTGCGAGACAACAGGATCACCTCGACCCGCGGATTCCCTTCCAGGCGCTGGTTGATCTGCAGGAACTTTTCCACCAGGGGAAAGGCATCGCCCTTCTCCAGCACGTCGTTCTCATGTTCCACCTGGTAGGCAGAAAACGCCTCCAGCCCCTGCTCTTCAAACACCCGGTGGCTGTCGCCCAGGTTGAACAGCGCCCGGGAGGAAATCGCAATCACCAGCTTGTCGGTGCGCGGCATTACGGCCCCTCCACGTCTTCGAGGCCGTTGGGGCGGCTGTCGTCGCGCCGGTCGCTGAGCAGGGTGAACAGCATTCGTTCCAGGTCCTCGCGGGTGCGATCGGAGCGCACGCCGCGCTGGTTGACGATCACCAGGAAGACCGCGTGGCAGGTTTCCAGTGTGGCCCGGGCCAGGCGGTTCATCTCATTGTCCGGACAGGCGAAGCCCATTCGCCGGAACATATCACTCAGGTGGGTGATGATCAGCTCGTCGTGGCGCTCGTCGAGTTCATGCAACTCGGGAATACCCCACATTGCCTGCACCAGCGGCAACAGGCCCCGCTGCTCGCGATAGACCTTCAGCAGGCGATCGACCAGCTCGGCGATAAACTCCTGCAGTGACATATCCTCCACACCGGACTGGCCGAGCTCTTCCAGGGCGGTGGTCATACTCGCGAGCCACTGCTCCCCCATCGCGTAGAGGATCGCGTGCTTGTTGGGAAAGTAGTGGTACAGGGAGCCCACCGAGACCCCCAGGTCCTTGGCGATCAGGATGGTGGTGAGGTCATTCAGGCCCACTTCTTCCAGCAGCCGCCCGGTGGTATCCAGGATCCTGCGGGTGCGTTCGCGGGCACGCGCCTGGACCGGCTCACGGCGTGGGGCGAGCTGGCTCTTGCGCTTGCGTTGTTCAGAGTTAGACAAATCCATGCCCCCATTCTCAGGTAACCGCAGTTTACCATCAATAGCTCCGGCGTCAGTCCCGACTGCACCATTCACGGGCATAAAAAAACCGGCGCGTTGCGCCGGTTTTTACACTCCCATCCTGTGAGCAATGGGGGATCAGAAGCGATAGTCCAGGTTGACGCCCAGTACGCGGCCCCGCGACGGGTCGGTCTTGGTTGCCGGCAGGTTGTACAGCGCCTCGGCGTAACCCCAGTGGTAGTACTCCTCACCGGTGAGGTTCTCGGCGTACAGGCCCGCGGTCCAGCTGTCATCCTGGGACGTGAGCGACACTCGCATGTTGAACACATTGCGGGCGTCCAGGCGCACTGCCTTGGTGTTCTCCAGGTCGGACCACTGCTCGCCGGTGTAGGTGTATTCACCGGAAACCGAGACTTCACCCATACCGGTCATCAGGTGGTAGGTGAGCACCGTGGCCGAGGAGAAGGCCGGCGAGAACGCCATCTCGTTGCCGTCACAGGTTTCACACAGCTCCGCCGGGGCACCGGTAAACTCGGTATCCAGCCACGCCAGGCCCATGTACAGGTCCAGGTTGTCGGTCAGCAGCCACTGGGCATCCACTTCCAGGCCCTGGCCCGTGGACTCGCCCACATTGCGGGTAATGGCCGCCGCACCGACGAAGAAAGCCTGCTGCAGGTCATCATAGGTGTACTGGAAAGCCGCGGCATTCAGGGCCAGGCGGTTGTCCAGCAGGCGCGCCTTCACGCCCAGCTCGTAGGACAGGACGTTCTCCTCGTCGAACTTGCTCGGTTCGGCATTGCTGGCGTCTACCTCATAGCCCTGCTCGTCCAGCCACTCGTACTGGCTGTCGGCATCAGTGCCGTAGGCGGGATCTGTAACGTTGTAGCTCAGGTAATCAAAACCGCCGGACTTGTAGCCGGTGGCCACGCTGGCGTAAGCGGTGAGCTCGTCGCTCAGCACCTGGGTCAGGGTCGCTCGACCGGAGACGTTGCTCCAGGTGTTGTCCCCGATAATGGCACCGTTGGTGTACATGGCCTGGTAGTTCCAGCCGCCGGTCCAGGTATCGGGCCACGGGGAGTCCACGCTGTACATCTTGTCGTCTTCGGTGTAACGGACACCCAGGCCCAGGGTGGTGGATTCACCCAGGTCGTAGGTGGTATTGGCGAAAACGCCCCAGCCGGAGTATTCGCCGACAGTGTAGGCCTCTTCGATAGAGAGCATACCCGGGGCGTATTCCCAGGAATCGCCCTCGAAGCCGAAGGCTTCGTCCAGCACATCCTGCGGCAGTGCGTCACAGGTGACGAAGCTGTCGAGGCCCTCTTCCCACTCGTCGGCATAGATGCCGTCGCAGATAAAGTCCTCGTTGTCGACACCGGCAAAGTAGGTATCCAGCTCTTCCTTGTAGTAGGAGGCACCCAGCACGTAATTGAACGGGCCGCTGCTGTTGGAGGTCAGGCGGAATTCCTGGCTGAAGAAGTCACCGGACTGGTCGCGGTAGTAGGTATCGATCGGGAAAGGCGTCCCGTCGAAATCCTCTACATAGCTGTAGTCATGGGTCTTGTAGCCGGTAATCGAAGACAGGGTGGAGCCACTGGCCAGATCGTGCTCGATGGTCAGGATCACATCGCCGATCTGCGACTCATCCTTGCCCCGCTCGTCGTTATAGACCTGGTCATAATCCCCTTCCGGGATCGGGTAGTTGTAACCTGCATCGGTGTCGAAAGCGCGGTAGATGGTGCCGTCGCTGATGCGGTCCTCATACTGGGCCAGCAGGGTTACCGTGGTGTTATCCATGCCGTCGTAGACAGTGGTAATGCGCATGGCATTCAGCTCACTGGCGCCCAGGTCGGGACCACCGGCGAGGTTCTCCACATGGCCGTCTTCCTGGAAGTGCTTGCCGGCGAACCGGACCGCGAGGTCCTCTCCCACGGGCATGTCGAGCCCGCCCTCGATCTCGGTGCGCCCGTACTGGCCCGCGCCCACGGAAACCTCGCCGGCGACAGTATCACCGGGCTTGCGGGAAACCATGGAGATGGCACCAGAGGCGGTGTTACGGCCAAACAGGGTGCCCTGCGGGCCCTTCACCACCTCGACCCGCTCCAGGTCGTACATGCTCGGGGTGGCACCGGTGCGGCTCTGGTAGACACCATCGAGGAAAATCCCCAGCGCCGGGTCACTGCCGCTGCCGAAGCTGTTGTTGTTTACCCCGCGCACGGAGACCGAATCGAAATAGGAGTCGGTGGTCTCGCCGGAAATACCGGGGGTCAGGGAGAACAGGTCCTTGAAGTCGCTCAGGTTACTGTTCTTGACCGTCTCACCGGTAAAGGCGCTCACCGCCATCGGCACGTCCTTGAGGGACTCGGCACGCATCTGGGCGGTGACGGTCACCTCCTCGATCTGCGCCGCGCCGGCACCGGTACCGACAGCGAATACGGCGGCACCAACGGCCGAGGCCAGCAGGTGTTTCCGCGTGGAAAGTGTTTTATCTGTAACAGGCATGGTCGTCCCCGTCTTTGTTGTTATTCAGGGTTGCTCATCCAATACCGCCGATGGCAGTACCCCATCGAAAAGCTTGAGAGTGTGTTATCCCACAAACCGAATATTTATTCAAATTTCTATTTGGCAGTCAGTCGGTCCCCGGATCCCGGCGACCGTGAACGCACCAGAATCAGGCACCCAGCTTGTCTTTGAGGCTGTAGTAGAGCATCCCCGCTACCAGCCCCGGCCAGCGCAGCAAGGTGCCGCCCGGGAAGGTCGGTGTTGGAATTTGCGCCAGTATATCAAAACGCTCCTCCGTACCCGCGATCACCTCGGAGATTAATTTGCCGGCGAATGTCGCCGTGGGGACACCGTGACCGGAATAGCCCTGGCTGTAGTAGACATTGGGCTCCAGCCGTCCCAGGTGCGGCATCCGGTTCATGGTGATCGCCAGGGTGCCGCCCCAGCCGAAATCGATCCGCGTGTCCGCCAGCTGCGGGTAGACCGCCAGCATATACTTGCGCACAAACGCGCGGATATCCTGGGGGAACCGGGAGGTGTAATTCTCGCCCCCGCCGAAGATCAGCCGGTTATCACCGGACAGCTTCCAGTAGTCGATCACGAACAGGGTGTCCTGCAGTGCGTAGTCATTGGCGATCAAATCCTGTGCCAGCGCGTCCGGGAGGGGCTCCGTCGCCAGCACGAAATTGTTGATAGGCATGATCTTGCCTGCCATGCGCGGCTCCAGCTTGCCCAGGTAGCCGTTACAGGCAAGCACTACATTCCTGGCCCGCACCTGCCCTTTTGCGGTCTCGACCAGGCACGGGGAGCCTCCGCGGTAGCCTGTGACGCGGCTGTTCTCATAAAAGGTGACCCCCGCAGCAGCGGCGGCGTCCGCCAGGCCCAGGGCAAAGTTCAGCGGGTGCAGGTGCAGTGAGCCATCATCCACCTGGGCCCCGAAGTACCGCTCGGAACCCACCATCGTCCGGGCCTCGGCTTCATCGGCGTAGCGGATCTGCTTGTAGCCGTAACGCTCGCGCAGCAGCTCCACCTCCTGCTTCAGGTGCTCATTGTCGCTGCGCTTGGCCGCCAGGTGCAGGATGCCCCGCTTGAGGTCACAGTCGATTCCATGCCTGTCGATCAGGTGCTCCACCAGCTGTACCGCCTCGACGCTCATGTCCCACAGCTGCCGCGCGGTGTCGAGCCCGAGCATCTTTTCCAGGTCCTCCTGCCCCTTGCGCTGGCCGACACCCACATGGCCGCCATTGCGCCCCGAGGCCCCCCAGCCGACCCGTTCCGCTTCCAGCACCACCACCTTGTAGCCCCGCTCTGCCAGGTGCAGCGCCGAGGAGAGCCCGGTGTAGCCGGCGCCAATCACGCAGACGTCTGCCTCCACATTCCCCTCCAGGGCCGGGTACACCGGTGCCGGGTTGGCGCTGGCTGCATAGTATGAGTCGGTGTGCCCGATCAACTTGTTCACTGTGCCGGTGGCCGTCATTTCATCATCTCCGCAGGTGGTCTCCGGGCATTGCCCGAAAACCGAATAATCGTTCAATTTATATTGAATAATAATTCGGTTTCTTGTCATAATCAAAGCCTGTGGCGAAACAGCGATTTCGCCGCCTCACTCAAGCCCCGGTGTGATGCTACCTGTCTCACACCGGGCGTATACTAATGCAACTCCACCAAGGGGCAGATCTTTTAGATCAAGGTGCAAAATGGACAAGATTAAACAGTGGCTCGCAGAACACGATATTTCCGAAGTGGAGTGTCTGGTGCCCGATATGTCCGGAAACGCGCGGGGCAAGTTTACCCCCACGGACAAATTCCTCACCCAGGACAGCCGCCTGCCGGAAAGTATCCTGGTACAGACCGTTACCGGGGATTACGTCGACGAGCATAACGAGCTCGTGGACCCGGCGGATACCGACATGCTGCTGGAACCTGATCCGGACTCAATCCGCCTGAACCCCTGGGCCAACGAGCCCACAGCACAGATAATCCATGACTGCTACACCCGGGACGGCAAGCCGCACCCCATCAGCACACGCAATATACTCAAGTTTGTATTGGAGAAATACGCTGAAATGGGCTGGAAGCCGGTGGTGGCACCGGAGGTGGAATTCTACCTGGTCAAGCGCAACCTCGACCCGGACGAGAAACTGTCAGCGCCGATCGGCCGCTCGGGCCGCACGGAGAAAACCCGGCAATCCTACAGTATTGATGCGGCCAACGAGTACGAACCCATCATTGAGGACATGTACGACTTCTCCGAGGCACAGGGACTGGATGTCGACACCCTGATCCACGAGTCCGGTACCGCCCAGATGGAAATCAACTTCCTCCATGGGGATGCGCTAAAACTGGCGGACCAGGTCTTTACGTTCAAACGCACCGTGCGCGAGACGGCCCTGCGCCATGGCATCTATGCCACCTTCATGGCAAAGCCGATGGAACAGGAACCCGGCAGCGCGCTGCATATCCACCAGAGCATTGTGGATATGGAGTCCGGGCGAAACATATTTGTCGACGAGGACGGCAGGGAAAACCAGACATTCATGCATTTTATTGGCGGGATGCAGAAGTACACCCCGGGCTTTATCAGTTTCTTCGCGCCCAATGTGAACTCCTATCGCCGCTTCACGCCGGAAATTGCCGCCCCCACCAGCCTGCACTGGGGGTATGACAACCGCACAACCGGCCTGCGGGTACCCGACAGCTCACCGCAGGGCAAGCGCCTCGAAAACCGCTTCCCCGGTGCGGACTGCAACCCCTACCTGGCGATCGCAACGTCTCTCGCCTGTGGTTACCTGGGCATTATCAATCGTATCGAGCCGAGCGAGCCCTATGCCGGGGATTGCTCGTCCGAACCCATTTCCCTGCCCCGCACCCAGGAGCATGCCCTCAGCCTGTTAGCGGAGTGCAAAGAGGCAAAGCAGATGTTCGGGGAAAAGTTCGTGCGTGCCTGGAGCGCCATCAAGCGCGACGAGTACGAGGAATTCAACCGGGTAATCAGCTCCTGGGAGCGTGAATACCTGCTGCTGAACGTCTGATTGACACGACAGCAGACACTTCCTGAAAAAACGCCAATGCCGGAAAGGCCCCAATAAAGGGGCCTTTTTTGATTATAAATTTAATTTTTTTGCTGACTATTCGTGAAAATTAGGCAGATTTTTACGGAAAGATCCTTTCAGCGCAAAAAAACTTGACCCACTTTCCAAACCGCGAAATAGCTCTCCCGAGCCAATTGCCCCCCCTGTAATGCCCGCTAATCTGGATCACGCCTGTCACCAACAGGTGAACCGATCGGGATGTGGGATCAGGGAAATGGAGCCAGGGCCTCCTTGCGCTGGTGCCCTCGTTCCCACAACCCCGGCCCAACCCAATGGCGGCGATATCGCAGGCGGCTGGCATTGCCGTTCCCCGCCTGTGCGTTGCGTGCGGAGGCGATCCCACCAAACGCAGCCTCGTCCTTCCGGATAGAAAAGGAATAATAAGCAATGAAGCACTTAATCGGTTTTAGCTGCGCGATTTCAATGACCCTGGGTGCCCATGCGGCCGACCGCATCCCGGCAACCCCGGACCTGCTGTCGAAAAGCATCCATTCAGCACAGGCTGCCCAGGACGTCACCCTGGAAGAGGTAAAATCCCGGACCCTGCCCAATGGCAAGACCGTGACCCGCTACCGCCAGACCCACCGGGGTATACCGATATGGGGCGCTACCGTCACCAGCTCCGGTAAGGGCAACACTGCCCGGGTCACTGGCGAGGTGATTGCCGGACTCGACCTCGAAGTCCCCTCGACTCGCCCTACCATCAAACCGGAAAATGCCCTTGCGCGGGCCATGTCCCGGAGCATTGCACTGCGCATGGAATCCGGGCAGGCAACCCCCCAGTCTGCCAACGCCCTGAAGCTATCAGCAGCCAACCAGCGGCAGAAATTATACGTTTACCTGGATGAACAGGATCGGGCGCGCCTGGCCTACCTGGTGAGCTGGGTGGAGTATGGCGAGAACCCTGCCCGCCCCTTTTTCTTTATCGACGCGCTTACCGGGGAGGTACTCTCGCAATGGGACGGTCTCACCAATCGGGACGCAAACGGCCCCGGGGGTAACGAGAAAACGGGTCGCTACGACTATGGCAGTGACTTCCCCACCCTGCTGGTATCCAGTGACTGCCGGTACGATTCGCCAAACGTGGAAACCGTCGACATGGACAACCGCACCAGCGGCGGCAGTATTTTCGCGATCGACAGCTGCCCGGCAAGCGGCACCCCCTACAACGACTACCGCTACATCAACGGGGCCTTTTCCCCCCTGAACGACGCACACTATTTCGGCAACGTGGTGTTCGACCTGTTCAGCGACTGGTATGGCACCGCGCCCCTGACCCAGAAACTGCGCCTGCGGGTCCACTACGGCAACAGCTACGAAAATGCTTTCTGGGATGGCAGCCAGATGACCTTTGGTGACGGGGCTTCCCGCTTTTACCCCCTGGTCAGCCTTGACGTCACCGCCCATGAAGTGAGCCATGGCTTTACCGAGCAGAACTCGAACCTGCGCTACTCGGCACAGTCCGGCGGCATCAACGAGGCATTTTCAGATATGGCCGGTGAGGCTGCAGAATACTATATGCGTGGCAGCAACGATTGGCTGGTCGGGCAGGAGATTTTCAAGTCGAGCGGTGCACTGCGCTATTTCGAGGACCCCACCCGGGATGGCAACTCCATCGGTAATGCGGCCGACTACTACTCCGGCATGGATGTCCATCACAGCTCCGGCGTATTCAACCGGGCCTTCTACCTGCTGGCCAATAGCACCGGATGGGATACACGCAGGGCTTTCGACGTCTTCGTTCTGGCCAACCAGAGCTACTGGGGCAGCACTACAGACTTCAACCAGGGCGCCTGTGGCGTGGTTGAGGCCACCCGCGATTACAGTTACGACGAAGCCGATGTAATTGACGCGTTTGATGCGGTCGGCGTCTCCACTTCCGCCTGCACCGATACACAGCCACCGGTGGGATCAGAACTGGAAAATGGCGTTCCCGTCAGCGGCCTTTCGGGCAGCCAGGGGCAGGAGATTTTCTACACACTCGAAGTTCCCGCCGAAGCTACCAGCACCAGCTTTGAGATTTCCGGCGGTTCCGGCGATGCCGACCTGTACGTTAAATACGGTTCGGCGCCCACCACCTCCAGTTACGATTGCCGTCCCTACCGCAATGGCAACAACGAAAACTGCTCGTTCAACCCGGCCCAGGCCGGCACCTACCATGTGATGCTCAGGGGTTACAGCAGCTTCAGTGGCGTGGAGCTCGTGGGCAGCTACAGTGATGATGCCGGGGACAGCTTGACCCGGACAGAGCTTTCCGGCGGCCAGGGGTCCTGGCAGCACTTCACCCTGGACGTCGGTGAGGGGCGCTCCCTGCTCGAGGTGCAGATGTCCCAGGGCAGCGGTGACGCCGACCTTTATGTTCGCTATGGCAGCCAGCCCACTACCAGCAGTTACGACTGCCGTCCCTACCGGAACGGCAACAGCGAGCTGTGCTCGTTCAGCAATCCCCAGTCCGGGACCTGGCATATCAGCATCCGCGGCTACCGTTCCTATAACGGTGTAACCCTGGAGGCCTCAGCCACACCATGATGCGGGCATTTACGACCGGCTTGCACAGCGGCCAGGCCTGAACGAAAAAGGGGCAGCTTGTCGCTGCCCCTTTCCTCGTCCAGTCCCGTGCTTACTTGTGACTGGGATCTTTCCAGTAATCCTTGACCGTATCTTTCATCTCCTTCGCAAGGATGCTGATACCAAACAGGTTGGGCAGCGTCATGATCACAATCGCTACAGCTGACAGGTTCCAGATGACCGTGGTGTCCTCAATCGCCGCCCAGAAGAAGGCAATGACATAAACCAGGCGGTACGGCATTACAGCTCTGGGACCAAACAGGTAGATCATGGAGCGGTCGCCATAGTAAGACCAGGCGATCGCGGTCGAGAAGGCGAACAGCAGGATCCCCAGCGTCACGATCAGGCTGCCGTAGTCACCAAAGAAACCGCGCTGGAAGGCAATATTGGTCAGCGCTACCGAGTGCACCAGTGAATTGCCCCAGATCTCAACATTCGGGTTGACGAAGCGCCCGTCGCTTACCGTCAGCACACCGCTGAAAGTGTCATCCCCTACCCGGAACTCAACATCCTCAGCCACCGAGCGCGCATTGATCAGGGTGAACTCGCCCTCATTCAGTGCACGGCCATCGGCAACCACGACAGAGCCATTGAACCGCTTCACCTCGCTGCCGCCGTTACTCAGGAAATTGAACAGTGTCTTCACATCCTCACTGTTCTGGTCAGTGTACTGCCCGGCCACAGCGACCATATCGGCGCGCTCGAAGCGATTGAAATGTTTCTCGGTCCATACGCCAGAGGAGAGGATCACCAGGCCGGTCAGGGTACAGATGATCAGCGTATCGATAAAAGGCTCGAGCAGCGAGACCATGCCCTCTGACACCGGCTCATCGGCACGGGCCGCGGCGTGCGCGATCGGCGCCGAGCCCTGCCCAGCCTCGTTGGAGAAGAGCCCGCGGTTGACGCCCCGGTTGAACGCGTAGGCGAAGCTCGCACCGAGGAAGCCACCGGCTGCAGCAGAGCCGTTAAACGCGTCACTGAATACTGCCGCGAACGACGGAATGATGTTTTCATAGTTGTACAGGATCACCGCCAGGGCGCCGATGACGTAGAGCAGGGCCATCAGCGGCACAATGGTTGAGGTCACCTTGGCAATCCGGGTAATCCCGCCAATGATCACCATCCCCAGCAATATCGCCAATACCCCACCAGTCAGGGCCTTGTTGAGGCCGAAGGTGTCGTACATCGCCTGGGCGATGTTATTGACCTGCGGCAGGCTGCCGGTACCGAAGGAACAGATTACTGTGGCAACGGCGAACAGCACCGCCAGCCACTTCATGTTGAGTCGCCGTTCCATATAAAACATCGGGCCACCGGCATAGTAACCATCAGCGGCCTTGATACGGTATTTGTGTGACAGCGTCACCTCGACGAACTTGGTCGTCATACCCAGGAAGGCCGTCACCCACATCCAGAAAAGCGCAGCCGGCCCACCCAGGAAGATCGCCAGGCCAACACCACCGATGTTACCGGTACCCACGGTGCCGGATAGTGCAGTGGAAAGCGCCTGGAAGTGGGAGGTGTCACCAGGATCCCCCGGCTTGTCGTACTTGCCCCGTACAATCTTGATCGCATGACCAAAATACCGCACCTGGGGAAAGCCCAGGAAGATGGTAAAGAAAACGCCGACGCCAAGCAGGACATACGGGAACCACCATGCCGAACCGAGCATGCCGTCCAGTGACAACAGCAGATGATTGAAGGATTCCAAGTTGACCCCCACTACTCTGTATTATTTATTTCCGATTATTTTTACAGCTTAAGCTGCAGATAGCTGCGCAGATTAGCAGTTTCCGGGATGCTAGGGAAACTCTGAACAGCGATGCCACTTCATCCCAGGAATGAGAAATGCTCCCGGTGCGGGAAGAGCCCGTAATGCCCACCGGTGTGTACGAAGACCAGGTTCTCGCAGTCCCGGTAGCGGCCGCGGGCAAGCTCCCGCAGCAGCCCATCGAACGCCTTGCCCGTATATACCGGGTCCAGCAGCAGTCCCTCCAGCGCCGCGGCCTCAGCAATTGCCCGGTACACAGGTTCCTCGGCAATCCCGTAGCCCGGGCCGATATAATCGGCGTTCACGGCGATCCTGAGTGTTTTTTCATCAAACTGTTGATTATTACTACTCGCCCACTGGGCCACGTCTTCCTGTACCTTGCGGACAAAGTAGGACTCATCGTCGCACACCGCGTAACCGGTGACCTGCGTTTTCGCTCCCGCCAGGTGAAAGCCGAGCGTCAGGCCCGCCTGGGTTCCCCCGCTGCCGGTGGCGCAGACAACATGCTCCGGCTCAAAACCCTCCCGCCGGCAGTCTTCGAGCAACTCCCGTGAACCGTCGAGGTAACCCCAGATACCCAGGCCATCGCTGGCACCGGTCGGTATCAGCAGCGCCCTGTGGCCATGGTCTGCATAGACCTTTTCCCAGTGAGCGAAGATCTCCTGCTGCTCACGAAAATACTGGCGCTGGGGATAGAAGGACACTTTTGCACCGGCAAGCCGGTCCACCAACAGGTTCCCGTCCATCTCGCCGCTATGCTCGCCGCGCAGGATAAGGTGCACATTCAGTCCCAGCCGGGCCCCCACCAGGGCAGTGGTACGGCAGTGATTGGATTGCAGGCCCCCGCAGGTAATGAGCGTGTCACAGCCCTGCTCCAGCGCTGCACCGGCGATAAACTCCAGCTTGCGCAACTTGTTGCCGGACATCGCCGCCTCTGTCAGGTCGTCGCGCTTGACCCAGATACGCGGGCCGTCAAAGGGGGTGGAGTACTTTTCGGTAATACGGTCGAGGGGTTGCAGCGGGGTGGGCAGGCGCGCCAGTTGCACGCGGGCAGGAAAGTTCAGCTGGTCCATATGCACTCCCGGAAGGCATCAAAAATATTGTTGTTGATTACAAATCCGGCAACCCCCTGACATAAAAAACCCGGCTGAAGCCGGGTTTTCACGGAACCGTAGGGGGGCCCGCGCGCACTAGATCTTCTTGATCGTGCCCTTGGGCAGGATAGCGTGCACGGCTACCTTCTGGAACTTCAGCTGCATGTTGTCAGCCACTTCCAGAACGAGGTAATCCTCATCCACCTTCTCAACACGGCCCAGCATGCCACTGGTCATCACCACCTCATCACCCTTTTTCAGGGCGCTGACCAGCTCCTGATGCTCTTTCTGGCGCTTGCGCTGCGGCCGGATAATAAAGAACCACATAAACGCAAACAGGCCAGCAAACATCAGCAGGGTAACCATAGGATTTCCCTGGGGTGCCGGTGCGGCCTCCTGGGCAACCGCGGCAGGAATGAAAAAGCTCATTAATCAACCTCGAAAAGTCAGCCAATAAATTGTGGCCAACTCTAACGGGTTTATCCTGCCGAGGCAATCGGCGACCCCGCGGCAGTTGCCGTGGGGTCGGCCGGCATCAGAAGCGCTGGCGGACCTGGCGTCGATAACCGGTCGGGGACATACCGGTCCAGCGCTTGAAGGCGCTGGTAAAACTGGTCCGGTCGGAGAAGTCCAGGATCCGGGAAATGCCATCCACGCTCAATGCGGTGTCCTTGAGGAAATGCACGGCATGGCGGAAACGCACATGGTCGCGCAGGGCCGCAAAGCTGAGATTGTGCTCCTGCAGCCGTCGCTGCAGCGTGCGGGTGGACATGCTCAGGTCCGAGGCTACCGGCCGGATCGCCAGCGAGGCTTTACCGATCCGCTGTTCCAGCACATCGATCACGCGCGCGGCAATTCCAAAGCTGGTGGCTTCCGGCGGTGCCAGTAACTGGTCCAGGATATTGGGATCACCCGAGAGACGCGCCTGCTGCAGGGGCTTGTCCTCAGAGAGAGACGACTGGTCTGGCTGAATATGGTTCATGAGCTGCTCCTTAAATAAGTTCCGTGAGCCGCGGTTATTTTTCTACGCCCGCTTCCTGCGAACCCCAAACTTTCTAGCCCCTACCACTGACCTCAAGAGCCGAATACCACCCGTTGCGGGGATACACTTGAAACAGACCTCGAATCCATCGCAGAACTGTACAAAAACTAACCTTACCTCCGGCAACATCCTTCCAGGGAGGCTCCCTGTGCCGGCGCTTCTTTACACAAGCCAGTATAGACCAATCACGGAGAATGCAAGGCGCGACAGGCAACTTTTTTTTTAAAACACATAAATGACATCTTACTGGCTGAAATCCACGTGAGCTGGGGCGCCAGAAAGACAATAACGGTAGGAAAAAAGACCCACTGACAGGGCGACAACAGGTTCACTGAACCTGAAAGCAGGCTCGGGAAAGTCAGATGAATGCGCGCCGGACCAGCTTATCAAGGAAAGTCAGGAATGATCGAACGCTTGCGATATTGCCGGGACGATACTGCGGGGGAACCGGGCGCCGGGCCGGGACCGCGGCGCCCTACTCAACCCTGCGGCCCCGCGGTTGACCTCAGGCCAGGTTTTCGTCAATCCAGCCCAGCACGTCTTCATGGTGGGTCTTGGTCTTGACCTTATCGATGATATGGCGGAGCCGGCCACTCTTGTCGATGATAAAGGTGGTACGCAGCAACCCCATGTACTCCCGGCCCATAAATTTCTTCAGGCCCCAGCAGCCATACTTATCGGCTATCTTGTGGTCCTCATCGGCCAGCAGGTCGAAATTGAGCTCATGTTTCTCGATGAACTTCTGCAGCTTGGCCTCGGGGTCCGGGCTGAGTCCCAGCACCACCGTGTCACGGCTGGCAAACTCTTCCGCACTGTCACGGATTCCGCAGGCCTGGGTAGTGCAGCCGGGTGTCAGGGCTTTGGGATAGAAATAGAGGACCACATTTTTTTTATCGCGAAAGTCCTTCAGTGAAACCTTTTCGCCGTCCTGATTTTTCAGCGTAAACGCCGGTGCCAGATTGCCGATTTTGGGAAATGCCACAGATACCCCCTGAATTAAACATGTTTATTTTAGCGCAGCGGGATTATAACGGAGCCGCGCATGCGGCTCACGGAATTCGTTTTCACCCGCCATGTGAAACCCCGCTAGGCCCCTGCCCGGCAGCCCTTATCCACCCGACACATGTATTTTTGGATTGAACGCCCAGGGGGATACAGCGGTGGCGTCACAGCTCCAGCAGGCTGTATCCCCGCTCCCGCCGGGCAAAAATCCCACACTGGCTGAGCTTTTCCACCAGGGCGGCGCGCTCGGCATCTGTCAGGAAGTCACCTATCTCAAGGCACCCTTCCGGACCACTGAAACTGATTGATGCCGGTTCCGTATCACTGTCGATACGCACCAGGACTACCAGGCTGTCCCGCTCAAACTCCCGGTGATAGACAGACTGCTCCCGGTGCCCCCTGGAGCAATCCAGCACCACGCGCTCCCCGTTAATGCGGATCACCTCGCGACGCGAGCCCTCGGTGTAGACATAAAACAGCACAATGCCCAGCAACAGCATTTCCAGGCCCGCGAATGGCAATATCATCCATGCGCCGGCCAGTGCAAAGGCGGCACTGATCCCAAAGGATACGGCCAGCAGGGAGATAAATACCCACAGGTTTCCGGAGCTTGAGAGTGACTGGTTGGGCTGCAGCAGGATGCAGGCATTGGCACGGGAGACGCGACCGACTTCAGTAACCATGGTTCTGGGTTCCTGATACTACTTATCCCCAAGTGTAGTCAGGACGAACCGGGAGCCAAAAATGCCGCCGGTAGCGGGTCTGTATCCCTGCCGGGCAGGCATAAAAAAGCCCGCAACAGGTGCGGGCTCTTCTCTGTCCGATACCGGGCCGGTGCCATGCTGATGGCGGCCGGTGGCGTTGGACAGGTTACGGCAGCAGGTGCGCTACAGCGTCGCGCTCTTCCGCCAGTTCCTGCTCGGTGGCAGACATCTTCTCGCGAGAGAAATCATTGATGTCGACGCCCTGGACAATTTCCCAGTCACCGTTCTTGCAGGTGCACGGGAAGGAGTAGATCAGGCCTTCCTGGATGCCGTAAGAACCGTCACTGAAGACACCCATGCTGGTCCAGTCACCCTCGGCGGTGCCCAGCGCCCAGTCGCGCATATGGTCAATCGCCGCATTGGCAGCGGACGCCGCGGAAGAAGCACCGCGAGCCTTGATGATCGCCGCGCCGCGCTGCTGCACGGTGGGGATAAAGTCGTTCTCGTACCAGTCCTGTTCCACTTTATCCATGGCGCTGGCCCCACCGACCTTGACCTGGTGCAGGTCCGGGTACTGGGTGGAGGAGTGGTTGCCCCAGATAGTCATGTGGGTAATGTCGTTGACGCTGGAATCAGTCTTGTTAGCCAGCTGCGACAGGGCCCGGTTGTGGTCCAGGCGGGTCATGGCGGTGAAGTTGCGGGGATCCAGGTCCGGCGCGTTGCGCTGGGCGATCAGCGCATTGGTGTTGGCGGGATTGCCCACCACCAGCACTTTCACGTCGCGGGCAGCCACGTCGTTCAGCGCCTTGCCCTGTGCGGAGAAAATCGCCGCATTGGCTTCCAGCAGGTCCTTGCGTTCCATGCCCGGGCCACGGGGACGGGCACCGACCAGCAGGGCGTACTGTGCGTCCTTGAAGGCGACGTTGGCGTCATCAGACTGGACAATGCCCGCCAGCAGCGGGAAGGCGCAGTCTTCCAGCTCCATGGCCACGCCCTTGAGCGCTTCCAGGGCCGGGGTGATTTCCAGCAGTTGCAGGATAACCGGTTGGTCTTTGCCCAGCATTTCGCCAGAGGCGATGCGGAACAGCAGCGAATAGCTGATCTGGCCGGCGGCGCCGGTCACAGCAACACGTACAGGTGCTTTCACGATAGTTCTCCCTCGTCTGTAAGCGGCCCGCATTATAGAGACTTACGGATAAATTTCACCTGCGGCCCGCCGGGAATGTTCCCGGGTTCATACCAAAGCAGCAGTGGATTCCGCGTAGCGGCTGGCCAGGGCCCGGTAAAGCTGGTCACTGTAATCACTGCTGGCAGCGTCCAGGGCCGTGCTGAGTTCTGCCAGGTGCTCGTTGTCTTCACGCCCATCCCAGTTCTTCACGTAGCTGCCATCCTGGTAGCCGTTGTCCTGCCGGAAACGGTTGAGGACGTTCTTGCCGACATAGCGGCGGTAGAGCTCGTCGAAGGTCATACCGGTGTCCGCCAGTAGCTGGGCAAAGCCAACCAGGTCAAATTGCCTGCTGGCCAGGGTGTTCAGCGTGAAAGCCTCCAGATGCTCGCGAAAGTCACCCTGCCCGGGACGCGTTGCGGCCAGCTCGGCTGCCATATCGGTGGCAACTTTCTCCGGCGCCCCTTGCTGGAGCTCCAGGCTTAGGCCGAAATGCCAGATATCCACCAATTCGAGCTTTACCTGGTCCATATCCGGCTGCTGCTTTTTCCACCACTTCCAGCCATAGTGATCCAGCAGTTCGGCGCTCTCTATCCAGATAGCGCGGTACCAGGCAAAGTTCTGCTCACGCCAGTTATTGTTAACCAGCGTATTGATCTCGTCTTGCAGGGCCAGCATGGCCTGCAGCTGTTGTTGCATCATCGGGGATATTTCCTGCGTGCGGGCTCAGGCAGCCCGGGGGAAAAGTCGGTTAAAGTTGTCCGTGGTGATTTCGGCCAGTTCTTCCAGCGCCAGGCCGCGCAGGTCGGCAATAAATTCCGCTACCTCGCGCACATAGGCCGGGATATTCGGCTTGCCGCGATAGGGAACCGGCGCCAGGTAGGGAGAATCGGTCTCCACCAGCAGTCGTTCCAGCGGCAGCTTGCGGGCCACATCACGCAGCTCTTCGGCATTCTTGAATGTCACGATACCGGAAAGCGAAATGTAGTAATTCAGGTCGAGCGCCGCCCGCGCCATTTCCCAGCTTTCGGTGAAACAGTGCAGGACACCGGCATGGTCCGGGTCACCATGTTCGCGAATCAGCTCCAGGGTATCCTCGCGCGCATCGCGGGTGTGCACAATCACAGGCAGGCCGGCGCGACCGGCAGCCCGCAGGTGGGCAGCAAAGCTCTCGCGCTGTGTCTCCCGGGTATCGGTGCTGTAGTAATAGTCGAGGCCGGTCTCACCCAGCGCCACCACATTGGGCTTCTTTGAAAGCTCGATCAGCCGCTCTTCGGTGGCCAGTCCCGAGTCCACATCCAGCGGGTGGATGCCCACCGAGCAGACCACATCGGGATACTGGCCGGCAATCTCCACCACCCGGTCGACATTGTCCAGGCTGATCCCCACGCACAGGAACTTGTGCACGCCGCGCTCGCGGGCCAGGTCCAGTACGGCACTCAGGTCACCGTCGAACTTGTCGAGTTTCAGCCGATCGAGATGGCAATGGGAGTCAACAATCATGTATCAGTTACAACGTGTGGGTTGGCCGGCTGGATTCCAGTGAGCCGGCCAGGTAAGTTTCGATCTTGCTCTGCGCCTGGTTGTCCTTGTCTGTGAACTGCAGCCCCACACCCGGGGACCGGTTGCCCTGGGCACCGGCGGGTGTGATCCAGACCACCTTGCAGGCCACCGGGACCTTATCTGGCTCGTCCATCAGGTTCAACAGCAGGAAGACTTCATCGCCCAGGTTGTAGGGCTTGTCCGTTTTCAGGAATAAGCCACCGTTTTTCACGAACGGCATATAGGCAGCATAGAGCACCGACTTGTCCTGGATCTTGAGCGTCAGGATACCCCGGGCTCCCCCTCCCATGGCGGTCATAGTCCATCCTCGATTGTTGTCGTTGTATTTGCCGCTACGTTAGCCGAGCACGCCAAAGCTGTCCAGAAGCGGCCGCCCGGTCAGGCGGAAAAGAGCCTGGACCAGCGGATCATCAGTTCTTCAAGCAACAGGCGCTTGTTCGGGTTACTGCCGCCCACCAGTCCCTGCCGGGCCTGCTGCAACTGGTCGCTGAAGGCAAACAGGGATCGCAGGCTTTCGGTCCCTGTACCGGGCAGCCGCTGCAACAGGGCAACGACCTGTTCATCGGCGGTGAGGTCACAGCTGCGAGCGCGCATCATCAGCGCCACCCAGTGTTGCCAGAATTGCAGTAACTGCGTCAGCGCCACGCCCTCCGGGGGATTCTCCCAGCGCCCGGCAAGGGATACCGCACTCGCGCTAGCGCGGGTGAGCTCAGTCAGGTCGGTGAGAAATTGCTCGCGCGCCTCCCGTGCTTCGGGATCCGCCAGTTGCAGGGCCAGCAGCGGAGCACCACCAGCAAGATCTAGGGCGCGCTGGGCACCCTGCCCGTCCAGGCCGCCCTCTCCCAGCCAGCGCAACGCTACGTCCGGGGATGGTGCCGGGAACGGCACGGTCTGGCAGCGGCTGCGGATAGTGGGCAAAAGGCCCGAGGGAGCGTCCGAGATCAGCAGGAACAGCACAGCGGGTGCCGGTTCCTCGAGGTTTTTCAGGAGCGCATTGGCAGCGTTGACGTTCATTGCCTCGGCTGGTGCCAGCCAGACGACGCGCGCGCCTTCCCGGCCGCTGGTGCGGCTGACAAAACTGCCCAGCTGGCGCACCTGCTCGACTTTCAGCGGACCGCCGGGTTTTTCCGGTTCCACCCTCAGGAAATCAGGATGCGAGCCGGCCTGCCACAGGCGACAACCACGGCAATCCCCGCAGGCAAGCCCGTCCCGGGGCTGTTCGCACAGCACCAGTGCTGCAAAGGCTTCGGCAAAGCGCCGCTTGCCAAGGCCACCCGCGCCGCTCAGCAGCAGCGCATGGGGGCATCGCCCGGCGCGCCACTGGGCGCCCAGCCGCTGCCATTGCTCCCCCTGCCACGGCAGGGGAGATGGAATACTGGTGCTCGCTGATGTGGTGTCTGACACGCGTGTGCTGCTCCCGCGAATAATCCTCTGCCCGCCCTCAGGAGACGAGCGCTTCCAGGTGCTGCCGTAGGCCCGCCTGCACCTGCTCCAGTGGCTGGCTCGCATCGATCACCGCATAGCGGTCCGGGGCAGCATCCGCGCGCGCCCGGTAGGCATCCCGCACCCGGCGAAAGAAGGCAAGCTGTTCGCTCTCAAAGCGGTCAGCGGCGCCCGTGCTGGCCGCACGCTCAAGCCCCAGCTCTGGATCCAGGTCCAGCAACAGTACCCGGTCGGGGCGCAGGTCGCCCTGGACAGTCTGTTCGAGCTGCGCGATAAGTTGCCGGTCCAGCTGCCGGCCACCGCCCTGGTAGGCATAGGTGGCGTCGGTAAAGCGGTCACAGATCACCCACTCGCCCCGTGCCAGGGCCGGCCGTATGACCTCGGCCAGGTGCTGTGCCCGCGCGGCGAAAACCATCAGCAATTCTGCTGTGGGGTCCACCGCTTCCTCGCGGTGGCTAAGCAGCAGCTCTCGCAATTGCTCTGCCAGCGGCGTGCCACCGGGCTCCCGGGTCTGCACGAAGGGAATACCCTGCTCCTCCAGCCAACTGGTCACAAACCGGAGGTTGGTGGACTTGCCGACGCCCTCACCGCCTTCGAGCGTGATGAACTTTCCCCGCACGATTACTCTCCCTTGTCCGGGCTTGAGCGATAGTCCGCACGGCGCTTGAGCTGGTACTCGCGCACTGCCCGGTTATGCTCGGCTAGCGTCGCGGAGAAGTGGTGATAGCCGTTGCCCTTGGCAACAAAGTAGAGGCTGTCACCGTCCTTCGGGTTCAGGGCCGCACGGATGGCCTCCCGGCCCGGCAGGGCTATGGGAGTGGGCGGCAGCCCGTCGATTACATAGGTATTGTACGGGGTCGCCTGGCGCAGGTGCACGCGCCGCAGGTTTCCATCGTAATCCTCACCGAGGCCGTAGATCACCGTGGGGTCTGTCTGCAGGCGCATGCCCTTGTTAAGGCGGCGCACGAATACCCCGGCAATCTCATCGCGCTCGGATGGCTGCCCGGTTTCTTTCTCCACCAGCGAGGCCATGATCAGTGCCTCATAGGGACTGCTGTAAGGCAGGTCCTCGTCCCGTGCCTGCCACTCCTCATCCAGCACTTTCTGCATACGCTGGTAGGCCTGGCGCAACAGCTCGATATCGCTGGTGCCCGAGCGATAGATGTAGGTATCGGGGAAAATCCAGCCCTCAGGGCTCTCGCCCTCAAAGCCGAGGGCTTCGGCCGCGGTCCCCGGCTCGGCCGCTACCTCGGTCTGGACTATATTGCGACCGGCCCGCACCTGCGCCAGGGCCTGGGCGAAAGTCCAGCCCTCCACCAGGGTCACGCGGTAGCGGGTGACATCCCCGGTGTGCAGCCGCTCCACCAGGTCCATCGCGTTGCTGCCATGCGGAAGCAGGTATTCCCCGGCGTGGATTCCGGTCTTGTCCATGTAGTAGGCATAGAGCAGAACCACTTTGGGCAGGCTGACCACACCCTCACTGTGCAACTGGTCGAGCGCTTTCGACAGGCTCCCACCGCTGGCCACCTCAAAACGCAGGCCCTCTTCGCCCACGGCCAGTGGCTCAACCAGGCTTTTCTGGTAGGCCCAGAGGGCACCACCTGCCGCCACCAGCGCCAGGACTGTACCCAGCAGAAGGTAACGCCAGGCCCTTCCACCTCGCTTTGGTGTGGCCTTTGCCGGCTTTTCCTGCTTCGCACGCTTGTTTTTCTTTACCACAATTCTTCCGTCACTAACTGCTGTAACCTGCGGGTCTCCGGCCCGGCCGGCCCCAGTACCTGCCCATCCAGCTCTACTACCGGCAGCACACCGCGCACACCGTTGCAGAGCGCCAGTTCATCGGCCTGCTCGAGCGCGGCCCTATCAATATCGACCTCGTGCAGCGCTATCCTCTCCGCGAGCCAGTCTCGCATCACCCCCCGCACACCGCAACGGCCCAGGTCGGGCGTCAGCCAGTCGCCAGCCAAATGCACCAGCAGGTTGCAGCGGGTAGTCTCAATTAGCCTTCCGGCGCGGTCTCGCAGCAGGGCATCAACCGTAATCCCGGAATCGTGCAGCTCGGCGCTGGCACGATTATACAGCCCGCGCTGCAGCAATTTGCAGCCGGGGTTGGCAGTTTCAGTGGCTTCCAGGCGTGTTTCGCTCAGATAGAGCCGTACTCCCTGCATCCCCTCCCGCGGATCCAGCGGATGAACCGCGAGGTCCCAGTAGGGAGGCGCCGCCCCGGCAGCCAGCCGCAGGCGCAACCTGGCTGCGCCGGGCACCTCGCCCAGCTCCTGCAACAGGGCCTCGACCTCACGGAGAGATTCAACCGTAACCCGGCCACTGCGCAACAGCCGCCGCCGGTGCAGGTACCAGAGCGGGACGCAACCGCGGTCGAGCCGCATGGTTTCCAGCAGGCCATCCCCCAGCCCGGCATCCGGCGGGAGCTCGCTGGCGGGGATTCCATTGCGGAAATACAGGGGCAGGTTCACAGGGAGGGCACCGGGCCAGGGAAAGCGTCGCCCCGCCGCCTCGCGGCGACGGGGACAACAGGATCAGGCACGCTTGAAGACGAGCGAGCCGTTGGTGCCACCGAAACCGAAAGAGTTGGACAGCACAGCGTCAATGTCCATCTTCTGGGCCTCCCACGGCACCAGGTTGATACCACTGCAGGCTTCGTCGACATTGTCGAGGTTGATGGTGGGCGGCGCCACCTGGTCGCGCACGGCGAGGACAGAGAATATAGCCTCGATAGCGCCGGCCGCACCCAGCAGGTGACCGGTCATGGACTTGGTGGAACTTACCGCAAGCTGCTCCGCCACATCGCCGAATACCGAGCGCACCGCCGCTACTTCCGCCTTGTCGCCGAGTGGGGTGGAGGTGCCGTGGGCATTGATGTACTGCACCTGGCCTGCCGTCAGGGCGGCGTCATGCAGGGCGTTGCGCATCGACAACGCGGCACCGGCGCCGTCCTCGGGCGGTGAAGTCATATGGTGGGCATCGCCACTCATGCCAAACCCGGTAAGCTCGGCATAAATCCTGGCACCACGAGCCTTGGCACGTTCGTACTCCTCAAGCACCAGGACACCGGCGCCCTCCCCCAGGACGAAACCATCGCGATCGCGATCCCAGGGACGGCTGGCGGACTTCGGATCGTCATTGCGCGTGGAAAGTGCACGCGCCGCGCAAAAGCCGCCCAGTCCTACCGGGGTGGTTACCATTTCTGCACCGCCACAGACCATCACATCAGCGTCGCCGTACTGGATCGTGCGCAGGCCCAGGCCAATGGCATGGGTACCGGTAGTGCAGGCAGTAGTGGTGGAGAGATTGGGCCCCTTGAGGCCGTACTTGATCGACAGGTTGCCGGACACCATATTGATGATGGCTCCCGGCACGAAGAACGGGGAGACGCGGCGCGGGCCCTTTTCCGCGATCAGGAAAGCATTATCCTCGATCGCGCCAATGCCGCCCATACCGGAGCCGATGCAGGCTCCCATGCGCGGCGCATCCTCTTCAGTGACTTCCAGGCCGCTGTCCTCGATTGCCTGGATACCCGCAACCATGCCGTACTGGAGGAAGTCGTCCATCTTGCGCGCTTCCTTCGCGGGCATGTAGGGCGTCGGGTCAAAATTCTTTACGGTCGCCGCGAAACGTGTGGAAAACGCGGAAACATCAAAAGACTCGATCGGTCCGGCACCGCTGGTGCCCGCCAGCACCCCGGCCCAGGTCTCGTCTACGGTATTGCCCAGCGGGCTCACCATGCCCATGCCGGTTACGACTACTCTTCTGCGCGACACTGTTGCTCCCCCGAAAATCAATACTGCACTGACGGACTTTCTACGTGCGGCCTACGGACGAAGATCAATCCGGCAGTCACATTTTCCTAGTGGCAATAAAAGGAGAGCCGAACTATGGGACATAGAACGGCTCTCGCGATATTCAAGCGACCGGGACGATCATGTGTCGACCCGGCCTTATTCCATCCAGCTCGGATTAACCAAGGTTTTCCTTGATGTAATCGATGGCGAGCTGAACAGTAGTGATCTTTTCGGCTTCCTCGTCCGGAATCTCGGTCTCGAATTCCTCTTCCAGGGCCATTACCAGCTCAACTGTGTCGAGGGAGTCAGCGCCCAGATCTTCAACAAAAGAGGCTTCAGGCTTTACGTCTTCTTCCTTTACGCCCAGTTGTTCAGCAACAATCTTTTTGACGCGCTCTTCAATGCTGCTCATGATTCAATTTAACTCCTAGTGGATGAAAATCTGTATTAGTCGTTATTCTTTTAAGCCGCTGTTTGATGCGGTTATAACGACCGGCTCACACAGCTTATGGTTAATGCGAGGCGGCATTGTACCCTGATTTCTCCGGTATGTAATGCACCGCCGGCCCCAGCCATAAACTACTCTATAAAATCTTTATCAATCAATCAGTTAGGGTTGGTTTTTGAGAACCAACTCAAGCCATGTACATGCCGCCATTCACATGAATGGTCTCACCGGTCACATAGCCACCGGCTTCACTGGCTAAAAATGCGACAACCGACGCAATCTCTTCGGGCTGCCCGAGGCGACCCAGGGGAATCTTGCTCATCAGCACTTCGCGCTGCTCCTCCGGCAGGACGCGGGTCATGTCGGTATCGATAAAGCCGGGCGCCACGGTATTGACGGTGATACCACGGGAACCGACCTCGGCAGCCAGTGAGCGGGCAAAACCAGCCACACCGGCCTTGGTGGCGGCGTAATTGCTCTGGCCCGCATTGCCCATACTGCCGACAACGGAACTGATATTGATGATGCGTCCCCAGCGGGCCTTGGTCATATCCCGCAGGCACCCCTTGGTGACACGGTAGACGGCACTCAGGTTGGTGTCGATGACCGACGCCCACTCTTCATCCTTCATCCGCATCAGCAGGTTGTCCTTGGTAATACCTGCATTATTGACGAGGATGGTGGGCGCACCAAACTCCTCTTTAATCGCCGCCAGCAGGCTGGCAAGGCTGTCGGCACTGGTCACATCCAGGACCTTGCCCGCACCCTTTATGCCTTTTTCCGCCAGGCGGGCACTGATCTTCTCAGCGCCGGCCTCGCTGGTCGCGGTGCCGATCACCGTGGCGCCCAGGCTGCCCAGGGTATCGGCGATCGCGGCGCCAATGCCGCGGCTCGCGCCGGTAACCAGGGCAACCCTGTCGTTAAGGGACGTTGTTATTGTCATTACTGCTCCAGGATCGCTTATTCAGCGGTTGCCAGCGCCGCCTCGGAAAGCTGCGCCGGGGTTTCAATATTCATTGCGGTAAGGCCGCGGTCGATTCGCTTCGCCAACCCGGCAAGAACCTTGCCCGGGCCGCACTCCACCAGCTGCTCGGCGCCATCCGCCGCCATCGCCTGCACGCAGGCGGTCCAGCGGACAGGGCTGTAGATCTGCTCAACCATCAGGGACTTGATGGCCGCGGGATCCATTTCCCTGCGCGCATGCACATTGTGTACCACCGGGATTTCCGGCACGTGAAACTCAGTCTGCTCGATCTTTGGGGCCAGCTTTTCCGCCGCTGGCCGCATCAGCTCGGTGTGGAACGGCGCGCTGACCGGCAACGGCATGGCGCGCTTGGCACCCGCGGCCTTGCAGCCCTCGATTGCCCGCTCGACGGCAGCCTTGCTGCCGGCGATTACGACCTGGCCGGGCGAGTTATAGTTCACAGCCGTGACGACTTCACCCTGGGCAGCCTCGCTGCAGGCTGCTTCCACCGCGGCATCATCCAGCCCGATCACCGCCGCCATGGCGCCCTCGCCCGCCGGCACGGCTTCCTGCATCAGGCGCCCGCGCTCACGCACCAGGGCCACCGCATCGGTAAACGCCAGGGTGCCGGCACACACCAGCGCGGACCACTCACCCAGGCTGTGGCCCGCCATCAATGCCGGGCGGGCACCACCCTTCGCGCTCCAGGCGCGATACAGGGCGACACTGGCTGTCAGCAGCAGTGGTTGCGTACGTTCGGTGAGATTGATTGCGGCCTGTTCGCCGTTCTGGCAGAGATCCCAGAGGTCGTAACCGAGCACCCCTGAAGCCTCTTCGAAAGTGGACCGGATTTCCGGAAATTCAGCCGCGGCCTCGGCCAGCATGCCAATCTGCTGGGAACCCTGGCCGGGAAAGACGAATGCGAGCCTTGCATTGGTCATGGGACATCCTTACACCTGGTTGCATTATTGGTGCGGGACCTGCCGGTGCATCTCTGACATGGCGCGGCCTACCCGGCCGGCGAGATCCGCATCAGCGCACTCTTTGGCGGTAATCATGGCCCGGAAAAATGCCTCACTGCTGGCACCACCGTGGCTCTTGATTACGTTGCCCCTCACCCCTAAAAAGCTGGCGCCATTATAGCGGGCGGGTTCCACCTGTGTACGCCATTTTCGCAACAGCTTTATGGCTAACTGGCCAAAAAAACGCTTAAACGGCGTCTTTTTCTCGATCGTAAACGCTTTTTGACCCATAAGTCTAATGACGCCCTCGGCGGACTTCATTGCCACATTTCCCAGCAGCCCGTCACAGACCACCACATCCACGCGCCCGGTGAAAATATCGTGCCCCTCGACGAAACCCGCGTAATGGATTTCCGGGTCGGCCTCGAAAAGTTCTGCCGCGCGGCGAATCTCCTCGGTACCCTTGTGCGCCTCGGCACCAATATTGAGCAGCGCCACCTGCAGGTCGCACTTGTCCGCATGCACACGCTGGGCCTCAATACCCATGCGCGCGAACTGGAGCAGGTCCTCGGCAGTACAATCGATATTGGCACCCAGGTCGAGCAGGAAGCACGACCCCCTCTCAGTGGGCAGGGACTTGCCCAGCGCCGGCCGGCGGACGCCGTCAATGGTCCCCAGGATACTGCGGGAGAGCGCCAGCAGTGCACCGGTGTTGCCAGAGCTGACCACGGCCTGCACCTCGCCATCCGCGAGCGCCTGTAACGCGCGCCCCATGGAAGAATCACGCTTGCGGCGCACCGCCTGGATGGGATTGCATTGCTGGGTAATGACCTGCTCGCAGTCCACCACCTGCAGGCGACGGATCAGGGAAGGTTTGTGCTGCTCCTCAAGGAGCCGGGTAAGGAGTTCGCGGGGGCCGAAGAGCTTCAGCTCCGCCTCGGGGAAACGCTGGAGAAACCTGACGCAGGCCGGAACGACAGAGCGGGGACCTAAGTCCCCGCCCATCGCATCCACGGCCAATCGTAATTGGCTGGACAAGACTTACTCTTCTTCAGAGCCGCCGACATCAATCACCTTGCGACCACGGTAAAAGCCGTCTTTGGTCACGTGGTGACGACGGTGCTTCTCACCGGTAGTCGGGTCGACGGAAAGAGCCGCACCAGAGTCCAGGGCGTCGTGTGAACGACGCATACCGCGACGGGAACGGGTCTTTTTGTTTTGTTGAACAGCCATGGCTTGCTCCTAAAATCAACAAGTTACACTGGAACCGGGGCGCCTACCGGCGAGCCCAAACTCGGCGGGAGCCTGTTACGACTTACCCGACGAACCCTTCAACTGTTCCAGCACTTTAAAGGGGTTTTCACGCTGCTCATCCTCCCCCGCTGACTCTTCACCAGCGTGGAAGTGCTCGCTGGCGACACACTCCTCATCGTGGTAAGCCACCATCGGCAGGTTGAGCAAAATCTCATCTTCCAACACTTCATACAGTTCCAGTTCGTCACTGTCCTGTATGACCGGGTCGAGGTCCTTGGGCAGCGCCTTGCCCCGCTCCTCGGACCAGACAATCCCCCAATGGAACTCTCCCTCCACCGGCACCGGCATGGGCTGCAGGCAGCGCTGGCAAAGCAGCGTGACCGCGCCGTGCAGATGCCCGGTTACGGTAAAGTGACCGTGCAGGTCCCTGGCGAACTCCAGGTCTGCCTGCACACCCTCTTCCACAGACTCCACCGCTGCCTTCAGTCGCTCCAACTGGGCCAGGGGAACCGTGCCCGAAAGCTTCTGCTCTCGCTGCGCCAGCTTGCGTGCGTCCAGGCGGCGCGGCAGCTCTGATTTAGAGGGGGGTATCGACATAAGCGCGCAATTCTATGGACTCGCCCCACCCTTGTCAAAACAATTCAGTCCGCCCAATATCCGGACTGCAAACCGACTCCGGCAGCCATGCAAGGACCAACCAAAGCCATGCCCCACTCCCTGATTCTAGCCTCCAGCTCACCTTACCGGCGCGCCCTGCTCCAACAACTCCAACTGCCTTTCGAAAGCGCCTCGCCCCATATAAATGAAGCAGCACTGCCGGAAGAGACTGCAGCCGCGCTCGCCGCCCGGCTGGCAGCAGAGAAAGCCAGCGCCCTTGCCGGCCGCTACCCCCGCGGACTGATCATCGGCTCGGACCAGGTGGCCGAGTGCGCCGGCACCCTGCTGGGCAAGCCCGGCACCGGCGATAACGCCATCGCCCAGCTCACCGCCTGTAGCGGCCGCCGCGTGACCTTCCACACCGGCGTCAGCCTGCTGGAACCAGGCAGCGGCCGCCAGCTGACCGAAGTGGAAGCCTTCACCGTAACCTTCCGCAACCTGTCGCAGGAGCAAATCCGCAGCTACGTAGAGCGCGAACAACCGCTGGATTGCGCCGGTTCGTTTAAGGCGGAAGGTCTGGGGATAGCACTATTCGAAAAAATGGAAGGGTCAGACTACAACAGCCTGATTGGCCTTCCATTAATTCGACTAATTAAATTGCTGGGGGAGTTTGGCATCGACCCACTCTCCGGCCCTGAAGCCCCCACAGGGGAGTAACCATGGCGCCGGAATTCAGGGTACGAGGGGCGGCCAGCGCAATAATTCTGAGAAATGATCGATAATGGCGCGGGGCTTCCAGGCCTGGAGGCGCTCGGGCTCATGCACCCCATAGCTGACCCCGATGGACGGCATCTGCAGGGCCGCCGCCATCTCGAGGTCATAGACGGTATCTCCCACCATCACCGCCTCTTCCGCCCGGCAACCGGTCTCTTGCAGGATTTCCTGTAGCATCCGCGGGTCCGGCTTGGAGGCCGTTTCATCGGCACAGCGACTGGAGCGAAACAGATCGTGAAGGCCGCGCTCACCGAGTTCGCGATCCAGGCCCCGACGACTTTTCCCGGTCGCCACCGCCAGGTGGTGACCACTGCCCAGCAGCCTGTCCAGGGTCGGCAGCACGCCATCGAACAGGGGGAGCGGCTCGCCACGGGCAGCAAGCCACTCTTCCGAGTAAAACTCGCGCATCTGCTGGCGCTGCCCGCTGTCAGCCTCGGGGAACAGCGCCGCCAGCGCCTCCGGCAGGCCCAGGCCAATAATATTGCCAATCGCCTCCGGGGCGAGAACCGGCAGGCCGGCACGCTCGGCCGCCCGCTGCATACACAGCACGATCCGCTCTGCGGAGTTACAGACAGTCCCGTCCCAGTCCAGAATTACCAGCATTCCCGTCACCTGCTCTACATCTTTTAGCCAACTGCCGGGTCAGTCCCGGCGCAGTGTCGCCAACACCGCCTCCAACTCCCCGGAAAGCGGAGCTTCAACTTTTACCGACTCCCCACCAGGCAGGGAGCAGGACACGCTCGCCGAGTGCAGGAACAGGCGCTTCAGGCCCAGCTCCCGGAATCGGCGATTATCCTCATCCGGCGTGTACTTGGAGTCCCCCGCCAGCGGGCAACCGACAAATTGCGCGTGTACACGAATCTGGTGAGTGCGCCCCGTGACCGGCTCCGCAGACACCAGGGTCGCCCCGGCAAATCGCTCCAGCACCTGGAAGCGCGTCTGGGACGGCTTGCCATCCGCAGCCACCGACACCATGCGCTCGCCGCTCTTGAGGGTATTCTTGCGCAACGGTGCTTCCACCAGCTTGCGCCCACGCGGCCATTTACCACAGGCCAGCGCCAGGTACGACTTGCCCACCCGGCCGGCACGGAGCTCCGCCTGCACGTGCTGCAGGACCGAGCGCTTGCGCGCCACCATAATGGCGCCACTGGTATCCCGGTCCAGCCGGTGAACCAGCTCGATAAAGGGGCTCTGCGGAAACATCTGCCGCAGGACCTCAATCAGGCCCAGGCGCACACCGCTGCCACCGTGTACCGCAAGGCCGGACGGCTTGTTGATCACCATCAGGCCCTTTTCATCATAAAGTATGGATTGCTCCACGAGGCTCCGCAGGGACTCCCCGGCCACGGCGGGCGGGGCCTGCTCGGCGGTCCGGATCGGCGGCACGCGCACCTGGTCACCCGCCTGCAGCCGGTATTCCGCCTTTACCCGCCCCTTGTTTACGCGCACCTCGCCCTTGCGCAGGATCCGGTAGATGCGGGAGCGCGGCACCCCCTTCAGGCGCGCCTGCAGGAAGTTGTCGATACGCTGGCCCGCAAGGTCGGGCGGAACTGTCAGGAACCGGACGCCAGGAGAGCCTGCACTGGTGGAATCGGTGGCCGGGTTGGCCTTGCCGGAGGGGTCATTACTTCGCATGGGGCGCATGATAGCCGCAGAGCGACCGCAATTGAAGCAACATCCGGGCCATGCTATATTCGGGCAGCCTGAATTGGGCTGGTTTTCGGCGATGCGCGGCTCCCGTAGTTGTGGGCTCAGGCATCGCTCAAGAGAAAATACCGCCAATCGGCCGGTGCGCGGACAACCGCGACATCAACAAAACTCTGTCGATGAGGCAAGCCCCACTACCAGAATGTATCGGGCACCTCGTCGGCTTTTGACCCCCGCCTGACCGGCGGGCATTTATCGCGAAGGTAAGACGGGCTGAGGCCCGCAGCGCTTGAAGAAAGACTCAGGACACTTTACGTCCCGCTCTGTTTCAGCTGGCCAGCGATCGAACTGGCCCACCGGGCAGCATATGAAGACCAGGCATGCCCGGGCGACACAAATACAGAAATGAAGGGGCCCGGCCACAAGCCGGAAACAACAGAGCCAGACGACAAAAGTTATCCCCGCCGCCCGGTTAGCGTGTGACACACCAGCTACAGGGCGGTCCTGCCGGTAGCGGAAATCCCCGCGGCCCGGCGGGCGGTGCGCATTACAGCACCGGAGGTCCGAAGGCTGCACAGCCAATTGCGTGTGGCCCGAGGTACGGCAGTGAGACCAGCGGGTCATCGCCACCCTGCCCCTGCGGCAGAGGCGCACCCCTGTACCCTGCGACGCTATGCGGACGGTTCTGCATCGCACCTGACAACAAGCCTGCGACCCCAGTGTGTCCCCTTTGCGCAACGCAAGGATACAAGACACGCATGAAGAGAATGCTGATCAACGCAACTCAACCTGAAGAGTTGCGCGTAGCCCTGGTCGACGGCCAGTGGCTGTACGACCTGGATATCGAAAACCGCACCCGCCAGCAGAAAAAAGCCAATATCTACAAGGGCAAGATCACCCGCGTCGAGCCCTCCCTGGAAGCTGCCTTCGTCGACTATGGCGAGGAGCGCCATGGCTTCCTGCCCTTGAAAGAAATCTCCCGCGAATACTTCGTAAAGCAGCCCAAAGACATCGAAGGCCGCATCAAGATCAAGGATGTGGTCAAGGAAGGCATGGAAGTCATTGTCCAGGTGGACAAAGAGGAGCGCGGCAACAAGGGTGCCGCCCTCACGACTTTCATCAGCCTGGCGGGCCGCTACCTGGTCCTGATGCCGAACAATCCCCGCGCCGGCGGCATCTCCCGCCGCATCGAGGGTGACGAGCGCTCCGAGCTGCGCGACGCCCTCTCCAGCGTGGAAGTCCCCTCCGGTATGGGCATTATCGTCCGTACTGCCGGCGTTGGCCGCAGCGGTGAGGAACTCCAGTGGGATCTCAACTACCTGCTGCAGCTGTGGGAAGCAATCAAGACTGAAGCAGATGAAACCAAGGCGCCCCACTTCCTGTTCCAGGAAAGCAACGTCATTATCCGCGCGATCCGCGATTACATGCGTGACGATATCGGTGAAGTCATCGTTGATGACAAGGGTGCTTACCAGCTGGCCGCCGAATTCGCGCGCCAGGTAATGCCCCACTACAGCAACAAGGTGAAGTACTACGAAGACGCAATCCCGCTCTTCAACCGTTACCAGATCGAGAGCCAGATCGAGACCGCCTTCGAGCGCGAAGTGAAGCTGCCCTCCGGCGGTTCCATCGTTATCGACGTGACCGAGGCCCTGATTTCCATCGACATCAACTCCTCCCGCGCCACCAAGGGCGGCGACATTGAGGAGACCGCACGCTCTATCAACCTGGAAGCCGCGGACGAAATCGCCCGCCAGCTGCGTTTGCGGGATATGGGCGGCCTGGTGGTGATCGACTTCATCGACATGCAGAACAAGTCCAACCAGCGCGAAGTCGAGAAGCGTATGGAGAAGGCACTGAGCATGGACCGGGCACGTGTCCAGATCGGCCGCATCTCCCGCTTCGGCCTGCTGGAGATGTCTCGCCAGCGCCTGCGCCCGTCCCTGGGTGAAACCACTTTCCGTGTCTGCCCGCGCTGTAGCGGCCAGGGCACCATTCGTGGCACCAAGTCCCTGGCGCTGTCCATCCTGCGCCTGGTGGAGGAAGAGGCCAAGAAAGAGCGCAGTGCCGAGATTCGCGCGATCTGCCCGGTCAATGTCGCCACCTACCTGCTGAACGAAAAGCGAAAGGCGATCTCCCAGATCGAATCGCGCAATAACACCCGCGTGGTGGTAGTACCCAACGCCGACCTGGAAACCCCGCATTTCGAGGTGCAGCGCCTGCGCGACGACGAAACTGCGACGCTGGAGACCTCCTACAAGATTGCCGGCACTCTGGAAGAGGCACCGGACAAGGAAGAGGAACCGGCTCGCGCCCCGGCCCAACCGGCGGTTCAGCAGATTGCCCACACCGCACCTGCGCCCACGCCCACCGAGAAGCCGGCAGCTCCCGCCAAAAAGGCAGAGCCGGGCCTGGTCGCACGCCTGATCAGCGCGATCTCCGCCCTCTTCTCCGGTGGTGAGGAAGAGGACAAGACCAAGAAGCACAAGAAGACCAAGGGCGGCGGCAAGAACTACCAGAAACGCGGCCGCGGTGGCAGCCAGCGCGGTAACCGTGGGGGCCGCTCCAGCCGTGGTGGTCGCCGTCGCGACGACTCCCGCCGCGAGGAAAAGCAGCCCGAGAAGCAGGCTGAAAAACGTGAAGGTAAACGCCAGGAAAAGCGCGAAGAGAAGCGCGAGGAAAGGCCCGAAACAGCCAAGCGTGATGAGGCCCAGGGCGCCGAGCGTCCGCAGCGTCGCCGCCGCCGCCGTCGCGGTGGTGAAGGTCGCCGCCGTCGCGAGGAAGGCCAGCAGCAGACCGCCGAGAAGGCAACGGTAGAGGAAGCGGTAGAAGCTCCCGAGACTACAGCTGAAACCGAAGGCCAGGAACGTCCCGCACGCCGCCCCGGCAATGTGCGCGGCCGGCCCCAGCCCCGTCGTCGCGGTCGCCGCGGTGAAAACAAGGCAGCAGCTGCCGTAGCCCAGAGCCAGGAAGAGCTGGATCGTGAAGTCAATGAAGCCATTGACGAAGCCGAGGGCGAAGCCAAGAAATCTGCCGACAAGCAACAGCAGGCCACTGTAGAGGCTGCTGCCGGCCAGAAGCCGGAGGCCGCTACGGAAGGCAAGCGTGAGCCGAAGGCAGAGCGCCAGCCCCGGAAGTCGAAGGAAGCCCGGGCGGAAGAGACTTCCAAGTCCGAGAGCGACAAGGGCAAAGGTAAAGCCGAGGGCGAGGCCGCGGAAGAAAAGGTCGAGCGGAAACCCCGTCGCCAGCGGGAAGCACGCAAGGATTCCGGCGAGGAGGCGGAGCGCTCCGCGAAAGCCGCTGAGCCCAGTGGCGACAGGGACGAGCAGCGCCCACAGGAGGCTCCAGCGCCGAGCCCGGCAACTGCCGAGCAGGAAACTGCAGGTGCGCCCGCCAAGGCTCCGGAAGCCGAGAGCAAGGTCACCACTGCCGAGGTCACTGCCGAAGAGGAAGCCGCCAAAGCGCCGCGTGCCGATACCGCGCAAGCCGAAGCGCCTGAAGCAGCCGCAATGGCACCTGCGCAGCCCGAGCCTGAGGAAGCTGCCGAATCGGCGGCAGAGGTCCAGCAACCGGAAGCAGTGGCTCAAGAAGCTGCTGAGGCACCGGCACCCGCAGCTGCAGAGCAGCCAGAGGAGCCGGCTGCTGAAGCACCCACAGCAGCCCCGGTTGCAGCTGAGCCGAAGCAGGCAGCCCCGACCGGTGCTACGCCCGCTCGAGCCAGCAACGATCCGCGCGTGAACCCGAAACCGCTGGGTACACTGGCGATCGTAACGGAGCAGCGCGATATGGGACTCAAGCAGCCGCTGGACACGTCCACCCCGGCCGCTATTGAGCACAAGCCCCGCACCATCGCCCGCCCGGCCAACGACCCACGTGTTGCCCGGGAAGGAAGCCAGGCGAACGACGACGGTTCAGCCCAGGCGAGCTAAGCAGACAGGAGGCCCGTGCCCGCCACGGGCCTCCAACGTCACTCGCGCCAGGCGCCGAAATTGCTCAAAAATACAGCTAACTTATTGAACTACTTAAAAAAATTATCCACGCCCTTGTACCCGACAACCACGTCGGTATAATGCGCCGGACAATCTGGTGGGGTGGCTGAGTGGTCGAAAGCGGCGGTCTTGAAAACCGTTGACTGTAACAGGTCCCAGGGTTCGAATCCCTGCCCCACCGCCATATAAAGAAACCCGGCTTCATGCCGGGTTTTTTTATATGGTGGCGGGGTAGATCTGGATGAGAGCCCCCGTTCGAGCCGGAGCGGGCGCAAGCCCGCGGAGACCAGTGAGCGCAGCGAGCTCATCCCTGCCCCACCGCCATACAAAAGAGCCCGGCTTTATGCCGGGCTTTTTTGTGTGGTGCTGGGGTAGTTCTGGATGAGAATCCCCTTCGACTCGGAGGGCGCCAGCCCGGAGAGCCGCGAGAGAAGCGAAGCGCATCCCTGCCCCACCGCCATACAAAAGAGCCCGGCTTTATGCCGGGCTTTTTTGTGTGGTGCTGGGGTAGATCTGGATGAGAACCCCGTTCGACTCGGAGGGCGACGCCCAGAGAGCCGCGAGAGAAGCGAAGCGCATCCCTGCCCCACCGCCATATAAAGAAACCCGGCTTCATGCCGTGTTTTTTATATGGTGGCGGGGTAGATCTGGATGAGGCCCCTCGTTCGACCCGACCAACTTGTCTCGCAAACTGGGGCACCGAAGTTCACGACGACAGGACACAGTCCCGAGCGAATTTTTCGAGGCCACTGCACAGCCAGCGAAGCCGCCCACTCCCGGCCCATATTCACGCCACTTCCGCGGGCAGGGAACCATCAGGCACCCCAGAGCCCACATCCTGTAATGAAATACTCCCGCCATCGTCTATAAAGTAAGTTTGTACCCTATTCCCATGCCCTCTCGCCAAGCGGGCATGGTCTATCCTCATGTCACCCAATATCGCGAGTAGCGTATATGCACGATCCCAAGTCCTCCGAGGCGTCCTCAAAGGCGACAGCTGAAGAAGCAAAGATCAAGTGGCTCGTGTTTCTGAGCTCGGTCATCGGTATCTTCCTGTTCTCACTCTGGGCGATGATCTTCACGGAACAGGCCAGCAACGTAATTTACGGTGTGCTGGCATGGATCTCCGGCAGTTTCGGCTGGTTCTACTTCCTGGCCGTGGTGGCGTACCTGGTCTTCGTTATTTTTATCGCCGTATCCAAGTATGGTGATATCAAGCTGGGGCCGGATCATGCAGAGCCGGAATTCAATGTTGTCACCTGGGCCGCAATGCTCTTCGCCGCCGGTATCGGCATTGACCTGATTTTCTACTGTATTGTGGAGCCGGTAACGCAGTTTATGACGCCTCCTGTCGGTGAAGGCGGGACCGAGGAAGCCGCTCGCAATGCCATGGCCATCACTTTCCTGCACTGGGGCCTGTCCGGCTGGGGCGTGTACACGCTGGTGGGGATGTCACTGGCGTTTTTCAGTTACCGCCATGGACTGCCCCTGACAATCCGCTCCTCGCTTTACCCCCTGTTTGGCAACCGGATATACGGACCAATCGGGCATGCCGTGGATATCGCCGCCGTACTGGGTACCGTGTTCGGCGTCGCCACCAGCCTGGGCATTGGTATCATCCAGCTTAACTTCGGTCTCAAGTACATGTTCGGCGTACCGGAGGGCACGTTCACCCAGTCGGTCCTGGCCATCCTGATTGTTGTGTTTGCGGCAATCTCTGCAGCCACCGGGGTGGAACGCGGCATTCGCCGCCTGTCGGAATTCAATATGTTGCTGGCCATCATCCTGATGCTGTTCGTGCTGTTCAGTGGCCAGACGCGCTTCCTGCTGGACGCCTTTGTTACCAATATGGGCGACTACATCCAGAACTTTATCGAGCTTTCATTCAATACTTTTGCCTTCGACCCGCCGCAGGACTGGTTGAATGCCTGGACCATCTTCTTCTGGGCCTGGTGGATTGCCTGGGGCCCGTTTGTCGGCCTGTTCCTGGCACGAATTTCCCGGGGCCGCACCATCCGCTCGTTTGTCGCCGGCACCCTGATCCTGCCCTTCCTGTTCATGGCCGCGTGGATGGCAATCATGGGTAACTCCGCGATTGACATGGTGCTGGGCGGGGCCACCGAGTTTGGCGCCCAGGCAATTGAGAAGCCCGGGTCTGCCATCTACCTGTTCCTGGAACAGATGCCGTGGACCATGCTGACCACCATCGCAGTCACTATTCTCTCAATCGTTTTCTTTGTCACTTCAGGTGACTCCGGGTCACTGGTACTCTCCAACCTGACCTGCCGGCTCGCCGACCCGAACCACGACGCCCCCCCATGGATGCGGATCCTCTGGGCCGCAATCATTGGTATCGTTACTGTAGCGCTACTGATGACCGACGGGCTGGCAGCCCTGCAGAGCGCAGTAGTGATCATGGGCCTGCCATTCGCATTTGTGTTGATCATGATGATGATGGGCCTCAACAAGGCGCTGCGCCTCGAGAGCCTGAAATCCGAGAGTATGCAGGACGTGCTGGCAGGACACCTTTCGGGCCGTACCGTCGCGGGTGAGGGGGCGACCAACTGGACACAGCGGCTCTCCCGGGCCATCAGCTTCCCCACCCTCAAGCAGGTAGAGCAGTTTATTGAACGGACCGCGAAGCCCGCGTTCGAGGCCGTCAAGGAAGAGCTTGAGGAGCGCGGGCACCCGGTGCGTATTTCGGGCGGGAGTGGCGATGAGTTGCACCTGTCACTGGATGTGGACATGGGTGATGAAGTCGACTTCACCTACCAGATCTGGCCACGCCAGTGCTCGATGCCGGCGTTTACCATGCGGGCGGAAAAACCACGCTCCAGTTACTACCGCCTTGAACCACACCTGCGGGTCGGCGGCCTGACATACGACCTGATGGGCTATTCAAAAGAGCAGATGATTGGCGATATCGTCGACCAGTTCACCGCCCATATGCAATACCTCCACATGAAGCGGGAACTGGCAAACCGTACACCCGGTGAAGAGGGTGAGCCAGGTCCGGCCTAGGGGAAAGTGATGACAGAAAAGAAGTTCGACCAGACCTTTGACTACATCGTCGTCGGCGCCGGCTCGGCGGGCGCCGTGGTCGCAACCCGGCTCACCGAGGACAGCGATACCAGTGTGTTACTGCTGGAGTATGGCGGCAAGGATAACTCCATCTTTATCCGCATGCCGTCTGCCTTCTCGATACCCCTCAATATGCCCAAGTATGACTGGGAGTTTTACACCGAGCCTGAGCCCGGCCTTCACGGGCGGCGTATCCACCAGGCCCGGGGCAAGGTGATCGGTGGTTCCTCCTCGATCAATGGCATGGCCTTTGTCCGTGGATGCAAGGGCGACTTCGACGAGTGGGTAGAGCACGGCGCCGAGGGCTGGGGCTATGCCGATGTGCTGCCCTATTTCCGCCGCTCGGAAGACTGCGTCTATGGCGCTGACGAGTACCGTGGCGACAAGGGCCCGATAACCGCCTGTAACGGTAATAACATGAAGAACCCCCTGTATCGCGCCTTTATCGAGGCCGGCAAACAGGCGGGATACGGCTATACCGAGGACTATAACGGTTACCGCCAGGAAGGATTCGGGCGCATGGACATGAGCGTGCGCGACGGCGTGCGCTGCTCAACAGCCCTGGGCTACCTGAAGCCGGCCTTAAGCCGCAGTAACCTTGAGCTCAAAATGCACGCCCTCACCACCCGGGTGATCATGGATGGCAAGAAGGCAATCGGCGTGGAGTACCAGCAGGGCGGCAAGACATTCCGCGCCCGTGCCAACCGCGAGGTGATCCTCTCTGCCAGTGCCTTCAACTCGCCCAAATTACTGATGCTTTCGGGTATCGGTCCGGCAGAACATCTCAAGGAACATGGTATTGACGTGGTGCACGACCTGCCGGGCGTGGGCCAGAACCTGCACGACCACCTGGAGGTCTGGGTGCAGCAACGCTGCAAGCAGAACATCACACTCAACGGCTCGCTGGGTCCGCTTTCCAAGGCTTGGATTGGTATCAACTGGCTGCTATTCAAGCGCGGGCTGGGTACTTCCAATCAATTCGAGTCCAACGGCTATATCCGCAGTCGTGCCGGCCTCAAGTATCCCGATATCCAGTACCACTTTCTCGCCGGCGCCATCGCCTATGATGGCTCCAGTGCAGTCAAGGGGCATGGTTTCCAGGCACACCTGGGCTGTAACAAGCCACTCAGCCGCGGCTGGGTCAAGCTCAAATCCGCAGACCCCAGGCAGGCACCGGAGATGGTCTTCAACTACTTTGCCCGCGAAGAGGACAAGCAGGCATTCCGGGCCGGCCTGCGGTTTACCCGCGAGATCTTCGCCCAGCCAGCGATGGACCCCTATCGTGGTGACGAGGTTTCACCCGGCCCGGATGTGCAATCCGATGACGAGATCGATAACTGGCTGGCCGAGACCGCGGAAACCGCTTATCACCCGGCGGGGAGCTGCCGCATGGGCACGGACGAGATGGCCGTGGTAGATCCCGAATGCCGGGTGCACGGTGTGGAAAACCTGAGGGTGGTGGACTCATCCATCATGCCAACAGTAACCAACGGCAACCTGAATGCGCCAACTATCATGATTGGTGAGAAAGGCGCGGACCATATCCGCGGCAAGGGTATGCTGGCCCCATCCAGGGCCGACAGCTATTTTGCAGAGGGTTGGGAGGACAGCCAGCGGGAGGGGAGTGCCGACCGCGCGCTCGATAAAAACTCTGGCTGATCGCCCTGGTTGATCGCTGGTACAGGGCACCGGGGCCGGCCAGTGCAATAGGACGGGCCCCGGCAACGCGCTGATATTCAGTATGGTGCTTCCACGTCCCCTTCCGCGACATACACTGTTTTCAGCCGGGTGTAATGTTCGAATGCACGGCGACTGTTTTCCTTGCCAATGCCGGATTGCTTGAACCCCCCGAATGGCATCTCCACCGGGGTCAGGTTGTAATGATTGATCCATACAATACCCGCATCCAGGGCCGCGGCCACACGGTGTCCCCGCTGGATGTCGCGGGTAAAGACTCCCCCGGCCAGGCCAAACTCGGTATTGTTGGCCCTCTGCAACACTTCTTCCTCGCTGGAGAAGCTGAGCAGTGACAGCACCGGCCCGAAGATCTCCTCCCGTACAATCGTCATGTCATCGTTAAGGCCGTCAAAAACGGTCGGTTCGACAAAATTGCCATTCTCCAGCCCATCCACCTTTGCCCGGCCGCCACCTATCAGCAGCTTGCCGCCCTCTTCCTTGCCTTTCTCCATATAGGCCAGCACGCCTTCCATATGCTCGGCACTGACCATGGGCCCAACGTCTGTTGCAGGATCCAGGGGATCGCCGACTCGCATTTTCCCGGTGCGCTCCAGCAGCTTCTCCACAAACGCATCGTGGATGGATTCCTGCACAAAAACACGGGTACTGTTGGTACAGATCTGTCCCTGCGTGTAGAAGTTACCCAGCAGCGCGGCACCTACAGCGTTGTCCAGGTCGGCATCGTCAAACACGATCAATGGCGACTTGCCGCCCAGCTCCAGGGTCACCGCCTTGAGTGAGTCAGCGGCTGCGCGCATTACCGCCTTGCCGGTGCCCACTTCACCGGTCAGCGAAACCTTGGCAATGCCCGGATGTGCGGTCAGCGCCTTGCCGGTCTCGGCAAAGCCCTGTACCACATTGAAGACACCGTCAGGCAGTCCCGCCTGCTTGAACAGCTCAGCAAGCCGCAGGGCTGACAGCGGCGTTAGCTCAGCCGGCTTGAATACCATCGCGTTTCCCGCTGCCAGTGCCGGCGCCGATTTCCAGGCTGCGATCTGGATCGGGTAATTCCAGGCACCTATACCGGCACAGATGCCCAGGGGTTCTGGCCGGGTATAGAAAAAGCCTCCGGGCACAGACTGGTACTCGCCATGCAGCGACGCCGCCTGCCCGCCGAAATACTCCAGGCAGTCTGCTGCAGAGCCGACATCCGCCTCCGGGGTTTCCGCGATCGGCTTGCCGCCATCGAGCGACTCCAGGCGGGCAAGCTCGTCGCAGTGTTCTCGCAGCAGGTTCGCGGTCTCCACCAGCACCCTGCCCCGCTCTGCGCCACTCATGGCCGCCCATTCGGCCTGCCCCTTCCGTGCAGACTCCACAGCACGGTCAACATCCGACTCGCCGGCCTGCGCGACCCTGCAGATCACCTCACCGGTGGCCGGGTTTAGGGTATCGAAAAATTCCCCCTCGACAGGGGCGACATATTCACCATGAATCCAGAGTAGGCGATCATTGGAATCCGACATTGGCTGCTCCCGGAGGCCAGAGTAGTTTCATGTGAAGAGTTTAGGAGAGTAAACAGGAATTGCCGGCAACAGGCCGGCGTACCCTGGGCCATCCGGGCCAGGAGTCCTGTGCCGATAACAGGGCCGACTAGAAGCTGCGGGTGATACTAAATACCCATTCGCCATCAGCCAGTTTGGGATTGGCGAGGAATGGGTCTACGCCGTCCGTGTCATACCAGCGCAGGTCCATCGTCCAGTCCTCGATCGTATAATCCATGCCCAGGTCGTAGTAGACATAATTAAGGTTGTCAAATGCAGACTCGAATGTCTGCTCACCCACCCGCACAGACGCGGAAAAGTTATCGGGAAGCTGGTAAGCGAGGGTCACCTCATACGCCAGGGCCGAAACCTCATCGAGGAAGTCTTCACCAAAATAGTTGTCCGCGTACCAGACACTGGGGGTAATGGAGAAATCATCCAATGTCCAGGTGACATAGACATAAACTTCCCCGTAGTTCAGAGAGAACTCGGAGCCGGGATAGTTGTACGACCAATAGCCGATGTCGTAACTGAAGTTGCTTTCGCCGAAATTACCGGCCATGCCCACATAGGGATCCAGCTCCATGCTGTTTCCGGCGCCACCAAAGTCGGTATTGGAGGCCCACACACCCAGGTAAAAACCCGCATCGTGGGACCAGTTCATATCCGCCTGGACCTGTGGCCGCAGGTTGGAGTTCGAAATGCTCCGGAACATGTAGTCACTGGCAAGCATGGCACTACCACCGAAGGTGCCAAAGGAGGGCTCTTCACTTTCCTCCTCTTCAGGCTCCTGGGCGAAGGACGCCAGCGGCAGCAGCGCTGCGATCAGGGCTACCGAAACGAGTAAATTGCGGCCTGTTGAGAGATGCATGCGTGTCTTCCTTGATATGCCTGCCGTCATGCGGGAACGCCTTTCTCTGGCAGGTAGGCTACATATAGGCAAAGGAGGCAATTTTTCAAGGAACTGGCGACGCCCTCCTCTTTTTTCAGCTCCAGGCGGGATATTGCTGCCAACAAAACAGCCGTCACTTGGCTAGGCTTATGTGGAAGAGCGCGAAAGTTGTTCTTCCGTAATCCTTTTTGAGCGAACCTATGGCAGTCAAGTACGCACCCGTCTGGATCATCGTGCTCTGCACCATCGGGGTGGGGATTGGCCTTGGGCTGCTTTTTTACTTTGACCTGGACGACCGGCTGATTGAGCTGCTGCAGTGGATGGAGAGCCGTGGCTGGCAGGCCAGCCTGCTCTTCATCCTGGTCATTGCACTGGCCATCGTGGTGCTGGCCCCGGGCGTGATATTCACCATGGGAGCGGGATTTGTTTTCGGCGTAATCAAGGGAACCGTACTGGTAGTCGTGGGTACCGTCCTCGGCGCCACCATTGCCTTCCTGATCGCCCGCTACCTGTTTGGCCCACGGCCATCAAGGTGGCTGATGTCACATGTGAAGCCACCCCACCTGGGGGAGGTGATCAAGGATGAGGGCTGGCGCCTGGTAATGCTAACCCGGCTGGTGCCTCTTTTCCCTTTCAAGCTGTCAAACTATTTTTTCGGTTTGACGCCAGTGCGGTTAAGGGATTTTGTCATTGGTAACTCCATCGGCATCATCCCGTTGACCGTTCACAATGTATATGTCGGCTCCATCGCTTCGGACCTGGCCACACTGGGAGCGATGGAGTCGGAGCGCACGCCGGTAGAGTGGACACTATATGGTATCGGCTTTGTACTGGCGGTCGTGGCGCTGATCGGCATCACCCGTATTGCAAGGCGCGCCCTCGCACAGAAAATCGAACGGGAGGATCTGTAATGCCCTGGATGAAATGGCTGCCCTGGCGTTTCTTTGTCCGCAAATTTGCCACCTCCCACGGCTTTCTAGACCCGCTGTCAGTCATGGCGCACCTGCAGCGTTTTGCCCAACCGTCAGAGGTAGCTGAACCGATCGAGCTATTGCGTGCCGGGGTGATCTTCCATGCCCGCGCACTGATCAACAGCAAGGTAATCCAGCATAACCTGGACTGGGTCTGGCCCTACTGGGTCGAACGCCAGTTCGACCCGCTGGACCAATCATTCATACCCCGCGCGTTTTCCATTACGCACTGCAACCTGAGTCACCGGAACTGGACCGCCGTGGGCCTGCCGGACTACGAGGAAATGCCACTGGTGGATCCGCGCGGGCTGCTGACCCCCCACTACGACGGCTGGTCAATCGACACATGGGTGGTCAGCGAGAGCGGTGAACAATTGATACCCTCGCGGCTGGAACAGTGCCGCCAGGAGCTGTTGCTGGGCGACAACATCAGCGTCCTGACCGAGTCCAGCCATGCTGATATGCACCTGCGCAACCACGCCATGGTGGAAAGTTCCAACGGCGACAACCAGTGCCTCCTCGACCTCCAGGCAGAGAGCGGCGCCGGCGGCTGGCTGGTAGTGGCGCTGCGTCCCTATAACCCGGAAGGGGTGAGTTTCGTCCACAAGGTGCGGCTGGATAATGACCGGCGCAAATGGCTGATTGAGAAAAAATTCGCTGTCGAGTTCGATCGTGCCCTGGAACGACACCTGGCTTCGGACTACCACCATGGTGATATCTACCTGCACCTGCACGATGAGGGCGGCCGCACCCATGGTGAGTGCGAAGTGGGCATGGCGACGGCCGCCGCCATGTTCCGCATCGAGCCCGGTAAGCCCCTCGATGTACAGGTGAAAATTCCGCTGGAACCTGACCCGGTGAGCCGGTCTGGCAGCCCCGCCGCCACTAAACCCGGCAACTGGGGTGAGACCCTGGCCAACCACTGCGCAATGGTGGTGCCGGACCAGAAGATGCAATTCCTTTACGACGCCGCCAT
This sequence comes from Microbulbifer sp. JSM ZJ756, assembly GCF_044383805.1. Taxonomy (NCBI): domain Bacteria; kingdom Pseudomonadati; phylum Pseudomonadota; class Gammaproteobacteria; order Cellvibrionales; family Microbulbiferaceae; genus Microbulbifer; species Microbulbifer sp. JSM ZJ756. Next base: position 202,845 of record NZ_JBISER010000001.1, on the reverse strand, counting down.
CCGCACGCTGATCCTGCACTCACCCAAGGATGTTTACCCCGGCCCCTATACCTACAAGCGCTTCTGGTTCCGGGACGCGGCATTCATGATCCAGTCCCTGCTGTATGCCGGCCTCGTGGACCGGGCCGAGCGGGCCCTGGACCAGTTCCCGCACCGGCAGAAACGGGATGGCTTTTTCCATTCCCAGGATGGTGAGTGGGACTCCAACGGCGAGGCGCTGTGGATCTTCGATCTCTTCTGCCAGCTTACAAACCGGCGGCTCAAGCCCGGCTGGAGGGACGCCGTGCTGCGCGGGGCCAGCTGGATCGACGACAAGCGCCTGCCCAAAGATGGAAGCCGTTGCGGTGGACTGCTGCCCGCAGGCTTCAGTGCCGAGCACCTGGGTCCAAATGACTGCTATTACTGGGATGATTTCTGGGGCGTGGGCGGCTTGCATGCCGCCGCCGACATGTGCGAGCGCGAGGGGCTTCACAACGACAGCACCCGCTTTGCCGCCCAGGCGAAGGATTTCCAAAAAACCATCGATGACAGCCTGGCCGCAGCTGCCGAGCGACTCGGCCGCCCGGCGATGCCGGCGTCGCCCAACCGGCGACTCGACCCTGGCGCCATCGGCTCCATCGCCGCCGGCTACCCGCTCTCACTCTACCCAGCGGAGGACCCCCGACTGCTCGACCTGGCGGAATTCCTGATGGAAAAGTGCTTTGTCAGCGGCGGCTTTTTCCAGGATATGATCCATTCCGGCATTAATGCCTACCTCACCCTGCATATCGCCCAGGTCCTGTTGCGCGCCGGCGATGCCCGTTGTGTGGAGCTGATGCGCAATGTCGCCCAGCTTGCGTCCCCGACTGGCCAGTGGCCCGAAGCCATCCACCCGCACTCGCTGGGCGGCTGTATGGGCGACGGCCAGCACGCCTGGGCCGCAGCCGAGTGGGTGGCAATGCAGCGCAACTGTTTTGTGCGCGAGGAGGGAGACACACTGGTGCTTGTTTCCGGCCTGCCCCCCGAGTGGCTGAGCGACCAGACCGCCACTGCGCCGGTCCGTTTCGGGCCCGCACCAACACGCTTCGGACGCATTACTGTCGAGGTGATACCCGGTATTGTCCCGCGGGTCAGCTGGATGGCCGAATGGCACGGTGAAGAGCCCCCGATCGAAGTCCGGGCGCTGGGGTTTGCCCCCGCCAGGGTAGCGCCCGGCTCCCAGGAAGTGGAGCTCACCGCCCAGTGAACATTGTCATGCTCACCAATACCTACCTGCCCCATGTAGGCGGCGTGGCGCGCTCGGTAGCGGCATTTGCCGCAGAGTACCGGGCGCGCGGGCACCGGGTATTGATCGTCGCACCGGAGTTTTCCCAGTACATCAAAGGTGAACAGGATGTAATACGCATCCACGCCATCCAGAATTTCAATGGCAGCGACTTTTCCGTGGCCCTGCCCTTCTCCGGCCACCTGAGCGAGCGCCTGGACGACTTCCAGCCGGATATCGTCCACTCTCACCACCCTTTCCTGCTGGGCATGACAGCGGTGAGGATTGCCCGCTCCCGCGGGCTTCCCCTGGTGTTTACCCATCACACCCTGTACGAGCGCTACACCCATTATGTGCCGGCGGATTCCCAGGCCCTCAAGCGATTTGTGATCGAGCTGGGAACCCGTTACGCAAACCTGGCAAGCCTGGTTTTCGCACCCAGCGAGAGCATTGCGCACATTCTGCGCGAGCGGGGTGTTACAACCCGGATCGAGGAGATGCCCACGGGCCTGCAGGAAGAGCAGTACCTGCCAGGTAACGGCGCGAGCATACGGTCCGAACTGGGCATACCGGCCGGGGCTTTCGTAGTCGGCCACCTGGGCAGGCTTGCGGCGGAGAAGAACCTCGAGTTCACCGCAGCAGCGGTTGCAGACTTTATGCAGGCACATGCGGACAGCCATTTCCTGCTGGTGGGCAGTGGTCCAAGCAGTACAGTCATCGAAAACCTGTTCAGTGCCCGCGGTATGGCCGACAGGCTCCATATGCCCGGAACCCTGCAGGGTGAACGCCAACGCGATGCCTATGCCGCGATGGACACCTTCGTCTTCGCCTCCACTAGCGAAACCCAGGGCATGGTCCTGACCGAGGCCATGGCAGCCTCGGTGCCGGTAGTCGCTCTGGATGCCAACGGCACCCGCGAGGTGGTTCGCGATGGCATCAACGGGCGCCTGGTAATGGCCGAAAACCGGGAGGAATTCCGCCGGGCCATCGATTGGCTCCACAGTCGCGGGGCCGACGATCGCCGGCAGCTGTGTGCGGGGGCCCTGGAAACCGCCCGGGGATTTTCCATGGACCGCTGCGCGAGCCGGGCCCTCGACCTCTACCAGCCACTGCTGAAAAAAAGCTGGTCCCTCGACGACTCCGTTTACGACCAGTGGATGCGGCTGCGCAACCTCATCGCCGCCCAGTGGGATATTCTCGAAGGCGTAACCAGTGCCGCAGGTGCCGCCTTCGGCCAGCCGCCGCGCCGCTAGTGCCAGGTTTTTATTGCCTATGATGAGCCGTATCGAGACAGCCCTGCGCCGCCTGCGCCGCCGCTTCAGCCGCAGCGCCTGGATGGCCCGGCTGCTCAAACTCCCCACCAGCGACAGCCATCCCAGTGACCACGGCCTGATCCTGATCCAGGTAGACGGACTGGCCTACCCGCAGCTGCAGAAGGCGCTCGCCAGAAAAAGAATGCCCTTCGTGCAGAAACTGATTCGCAAGGAACACTACCAGCTCGATCACCTGTTTCCCGGCGTGCCCTCAACCACTCCCGCCGTACAGGCGGAGCTCTTTTATGGCGTGCGCGCAATTGTGCCCGCATTCGGCTTTATGATGCGCGACACCCAGCAGCTGGTGCGTATGTACGATCCCGATGCCGCCTGCGCCGTGGAGGAAAAACTCGAGGCGCGTGTAGACGACCCGTTGCTGAAAGATGGCAGCTGCTACCTGAGCCTGTTCCGGGCTGGCACGTCTGACGGCGAGGCACACTTCTGCCCGGCGTCCCGTGGCTGGGGCCCGGCCCTGCGGGAGGCCGGCCCACTCACGGTGGTCCTGCTGATCCTGAGTAACCTCTGGGGCCTGGTCCGTACCGGCGCACTGCTGCTGGTGGAACTGGTACTCGCGGTGATCGACTCGATTCGCGGTGTTTTTGCCGGGGAGAACTTCTGGCGCGAGCTGATGTTTATTCCCACCCGTGTGGCGGTCACCATACTGATGCGCGAGCTGTGCACTTTCGGGGTCAAGATTGATATCGCCCGGGGCCTGCCGGTGATTTACGTCAACCTGCTCGGGTATGACGAGCAATCACACCGGCGCGGTCCCAATTCTGCTTTCGCCCACTGGGTGCTGAAGGGTATCGACGATGCCATCGCGCGAATCTGGCGGGCCGCACACCGCTCTGATAAGCGCCAGTACGATGTGTGGATCTTCTCCGACCACGGCCAGGAACAGGCGGAACCCTACGAGGTGCGCCATGGCCGCAGCCTCGGTGAGGCCCTGTCCGAATCACTGCGCGACCTTCCCGGAGACAATGCCAGCTATCGCAGCACCGGACGCCGCGGGGTGCAGCTGGAGCGCGCGCGCATGTTCGGCAGTGAGTGGATCGAGAAAATCATTCCCCCGGACGACTCCGACGTATCGGCCTCCGAGCCTCCGCTGGCCCTGGCGGCGCTGGGACCGGTGGCCATGCTCTACAACCTGCGCACCAACGGCACGCCCAGGGCCGAGATAGCGCGAATGATTGTGGAGCGCGCAGCGGTGCCGCTGGTACTGTACCGGGCTTCTGACGAGGACGATGCCCCGGTGCATGGCTGGTGGCGCGATGGCGCCGTGGAGTTGCCCCGGGACGGCCTGCGCCTGATGGGTGACGAGCATCCCTTCGCTGAGCAGACCGCCATCGACCTGGCGCGCCTGTGTCACCACCCGGATGCCGGCGACTTCATCATGTGTGGCTGGTGCGCGGGTGAAAAGCCCATGACCTTCGCGGTCGAAAACGGCAGCCACGGCGGCCCCGGTCCCAATGAGACCAATGCCTTTGCCCTGTTGCCCAAGGATATCCGGCGCCCCTCCCAGGGCTACTGGCGTGCCGGGGACCTCCGCCGTGCCGCACAGCAGTTCCTGCATCACTATTACCCGCTGGTACCGGTACTCCGGCCACAGGCGGTGAAAACCCTGCGGGTGATGACCTACAACGTGCACAGTTGCCTGGGCATGGACGGCAAGTATTCGGCCCGCAGGATCGCCCGCGTAATCGCCCGCTACCAGCCGGACGTGGTGGCATTACAGGAGCTGGATGTCAGCCGTCCCCGCAGCGGTGGCGAGGACCAGGCGGAACGGATCGCGCGCTACCTGCAAATGGATTTCCAGTTCCACCCGGCGATCCACCTGGAGGAGGAGCGCTACGGCGATGCCATCCTGTCCCGCCTGCCCATGCGAGTGATCAAGAAGGATATATTGCCGGGCCCGCCGGAAGCAGCGCCCCTGTCCCTCCTGCCCACTGTGGACGAGCCCCGCGGGGCGGTCTGGGTAGAGGTGGACCACAACGGGGAGAAAGTGCAGATCGTTAACACGCACCTGGGCCTCAGCAAGGCGGAGCGGCTGCGCCAGGTGGACGCGCTGCTGGGCCCGGACTGGCTGGGTCACCCGGAATGCACCGGGCACAAGGTGCTGCTGGGCGACTTCAATGCCCTACCCAATTCCGCGGAACACAAGCGCCTGACAGAGCACCTGCATGATGCCCAGGTGCACCTCGCCAACCACCGTCCCCGTGGAACCTTTCCCAGCCGCCTGTCCCGGGCAAGGATTGACTACATATTCATTGGCAGGCGCATGAAAGTGTCCAAGGTACTGGTCCCGCGTACAGAACTGACGCAGGTTGCGTCGGATCACCTGCCACTGGTGACCGACCTGGCCTTCCCCGGACAGGGAGACGACAAGGGCGCCAGCGACACCGCGACGGAAGAAGCGTGAACTAACTTGATGGTCCTACCCAGCACCTATATGATTTGGCCAATCGTTCAATAGCAGGAGAAGCTAATGCAACCGCAAGTATATTCACCCTCAGGCGCCCTGGACCGCGCTGAATCGGCCAAGGTGCTGCGTAATACCTACGCACTGCTCGCCATGACCGTGCTGTTCAGTGCCTTCACCGCGGGTGTCGCCATGGCCCTGGGCATGGGCCGCGGTATGGGGCTGATGTGCTCCATCGCCGCGATTGTGCTGGTATGGTTTGTCCTGCCGCGCACCGCCAATTCCGGTGCAGGCGTGGGCGTGGTATTTGCGTTCACCGGCCTGCTGGGGGCCTCTCTGGCACCGCTGCTGAACTATTACGTTGCCGCCGGCATGGCCCAGGTGATCACCCAGGCGCTGGGTACCACCGCACTGATCTTCTTTGCCCTGTCCGCCTACGTGCTGACCACCCGCAAGGATTTCAGCTTTATGGGCGGCTTCCTGTTCGTGGGCCTGATCGCAGTCCTCGTATGTGCCCTGGGCATGATGATTGCCGGCTTCTTCGGCGTGCATATGCCCCTGGCCAGTGTGGTACTGAGCGGTGTTATCGCCCTGCTGTTCTCAGGCTTCATCCTGTATGACACCAGTGCGATCATCAATGGTGGTGAAACCAACTACCTGATGGCCACCACCCGCCTGTACCTGGATATCCTGAACCTGTTCACCGCACTGCTGCACATCATCGGCTTCGCTTCCGACGATTGATCCAGCCACTGGCTGAACAGTTCCAACGGGGCCCCGCTTTGAGCGGGGCCTTTTGTATCCGGCCATTTCTGATACCCCCAACCGAGCTGCCATGAAATTCTCCCTCGCCGTCTATGCCGCCCCACACTCAAGCCAGTCTGCCGCCAGTGCACTGCGCTTTGCGCAGGCGCTGCTGGGCCAGGGGCACGAGCTGTACCGGGTGTTTTTCTACTGCGACGGGGTCCACAACGGCAGCAGCCTTGCCACCCCACCTCAGGATGAGCCCGACTTGCTGCCCGCCTGGCAGGCCCTGCAGGCCGAGCACGGCCTGGACCTGGTAATCTGTATCGCCGCCGCCCAGCGGCGCGGGGTGCTGAGCGACAGTGAGGCGAGGAGGCTGGAGCGGCCCGCCGCCAACCTGGCCGAGGGCTTCGTGCTGGCAGGACTGGGACAACTGGCCGATGCGGTAGCCCATTCCGACCGCCTGGTGACATTCGGCAGCTGAGGAGAACCCCATGGCCCGACGAACCCTCGCCCTGTGCCGCCAGGCACCCTACGGCAACGCCCTCGCCCGCGAGGGCCTGGAGGCCGTGCTGGCAGCATCGGCGCTGGAACAGGCTCCGGACCTCCTGTTCTGCGGGGATGGCGTGTTCCAGCTGGTGCCCGGCCAGCAACCGGCCGGGATCGACCAGAAGAGCCTGCAACGCAACCTGCAGGCGCTACCCATCTTTGATATCGAGCGTGCCTTTGTCTGCCAGCGCAGCCTGGCGCAACGAGGCCTGTCCCTGGATGACCTGGCAAAGGATGGCCCAGCACTGCACCCCGTAGCCGACACCGGCAGGCTGATCGCCGGCTACGACACCGTACTGAGTTTTTGAATCATGACCCTGCACATTGTCAGCAAGTCGCCCTATTCCAGCACCGCGCTCGCGGACTGCATTGCCGCTTTTGCCGAGGGGGACGCCCTGCTGCTCATCGAGGACGGGGTTTACGCCCTGGCCGGAGCCCTCACCGATACACCAGTGGTACAACCGGTTTACTGCCTCGGCGCCGATGCGCGGGCACGTGGCCTGGCAATTCCTGGTAAAATCGAGGCAATCGACGACGCCCAATGGGTGTCCCTGTGTACCGAACACAACCCAATCGTCAGCTGGTTCAAGTGATGGGCAAGATAACTATTGAGGGGCGGGATATCCCGCTGGACAAGGAAGGTTTCCTGCGCAACCGGGACGACTGGAGCCCGGCTGTGGCCGAGGCCCTGGCACAGGCCGAGGGAATTGAGCTCACCGGGGAGCACTGGGAGGTTATCCGCCTGCTACAGGACTTCTATCGGGAGTTCGAACTGTCCCCCGCCATGCGACCGCTGGTGAAATATGTGGCCCTGCACCTGGGTCCTGACAAGGGCCGCAGCATCTACCTGATGCGCCTGTTCCCGGAGAGCCCGGCCAAGCTCGGCAGCAAGATCGCCGGCCTGCCCAAGCCCACCAATTGCCTCTGAGGCGACTTACTCCCTATACCCGAATTTGCGCTGTGCGTGCGGAAAGCTAGCAACTTCCTCAAGGGCTTCCCGGCCTGGTTCGCCGGGTACCCACAGGACCTGGATGCACTGGACAGCGTCATCCCTGTTACCGGGGCGTGTCTTGATCATTGGCAACAACATCAAGCGTCAAAATGCCCCGGAACTGCGGGAGACACTTGTCTCCCGCAGGCTCGATCAAGCCTCGACCAGCTCTTCCAGCGCCGGATAGTCGATATAGCCTTCCCCGCCCTGGGTGTAGAAAGTCGAAGGATCCGCCTCACTCAGCTCCGCGCCTTCGCGCAGGCGACGGGGCAGGTCCGGATTGGCGATAAACGGCACGCCAAAGGCCACCGCATCCGCCTGGCCCCGGGCGATTACGGCATCGGCCTCCACACCGCTGTATCCCATATTAACAACCAGGTTGCCACGGTAGTGATCCCGCACGGGCGATATCACATCTGCCTGCTGTTCACCGAAAAAGTCGGCACGCATCAAGTGCAGATAAGCGAGGCCATATTCATTCAGGCGCTGCGCCAGCCAGGTGACCAGGCCGACAGGATCGCTGTCTTTCATGCTGTTGAAGCTGTTCAGCGGCGACAGGCGAAGCCCGACCCGGTCCGCGCCCCATACGTTACAGACGGCATCGAGTACTTCCAGCAGCAGGCGCGCGCGGTTTTCAATCGGGCCACCATAGGGCCCCTCCCGGAGATTCGCGCCATCGCGCAGGAATTCGTCCAGCAGGTAGCCGTTGGCTCCGTGTACTTCAACGCCATCAAACCCCGCGCGTTTGGCATTCTCCGCGGCGATCGCAAAGCCCTCGACAATTTCCGGAATCTCGTCATCGCGCAGCTCACGGGGGACCGTGTAGGGCTTTTTACCGGCCGGGGTATGGACTTCATCGTTGGTAATCGGCAATGCACTTGGGGCGACCGGCTCACGGTCGTCGTTTAGCAGTGGATGACAGGCGCGACCACCGTGCCAGATCTGCAAAAAGATTTTGCCACCCTTCGCGTGTACGGCATCGGTAACCTTCCGCCATCCGGTCACCTGAGCTTCGGAGTAGATGCCCGGCTCGCGCCAGAACGCCGAAGCCCCCTCCATTGCCATGGTGGCTTCCGCAATGATCAGGCCGGCAGTGGCCCGCTGGCTGTAGTATTCCACCATCAGGTCCGTAGGCACATGCTCTGCATCGGCACGGCAGCGTGTCAATGGCGCCATCAGGACCCGGTTTTCCGCCGCAACGGCGCCAAGTTTCAGGGGAGTAAAGAGATCGCTCATATCTGTTCTCATCCTCGATAATGCGCCCTGCCCCTCCAAGCCCTGTTCGGGACAGAGTGGCACAGAGACTTCTTCGACCTTAACGGTGCTGGAGAGCACTGGTGCAGTGCTCACCGGGTCAATCGAAGGTATTCACGGTAAAAAAGGATTGTGGGCGATAGAGCGAAATTTTCGGTAACTGGAACCTGCCCCATGATTGCTCAATTCTACAACTGGGATGCTCTCTGAAAAGCTGCTTATCGAGCCTGCTGCAGTGGTAAGCAGTGAAAGCCATGGGTGATTTTATTTTGCCGCTTCAGAACGGTGACCGCAGGAATCGTCCAATTGCATTGCGGGCGCTCTCGCAAAGCTACGGCATGCCCTTCTTCACAGGGCAATGTTCAGGCCTCCTGCTATTAAACATGCAGGATCACCCGGCGCCGTCCCCGATGGTGGCGGTGTTCCCACAGGAAAATCCCCTGCCAGGTACCGAGCATCAGGCGGCCATCCTTCACCGGCACCGACAGGCTGGTGGCGGTCAACGACGCCTTGATATGGGCCGGCATGTCGTCGGGGCCCTCCATGGTATGGGTATAGAGCGGGTCATTCTCCGGCACCAGGCGGTTCAGCCACTGCTCCAGGTCATGGCGGGCCGAGGGGTCCGCATTTTCCTGGATCAGCAGGCTTGCCGAGGTGTGCTGGATAAAGAGAGTGCACAGCCCCTCGCTGGCTCCCTGTGCCGCCAGCCAGCGCTCTGCCTCGGCGGTGAATTCATGCAACCCCTGTCCACTGACTGCGACTTCTATCTCTCCTACTGCCACGGGCAACCTCCTTCCTGTCGTGGAACGAATTTACTGGTACGGGGCCATTCATACGGGAACGGCTCCTGCGCCGGACTATCTTTATGGGGGATTATACGGCCGGGCTGCAGATCGTTATAATCCGCGCCCCTGTTCCCGGCCACAGCGACTGGCCCCTGTTTGAGACTGTTACCGGTATGGCCCTGCATCGAGTAAACACCGACGATTATCCCGCCCAGCTGCAAGAGAAGGCGGAACGGCTGCGCGAGCGCTACAGCGCCTATACCGACCTGGCCCCAGAGGTGTTCCCCTCCCCGCCCAGTCACTACCGGCTGCGCGCGGAATTCAAGGTCTGGCAGGAAAAGGGTACTGCGAACTATGCCATGTACCGCCAGGGGGAATACAAGCAGCCCTTTATCATCGAGGAGTTCTCGGTTGGTTCTGAACTGATGAACCGCCTGATGCCTCAGGTGCTGGAAGCGGTGAATGCCAGCGAGATACTGCGCAAGCGCCTCTTCTCGGCGGAGTTCCTCACCACCCTGAGCGGTGATGCACTGGTTACCCTGATCTACCACAAGAAGCTGGATGAGGAATGGGAGCGCGAGGCGCGGGCCCTGCAGGAGCGGCTCGGCTTCCCCATCCTGGGCCGCTCACGTAAGCAGAAGCTGGTGCTGGAACGGGATTACGTCATCGAGAAGTTGCAGATCGGGGACAGGACCTACCAGTACAAGCAGGTCGAGGGCAGCTTCACCCAGCCCAACGGGGAAATCTGCCGGGCCATGATCGGTTGGGCCAGGGATGCCTGCCGGGACAGCGAAGGCGACCTGCTGGAACTCTACTGTGGTAATGGCAACCTGACCATTCCCCTGTGCGAGCACTTTGACAAGGTACTGGCAACGGAAATCTCCAAGGTCTCGGTCGCTTCCGCACAGGAAAACATTCGCGCGAACGGCATCACCAACCTGGATATCGTGCGCCTGTCCAGTGAGGAGTTCACCCAGGCGATTGACAAGGTGCGACCGTTCCGCCGCCTGCGGGATATCGACCTCGACAGCTATGACTTTTCCACCGTGCTGGTGGACCCGCCGCGCGCGGGGCTGGACGCGGACACCTGTGCCATGGTCGCGCGCTTCCCGCGCATCCTGTATATCTCCTGCAATCCCGACACCCAGCTGGAAAACCTGGCGGCGCTGAGCAAGACCCACCGCATAGAGCGTTTCGCGCTGTTCGACCAGTTTCCCTACACCGACCATACCGAGACCGGCCTGCTGCTGGTGCGGCGTTAGTCAGCGGCCGTCCTGTGCCTGCGATGCCCGTTGCAGGCGTTTTTCCAGCCGCTGCCGGGCCGCCGCAGCGTATTCCTCACAGGCAGACTGGTTCACCAACGGCTCGGTGGCGCCGGGACCCAGCCGTTGCCACAGGCGGCTGGCGGAGGGATGCGTTGTCACCAGGATATCGCAGTCCAGCTCCCCTACCCGCTCAAGGGTCTCCCTGAGCGCCGGCAACAGATCGGAATCCGTGTAGCGGAATACATCGTCCGAAATCGCGGTAAGGCTGTCGGCATAGACCATCGACCGGCAGTTGCCACTGCCATCGCAGCTTTGCCAGGTCCAGCTGGTGCCGCCCGGGGTATGCCCCGGGGTCGCAACTGCCTCCAGCTCCAGCGCTCCCAGCCGCAGGTGGTCCCCGTCCGCGATGCGGCGTACGGATGAAACCGGGGCGAACTCTTGCAGGCTCAGTAACTGCGGGTCACTGCGATCGCTGGCGCCCCGCTCGAGCACCTCTGCCGCGGGCGCCCGCGCCACCACAGTGGCACCCGTGCGCCGCTGCAACTGTGCGATCCCACCGGCGTGATCGAAATGTTCGTGGGAGTTCAGAATAAAGCGGACATCCCCGGGACGGAATCCCAGCGCGCGGATATTGTCCTCAACCAGCGGCGCGGCGCCGGCGGTGCCACCATCCAGCAGGATATGACCATCTGCCGAGGTGACCAGCACCGCACTCAGCCCACAGGTCCCCACATACCAGGTATTGGCAAAAATCCTTGTTGCCGGTGCCGGGGACTCCCAGCCATCATCATTCCGGCACTTTTCACTGGCCGCCTGCACAGTGCCGGCCAGGCAGAAAGTCACACAGATCGAAACCAGCATTTTCGGCAACATAGGATTTCCCTTTTTCTTATTTATTTCGGGCCAGTGGCAATTGTCAGAACTGCCTGCCCAGGATCCGCTTGGCCGCGTCCAGGGCAAAATCCCGGTATTCCTCTTCCAGCGCCACCATTTCATTTTCAAACCTGAACCGCTCTTTCGGCGAGAGCTTTTTCCACTCCTGCAGGATGGGGATATGGTCAGTCTTGTCGGCAATGGTGTAGAAAGCCACAAATTCATCTTTCACCGCCTGCTCCACCTGCAGCGCGTCGAGCAACACGCGAATACGGATTGCGGCCTCGGTCATGCCGACCCCCTCGTCCAGCAGTGTCCGCGCGATGATCTGGATACTGTCGTTGACCCGCTGGCGCTGCTCTTCTGCCGCCTGCTCCAGTTCGGCCAGCTGCTGTTTCTGTTTCCGGGTCGCTAACTGCAGGCGGCGCACGTAGTAGCCCGCCACCGCGGCCAGCGCAAAGATGATCAGCGCTGCCAGTACCAGCAGCCAGGTGGGAAACTCGGTCATAACAACCCCTTCTACGACAGGATGGATTCCAGGATCGCCAGCCCCAGGCTGGCGGTGATAATCGACAGCAATGTGCTGAGCGCGACAATATTGGCGGCCAGCTGGCTGTTGCCGCCGAGCGCGCGCGCCATGATAAACGAAACCGTGGCGGTGGGGGCGGCAGCCATCAGGAACAGTACCCCCAGTGACTGTGATGGCAACGCCAGCAGCCAGCCACAGCCGAGCAGCACCAGCGGCACCAGCAACAGCTTGAATGCCGATGCGCCCACCGCCCCGGCGGAACTCTGGCGCAACTGGCTCAGGTCCAGGCTGGCGCCGATGCACAGCAGGGCCAGTGGCAGGGTGATGGAAGCCAGGTAATCCCCGGTCTGCAGCAGGATTTCCGGCAATCGCAGGCCCAGCTCGCGGAAAGCCAGTGCCAGCACAATGGCGATGATCAGCGGGTTCTGGGCAATATCCCGCAACAGGCGCCGCCAGCTGAAGCGGGTTTGCAGGCTGTAGGCCGCAAACAGTGTCACGGCCGCCAGGTTGTACAGGATCGTGACCACTGCCATCAGCAGTGCCGCCTGCGCCAGGCCACTGTTGCCGTAGGCATTCAGCGCCCAGGCCAGGCCGATAATCCCCAGGTTGCCGCGGAAGGCGCCCTGGATAAATGCGCTGCGGTCCCCGTGTGCGAGCGGTCGTGCCGCCAGCCATGCCAGCGGCATCGTCAACAGGGTGCCGGCGGCCCCGGCCAGCAGCAGCGGCCACTGCTCGGCCAGCTCCGCACCGGAAGTGAAAATATTGATAAACAGCAGCACCGGCAGCGTGATCAGGTACACCAGCTGCGACGCATCGTCGACAAACGATTCCCGCAGCAGGCCCACCTGCGCCAGGCAATAGCCGATCAACAGGGTAAGGAAGATGGGGCCGGTAACCGACAGCGCAAAGGCGAAAGTTTCCATCGGCAATCAGCTTTCCAGCTCGGGCGATTCCCCGGTACTCACTTCCAGCTCTGCCTCTGCCTCTGCTTCTGCCTCCGGTTCCGGTAGCGCGGCCCGGTGGGCGTCTTCCGCCTTCTCGCGCAGGGCCGGGTCGATTTGCTTGCGGGTCTTGGCACCCAGCTTGCGCAGGCTGTCGATTCGCTTGACCGCATTGCCGCGCCCGCTGGCAAGCCGCTTGTAGGTCTGCTGGTAGGCTTCCTCGGTCTGGCGGATGCGGTTGCCCAGCTCGTCCAGGGCCGCCAGCACCATAGAGAACTGGTCGTGCAGCTTGCCCGCCTCGGCGGCAATCTTCTCCGCGTTTTTGTTCTGCTTCTCGTAGCGCCAGATGTTTTCCACCGTGCGCAAGGTGGCCATCAGGCTGGTGGGGCTCACCAGCACGATATGGCGGTCATAGGCATAGCGGAACAGGCCCGGGTCGGCCTGCATGGCGAGCATGTAAGCGGCTTCGATGGGCACGAAGATAAAGACGAAGTCCAGCGAGCGCACACCCTCGAGCTGCTCGTACGCCTTCTTGTTCAGCCCTGCGATATGGGCCCGCAGGGAGTTCACGTGCTGCTTCAGGGCCTGGGTACGCTGCTCGTCGGTCTCCGCCGAGGCGTAGCGCTCGTAATCGGTCAGTGAGACCTTGGCATCGATGATCAGGTCCTTGTTTTCCGGCAGCCGTACGATCACATCCGGCTGGCGACGCTTGCCGTCACTGGTAATGGTGACCTGGGTCTCGTATTCACGCCCCTTCTGCAGGCCGGACTCCTCCAGCAGGCGCTCCAGCACCACCTCGCCCCAGTTGCCCTGGACCTTGCTGTCCCCCTTGAGGGCCGAGGTCAGGTTGAGGGCCTCATCGCTGATACGCTGGGTCTGCTCGCGCAGCGCCTTGATCTGGCCCAGCAGGGAGTTGCGCTCGGCATTCTCCCGGTCGTAGACATGCTCCACCCGCTTGCGGAAATCCCCCAGCTGGCGCTCCAGTGGGTCCAGGCTCTTGCGCAGGCTGTCCTCGCTGCGCCGCACGAATGCCTGCTGTTTTTCCTCAAAGATCCGGTTGGCCAGGTTCTCGAACTGCTCCGCCATTGCCTTGCGGGTCTGCTCCAGCAGCTGGCGTTGCTCCGCCAGCGCCGCCTCACTCTTTTCCACCAGTACCTGGCTGCGAACCAGGCGCTGGGACTTGTCCGCCAGTTCCGCCCGCAGCTTGTCCTGCTCGGTTACCAGCTGTGACTCGCGCTCGCGGCTGCCCTCCAGCCGCGCCCGGGCCACACCCAGCTCGTTGCGGCAGGCCTCCAGCTCCGCCCGCTGGGTTTCAGTGTCGCTGCGCACCTGCTCGAGTGCGCGCAGCGGCCCGCGGCGCACCAGGGCACAAAGGCCAATGGCTAACACCAACACCACCAGTGCGGCGGCCAGGACCTGTTCCGCGTTCAACTGCAGGGGAAATACTTCCATAGGGGGACTCTGTTTCTGGTTTATTGCGTCCGGATGGAATGGATCCTTGCGGGAGCCGAAGCCGCGTGGACACGCCGGGATTTTGGTATGCTTTCGGCCAAGCGGACCCGAGTGATGCAACTGGATGCCATTCCATTGAGCGACGCACATTCTAACAAGGGCGGCAATCGCCCCCCAAGTGCCTTGATTTTCGATTCCGGGGTGGGTGCCATCAGCATCGCCCGGGAGATACGCACCCTGCTGCCGGGCCTGACCCTGCACTTCGGGGTGGATAACGGCTTTTTCCCCTACGGCGACAAGAGCGAGGAGCAACTGCGCCCGCGGATCGTGGCCACTGCGACTGCGATGATGCAGCGCTGCGGGGCGGATATCCTGGTAGTGGGCTGCAATACCGCCAGCACCCTGGCCCTGCCGGAGCTGCGCGCCGCCCTGCCCGGCCCCGTGGTCGGCGTGGTGCCGGCAGTCAAGCCGGCGGCCCGGGCCAGCCACACGGGCACTATCGCCCTGGTGGCGACCGAGGGTACGGTGAATCGCGACTACACGCGCGGGCTGATCCGGGATTTTGCCGATGGCGCACAGGTCATTAACGTCCCGGCACCGGAACTGGTACGCCTGGCCGAGGCGAAGCTGCGCGGCGAACCGGTCTCCCACAACCAGCTGGCGCCGGTGCTGGCGCGAATCTTCGACGTGCCGGGCGGCGACCGGGTTGATACGGTAGTGCTGGCCTGTACCCATTTCCCGCTGCTGCGGGAGGAACTGGATCGCTACGCGCCGCAACCGGTAGAGTGGCTGGATTCCGGTGCCGCGATTGCCCGCCGGGTACAGTGGTGGCTGGGGGAACTGGAGCTTACCCTGGCCGGGACAGCCAGCGACGGCGCCCTGCTGATGACGGCCGCGGACACCGGGGGCCGGATCGCCACCGCCTTCAGCGAGTTCCCGCTGCACAGTGAGACCATCGGCCCGGGACCCGCTGCGCCCGCTTCGGCGCCGGATCGCAAACCACAACAGAAACACCAATAACCCACCGGTCGGGGACCATCCCATGCTGCAACCGGCGTTTCCCGCGTTGGACATCCTATCCCAGCTGCCCGAGGGCGGGCTGCTGCTGACACCCAATAATCGACTGCGCAATCGCTGCCAGCAGGTCTATGCGAGCAGCCAGCGAGACCGGCAGAACTGGGCGCCCCCGGCTGTGGAATCGCTACAGGGCTGGCTCGACAGCACCTGGTTCCGGCTGCAGCAACAGGGCTGGCAACCCGCGTGGAAACCGGTACTCAACCCGGAACAGCGCCAGCTGCTGTGGCAGCGCGCCCTGGACCAGACCATCGAGCGCCAGCTGCTGAACAGCCAGCAGCTGTGCCGGGACGCCGATGCCGCCCTGTCGCAGCTGCTCCAGTGGCGCATCCTCGACCTGGGACAGCTCCAGGGCGAGGCGTTGGAAGACGCCATCGGCCCGCACCTGGAACAGTTCGCCCTGGCCCGCGACGCCTTTCCGCTGTTCGACCTGGTGCAGGCCTTTATCCGCGAACTGGGTGAGCGCGATGCCATCACCCCCGACATGCGCGACCTGCTGCTGGCGCGCGCGTTTACCGAGGGCGTGCTGCCCCCCCTGCCCCGCATCGCCATGGCGGGATTTGCGCAGGTCTCACCGCTGGCTGAACATATCATTGGCTCGGCTGCCGCTACCGTCGAGCGCCACCCGGTTACACGCCTCGACAGCCGGGTCAGCATCGTCCCCTGCGCCGACCTGGAGGAGGAGCTTTACAGTGCCGCGCGCTGGGCCGCCCGGCACCTCTCCCGGGATTCCCATGCCAGCCTGGGCATCGTGGTCAATAACCTGGGCCAGTGCCGGGCCCTGGTGGAAACCATCTTCGCGCGGGTACTGGAACCCCAGGCCCTGGACCCCGACCAGCCCCGTTACACCCTGCCCTTCAACTTTTCCGCGGGTACTCCCCTGGCCCAGACGCCGGTTGGCGCCGGTGCCCTGCAGTTACTGGAGATCCTCCAGGACCAGTGGGACTACTCGCAGCTGCGCAACCTGCTGTTCAACCCCTTCTGGGGCGCAGCCAGCGAGGTTCAGGATGGCCAACCCCGCCCCGCGGCTGCCGATGAGGACAGCGAGACCGCCCTGCGTTGCGCCCTGTTCCGCCAGCTACAGAAACGCGAGCTGTGGCAGGTGCGCGGCGACACCCTGCGCTACTGCGCCGAACAACTGGCGGAAAAGCTGGAACTGGCGCAGCCGGTCCTGCCCCGGCAGCTGGAGACGGTTGGGGACTGGGCGCGCCGCTGGCACAAAGCCCCGGCGGAAACCTGGGCAGAGCGATTCTCCCGCGTGCTGGGTGCCCTGGGCTGGCCCGGGCCGCGCAACCCGGACAGCCAGGAGTACCAGCAACTGAGCCTCTTGGAGCAGGTACTGGAAGAGCTGGCGGCACTGTCGCCCTTCACCGGTATCCTGACCCTCAACCAGGCGCTGCAGCACCTGCGGCGCATTGCCAGCCGCACCCCCTTCCAGGCGGAAACCCGCGACGGGCCGGTACAGATCCTCGGGGTCCTGGAGGCCGGCGCCCTGTCCTTTGACCACCTGCGGCTGGTGGGATTTGGCCAACAGCAGTGGCCGCCGGCCCCGGCGCCCAATCCACTGTTGCCGGTACAGTGGCAGAAACACTGGCAGATGCCCCGCGCCAGTGCCGAGCGCGAACTGGAACTGGCGGCGGAACTCACCGCCGACCTGCTGGGCGCCAGCGGTGAGGTCGACGTCAGCTATGCCCGCGAGGCCGACGGCGTTGAGCAGGGTTTGAGCGCCCTGTTCCCCCCGCAGCCCCCCTCCACCCGGCAACCGGAAAGCGGAGTGGCCTGCGACAGCGACGCTGCAAGCGGCTATACGCTGGCGCAACACTACCGCGCTCTGGCGCAGTCCGCCCAACTGGAAACCGTGCCGGACCCTGTGTTTCCCGCCCTGCGCCCTGCCGAGTGCGCCCCGGTACGGGGCGGCTCCGGGGTGCTCAAGGCCCAGGCCCTGTGCCCACTCAACGCGCAGCTGCATTACCGGCTGGGGGCCGTGACTTACAACGCACCGACCCTGGGCCTCAACCCGGCCGAAAGGGGCAAGCTGATGCACGAGGCGCTGGCGGAATTCTGGCAACGCTGCGGCGATTCTTCGCAGCTGCACCAGCTTTCCGATGAAGCGCGGGACAGCACCATCAGTGCGTCCGTCACGGAGGCAATTCGCCAGGTCCGCCGTCACCAGGCGCACCTGCCGGAAGGCTTCTGGCGCCTGGAACAGCAGCGCCTTGAGCGCCTGCTGGCACAGTGGCTGGAGCTGGAAATGACCCGGCCGGGATTCCGTGTGGAGGCCACCGAGTTCCAGCAGGCAATGGAAATCGGCGGGCTGCGCTTCGAGCTGCGCCTGGACCGCCTGGATCGCCTGCCGGATGGGGCTGCCATGGTGATCGATTACAAGAGCCGCCAGCCGTCGGTAAGGGACTGGCAACAGGAGAGGCTGCGCGAGCCACAGCTGCCCATGTACGCACTGGCCCGGCCCGATGCCCGTGCCATCGCCTTCGGCCAGGTACGCTTTGGCGAATGTACCTGGAGTGGCACCGGCGAACTGGAGCAACCGGTGGCCGGCATCAAGGCCGTGGGCGACCTGGAGAAAGACGGCCCCTTCGGCAACTGGGCACAGCTGGCGGAGCACTGGCAGCAGAGCCTGGAAATGCTCGCCACCGAATACCGCACCGGTCATGCCTCGCTGCAGTTCGACCGCATCAAGAGTGACAATTACGAGAACCTCTGGCCGCTCAACCGCTGGCCGGAACGGGAGCAGTCCCAATCATGAGCGAATTCGACCTGGTACAACCGGGCCCTCAGGCACCGGAAGGGAGCGATACCCAGGCAAGCACAGCCGGTGAGACCCGCCGGCCGGCCGATGCCGACGCCCGCGCCGCCGCCCTGGATATCACCCGCAGCTTTGCCGTGTCGGCGCCGGCCGGCTCCGGCAAGACCGGGCTGCTGACCCAGCGTGTACTCAAGTTGCTGGCCCACAGCCGCCAGCCCGAGGATGTCCTCGCCATCACTTTCACACGGAAAGCCGCTGGCGAGATGCGCGAGCGCCTGGTCCGGGCGCTGCTCCAGGCCCGCGATGAACCGCGCTCGGGCAACCCCCACGACGCCGTCACCTGGGACCTGGCCCGGCAGCTGCTGGAGCAGGACCAGCGCCATAACTGGCAACTGCTGAAGGCGCCCCAGCGGCTACGCTTCCAGACCATCGACGGCCTGTGCCGCAGCCTGGCCAGCCAGCTACCACTCGACAGCGGCCTGGGTGCGCCCGGGGAGCCGCTGGAACAGCCGGCTGTCGCCTTCCAGATGGCCGTGGCAAAACTGCTGGAGGGGCTCGCCAGCGAATCTCCCGACCCGGCATTGCAGCGACTGCTGCTGCACCTGGACAACGACCTGGGCCAGCTCGACAAGCTGCTGCAGATGCTGCTGGAGAAACGCGAACAGTGGCTCGGCCAGCTGGTGGGTATTGGCAGCAGCGACAGTGCCGACGCACGCGAATACTTCCATTTCGTCGTGGACGAAATGACAGCGGAAAACCTCGAGCGGCTGCAAGGCGCACTGGGTAGTGTCACCGGCGAACTGCTGCAACTGGCGGACTACGCCGGCGGCAACCTGCAGCGGGACAACCCGGCCCATCCGCTGGCCCGCTGCGCCGGCATCAGCGGCACCCCACCGACCGACCACGGCGGGCTACCCACCTGGACGGCGCTGACAGAGTTACTGGTGACGGCCAGGGGCGAGTGGCGCAAGGGCGGCGGCCTGAACAAGAAACTGGGTTTTATCTCCCCCGCCAAGACCGACCCGGGGTACGACCGCGCCCAGGCGAACAAGGCACGCATGAAGGACCTGCTGGCAGAACTGGCGGACAACGACGCACTGCTGGCGGCAATCAATGAAGTGCGCCGCCTGCCCTCGGCACTGCCGCAGCAACAGTGGGACCTGCTGGAAGCCATGGCGGAAGTCCTGCCACGGCTGGTGGCCCAGCTGAAGCTGGTATTCCAGCAGCTGGGCGCCACCGACTATACCGAAGTGGCGCAGGCGGCACTGGTAGCACTGGGTGACAGCAATGCGCCCACCGACCTGGCGCTGAAACTCGACCTGCAGGTGCAGCATATTCTGGTCGACGAGTTCCAGGACACATCGCAGATGCAATTGCAGCTGCTGGAAAAACTCACTGCCGGGTGGCAGCCGGAGGACGGTCGCACCCTGTTTATCGTCGGCGACGGCATGCAGTCCTGTTACGGCTTCCGCAACGCCAACGTGGGAATCTTCCTCGAGGCCCGTGCCCACGGGATTGGCGAGGTAGCGCTGGAGCCGCTGGACCTGCAGGTAAACTTCCGCTCCGAAAGCGCGGTGGTGGACTGGGTGAACCACGTATTCCGGGGTGCTTTCCCGGCGCAGGACAATATCGGCCGTGGCGCCGTGCGCTACCTGGATTCCATCGCCTTCCGCGGCAATGGCTGGCCCGCCCCTGCGGTTCAGTTCTACGGTTGTATCGAAGACCCGGACCGGGCGGCGGAAGCTGCGCAGGTAACCCGGCTGGTGCAGCAACTGCAGCAAAATGATCCCGGCGGGCGCATTGCCATCCTGGTACGGAAGAAAAAACACCTCGACCAGGTACTGCCGGCACTGGCCGCTGCAGGCATCCCCTACCAGGCTCCCGAACTGGCGCCGCTGGCCAGCAAGATGGTGATCCTGGACCTGCTCAGCCTCACGCGTGCGTTGCTCGACCCCAGCGACCGGCTCAGCTGGCTCGCTGTGCTGCGCGCCCCCTGGTGCGGGCTCAGCTGGGCCGATCTCCACACCCTGGCCAACTGGGGCAACGGTGAGCGCCCGGCTACAGATGCCACAGCCCTCCCACTGCTCGCGGCCATTGCCAGTGCAGGCACCATCGAGGGCCTTTCCAGTGACGGGCGCGAACGCCTGCAGCAGGCGGGCAATGTGCTGCTGCGTGCCCGGCAACAGCGTGGCCGCAAACCCCTGCGCCTCTGGATTGAGGGCCTGTGGCTGGCATTGGGTGGACCCGCCTGCATTGCCAGGACCACCGAGATCGAGAACGTGGAGGATTATTTCCGGCTGCTGGAACGACACGACCAGGGTGGGAACATCGGAGACTGGCAGCAGTTCCAGCTGGCGCTGGAGAAGCTTTTCGCCCGCCCGGGCGAGGACGCGGCAGTCCAGGTAATGACGATCCACAAATCCAAGGGACTGGAATTCGAACATGTGTTGATTCCCGGACTGGACCAGGGCGGCAAACCCGGCGGCGACCAGTTATTGCGCTGGGCCGAGTGGCTCAACAGCGACGGTGACAGCCGCTTCCTGCTGGCCCCCAAGAGTGCCCGCGGGGAAAAGGACCCACTGTTCGATTACCTCAAATACGACAATAACGAACGCGAGCGCCTGGAGGGCACACGCCTGCTCTACGTGGGTTGCACCCGGGCCATTCGCTCCCTGCACCTGCTGGCCTGTGTCCAGCGCGAAGACAAGAAACCGGGCTTCAAGGCCCCCGGCAGCGCCGCGCTACTGGCTGGTATCTGGCCCGCTTTGTCAGAGTCCACGGAATGGTGTCACTGGATTGAGCCGGATGAAATAACGGCGAACGAGCCTGGCGGCGACAGTTCGTCCGGCGACCGGGACTTTTTCCTGCGCCTCCCGGCACGCTGGCAGGCACCAGCAATCCCGGCAACCGAATGGCTGGCGCCCTACCGCATGCCAGACTATCGCCCGCGAGAAAGTGACGAACCCAATATCCCGGAGCTCGGCCGGGTCGCGCAACGCTGGCTGCGCCACGCCGGCACCGTCGCCCACGAAACCCTGGCCACCATCGCCGAAACCGGACCCGGTCAATGGGATGACAACCGTATCGAGGCGCAACGCCCGCTGTGGGACCTGCGCCTGCGCCAGCTGGGCCTGCAGGGTAACGGCCTGGCGACGGCGCGGGAAAAGGTGGAGCTCGCCATCCGCAATGCCCTGGGGTGCACCCAGGGCCGCTGGCTGCTGGACCACAACCACCGCGATGCGGCCAGCGAACTGGAAATTCACAGTGGCGGGCGACAGTTGCGACGCCATATTGTGGATCGCACCTTTATCGATACCGATGGCATCCGCTGGATTGTGGATTACAAGACAGCAGAACCGCTGGACGGGCAGGATGAAGCGGAGTTTATTGCGGCCCAGGTAGAGCGCTACCGGGGCCAGCTGGAGAATTACCGACGGCTATTCTTCGAGCGGGGCGAGCGGGATATCCGCTGCGCCCTGTACTTCCCCCTGCTGCGACGACTGGCGGAGTTCTGATCCCGGCTGCGCCACAATACCGGCATGGAGCCTAAAGGTTCATCCTAATCAACGGCGCAAAACTGGTTTCACCTGAAACACTCGCCCTTGTCGCCGGCTGTGAGTAGGATATGCCTTCCCTGGGGGTCGCGGCGCGGCCCTGTATAACAGGCACGGTTCAACAGGGCCGGTTCCACAGAGAGTAACAGCGAAAGTTAGTACCATGACCACACAGCAGTTCGACGACCTGAATGTCGTCTCCCAGGAAATCCTGATCAGCCCCGAACAGCTCAAGGCCGAGCTGCCGGTGTCCCCGGCCGCCGAGGCAACCGTGGCAGCCGGTCGCGCCGCCGTACGCGATATCCTTGACCGCAAGGACCATCGCCTGATGGTGGTAATCGGCCCATGCTCTGTTCACGACGTCGACGCCGCCATCGACTACGCGCAGCGCCTGAAAAAAGTGGCCGACCAGGTCTCCGATACCCTGCTGATTGTCATGCGTGTCTACTTTGAAAAGCCCCGCACGACAGTTGGCTGGAAGGGACTGATCAACGACCCCTTCCTGAACGATTCCTTCAAGATCCAGGACGGACTGCATATCGGTCGCAAGCTGTTGCTGGATATCGCCGAGCTGGGCCTGCCTACCGCCACCGAGGCGCTGGACCCGATTTCCCCGCAGTACCTGCAGGACCTGATCTCCTGGTCTGCCATTGGCGCGCGCACCACCGAATCCCAGACCCACCGGGAAATGGCCAGTGGCCTGTCTTCCGCTGTGGGCTTCAAAAACGGAACCGACGGCAGCCTGGATGTGGCCATCAATGCGCTGCAGTCCACCGCGAACCCCCACCGCTTCCTGGGTATCAGCAAGGACGGCCAGGTTTCCATCATCCATACCGCCGGCAACCGCTATGGCCACGTGGTACTTCGTGGGGGCAACGACAAACCCAATTACGATTCCGTCAGTGTCGCCATGTGCGAACAGGAACTGGAGAAAGCCGGCCTGGTCCCCAACATCATGGTCGACTGCAGCCACGCCAACTCCAACAAGAACCACGAGTTGCAGCCACTGGTGGTGGAGAATGTCGCGCACCAGATCATCGACGGCAACAATTCCATCATTGGCATCATGGTGGAAAGCAATTTGAAGGCGGGTAACCAGAAGATCCTGGAGGACCACAGCCAGATGGAGTACGGCGTCTCTGTTACCGACAAGTGCATCGACTGGGAAACCACGGAATCGCTGCTGCTCAAGATGGCGGAACAACTGCGCGATCCCCTGC
Organism: Microbulbifer sp. JSM ZJ756; assembly: GCF_044383805.1. Classification (NCBI taxonomy): domain Bacteria; kingdom Pseudomonadati; phylum Pseudomonadota; class Gammaproteobacteria; order Cellvibrionales; family Microbulbiferaceae; genus Microbulbifer; species Microbulbifer sp. JSM ZJ756. Next base: position 179,878 of record NZ_JBISER010000001.1, on the reverse strand, counting down.
AGGCGCGGAACAGCTAGTGCCTCCCGTGCGGGCCCGCCAACGGGCCTGCCCCCTCCCTCAACCGCCTTCCCATATCTCGCCCGGGGCCGACTTGAACCCCCGGGGCTGGCTTGCCATTATTTGCCTGGCTGCGCCAACAGGGACCCCGGCATGACAGACAAATCTCCCCTGCAAATACTCTGCCCCGCATGCGGTGCCATCAACAGGATTCCCCCACAGAGGCTCGCTGACCGCCCCCTGTGTGGTAAGTGCCGCACGAGGCTGCTCACCGGTAAACCCATAAGCGCGGGGGACGCCAATTTCGGCCGCCTGGTCGGCGAAACCGGACTGCCTCTGGTGGTGGATTTCTGGGCCTCCTGGTGTGGGCCCTGCCAGCAGTTTGCACCGGTCTTCAGTGACGTAGCCAGCCAAATGGCGACCCGCGTCATATTCGCCAAAGTCGATACGGAGGCCAACCCCCGGACCTCCACGAACTACCAGATTCGCTCCATTCCCACACTGGTGCTGTTCTATGGTGGGAAGGAATTCACGCGGCTTTCCGGCGCCCTGCCCCGGGCACAATTCCAGCAATGGCTGGAGCAACAGCTGGCTACTCTCGGCCTATAGCACTGCAGGAACGATTGCCCCACCTTGCGGGTAAACCCGCCCCTTGCGAAATTCCGTGATCACCACACGGTCGCTTGCTTCATTTACGAATCAGCGTTTACCCTCTTGGCACATAACAACACCAAAGGGTATTTGATATGACCTTACACCTCGAACTCGCTCCTGTTCTCGCACTGTTGGCTGGCGTGGCTATCCTGATCAAGCCGAAGTTACTGAATTACATCGTTGCCGGTTACCTCATTGCCATCGGCCTGATCCAGATTCTCAACATCCACATCTGACCCACCTGCGTCCTACAGCTTGTTCAGCAACCGTGTGTACCGGGTCCACAGTCCCGGTGCATGCCGGTTGGCGGGAGCCGTAACAGCTCCCGCATAGCCAAACCCCGCTGGTGCTTTCCCGGACTACTGGCGCCATCCCCCTCCAACCCAACCTCTCGCCCCTTGCCGTACTGCGCTACCTGGAATCCCCACGACGCGGTAACCAGAGAGCAGCGAGCGGCCTGGCCCGCACCCCCGGGTTCCGCCGGGACCAGAAATGTGCACCGCATCAGGTATCACCACGCTTCTCCTGTTAGTGTTTCAGGCAGCTATGATGTCGAAACCGGGGTGCTGGCAATAGCGCGCCAACGACGAGCCCGGAACACTGCCAGACAGCCACGTGAGCGCCCGCAAATTCTGCGTGGGGACGGAGAGGCATTAACCGGGGCGGAACAGGGAGGATAGGAGAATTGAAAAGATACCTGGTGTTACTGCTGGTACCACTGCTACTGGTCGCCTGCGATTTCGACGATCTGCCCGAGTTCAGATTCCAGACCGAAAAACGCAATTACCGCATCGACATGCGCAACCTGGTGCGGGACATCAGCACCTACGCCAGGGATATCGAAGAGGACTTTATTGTTGTCCCACAGGGTGGCACCGGACTGGTTACCAGTGACGGGCGGAGCACCGGGACAATCCAGGAAGCCTACCTGGAGGCGGTCAACGGCCTCGGGGTTGAGGGACTGTTTTTCGGTGCCCAAAACGTCGACCAGCCAACGCCCGATGAGGAAAGCCAGCGGCTGCGCGACCTGCTCGACCTGGCGGTCGACAATGCCAGTATCACTGTCCTGGTAACCGACTTCGCCAACAGCCAGCGCAATATCGACGAAGCGTATCGCCTGATCGAGGATGCCGGTTTTACCGGCTTTGTGGCCCCCAGTCGCCAGCTGGATAGCATCCCGGACTACCCGGCCGAGATCCCCGGCCTGAATCGCCGCGATATCGATACGCTGGCGCAGGCCCGCAACTTCCTGCACCTGACCAACCCCCGGCTTTATTCCACGCGCCAGGAGCTTATCGATGCACTCGCCGCAACGGACTTTGACCTGCTGATCCTGGATTTCTTTTTCAACGGCCAGCCGTATACCGCCGCCCAGCTGCAACAGCTGCAACTCAAGCCCGATGGAGGCCGGCGACTCCTGCTGGCCTACATGAGCATCGGCCAGGCCGAGAGCAACCGCTTTTACTGGCAGAACAGCTGGCCCACCAACCCGCCAACCTGGCTGGTGGAGGAAGTGGCCGGTAACCCGGGGAACTACCACGTGCGCTATTGGGAGGACGGGTGGCGGGACATCCTGTTCGGTTCAGGCGATGACTATCTCGACCGGATCCTGGATTCCGCGTTTGACGGGGTCTACCTCGACTACGTGGATGAATACGAGTTCTTTGAGGAGGAATAATCCCGGAGGCATGAACCGGCAAAAAAAAGGCGGGCCCCCTGGGGCCCGCCTTTCGTTTCATGCCTGGAGACGGCTCAATAGTAAGCCTGGGACTTGTCGGTGTGGTCAGTGATGTCCTTCACCCCGACCACTTCCGGAACCTTCTCCTTCAGCGTTTTCTCCACACCCTCTTTCAGGGTCATATCCACCATGCCGCAGCCCTGGCAACCGCCACCAAACTGCAGGACCGCATAGTTGTCCTCGGTGAACTCCACCAGGCTCACCTGGCCACCGTGGGCAGCGAGGCCAGGGTTGATATCGTTGTAGAGGACATAATTGATGCGGTCCTCGATCGGGCTGTCATCAGTGATCTTGGGCATGCGCGAGTTGGGCGCACGGATGGTCAGCTGGCCACCCATCTTGTCCGAGGAGTAGTCCACCTTGGCCTCGTCCAGGTACGGCACAGAACGGCCCTCGAAGAAGGCCTTGAGGCCGTCCAGCTCCATCATCACATCGTCTTCCTGTTCCTCGCCCGGGCGGCAATAGGCAATACAGGTTTCTGCGTTCGGTGTACCCGGATTGGAGACAAACATGCGTATGGCAATGCCCTCGCAATCCTGCTTCTCCAGCAGCTCGCGCAGGTACTCCCGGGCGGACTCTGTAATGGTGACATTCAGTTCTGCAGGTTCTTGTGACATATAACTTCTCAAATAACCGAGTTTCCTTGTCGGGTATTTTACTCTCACTTGCGCCCGAGTTAAACCTGGGCAGTCGCCAGATCGCACCAAATCCGCCCAAATAACCAGTAACTTCCCTTTAAGATCAAGCGGTTATATCGAACCCCAATCACTTTCCGGGCAATGCAGGCGGGCTCCTCCGTGTTAATATGGCCGCCCTGAAATGACTCAGCGACCACAAAGGTTCAGAGCCCATGGCCCAGAGCCAGGCAGCCCGAACACCGGTCCAGACCCGAATGCTTAGCAAGGAATCGTCAATGTCCCAGCAGTCCCGCCGTCAACGCCTCGAGCAACTCCAGTCTGCGCTCGCCCAGCGCATCGTTATCCTGGACGGCGGCATGGGCACCATGATCCAGCGGGAGAAACTGCAGGAAGACGACTTTCGCAGCGCCCGGTTCGCCGACCACCAGGGCGACCTCAAGGGCAATAACGACCTGCTGGTGATCACGCGGCCGGAGCTGGTCGAGCGCCTCCACCGCGACTACCTGGCGGCAGGCGCCGACATTATCGAGACCAACACCTTCAACTCCACCCGCCTGTCCCAGGCCGATTACGACCTGGAAGACCTGGTTCCCGAGCTGAACCGCGCCGCTGCAGAGCTGGCCCGGCGCGTGGCCGATGAGGTGGCGACACCGGACCGGCCCCGCTGGGTCGCCGGTGTACTGGGCCCCACCTCGCGTACCGCAAGTATTTCCCCGGACGTCAATGACCCCGGTGCCCGCAATGTGACTTTCGACGAACTGGTGGAGAACTACCGCGAGGCCGGGCGCGCGCTGATCGAGGGCGGCAGTGACCTGATCCTGATCGAGACCATCTTCGACACCCTGAACGCCAAGGCCGCCATCTACGCCCTGCACAGCCTGTTCGACGACCTGGGCCACGAACTGCCGATCATGATATCCGGCACCATCACCGATGCTTCCGGCCGCACCCTGTCGGGCCAGACCACCGAGGCATTCTATAACTCCATTGCCCACGCACGGCCGCTCAGTGTCGGCCTGAATTGCGCCCTGGGCGCCACCGAACTGCGCCCCTATGTCGAGGCCCTTTCCGGGGTCTGCGCCGAGCATGTTTCTGCCCACCCCAACGCCGGGCTGCCCAACGAGTTTGGAGAGTACGACGAAACACCGGAAGAGACCGCGGCGATCGTGGCGGAATTCGCCCGCAGCGGCTTTATCAATATCCTCGGCGGCTGTTGCGGCACGACCCCCGAGCACATCGCGGCCATCGCCGCTGCCGTGGCCGATATCGCGCCGCGCAAACTCCCCCAGATCAAGCCAGCCCTGCGCCTGTCGGGCCTGGAGCCCTTTACCGTGGACGAGGACTCCCTGTTCGTCAACGTGGGGGAGCGCTGCAATGTCACCGGCTCTGCGCGCTTCAAGCGCCTGGTCCTCGACGACGACTACGACACCGCGCTGGAGGTGGCCGCCCGGCAGGTGGAGGACGGTGCCCAGGTAATCGACGTCAATATGGATGAGGCGATGCTGGACTCGGTCGCCGCCATGCGCCGCTTCCTGAACCTGGCCGCCACCGAGCCGGAAATCGCCAAAGTGCCGTTTATGGTGGACTCCTCCAAGTGGGAGGTTATCGAGGCCGGCCTGAAGTGCATCCAGGGCAAGCCGATCGTGAACTCCATCAGCCTCAAGGAAGGCGAAGAGGACTTTGTCGACAAGGCCCGCCTGTGCCTGCGTTACGGCGCCGCTGTGGTGGTGATGGCGTTTGACGAGAAAGGCCAGGCGGACACATTCCAGCGCAAGCGGGAAATCTGTGAGCGCAGCTACCGGATCCTGGTGGACCGGGTGGGCTTCAACCCGGGCGATATCATCTTCGACCCGAACATCTTTGCCGTCGCCACCGGTATCGATGAGCACAACAATTACGCGGTGGATTTTATCGAGGCCACCCGCTGGATTCGCCAGAACCTGCCGGGTGCACAGGTGAGTGGTGGGGTCTCCAACGTTTCCTTCTCATTCCGCGGCAACAATCCGGTGCGGGAGGCGATCCACTCGGTATTCCTCTACCACGCCATCAAGGCCGGCCTGAACATGGGCATCGTCAACGCCGGCCAGCTGGCGGTCTACGACGACCTGCCGCAGGAACTGCGCGAGCACGTCGAGGACGTGGTCCTCAACAAGCGACTGGACGGCACCGAGCGGCTGCTGGAGATAGCAGAAAAATATCGCGGCGATGGTGCCGGCCAGGCGCGCAAGGAGGACCTGGGCTGGCGCGAGTGGCCAGTCAACAAGCGCCTCGAGCACGCGCTGGTCAAGGGCATCACCACCTATATCGAGGAAGACACCGAGCTTGCCCGCGAGGCCGCCAGCCGGCCACTGGAGGTGATCGAGGGCCCGCTGATGGACGGCATGAACGTGGTCGGCGACCTGTTTGGCGAGGGCAAGATGTTCCTGCCCCAGGTGGTCAAGTCGGCCCGCGTGATGAAACAGGCAGTGGCCTACCTGCAGCCCTATATCGAGGCGGAGAAGACCGCCGACACCAAGCCCAATGGCCGCATCCTCATGGCGACGGTCAAGGGCGATGTGCACGATATCGGCAAGAATATTGTGGGCGTGGTGCTGGCCTGTAATAACTTCGAGGTGATCGACCTGGGCGTGATGGTCCCCGCAGAGACCATTTTGCAGACCGCGAGGGAAAAACACTGCGACATTATCGGCCTGTCAGGCCTGATCACGCCTTCCCTGGACGAAATGGTCCATGTTGCCGCCGAGATGGAACGCCAGGGTTTCGACCTGCCCCTGCTGATCGGCGGCGCCACCACCTCCAAGGCCCACACGGCAGTGAAGATCGAGCCGCAGTTCAAGCGTAACCAGGTGGTTTACGTTCCCGACGCCTCGCGGGCAGTGGGCGTTGCCAGCAACCTGCTTTCGGACGAGCACCGCCCGGGTTACGTGGCGGGCATCCGCGCAGAGTATGAGAAAGTTCGCCATCGCACGGCCAACCGCAAGCGCAATGACAAGCGCCTGAGTTACGAAGAGGCGCTGGCCGCGGCGCCACAATTCGACTGGCAGGGCTACACCGCGGCGGCCCCCCGCAAGCCTGGCGTCACCGTGCTCGACGATATTCCCCTGGACGCCCTGGTGGACACCATCGACTGGACGCCTTTCTTTATCTCCTGGGACCTGGCCGGCAAGTACCCGGCCATCCTCAACGATGAAGTGGTCGGCGAGGCAGCCACAGACCTGTACAAGAACGCCCGCATGATGCTGCAGCAGATTATCGACAAAAAGCTACTGCGGGCCCGTGCAGTGATCGGCCTGTGGCCGGCCAACAGCGACGGCGATGACGTGGTGGTTTACAGCGATGAGTCCCGTACCACCGAGCTGGCACGACTCCACCAGATGCGCCAGCAGGTGCAGAAGCGCGGCGGCGATGGCTTGTGTCGCTCCCTGGCGGACTTCGTTGCACCTGTGGGCTCCGGCGTGGCCGACTATGTGGGCGGGTTCGCCGTGACTGCCGGTATCGGCGCCGACGAGCTGGCGGCGGAATACGAGGCTGCACATGACGATTACAACGCAATCATGGTCAAGGCCCTGGCGGACCGCCTGGCGGAATCCCTGGCCGAGCACCTGCACCGCCAGGTGCGCACCGACTACTGGGGGTACGCCCCGGACGAATCCCTGAGTAACGAGGAGCTGATCCGCGAGGCCTATACCGGTATCCGCCCTGCCCCGGGTTACCCGGCCTGCCCGGACCATACCGAGAAAGAGACACTCTTCCGGCTGCTGGAAGCCGGGGAAAACGCCGGTATCAGCCTGACCTCCCACTTCGCCATGATGCCGGCGGCGTCGGTGAGCGGCTGGTATTTCGCGCACCCGGAGGCAAAATACTTCAATGTTGGCAAAATCGGCCGCGACCAGCTGGCGAGCCTCGCCGAACGCAAGGGCATGGGCGAGCAGGAACTGGAGCGCTGGTTGCGCCCCAATCTCGACGATTAAGCAATGAACGGGAATCGAGCCCCATGCAGAACGAGCCACAGGAAAACCGGGACAGGGATGGGCAGCGTGACGCTGAAGCGCAAGGCAAGCCCCCCTCATTCGGCCAGGTCGTGCTGAGCACCCTGGCCGCCGCTATCGGAGTCCAGAGCAGCAGGAATCGCGAGCGCGACTTCCGCGGCGGGAATATCAAGACCTATATTGCCGCCGGCATTATCTTCACCGGCCTGTTCGTGCTGACACTGGTGCTGGTGGTGAAACTGGTGCTGGGAAACATGGGCTGATACCAGCGACGCGTGTCACCGGGCTTGCCAGCGGGAGGCAGGAATCGCAGGGGCGTGATCAGCCCACCCGGTACCGCAACTACCCGGGCGGCTGGGGGCTGTGGCAGCTTACTGGGAAGCTACCCAGTAAACACAGGTGACCACAAAAATGGCAACCAGCGCCACCGCGGCGATGGCATCTACAGCATTATCGCTATCATTTGATACAACTACTTCTTCACTCATCGGAAAACTCCGCTTACGCATTATTCTTATTCAGGTAGCTGTGGCCGTTTTGCAACGGTCAGCCAAGTAGAGCAAATAGCCACAGGCAGCGCAAGCGGGTGGCGCACAGCACCGGCCCCGGGCCTGTCCGGCCCCGTCTTGCATATAACCATTAGTTACTGATTTAGCAAAAAATATTGTTATTTTTTGCATAAGCGCGCTGGTATGTTATGCGCCATCGGAGAATCAGCGGAGCTTTTCCCGCTGCTCCGGATTGCGCAAAAAAGGCAATGGAATCAAGCTCTTATGTATCGATATGACGAACGGGACCGGACCATCATCGGCGAACGCGTGGCGCAGTTCCGCGGCCAGACCGAGCGTTACCTTGCCGGTGAACTGAATGAGGAGCAGTTCCTGCCACTGCGCCTGCAGAACGGCCTCTATATCCAGCGCCTGGCCCCCATGCTGCGTATTGCCGTGCCCTACGGGCTGTTGAACAGCGACCAGCTGCGACGCCTGGCGCGCATCAGCCGCGATTACGACAAGGGCTATGCCCACTTCACCACCCGCCAGAACCTGCAATTCAACTGGCCGCGCCTGGAGGATGTGCCGGAAATCCTGGCCGAGCTGGCGGAAGTCGAAATGCATGCGGTGCAGACCAGCGGTAACTGCATCCGCAATACCACCTCGGACCCCTACGCCGGCGTCGCCCGCGATGAAATCGCCGACCCCCGGCCCTACTGCGAGCTGATCCGCCAGTGGTCCACCTTCCATCCGGAATTCGCTTTCCTGCCGCGCAAATTCAAGATAGCCGTCAATGGCGCCAAGGCAGACCGGGCCGCGATCCGGGTACACGATATCGGGGTGCAGGTCATCGAGCGCGACGGCGAGATCGGTTTCCAGGTCTATGTGGGTGGTGGCCAGGGCCGCACCCCGGTGATTGCGGAGCTGATCCGGGACTTCCTCCCGGAGCAGGACCTGCTGTCCTACCTCGAGGCCATTGTACGGGTCTACAACCAGCTGGGCCGCCGTGACAACAAGTACAAGGCCCGCATCAAGATCCTGGTCAAGGCCCTGGGCCCGGAAGAGTTCGGCCGCCGCGTGGAGCGGGAATGGGAGCAGATCAGGGACGGCGCCGACCGCCTGACGCCCGAGGCCCTCGACTGGGCGCGCGCATTCTTCGACGCCCCGGATTACGCCCGGTTTGATGCCGCCGCGACGGAGTCCGACCTGCAGGCGCAGGCGGATGGCGACAAGGCATTTGCACGCTGGCTGGAACGCAACACCTTCCCGCACCGGGTTCCCGGTTACCGGGCCGTGCGGCTGTCCACCAAGCCCACCGGCGTGCCGCCGGGTGACGTAACGGATTCCCAGCTGGAGGCCATTGCCGACCTGGCTGACCGGTTCAGCTTTGGTGAGGCACGGGTCACCCACGACCAGAACGTAGTGCTCGCAGACGTGCAGCAGGACGAGCTCCAGGCCCTGTGGCAGGCCGCCCGCAAGCATGGTTTTGCCACACCCAATATCGGTACCCTGACCGACATGATCTGCTGCCCCGGCGGCGATTTCTGCTCACTGGCCAACGCCAAGTCGATCCCTGTGGCAGAGGCGATCCAGCGCCGCTTCGACGATATGGATTACCTCTACGACCTGGGTGACCTGAACCTGAACATCTCCGGCTGTATGAATGCCTGTGGCCACCACCATGTGGGCCATATCGGCATCCTCGGCGTGGACAAGAAGGGAGAGGAGTTCTACCAGGTGCAGCTGGGGGGCAGCTCGTCGGAGAATGCCAGCCTGGGCAAAGTGCTGGGTCCCAGTTTCTCCCGGGCCGAGGTCCCCGACGTGATCGGCACAATCCTCAATATCTACGTGGAGCAGCGCCGCCCGGACGAGCTGTTCCTGGATACCTACCAGCGCATTGGCCTGCAGCCATTCAAGGAGAGAGTCTATGCCAAAGCCTAAAGCCGGACCGCAACCCCAGAACCCGGCCCAGCTGATCCGCGGTGGCGCTGTCGCCAGTAATGAATGGCGACTGCTGCCTGCCAGCGATGAGGCCCCGGAGATCACCGCCGATACGCTGGCTCCGGGCAAGGTCATATTGCCTTTCCCGGTCTGGCAACGACTGCGCGAGGACCTGTCCGACCGCAGCGGGGAGATCGGCGTATGGCTCGACAGCAACGAGACCGCCGACCTGCTCGGTGAGGCGGCCCGCGAGCTGCCCCTGGTTGCCGTGCATTTCCCGGCGTTCGCCGATGGCCGCGGCTTTACCACTGGCAGGCTCCTGCGCGAGCGCTTTGGCTTTACCGGCGAGCTGCGTGCTGTGGGCGCCTTTATCCGCGACCAGCTGACATACCTGCGCCGCTGCGGTTTTGACGCTTATGCCTACGAGGGCGAGGAGTCCCTGGAAGACCTGCTCCCGTCCCTGCATGACTTCAGCGACAGCTACCAGGCCGCCGTGGACGAATCCCGGCCCATCTTTCGCCGCCGCCCCCTGGCGGGATAACACCCTGCCCGTCGGCGACGACGGGCCCCTCCCTCCCCCTGGTCGTCCGCAGGGCGCGTCCCAGGTTCCACCACCCCCCTGGGACCCGCCCGGGGGCTGGATTTCCGCTCGCCAACAGTCCAATATGCCCGCCGTAATTGACCCGCGCGGTACTGTGCAAAATTCAGGCACCGCCGATGACTAGCCAATACAGAGCGAGAACAATGCAAGTCGAGTCTGTAGATACTCTTTTGAAATCCAGCGGTCGCGAGGGCGAACAGGCCCGGCTGCAGGGCTGGATCCGTACCCGCCGCGACTCCAAGGCCGGGCTGTCCTTCCTGGCGGTCCACGATGGCAGCTGCTTCGATCCCCTGCAGGTGGTGGTCGAGTCATCCATCAGCAACTACCAGTCCGAGGTTTTGCGCCTTACCACCGGCTGTGCCGTCGATATTGTCGGCACCATCAAGCCGTCCGAGGGCAAGGGCCAGGCAATCGAGCTGCTGGCGAGCGAAGTCCATGTGGTGGGCTGGGTCGAGGACCCGGACACCTATCCCATGTCCCCCAAGCGCCATACCATGGAGCACCTGCGCGAACACGCGCACCTGCGCCCGCGCACCAACGTGGGCGGCGCCGTGGCCCGCGTGCGCAACTGCATCGCCCAGGCGATCCACCGCTTCTTCCACGAGCAGGGATTCAACTGGATACACACCCCGATCATCACCGCATCCGACTGCGAGGGCGCCGGCGAGCTGTTCCGCGTCAGCACCCTGGACCTGGAGAACCTGCCGCGCACCGACAAGGGTGCGGTGGATTTCAATGAGGATTTCTTTGGCGAGGAGACTTTCCTCACCGTGTCCGGCCAGCTGAATGTGGAGAGCTACTGCCTGGCACTGTCGAAGGTTTACACCTTCGGCCCGACCTTCCGCGCGGAAAACTCCAACACCACCCGCCACCTGGCGGAATTCTGGATGGTGGAGCCCGAGATCGCCTTCGCCGAACTGGCTGATATCGCAGCGCTGTCAGAGAAGATGCTGAAATACGTGTGCAAGGCAGTACTGGAAGAGCGTGCCGATGACATGGCGTTCTTTGCCCAGCGCATCGACAAGGAAGCCATCAGCCGGCTGGAAAACATCGTCGAGAACGACTTTGCACGTATCAATTACTCCGAGGCCATCGAGATCCTGGAGAACTGCAAGGAGAAGTTCGAGTTCCCGGTTTCCTGGGGTATCGACCTGGCTTCCGAGCACGAACGCTACCTGGCCGAGAAGCATTTCAAAAAGCCCGTTGTGGTAATGAACTACCCCAAGGACATCAAGGCGTTTTACATGCGCATGAATGACGACGGCAAGACCGTCGCGGCGATGGATGTCCTCGCCCCGGGTATTGGTGAAATCATCGGTGGTTCACAGCGTGAGGAGCGACTGGACAAGCTTGACGCGCGCATGGACGAAATGGAAATCCCCAAAGAGCACCTGGACTGGTACCGGGACCTGCGTCGTTACGGCACCGTACCCCACGCGGGCTTCGGCCTGGGCTTCGACCGGATCGTGTCTTACGTCACCGGCATGGGCAATATCCGCGACGTGATCCCCTTCCCGCGCACACCGCGCAACGCAGCGTTCTGATCGCTATCAACTGACCGATAGCGCACCGCCAGAGCCCCGGCCCGAAGCCGGGGCTTTTTGTTTCTGGCGCGACCAGAAAACTGGTGACCGCCCTGACCTAGGGCCGGTCCCCGCATTGGGCGAACGCGCTGCGGTGCTGTTGCTGGCCTGCATACCAGCGACTGTCAACGCATCTCAGGGGGGCGTCCGCGCTGCCGGCAGGCTGCAACAGCAGCTCGCCATCGCCCAGCTCCAGGGTCAGGGATGCCCCCGCATAGCGCCTGCCCGGGACACCCCCGGGGGGCACCATAAAGATATCCCGGCCGCGGAACGCTGCTGTCAGTGAGGGGACGCTGGTATCGTAAAATCGCAGGGTCAGGGCTTCGCCACGACAGTCATACCGGGTTACCCGCGCGGGGCCAGCCAGCGCCAGCTCAACCTGCAATTCGGCGATGCGGCGACGATAGTGGCGCAATGCACAGGTGCGAGGGTTTTCCGCCTGCCAGCAGCCATTGCGCGATTCCAGCCAGTCGCGCTGGGAGGCCTGCAGGCGCTTGCGCGCCGCCCCACCGAGATCCCGCAAGGTCGCGACGCCGTCCATCACCTCCCGCAGCACGCGATCCAGGGCGCCCAGCTCCGCGTCCTGGCACACCAGGTTTTCTATTGCCAGGCCTGAAAGGTCTCCGCAACTGACCCGGCTCGCCGCCCCCTGGGCATCCATGGCCAGTAACGAAAGAACCCATAGCGCGAGGAAACAACCGACCAGGGGCATTGCCCTGCGCCGAAAACCTGAGACAGACATCACTTCTCACCGTCTTGGAATTCGTCTTTTACCAATCTAGCACTGGCGCAGGAATCTTTCCTGTTGACCCGGAAGTTCACCGACTGAAAGCCGCTATGGAAATACAGGAATTCAACACCGGCATGCAGCACTCGGCCAGATCTGGGCTGCTATGCTGCAAAAACCTGATGTTTATATACCTGCCCACGGGGAGTGACATGGCCAGGCAGTTTTTTGTTTTTGGGCTCGCGCCCCTGCACCGCGAGTACCTGAATGCGGTGCGCGGTGCAGAACAGTTCCACTGGCATAAACTCTTTACCGACGACGAGATCGTCTGGTTTCCCGAACGGCCCATGGCGCAACTGCTCGACGACGCCGAACAGCAGGTCAGCGCCTACAACGGCGAGCTCGCCGGCATCATCAACCACTGGGACTTCCCCTCCAGCACACTGCACCCCATCCTCTGCCGGCAACACGGCCTGCGCTCGGCAGACCTGCTGGCGGTGCTGAAATGCGAGCACAAGTACTGGAGCCGGCTGGAACAGCGTGCCGCCCTGCCCGACTGGATACCGGACTTCTGCCCGGTGAACCCGTTTGCGGACGATCCCCTGGGCCAACTCCAGTTCGGCTTCCCGTTCTGGCTCAAGCCAGTGGTCAGCCACTCCTCCCAGCTCGGCTTCCGGGTCGAGGACGAAGCGGGCTTCCACCGTGCAATCGGCATTATTCGCGGCGAGATCCGCCAGCTGGGGGAGCTGCTCAATTACGCCCTCGACCGGGTCGACATTCCCCCCGAGGTCGGTTCAGTGGATGGCAACTGGTGCCTGGCGGAAAAGCTCCTGAGCGGCAAGCAATGCGGTATCGAGGGCACCATGATCAATGGGCGCTACCGGGTTCACGGGATTGTCGATACCGTCAAGGACAGCCGCAACCAGAGTTTCACCCGCTACGAATACCCGTCGGTGTGGCCGGATTATGCGCAGGAAAAGATCTGTGCCGCCGGCGAGCGCCTGTTGCGCCAGATCGGCTTCGACAACTCCGCCTTCGGGATCGAGTTCTTCTGGGACCCGGCCACCGACAGTTTCCGGGTGCTGGAAATCAATACCCGGATTTCCCAGTCCCACAGTGACCAGTTCGTCAAGGTCCACGGCGTCTCGAACCACGAAGCGGCCCTGGACGTCGCGCTCGACCGCGTCACGGACTTTTCCATACTCCAGGGCCCGTTCAGGTGTGCCGCAAAATTCATGTTGCGCCGCTATCACGACACCGTCGTCACCCGCGTCCCCCCGGAGGCGGAAATACGGGCCCTGGAAGCGTCAATCCCCGGTTGCCGCATCCACCCGATCGTAGAAGAGGGCCAGCAACTGAGCGACCTGCCAGGCCAGGACAGCTACAGTTATGAGATAGCCGATATCTGCCTGGGCGCCCAGGACCAGGATGAACTCCTGGAAACCTACCGGAAACTGGCCGGCCAGCTGAGATTCGAATTTGCAGACGGGCGCAGTTTCGAGCCGTTCCAGTTCGAGAGCGTTCGCTTCTGAAATCAGCGTTCACGCAAGCCTTCGCCTGGGGAGTGTCGATGCGGGTAGTGACCGAATTCCCGTGCAAGATCACCGCGATCGAACATATCGAAATCCCGCTGGCGGACGGCGGCTGGCTGGCGGCGCGTATCTGGATGCCGGAGGATGCCCCCCAGCGGCCGGTACCGGCCATCATGGAATATATTCCCTACCGCAAGCGGGATAAAACGCGCCTGCGTGACTCCATCATGCACCCCTACTATGCCGGGCATGGTTACGCCTGTGTGCGCGTGGACCTCCGTGGCAGCGGCGAGTCCAGCGGCGTCATGATCGACCAGTATCGGGAGCAGGAGCTCAGCGACGCGGTGGAGGCCATTGACTGGATTGCGCGGCAACCCTGGTGTGACGGCAGTGTCGGCATGCAGGGTATTTCCTGGGGCGGGTTCAATGCCCTGCAGGTGGCCGCGCGGCGCCCCGGACCGCTCAGGGCCATCGTGTCCTGCTGCTCCACCGACGACCTTTACGTCGACAACATGCATTACATGGGCGGCTGCCTGCTCACCGACAACCTGTCGGAGGCCACCACCATGTTCTCCATCAATACCTGCCCACCGGACCCCGAACTGGTGGGCGACCGGTGGCGCGATATGTGGCTGGAGCGACTGCGCGGCAGTGGCCTGTGGCTGGATATCTGGCTGCGCCACCAGTACCGGGATGGCTACTGGGAACACGGTTCCGTCAGCGAGAACTACCACGCCATCCAGGTCCCGACGATGCTGGTGGGCGGCTGGGCCGATGGTTATACCAACGCCATCTTCCGACTGCTGCAGCACCTGCAGGGGCCCCGCATGGCCCTGATCGGCCCCTGGGGCCACAAGTATCCCCACCAGGGAATACCGGGCCCGGCCATCGACTTCCTCGGCGAGGCATTGCGCTGGTGGGACCAGTGGCTCAAGGGAGAAGAAACCGGTATTACCCGCGAACCCACCCTGCGGGCGTGGATGCAGGACAGTGTTCCCCCCACCACATACTACTGGCAGCGGCCGGGGCGCTGGGTCGGCGAGGACAGCTGGCCCTCGGACAATATCATCGAGCGTGTCTACGATCTCTCCGCCTACCGGATACTGTTCGGCAACGAGCCACCCTGTGTGATGGAGAATGTGCTCAGCGTACAGTCCCCCCTCAGCGTTGGCCTGTTCGCCGGTAAATGGTGCTCGTACACCGCCGCCCCCGACCTGCCCCACGACCAGCGCCAGGAGGATGGCGGAGCGCTGGTATTCCAGAGCGCACCCCTGCAGGACGATATCGAGATCCTTGGCGCACCGCGCATGGAGATTGAACTCTCCTCTTCGCAACCGATGGCGATGGTCGCGGTGCGGCTCTCGGATGTAAATCCCAACGGGGCCGCGACCCGGGTTACCTACGGCCTGTTCAACCTGGCCCACAGGCACGGGCACGACAAACCCGCAGAGCTGGTGCCGGGAATGAAATACCGCATCAACGTGGCAATGAACCATGTCGCCCAGGTATTCCCGAAGGGCCACCGACTGCGGGTGAGCGTATCGACTTCCTACTGGGCCCTGGCCTGGCCGCCACCACGGCCGGTCAGGCTGGATATTTACTGCTCCTCCAGCAACCTGGTGCTGCCATTGCGCAAGCCCCGCGCCAGCGATGCGGATATCCAGTTCGACGAACCGGTGGGAGCAAAGCCGGAACAATCTGAATATATCAAGTCCCCACACAATAACTGGCTGGTGCATTCAGACCTGGCCGAGGATATCTGGACCCTGGAGGTGATCAAGGATGACGGCCTGATCCGCATCGATGAGATCGACCTGGAGTTCGCCAGCCGCATCTGGAACTGGTACACGTTCCAGGAAAACGACTTCAACTCCCTGAAGGGCGAGACCCGTACCGAACGCACTTTTTCCCGTGGCGACTGGTCTGTGCGCACCACCACACGCACAGTGCTCACTGCGGATGCGGACTTTTTCTATATCCACGCACAACTGGATGCCTGGGAGGGCGATGGCCGGGTGTACGCGGAAAACTGGCAACGGAAGATCCCCCGGGATTTCCTCTGACCAGTTTACTGGCCGGTGCCTGCAGGCTGTTCCTTTCTGCTTTCTTCATTTCCCGATCCGGCAAGCAATGCTATGTTGTCTGCCCGGACGCCGGCGCGGGCAAACCCCGCCCGCAGCAAGTGGAAAATACAGGGATGGAATAACAGGGATGCCACAGGAGATTTCCGCCACAGAGCCCGACTGGACGCGCGAACAGCCCAGGGGCTTCTGGGACCCATCGCGCAAGCTGTTGAAAAGCATACGCGAGTACCAGTCTGCCGGCAGCGGCCCACTGGACAGGCTCCGCCGCAAGCTGGCGGTAGTGCGCCACCGCTTCTGGAGCATCGTTTCCGGGGCGGATATCCCCCTGAACTGTCGCATTGGCGGCGGCCTGCAGATGCCCCACCCCAACGGGGTTGTCATTCACCCCGGTGCCAGTGTGGGAGTCAACTGCCTGCTGTTGCAGCAGGTCACCCTGGTGAACGGGGTCACCCTGGGGGGCAATGTCGACATCGGGGCCGGGGCTAAAATTATCCGGCCTGTCACCATCGGTGACTATGCGCGTATTGGCGCCAACGCGGTGGTTCTGGAGAATATTCCCGCCGGTGCCGTCGCTGTCGGCATTCCCGCACAGGTCGCCAGGACCAGCACATTGAGCGATAGGCGGGAAAGTTCCGGGCCAATTCCAGGTGAGTCCCCAACGGACCGGGCTGCAACACTGGCGGAGTGAACACCGGCAGTACAACCCGGGGCAGCCTCTCTGCTCCCCCCGGGTCAGCCCCCGTAATCAGACAATTTTCTGCTTGCGCAACTCTTCGATCTCGCCGGCGCCCTTGCCCAGCAGGTCCCGCAGGATCTCCTCGGTATGCTGGCCGAGCACCGGCGGGGCCTGGTCGTATTGCAGCGGCGATGCAGAAAACAGCACCGGGTTGCGCACGGTACGCACAGTGCCCGCGGTCGGGTGCTCCTGCTCCACCACCATTTCCCGCGCCTGCACCTGGGGGTCCCCGAATACCTGCTGCAGGTTATTGATCGGCCCACAGGGTACGTGGGCTTCACTGAGTTTCTCCAGCCACCAGTCCGAATCCCGCTCCCGGGTCGCCTGCTCGATCAGCGGAACCAGCTTCTCCCGCGCCAGCACCCGCGCCGCGTTGGTAGCGTACGCGGGCTGCTCCGCCACTTCTGGCAGGCCGGCAATCTGGCAAAAGCGCTTGAACTGGTCATCGTTGCCCACCGCCAGCATAAAATAACCGTCCCGGGAGGGAACCGCCTGGTAAGGAACGATATTGGGATGGGCAGTGCCCTGGCGTTCGGGACTGCGACCGGAAGTAAGGAAATTCTGCGCCTGGTTGGCGAGCCAGGCCACCTGGGTGTCCAGCAGTGCCAGGTCGATATACTGGCCCTCGCCGGTCTGCTGCCGGTGGATCACCGCTGCCAGCACCGCCGACACCGCGTACATCCCGGTCATCAGGTCGGCAACCGCGACACCCACTTTCTGCGGGCCCGCGCCCGGCTGGCCCTCGGGCACCCCGGTAAGGCTCATCAGGCCTCCCATGCCCTGGATCATGGCGTCGTAGCCGGCGCGGTTGGCATAGGGGCCAGTCTGGCCGAAGCCGGTAATGGAGCAATAGATGATGCCGGGATTGATCTCGCGGATGGACGCGTAATCCAGCCCGTATTTCTCCAGGCCACCCACCTTGTAATTCTCCAGCAGCACGTCGCAGCGCGCCGCAAGGTCACGCACAATCTGCTGTCCCTGTTCCGTGGTGATATCCAGGGTCAGTGATTTCTTGCCCCGGTTGGCGCTCAGGTAGTAAGCCGCCTCACTGGTGTCGGCACCCTGGCCGTCTTTCAGGTAGGGAGGGCCCCAGTGGCGTGTGTCGTCGCCGCGCTCGGGGCGTTCAACCTTGATTACCTCGGCACCGAAATCGGCAAAGACCTGCCCCGCCCAGGGGCCGGCGAGAATCCGGCTCAGGTCGAGAACCTTCAGGTGGGAAAGCGGACCCGGCATAACTGTGTACTCCTTTATTCTTCACACCCGTGACCTACTGCAATGGTGGCACAGGCCCGGCGGGCTCAAATCCGGAACGCAGACTACCAGATTCTCCGGCGCGCTGTTGCCAGAAGCTTCGCCGGTGCCCGGGGAGAGGCCCCACCACAGGGAATGGCGCCGGGGTTTACCGCCGGCGACCGGCTTGGAGCCGGCCGCGTACGGGCGTACACTCTTGGCGAGAATAAAAATACCCACACTGCCCAGCACAGGAGGGCCCAGTGATGACGACAGAATCCCGGCAAGAGTCCCACACTTCAACACCTGGAGAGGAAGGCCAACCGGAAGCATTCCGCTCATTCGCCGACTTCTATCCCTATTACCTGGGTGAGCACGCCGATATCACCTGCCGGCGCCTGCATTTTGTCGGCACTTCACTGGTGATCGCGCTGCTGCTGCTCACGCTGGTTACCGGCAACCTGCTCTGGCTCCTGGCCATGCCATTGGCGGGATACGGGTTTGCCTGGGCCGGCCACTTCTTCTTTGAGCACAATCGCCCCGCCACGTTCAGGCACCCCCTCTACAGCCTGCTGGGCGACTTTGTGATGTTCCGGGATATGCTGCTGGGGCGGATCCAGCGCTGAACCGCGGACAACAGCCGAGGAGCCGCCCGGCCTCAGCGGGCCAGGCCGTGGCGGCGCAACTTGTTGGCTACTGACGTATGGGAAATCCCCAGCCTGCGGGCCATTTCGCGGGTCGACAGGCGCTGCTCCAGCAGCGCCTGCAGCAGCCCCAGCTCCACCTTGTCCATCACCTCGCGGTAACCCAGGCCCCGCGCCCAGTCAAGCGGCAGTCCATCTCCCGCCCGTGCCGGCTGTGGCAGGTCCCCAGCGCTGATCTCCGTTGCCCCTCGGGCGCGACAGCGGCGCACGGCCGCGGCGAGACAATCATGCAGGCCGGCAAAGTTACCGGGCCAGTCAAACCCATGCAGGCACTCCGCAGCCTGCTCGCCCAGGGCCAGCCCTTCCCGCTGACCCGCCGCCCCGGGTTTACCCAGCTCTCGCAATGTCGCACTGGCAAAACGGCCGATCGCGGGACGCATACTGCGCAGGGGTGGCAGCTCCAGTACCAGTTCAGAGAAAAACTGGGCCAGGGCCGGCTGCAGGAGCGCGGGTTGCTGGCTCGTGGCCACTGCCCGGACGGTTCGGGGCAGCGCCCGCAGCTGCCGCAGGAGTGACTGCTGCGCGGCCGGGGCCAGCCGCTCCGGCTCCTCGATCACCAGGGTTCCGGCATCCGGCCAGGCACCGGAAGGCAAGCCAGCCTCGAATCCCGGGGAAGGATCCAGGCGCATACAGTCCCCCCGGGAAGCCAGCGGCGACAGGTAATGAACCGCGCCGGCAAAGGTGCTCTTGCCGCTTCCAGCCTCTCCGGTTATCAAGAGCGGCGACGCCAACGCCGCCATTTCCTGCAGGTCCAGGCAGGCCTGCCGGCGAAGATCGAAATCCCACAACGCTACCGGTGATGGCAGTCGCGACAGGGCCGCTGTATCTGCGTCTGGCTGCAGGGTCAACACTGCGCCAGCGAGGGATTCCACCGCGCTGTCGTCCCCCAGTGCAATGGGTACCCACTCCAGCCGGAAATCCTGCCCGCGCACGGTAACCGGCACCCCATAGCGTGGCACGGCAAAATCCCGCAGTAACTCCGCCACCTGCAGCAGCGGCAGGAAGCGCTGCAGTTGCATGCCCGGCACCCGGTCCATACTGACGCCGAAGGCCCGTGCTGCGGCCAGGTTGGCCGCGACCACCCGCCCCTCGCGGTCGACCGAGAGTACCGGCTCCGAGACATGGCGCAGGAGTGTGTCCAGCTCGAAGTGGCGGCGTTCGGAGGGAATCAGGGAAATACGGCGTACCCGTTTCAGGCCGGGCACCTGCAACAGGGATTTCTCGATCGCGCTGAACTGGGTATTGAGCATCCCCGGCGCCGACAGGTAGACCTTGTCACCACTGTCGCCACCGAGCTCACCGGAAGTCACGTTAACGCGAAAATCGGCAAATATGGCCGTAATTTCCTGCAATATACCTACACGATTTTCACATGTTATTTCTATTCGCATAAGAATCTGTAAACAATTATTTACAGAAATCTTAGTCCCGGCGCACCCCAGGGCGCAACTATGGGCCCCGGGGACTGCCGTTCGGGCCTGCGCCTGTCTAAGAATGTACGGGTGATAACAACAAAGAGTTAACGCGCCCGCGGGACCCTGCGGCCATCGGCACGCAGGGACGTCAAAAGCGGAGCGACGGGAGAACAGAGCCATGAAGAAAGAATCACAAGCCAACGGCAAGAAACCGAGCAAGTATGTGGCCCGGGAGCCGGACGCGCAGGGCTATATCCACTACACCGATGTGGAGCACCAGACCTGGCAGCGCCTGATCGAACGCCAGCTGGAAGTGGTGCCCGGACGGGCCTGCGACGAATACCTGCGCGGCCTCGAGCTCCTGGACCTGCCCCGGGACCGCATCCCGCAACTGGAAGAAGTCAGCAGCGTCCTGCGTCGGGAGACCGGCTGGGAAGTTGCACGGGTGCCCGCCCTGATCGGCTTCGAGACCTTTTTCGGGCTGTTGGCGGACCGCAAATTCCCGGTCGCCACCTTTATCCGCACCCCGGAGGAGTTCGATTACCTGCAGGAACCGGATATTTTCCATGAGATTTTCGGTCACTGCGCCATGCTGACCAACCCGGCTTTTGCCAACTTCACACAGAAATACGGCCAGCTGGGCCTGGCGGCATCCCCCAAGGAGCGTGCGTACCTGGCCCGCCTGTACTGGTTTACGGTGGAATTTGGCCTGCTGCAGACCAGTGACGGCCTGCGCATCTACGGCGGCGGTATCCTGTCTTCTCCCAAGGAGACCCTGTATGCACTGGGCGATGAACCGGCCCGCTACGACTTTGACGTGCTCGATGCGCTGCGCACCCCCTACCGCATCGATATCGTACAGCCGATTTATTACGTGCTGAACGACCTGCAGCAATTGCAGGAGCTCACCGAAATAGACCTGATGAGCCATGTGCGCGAGGCCATCGACCGGGGCCTGTTCGAGCCCCGCTTCCCGCCCAAGAACGCAGCCTGACCCGGTACGCGCCACAGGCCCCCTGTGGCGCGCATTCGGCAATGCCCACCTCCCGCTTCCCCACTCCCCAGCCCCGGGGAGAAATCCGGGCTACCGACTCGCCTCACCGGAGATTAACGTTACCGGTGTGAGTGCAGTGAGAGGCCAACGATTCCCAATGTCGGATCCCCGCACTGCATACAAATTAGCCGGGGTATTTTGTTGCCATTGACGGCCCCCAGTTTACGGTTCAGGGATACACACCCCGCGTTATAGGGAGCCTTGTAGAACAATGTCCTCACTTGACGCGATTGACAGACAACTTCTTGCTATCCTGCAATCAGATGTTAGCCTCTCCATTGAAGAGCTGGCCGAGCGTGTGGGGCTGACCAAGACCCCATGCTGGCGGCGGATCCAGAAGTTGGAAAAAAGCGGCATCATCCGCCGCAAGGTGGCCCTCCTGAATGCGGAGGTGCTGGGGTTGCCGGTATCGGTTTTCGCCCAGGTGAAAACCGACCAGCACACAGCCGAGTGGGCCGAATCATTTGCGGCCCTGGTGACAAAACTGCCCGAGGTGGTCGACTGCTACCGCATGGCCGGTGAGTACGATTACCTGCTACGCATCGTAGTCAGTGATATCGCCGCGTATGACCGCTTCTACAAGGAACTGATCCGCCAAGTGGGCATCAGCGATATTGTCTCCAACTTTGCCATGGAGCAGATCAAGAGCACCACCGAACTGCCGATCCCCTCCGGAGAGTGACACCGGCCGCTCGAGTACCGTACCCGATAATTTTAACAACGATCGACGGCGGGCCACGCACCACCCCACGCAGCGGAAGCACTGCCGGCGTGGGGCCCGGGGCGCGTCCCGGGCCGTCAGGCAGTAGAGGTAGACATGCAAGACCTTGCCCCCCTTCTCGAGCGTATCCGTACCAGCGTCATCGGTGAGCGCCTGCCGCTCAGCACCCCCTTCGGCACCCGGCCACTGGTCTACGCCGACTACACCGCATCCGGTCGCGGCCTGACATTTATCGAGGATGCCATTCGTAACCAGGTCCTGCCCTGGTATGCCAACACCCATACCGAGACATCGGCGACGGGCCGCCAGACCACAGCTTTCCGGGAGCAGGCACGGGCGGCGGTGCGCAAATCCGTCAATGCCGGAGAAGAGCACGCGGTAATTTTCTGCGGTGCCGGTGCCACCGCCGCGGTCAACCGGCTGGTGGATTGCCTGGGACTGCGCGCCGACCATTACCAGCGCTTCGGCGCCGCCTCTGCGGAAATCCCCGCGGCACAACGGCCAGTGGTGTTTATCGGCCCCTATGAGCATCACTCCAACGACCTGCCCTGGCGCGAGTCAGTCGCGGAGGTGGTGACCATTCCACAGGGCGACAATGGCAGCGTGGACCTCGAGGCGCTGGAACAGGCACTGCGCCAGTACGCGGACCGCCCCCTACGCATCGGCAGCTTCTCCGCCGCCTCCAACGTCACCGGTATCCGCACTGACGTGGATGCCGTGACCGCACTGCTGCATCGCCACGGCGCCCTGTCGTTCTGGGATTACGCCGCCGCCGGGCCCTATGTCCAGATCGACATGCAGGGGGATGGCAACAGCACCTGCAAGGATGCGCTGTTCCTGTCACCGCACAAGTTCGTCGGTGGCCCCGGCACGCCGGGCCTGTTGGTGGTGCGCAAATCCCTGCTGCCGGCGGAACAGCCGGCGGTACCCGGAGGCGGCACCGTCTCCTGGGTGGGCCCCGAGAGCCACACCTACCTCCCCGCCGGTGAGCGTCGCGAGGAAGCCGGCACCCCGGCCATCGTGGAATCCGTGCGCGCCGGTATGGTCTTTGCACTGAAAGACCGGGTAGGCGCGGCTGAGATCGAGGCGCGGGAGGCCCAGTGGCTGGACCGCGCCTTCAGCCGCTGGGGACAGAACCCCAATATCGAGATCCTCGGTGGTACCGGGGCACCGCGGGTGAGCATCGTATCGATGCACATTCTTCGCGACGGCAAGCCCCTGCACCACGGGTTTGTGGTGGCCCTGCTGAACGACCTGTTTGGCATCCAGGTCCGCGGTGGCTGCTCCTGTGCCGGCCCCTACGGCCACCAGCTGCTGCACCTGACCCCGGAACAGAGCGCCGCGCTGGAACAACTGGTCAGTGAGGGCGAGAGTATCCTCAAGCCAGGCTGGGTGCGCCTCAACTTCAATTACTTCCTCGACCAGGAGACTGCCGATTACCTGATCGAGGCCATCGAGATCATCGCCGCAGAGGGCTACCGGCTTCTACCCTATTACCAGTATGACGCCGCCGGCGGGGTGTGGCGCTACCAGGGCGAGGCGGCCAAACCGCCACTGCAGCTGGAGATCGACAGTGCCGGCACCGACATCCCGGCCCCGGTGACCGGCGCACTGGACGGTTTCCTGGCGGAAGCACGGGAGATCCTGCGCGCACCACAGGGCAAGACCTGCGCCCAACCGATCCTGTCGGAGCGGGCCGAGAACCTGCGCTGGTTCAACCTCTGAATGTTCGCCCCTGCCGGGGCGACATTGCCTCGGTGGTTTCCGCTGCGCCGGCTTCCGTGGATAATGGATGCGGGGACCAGCCCCGGACGGGACAGCGACACAAGGAGCGACAGTGGCGGAAACCTCCCTCTTCCAGTCTTTTTTCCTGATCTTCAGCGGCGCCGCGCTGATTGCCACCCTGGCGCTGTATGGCCGGCAGCCTTTGCTGGTAGCGTATATCGCGCTGGGGGTGCTGCTGGGCCCGTCCGGCGTGGGCGTGGTCAACAATGTCCAGCTGCTGGCCGACATGTCCACCATCGGCATCATCTTCCTGCTGTTCCTGCTGGGACTGGACATGCAGCCCCGGGCACTGGTTTCGGTAATGCGCAAGGCCACGTTTGTGGGCCTGATCAGCTGTGCGCTGTTCCTGGGAATGGGCTATGCCATCGGCCAGCTGTTCGGTTTCACCAACGCCGAATCCTGGGTGATCGGCATGGCGATGATGTTTTCCAGCACCATCATCGGCATCAAGCTGCTGCCCACGACCGTACTGCACCACAAGCACCTGGGCGAGATCATGGTGGGACTGTTGCTGTTCCAGGATTTCGTCGCCATTGCCTGCCTGATGATCCTCCTGAGTGGCAGTACCGGCGAGGTCGATTTCGTCCGCCTGGGCATGTCGTTTGCCGCCCTGCCCCTGCTGGTGGTCGCCGCCTGGGCGGTGGTGAAATACGTCCTGCTGCCCCTGCTGACGCGCTTCGACCGGTTCCACGAATACGTCTTCCTGGTGGCACTGGGATGGTGTATGGGTATGGCGGAAGTGGCCGAGATAGCGGGCCTGTCGCGGGAAATCGGCGCCTTTATTGGTGGCATCACCCTCGCCACCAGTCCCATCTCCCAGTACATTGCCCTGAGCCTGAAACCGCTGCGGGACTTCTTCCTGATCCTGTTTTTCTTCAGCCTGGGGGCCCAGTTCAACCTGGCCATGGTGCCGGAGATCGCCCTGCCCGCACTGGTGACGGCGGCGGCTGTGCTGGCGGTAAAGCCGGTGGTGTTCCGTTACCTGCTGGGAAACCAGAGCGAGCAGAATGTGCTGTCCTGGGATGTGGGGTTTCGCCTCGGGCAGATCAGTGAATTCTCGCTGCTGATTGCCTTCCTCGCCGCAGGGCAGCAGTTGATCGGCAGTGCCGCTTCGCACCTGATCCAGGCCACCGCCATTATCACCTTCCTGGTGTCGTCCTATATTGTGGTGCTGAATTTCCCCAACCCGATCGCCATCAAGGATCACCTGCGTCGGGACTGAGCGGGGAACGCCGGCCGGTGCGCAGCAACCCGAACCGGGCCGGAATGTCCCGCGCAAACATCAGGTACAGGCAGGGCACCAGCAACAGGGAAATGGTGGTTGCGGCGAGGATGCCGTAGCCCAGCGAGATGGCCATGGGAATCATAAAGCGCGCCTGCACCGAGGTTTCGAAAATCATCGGCATCAGGCCGCAGAAAGTGGTGACAGTGGTGAGAATGATCGGTCGGAAGCGGCGCGCCGCGGCCCGCTTGATCGCCTCGGTGATCTCGACACCTTCTTCCCGCAAGCGGTTGCCGTACTCGATCATGACCAGGGTATCGTTGATCACCACCCCAGCCAGCGCCACCATCCCCAGCAGGCTGACCATACTGAGCCCGTAACCCATTACCAGGTGCCCGAGCACCGCGCCGATGACACCAAAGGGAATCGCCACCATCACCGTCAGCGGCTGGATATAACTCTTCAGCGGAATCGCCAGCAGCAGGTAGAGCGCCGCCATGGTCAGGGAAAAGGTGAGCCCCAGGGACGACAGCCCCTCGCGCTCCTCGGCCTGGCGCCCCTCATAGGAAATGCCCAGCCCTGCGTACTCTGCACGCAACTGTGGCACCACGGAGGCGTTCAGTTCGTTGATTACCAGGGTGGCCTGGTCCGAGGGTTCGACGTTGGCAGTCACCGTCATTACCCGGCGCCCCTCGCGCCGGTTGATACCGGCGTAGGCACGCCCCTTGTCCACCTCGACCAGGTCCGGCAGCGGCAACCAGAGGTTGTTGCCGGCACGGATCATGATACTGGACACGTCTTCAAGGGTGCCCCGCTGTGCTTCCGGCAGCCGCACCATCACCTTGACCTGGTCGCGCCCGCGCTGCTGGCGCATGGCCTCGGCGCCGTAGATCGATGAGCGCAACTGCCGGCCGATTTCCTCCGCGGTAAGCCCCAGGCTCTTCGCGGTTTCCGTCAGGGTGAGGTCCAGCTGCTGCTTGCCCAGCGAAATACCCGGATCGATATCGCTGACATTGGGGAAATCCTCCAGCGCCGACGCCAGCCGCAGCGCCACCTCTTCCAGGATCCGGGTATCCGTGTGGCGCAGCTCAACCGTCAGCGCCGGACCGGCACCGGGACCGCCGCGGTCCGCGGCAAAACGGGAACTCAGGGCCCCGGCCACCGGCCCCACCGCGCGCCGCCAGTCACGGACAAATTCCCCGGTGGTAAAAGTGCGCTGGTCGGAAGGCACAAAATAAACATCCACCTGCACCTCATTGCCCTGGATCAACCCCCGCATTCCCAGGAACACATCCTCCCGCCCCCTTTCATCCAGGACACGGTTTGCGGCGTCGATAATCTGGGCGCGGGCACGCTCGAGTTGCTGTTCCGCGGTGCCCGCCGGAAAAGTGATCTGCACCCGGCCCGAGTCCCGCTCAACCCTGGGCATCAGGGTGAACCCCATACGCCCGCTGGCGGCATAGCCGGTTACCACCATCAGTGTCGCCAGTGCCACCGCAATGGTCGTATATCGATGGCGGATGCACAGGTCCAGGAATGGCCTGAAGCGCTTTTCCACGAAGCGATCAAGACTGCGGGCAACGATTTTCTGGCGCGCGGCGAAACGTCGCGCCTGGTTGTTACGGTAACCGCGCCGGGAATATGCCAGGTGCGACGGCAGGATAAACAGCGCCTCCACCCAGGAGATTACGAATACCGAACCCACCACCAGCGGGATAATGCCGAAAATCTTGCCCATGAATCCCGGCAGGTGCATCAGCGGTATAAAGGCAACGATATTGGTGAGGATGGCAAATGTGAGAGGCACCGACACCTGCCGCGCACCGGCAATCGCCGCCTCCAGGTTGCTGTAACCCAGCCGCCGCCACTCGTAGATATTTTCCCCGGCGATGATCGCATCATCCACCACGATACCCAGCGCAATGATGAACGCGAACATGCTCACCATATTGATGGAGAGATCCATCGCCGGCAGGAACAGCAGTGCACCGAGGAAACTGGTGGGAATACCAAGCGTCACCCAGAAAGCCAGGCGCAACTCCAGGAAAGCCCCCAGGACCAGGAATACCAGCATCAGCCCGATAAACCCGTTTTTCAGCAGCAACGACAGGCGCTCGCGAAAAATCTTTGAGTCGTCATCGCGCACGCTGATCTGTACACCCTCCGGCAGGGTGCGACGCACTTCGGCCAACACCTCGTGCGTGGCCTCGCTGACACTCATGGGGGTCTGGGTACCGATACGGAACACGTCGATGCCCATTGCCGGCTCGCCGTTAAAGGTCATGTTGCGCGGCTCTTCCACCAGCGCGTCGCGCACCGTGGCGATATCCCTGAGCCGCACCGTGCCCCCACCGGTGCCCTGCACCACCACGATATCACCGAACTCCCGCGCCCAGTCGCGGCGCTCGGTAACCCGCACCAGCACCTCGCCGGCCCCGGTCTTGACGCCCCCGGCGGGCACATCCACCGCCGCATCGCGCACCAGTGCCGCCACATCTGGCAACGACAAGCCGTAGCGACGCAGGTCCTCACGCCGGACTTCCACCGCCACCTCGAAATCCCGCACACCATAGGTTTCCAGCGAGGTGATACCCGGGTGAGCTTCCAGCTCCTCGTAAATCTGCATGGTGATGGCGCGCAGCGCGCGCACGTCGATATCGCCGTGCACCACCAGGTCGAGTACATCCCGCTGGCGGTCGGCAAGACTCACCTGCGGGCGCTCGATATCACCGGGGAAGGTGGTTACACGGTCGATCGCCTGCTGGATATCCTGGTAGACCTTACTGCCGTCAGCGTCCTCGTCCAGCTCCAGGGTCAGCGAAGCACTGCCCTCGCCCGCACTGCCACGCATCTCGCGGATTCCGGGAATGCCCTGCACCGCCTGTTCGGCCGCCACCAGCACGCCGCGCTCCACTTCCTCGGGACTGGCGCCGGGATAGGAGATCTGCACCGTCACCATGTCCAGGCTGAAATCCGGGAATACTTCTTTCTTCACGATCATCGAAAATGCCAGCCCACCAACGATCAGCACCAGCATCAACAGGTTGGCAGTGACATGGTTGTGGGCCATCCAGGCAATGGCGCCACCGCGGGTCTCCACCACCGGGCGGCGTGCGGTTTTTTCCGCAGACGGGTCACTCATTTGTGCACTCCCCGGTCCTTCACTGGTGCGGCCGGATCATCGGCCGGCCTTTCCGCGGGACCAGCCTGCCCGGACCCGGGCGGACGACTAGTGGGGCGCCTGCCGGCGCGGTTCGGGTCCCCGGCGGGCCGCTCGCTGCCACGCATCGTGGCCGGGGCAGCGACGCTGACCTTCATTCCATCGATCACCGTATTCAGGCGCGTGGTAACCAGGATCTCACCACCGGTAAGGCCCTCATCCAGCAGCGCAAAATCGCCACTCAGGTAGGCCACCTCGACCGGTTGTATACGGATCCTGCCGTCTGCCACGACCCAGACCACATCGCCGTCCTGCACCGCCGACAACGGCACCCGCACGCGGTCCCGTGACGCCGGGCTGACAATACGGACCCGTGCCAGGTCATTCAGCAACAGCTGCGGCTCGCCGGGATTGGCGATCGCCAGCGGGTCCTCCAGCTCCACCAGTACCCGCGCGAGCCGGCCCTGCTCTTCCAGCACCGGGATCAGCCGCACGAAACGGCCCGCCCGAAAACGGTTGGCCGGCCACTGGCTCCCCTGCACATTCACCTCCACGCCCTTGCTACGCAGGCGCGCGAGCTGGTTTGCCGGCACCTCCACCTCGATATGGAAGCGATCAGCCCCGGCCAGTTCGTAGAGCACAGTACCGGGCCCCACCCTGTCCCCCACATCGACAGTGCGGCTGACCAGCAATGCCTTGAAAGGCGCGCGGATCTCAGTCAGGCGCAGGTCCCGTTGCGCCAGCCGCAGCTGGGCCTCGGCCGCATCTACCCGGGCACGAGCCGCCGCCAGCTGGGGCTCACGCAGTACCAGGGCGCGGTCGGCATCAGGCAGTGAGCTGCCCAGCAACTCGTACTCCTCCTGCGCCACCTGTCGCTGGCCCTGCTCCTGCTGTAACTCGGCACGTCGCTCGGCCAGGGTGCTGCGCGCGGTCTGCAGGGCCAGTTGATAGGGCTCGGTTTCGATACGGGCCAGCAGCTGGTCTTCCTCCAGTGTCGATCCCTGCCCCAGGTCGTAATCGAGCCAGTCCACCCGACCTTCCACCTGTGGCTGCAATTCCACCATTTCCCGGGCCTGCACCCGGCCCAGCGCCTCCACGGTCACCGGGAAGCGCCCTCGCTCAGCCACGGCGACATCCACGGTCGGAGCAGGCGGTGCCCGGTCGGCGCGGCTCATGGTGGGTCTCTCCCGCAGGAACCAACTGGCAAGCAACACGGCACCAACCAGCAACCCAATGGGCAATACGAAATTCCAGTTGAGGCGTCTCGCCATCAGGATTCCCCCGCCCGGTACAACTCCAGCTCCACCGGCAGCGCCGGGGGCAGGTCCTCTCCGGGTATCCCACCGGACAGCGCCCGGTAGAGGGTTACACGGTTCTCGATCAGCTCTCGCCTGGCGGTGAGTAGTTGCCGCTCCAGGCTCTGCTGGTCATTGGTGGCAGCCAGGACATTGAGAAAATCCACGGTGCCGCGGCTATAGGCGCGCCGCTGGCGCTCCACAATCAGGTCAGACAGCGCCGCCCGCTCTCGCAGGTGTTCCAGGCGCACGCGCACCGCCTGTTCCTGCACCAGCGCCTGCTCCACCTCAGACAGGGCCTCGAGTACCGTGGCCCGGTAGAGCTGCCACTGCTCCTGCTCCGCGGCTTGCTGCCGCTGTTGCTCTGACGACAGCTGCCCGCCGTCGAAAATCACTCCCTCGGCGGCGGCGGTCAGGGTCAGCAACCAGTCCCTGGCGATATCACTGATGGCCGGACCGCCCCCGCTATAGATCGCCGACAGGCTGATCACCGGCAACCGCTCGGCCCAGGCCTGTTTGGCCAGGTAGTGGCCCTGCAGCAGGTTCCGCTGCGCCTCGCGCACATCGGGACGGCGCAGCAGTAACCGGGAGGGGACCCCCGTGTCGGGCAGTGCCGGCAGCGCCGGGAGACCGGCCGCCGGTTGCACCATGGTTTCGAGCTCACCGGTATTCACGCCCACCAGGGTGGCGAGCTGTACTTTCAATATCTCGATATTGAACCCGGCCGCATCCAGCTCCTGCTGTGACTGCTCCACCAGCTGGCGCTGCTGCAGGACATCTGCGGCAGCGCTGGTACCGCCACCAAACCGCAGTTCCAGCACCCGCAATGTTTTGCGGTTGGTATCCAGCTGCCTGGCCAGCAGCTCCCGCTGGCCCCACTGCTCGCGCAGTTGCAGCCAGGTGGCTGCCACCTCCGCTGCCAGGCTGAGTGCGGCCGCCTGCAGGCTCTCTTCCTGCGCCAGCTTCGCTGCCTCCGCGGCGAGTGCACCGGAGCGCACCCGCCCCCACAGGTCCACCTCGTAACTGGCCGCCAGGCGGCCACTCCAGCTGCCGCCCTCGTTCTCACCACCGGAAAAGTCGAAATCACTGTTACTGGAGCGGCGCTGCTCGGTGTGGTCGAGGCCACCGGTCAGCCGTGGCCACAGGCCCGACCGGGCCCCGCGCGCTGTGGCCTCGGCCTGTTGCAGGCGCCACAGCGCCCCCCGCAGGTCCGGGCTGTCGGCGAGCGCTCGGGTGACCAGCAGGTCCATCTGCGGATCCCGGAAATTGTCCCACCAGCGCAATCCCGGCTCCGCCTCACCCGACAGGGAAAAGGCGTCCGGCAACCCCAGGGCCTGCTGCGGCAGTCCCGGTGGCAATGGCTGGGTGGCACAGGCCGTCAACAGGGGTAACAGCAGTGCCAGTATTCGCGAAATAGACAAAAAACGTCCGCCAGTTGTGTTATTCAATCGAAAGCCGGGAAATTATTGCGCAGCCAGGCGCCCGGACAAGCGTATTTACGCTTGTTTACCCTTCCGCTCTCGCTCCTCTCTACGTTCTTCGGGTGGTAATGGCCTTTCCATCCGGAACTGGGGAGTGCCCTCTGCCGCGGACTCCGGTATCATGGCCACCACTGGAAAGTGATCACAAATTCCAGCAAGGATGACCATAGCCATACTAGCGGCCGCCCAGTCAGGCGCCGGTCGCGGACCTACCCGTGGCAATTATGGTGCAACTGATTACCATGC
Source organism: Microbulbifer sp. JSM ZJ756 (assembly GCF_044383805.1). Classification (NCBI taxonomy): domain Bacteria; kingdom Pseudomonadati; phylum Pseudomonadota; class Gammaproteobacteria; order Cellvibrionales; family Microbulbiferaceae; genus Microbulbifer; species Microbulbifer sp. JSM ZJ756. Next base: position 148,854 of record NZ_JBISER010000001.1, on the reverse strand, counting down.
AAGCAGCAATGCCCGGGGCCGGCCCCGGAAGCAACCGACAGCGAAGGTAGACGAGACAAATAATGAGCAAACAGCAACCACTCGCCCATTGGGACGATATCCTGCTCCTGGACCGCCAGCTCACCGACGAGGAGCGCATGGTGCGCGACACGGCGCGCGAATACTGCCAGACGCGGCTGATGCCGCGGGTGCTCGAGGCCAACCGCCACGAGGAGTTTGACCGCCAGATCATGAACGAGATGGGCGAGCTGGGCCTGCTGGGCTCCACCATCGAGGGCTATGGTTGCGCGGGACTCAACTACGTTTCCTACGGCCTGGTGGCGCGTGAGGTGGAGCGCGTGGATTCCGGCTACCGCTCCGCCATGAGCGTGCAGTCGAGCCTGGTGATGTACCCCATCTCCGCCTACGGCAGCGAGGCGCAGAAAGAGAAGTACCTGCCGAAGCTGGCCACCGGTGAGTGGGTCGGCTGTTTCGGCCTCACCGAGCCCGACGCCGGCTCCGACCCGGGTGGCATGAAGACCCGCGCCCGCAAGGTCGACGGCGGCTACCGCCTGAGCGGTTCCAAGATGTGGATTACCAACAGCCCCATCGCCGATGTATTCGTGGTCTGGGCCAAGGATGACGACGATGTAATCCGTGGCTTTGTACTGGACAAGGGCATGGAAGGGCTGAGCGCCCCCAAGATCGAGGGCAAGTTCTCCCTGCGCGCCTCCATCACCGGTGAAATCGTGATGGACAATGTGTTCGTGCCGGAAGAGAACAAATTCCCCGATATCGGCGGGCTGCGCGGCCCGTTCGGCTGCCTCAACCGGGCCCGCTACGGCATTTCCTGGGGCGCCATCGGTGCGGCGGAATTCTGCTGGCACGCGGCGCGCCAGTACGGCCTGGACCGCAAGCAGTTCAACCGCCCGCTGGCCCAGACCCAGCTGTTCCAGAAGAAGCTGGCCGACATGCAGACCGAAATCACCCTGGGCCTGCAGGCTTCCCTGCGGGTGGGTCGCCTTATGGATGAAGGCAAGGATTTCGACCCCACCATGATCTCGCTGGTCAAACGCAACAACTGCGGCAAGGCGCTGGATATTGCCCGCGTCTCCCGTGACATGCACGGTGGTAACGGTATCTCGGACGAGTTTCATGTGATCCGCCACGTCATGAACCTCGAGGCGGTCAACACCTACGAGGGTACCCACGATGTGCATGCCCTGATCCTGGGCCGGGCACAGACCGGGCTGCAAGCCTTCTTCTGATGCCTGTATGATGCGCCTGTAGCCGCCCCCGGGCGGCCTGCAGGCGCACTCTCAACACGGGCACCTCCCAATGGAACAACTGCTGTACTGGTTCGATCTTATCGGCATTGTGGTCTTTGCCTTTACCGGTGTCCTCGCCGCCGGCCACAAGCAGATGGACCTGTTCGGCGCAGTGGTGCTCGCCTGTGTCACCGCTACCGGCGGTGGCACCACCCGCGACATGATCCTCAATATCCCGGTCTTCTGGCTGCAGGAGAGCCACTACCTGTGGCTGGCGGCGGGTACGGGAGTGGTCAGCTTTTACCTGATCCGCTACCTGCAGGTGCCGATGCGGCTGCTGAAAATTGCCGACGCCATGGGCCTGGCAGTGTTTGTGGTGATCGGCACCCAGAAGGGCCTGGACCTTGGCCATAGCCCCGCCATCGCCATTGTCATGGGCGTCATGACCGGCACCTTTGGCGGACTGATCCGGGACATCCTGGCAGGTGACATCCCCCTGCTGTTGCGCCGTGAAATCTATGCCACCGCTGCGCTCTCCGGTGCCGCAACACTGGTGTTACTCGACGCCAGCGGTAAACTTCCCGGTGAGGCGGTGGTGGCCATCGCAGTACTGGTTACCCTGGGTATCCGCCTGGCCGCCCTGCGCTGGAACCTGAGCGCGCCTATTGCGCGGTTCGGCAACCATTGAAAGCAACCGGCCGAAATCCCCGGTCCGTAGATTACAGGTGACTACGCTTGACTGAACTCCGTATTGCCAGGGCAGCCCTGGCGCTGCTGATGTGCGCTACGCTCTGGGCCTGCGAACGCGACCCACGCACGGCCGCCGTGGGCGAAGAGCCCACTCGACTGGTCCCCAAGCCCTGCTGGTTCGAGACCGATGGCGACTGGCCCCTGGCACAGTGCTTCATGATGGAAGTACCGGAGGACTACGCTGAGCCGGCCGGTCGACGGATCCAGTTCCCGGTGGTGCGGTTTGTCGCTTTCGAGCCGGATCCCGACAAGGTTCCACTACTCCACCTCGGCGCGGGGGGCCCCGGTGCGGCACTGGGGCTGGAACCTGAAAACGCCTCCGAGTGGTTGTGGATCAACTATGCCGAGATGACGGTCGACGATGGCCGCGACCTGATCGTGATGGACCCCCGCGGCACGGGCATGGCCCGGCCCCGGCTGACCTGTGACGAGTTTATCCGGGATGCGGAGACCGCTTTCCAGCGCCACCTGTCGCGGGATGAGGAGGCCCGGGTCTTCACCTTCAGCATGGAGCGCTGCTACAGCCGGCTCAGCGAGCAGGCTGACCTGGCCCAGTACCACAGCGCCAATGTGGCCCGCGATGTGGATGCCCTGCGCCAACAGCTGGATCTCGACAAGCTCAACCTGTACGGGGTCTCCTACGCCTCCCGCTACGCCCTTACCGTGGCCCGGGACTTCCCCCAGTCGGTGCGTGCGCTGGTGCTGAACAGCGCCGTATTCCCGGAAATCAAGTACACCCAGCAGTTGCCTGCAGACACCCTGGAAGCGTACCAGCGGGGCCTGGATTTCTGCCGCGAGGACAAGCAGTGCAACAGCCGCTATCCGGACCTGCAACGCCGCCTGGAAAGCCTGGTGCAGACCCTGGACGAGAATCCACGCAAGATTGATATCCGGCATCTCTACTCCGAGGAGGAATACCCGTTCGTACTGACCGGCCAGCGGCTGCTGCGGGTCCTGTTCCAGGCCCTGTACGACGAGAGCTTCTACCCGGAACTGCCGCGAGTGATCGAGGGGCTGGAAAACGGCAACAATGCCCCGGTAAAAGAGGCGATCGGCAAATTCATGAACATCCTGCTGGACCCCTATTTCGGGGATGCCGCCGGGGTGAGCCATTTCTGCCACGAGGAGGCGCCGTTCGTTAATTTCGACCGGGCACGGACAGAAGCGGCAGAATCGGGCATCCTCGGTGGCGCTGTGCGCGCCGATGTCGACCTCCTGCAGGTACAGTGCCGGATCTGGGCCATTCCCTCGGCACCACTGGACGAGTCCAGGCCGATCCGCACACCGTTACCGGCCCTGGTACTGCACGGCGCCCTGGACCCGGTGCTGGATGCCGCGGATGCGGACGAGGCCCGGCAGGAACTGCCCAATCACCAGTGGCTGCTGTTCCCGAAACTCGCCCATGATGTGATCTCCGCCAGTAACTGCGCCGAGAGCGCCGCCGCCCGCTTCCTCGACAACCCAGGCAACGACGCCACAGAGGGGGTTGCCCAGTGCCGCCAGGAGGAACTCGCAGCGGAAAAGGCTCCCGTGCAACCCGAGGAGCACCCGGGCGACAACGGGGAAAATCCGCTCGCAGAGCCGCCGGAACAGGCAACCGGCCAGGCTGCCGACGGGACCTCTCCGGCGGATCCCGGCAGCCGTAGCGACGCGGTGTCGCAGGAAACACCTGCTGCGCAGTAATTGTCCCGGGGCGGCGCACCAGAGGTGTCGCCGCTATCTTTCCGCCCCTACCTTTCCCCGTTCTTTCCCTTCGCCCCCACGGGGAAACGATATCGAAGTTGTCGGCCCCTGCCACGCCCATGCGCCCCAGCCTTCTAGACTAAACGGGGTTTCCTGTCAGGACTCTCTGCCCGGTTACCGTTACCAGTCGCCTCGACGAGCATTGGAGAATTTCATATGGCGCGCGTTTCAAGTGGCAACCTTGGCACCTTCCTCCGGACAATCCACAGGCAGGGACCGGCTCCCTGTGTAGCCCTCTGTCTCGCGACACTGCTCGCCAGTGGAGCCACAGGGCAGGACAATAGTGTTCCCGAAGATGCCCTCTTCCACGATTCCCATTTCCACCTGACCAACTACGTTCAGGAAGGCACCGATATTGACGATTACCTGGACATAATGGGTGACACTGTCGGGCGCTCTACGCTGTTCGGGATTCCGCTGCAGCAAACCTGGTCTTACGAGAATACCGGCGAGACAGCACCAACCTATTACCTCGAGTCGGACTCACCCCTGTATTACTACTCCTTCACCGACGCCCACATTGCCGAGGCCTATAACAGCCTCTCGGACGAGCAGAAGGCCCGGCTCGACCCCATGATCACCGGCTTCAACCCGGCTGACATGTACGCTGCCGACCACATCCGCCGCGTGCTGGAAACCTACCCGGGCGTATTTTCCGGGATCGGGGAATTCACCATCCACAAGGAGTTTGTATCGTCCAAGGTCGCGGGCGATACCGCCAGCCTCACGGACCCCGCGCTCGACAAAATTTTCGACTTTGCCGGGGAGACCGGCCTAGTGGTCATCCTCCACAACGATATCAATACGCCATTTCCCAAGCCGGGCAAGGAACCCTTTGCCCTGAAGCAGTTAAAGGCCCTTTTTGAGCGCCACCCGGAGACAACCATTATCTGGGCCCATATGGGACTGGGGCGTGTGGTGAGGCCAATCAAGGACCAGCTTGCGATCGCGGAAAAGATTGTTACCAATCCCAAGATGAAGCACGTGAATATCGATATTTCCTGGGATGAAGTGGCCAAGTACGCCACGGAGACTCCAGAGGCTGTACAGAAAACAGCAGACCTTCTCAACAAGTATCCCGACCGGTTCCTGTTCGGTTCCGATGTGGTTGCCCCCGACTCCATCGAAGCGCAGAAAGCGGTCTATGAAAAGTACAATCCGGTCTGGGACAAGCTTACACCGGAAGCGAAAGAGAAGATTACCAAGGGCAACTACGAGCGTATTTTCAATGAAGGCCGGCGCAAGGTGCGCGCCTGGGAAGAGAAAAACGTAAAGCAGTGAAACGCCCTGTTACCTGCGTACGCACCTGCAACTGCTGACTGTCCCGCTTCCGGGGCAGCTTCCACCCGACAGGGGCCGGGAATGGCCCCGGTCCACACCCGGCAATGATCACGGAAGATTCATGAGAGCTTTACAACCTGACGCTGCCTTCCCCCGGCAAGGACTGCGACTGCGGCCGGCAATATTCCTGGCACTTGCATGGTTAACAGCACCGGTCTCTGCCGCACAGGACGGCGGTGAGCTGTTCGGCAAGCCACACCTCAACCTCTACACCACTATCCAGCTGGATATGGGATACGAAAAGAACCAGACAGCAGACGACTGGTTTGATGTCATGCGGCCTACCAAATTGCCAGCGTTCGAGGATGAATTCCCACCGGATGGAAATTTCTATGCCAGCGTGCGGCAGACACGCATGGGCTTCAAGGGAAACTGGCAAACCCGTTGTGGCGAGGTAAAGACCTGGTTTGAATACGAACTTTTTGGTTCCGGCAGCAATGTCGGGGAGACCACCTTCCGTTTTCGCCATGGCTGGGCGGAATTCTGCCAGGTGGGCGCAGGCCAGACCTGGACCCTGTTCATGGACTCCTCGATATTCCCCAATGTGGTAGAGAAGTGGGGCCCCAACGGCATTCCTTTCTTCCGCAATGTCCAGCTTCGCTGGACTCCCTGGAGGGACGGTGATTCGCATTTTGCAGTGGCGCTGGAACGCCCCGGGGCAACCCGGGACGAGAGCGACTACGACGAATTTATCCAGCTAGAGGGCGTTGTGGGGCATTTCCGCCTTCCGGACGTTACCGCCCAGTACCGACAATCGACCCACTGGGGCCACTTCCAGATGGCCGCCCTCGCCCGCCGGATCGAATGGCAGAATTCACCGAATAGTGAGTTTGACCTGGACGGCGATGTGACCGGCTGGGGCATCAACTTCTCCGGCAGTATCAAGATGGATTATACCGAGCTAAACCTGAGTGCAACTTACGGGGAAGGCATACAGAGCTATATGAATGATGCGCCCGCGGACATCGGCGTGGTGGAAAACTTCAACAACCCGGTAACCCCTCTCACCGGTGAGCCACTGCCGATGCTGGGACTCATGGCATACCTGGACATTGACTGGAACGACAACTGGACGACTAGCGTCGGCTGGTCGGGTCTCGACATCAACAATACCGATGGCCAGCTGGAACGGGCCTATGAACAGGGTGAGTATGCGTCCATCAACCTGCTGTACCACCCGGTGAAGAGTGTAATCCTGGGCCCGGAACTGATCTGGGCCGACCGCGAGGCCCGGGACGATTTTCGCTCGGAGGACTGGCGCCTGCAGTTTTCCTTCAAGTACAAATTCAATATGGACCTCGTTGGAGACTGACTTGCCCCGCGAGCACCAGCCAGGACCCGGCGCAGCCCGGCTGCCTCGCGGGATGCCCCCCGCATCACCCAGCTGGCTCCATTCCGCGGCAACTGGAGCCGCTTGGCTCAGCGCCGTCTTTACCCCGCCAACTGTCATCCGCTAGAGGCTGGACACGGCCACCGTTTGTCCGTAATTTCTACCTCATAACAATACAAAGACGTTACGGAAGATGAATACCCAGGCCGTTATCGAAGTTGCCGAACTGTCGGATCTCCTCAAGGATCCCGAACTCGTTATCCTTGACTGCCGTTACGACCTCGCCCAACCGGATGCCGGCCAGGGCTGGTTTGCGCAGTCCCATATCCCGCGGGCCCAGTATGCGAGCCTGCACGGGGACCTCTCCGGGCCGCACGAGCGCTATGGTGGCCGTCACCCCCTGCCCTCGGTAGAGCAATTTGCCGAGGTTGCGCGCCGGCTCGGGATCAGTGCCGATTCCCGTGTGGTGGTCTACGACGACCAGCGCCTGGCTTTTGCCGCGCGCGCCTGGTGGCTGTTGCGCTTTTTCGGGCTGGGGCGGGTATCTGTGCTGAATGGCGGTTTCTCGGCCTGGCGCGATGCCGGCCTGCCGGTGGAAAGCGGCGAGGCGCAACCGGTGCCCCATGGCACCTTTGCCCCCAGCCCGGATCCCGCCGCGGTCGCCGACCACTGGGAGATCTACTCGGGCCTGGCCAACCCCGCCTGGCAACTGGTGGATGCCCGGGACCCGGCGCGCTTCGACGGCACTGACGAGCCCATGGACCCGGTGGCGGGCCATATCCCCTCCGCCATCAACAAACCCTGGCAGGAAAACACCGGGGAGGACGGCAGACTGAAATCGCCACGGGCGCTCAGGGAGCATTGGCAGGACGTCCGTTCCGATGAGCCACTGATCTGCTACTGCGGCTCCGGCGTCACCGCCTGCGTCAACCTGCTGTCCCTGCATCTCATCGGTCGGGACGATGCACGCCTGTACCCGGGCAGCTGGAGCGACTGGTGCGCCCACATACTGCATCCCACTTCCCATGAGGCCGGCTGACGCCGGGTAGCGGCCCGCCCAGCCCCAAAACAGAAGCGGCCGGCACCCTGCTGGTCGCATCGGGGCCGGCCGCGTCGGCCACTCATCAGACTATGGAAAAACCTTAGCGAATCAGGCAGGCGCCGGTACCCGCCAGGCCGCAGTAACCCTCGGGGTTCTTCGCCAGGTATTGCTGGTGCTCCTCCTCGGCGTAATAGAATTCCGGCGCCATGGCGATTTCCGTGGTGATTTCGTCATACCCCTTGTCTTGCAGGGCCGCCTGGAACTTCTCTTTCGACTTCTTCGCCTGTTCCAGCTGGGTTTCGTCGAAACAGAAAATACAGGAGCGGTACTGGGTACCCAGGTCATTGCCCTGGCGCATACCCTGGGTGGGGTCATGCTCTTCCCAGAAGCGCTTCAGCAGGTGCGCGTAGCTCACCTTGTCCGGGTCAAACACTACCAGTACCACCTCGGCATGGCCGGTGCGGCCGCTGCAGACTTCCTTGTAATTCGGGTTCTCGGTACAGCCGTCCGCATATCCGGCAGCTGTGACGTACACTCCGTCGATTTCCCAGAACAGGCGCTCGGCCCCCCAGAAACACCCCATGCCAAAAATGGCCTGTTGCATTCCCTCGGGAAATGGTCCCTTCATGGGTTTGTCGTTGACGAAATGAATCCCGGTGATGTCCATGGGCTCTTTGCGGCCCGGCAGTATCTGGTCCGCGCAGGGCATCTTGAACTTGTCGTATTGCATCGTCTCTCCACCTCTCCGGGCCGGCTGGCCCTGGTAAATCTTAACTCCCGGCTTCACCGGCAACCATGATGCAGCCGCTGGCCTTCATCGGCCTGCTGACCTGCCATTCCCGGTAATCCGCCCCCAGCTTGTCCTGTGCGCGCTCCGCCAGTCGCCGGAACGGTGAGCGGCCGGGATCCACCAGGACCACCCTCTCTACGCCGGCCCGCAATGCCCGGCGCGTCAGGTTGAAGAGTGGCGCCTCCAGCTTGTCCCAGAAACAGATGTCCGTCCCGATGATCGCGTCAAAGGCGGCAAGGTCCTTTTCAGTGACTTTCTCGTAACGGCAGCGCCAGGTTTTGACATCGACCCCATTCAACTCTGCATGATAGTCGACAAAGGGGAATACGCTGGGATCCGCATCCAGACCAGTCACATCAGCAGAAAACTGCTTTGCACAGAAGATTCCACCCAGCCCCCAGCCACATCCCAGGTCCAGCACACGTGCGCCCTTCCTGAGGGGATGGCGCTTGAGGTAGTCCATGGTGAGGCAGGAACTCTTCCAGAACTTGTTGCCGTGCAGGGTGGGGTCACCGGCTTCACGCCGCAGGCGGCGCATATCCGGATGGGCGTTCTTGCGTACGGTCAGCCCGAACAGGCGACGGGTATCGTTTTGCGTGCCAGTCACGTTTTTTTCAGCTCCCGGGTTCAGTTCGCTCAACCAAAACAAGGCAGTAGCCGTCAGTTGGGCGCCAGTTTAACTATTTAGGACTGTGGTTTCAGCTTACTGGGCTATTTTTCAATGACCAATCGCAGTGCAATGCACTGTGAATCACCACATGGATATCGTGGACTTAGGATGTACAAGCATATAGCAACCGGTATCGCCGGTGTCACCCTGCTCGGCGCAAGCCTGGCGAACGCAGTCCCGGTTTACGAATCGGATGAGGTCACGCTGTTTATTTCCGGGTATTTCAGCGCAAACCAGATCAATACCGATGGCAACACCTTTCTGGATGATGGCTTCAACCGCATTCGCCTGGGCCTCAATACCTCTGCCTACAAGGACTGGAATGTCGGTTTCAATGCAGAGTGGGGGGTCAATGCGATCTCGGCGGGGCAACCGCTGATCATCGCCGGTGACCAACAGGCGGGCCTGGGCGATCGCGGTCGGTCGCTGTTTATCCGCCAGGGCCATGTATTCGCCAAGCACGAACACTGGGGTGACTTCGTCGCCGGCAAGCAATGGGCCGTCTATTACGATGTCGCTGGCTATACCGACTGGTATGAGATTTCCGGTGGCCTTGCCAGCGGTGCCTTCTCGCTGGGCAGCGATGGCGGCATCCTCGGCACCGGTCGCGCCGACAGCGCCATCACCTGGCACAAGAGCTGGGCCGGCCTGGGCGGCGAAATGAAGATTGGCCTGCAATACCAGGCCCACACCGCCCCGATTGATGTCAGAGTAGAGAACGTGGTCGGCGAAGACCTGCTGCTGGAGTGCCCGGAGGGAGACTGTGAATTCGGGCTGGGACACTCGATTTCACTCCAGTATACGGCCGATGTCGGCGACGGCCTCACACTCGGCGCGGCCTATAACCGCGTGAAGATTGACCTGGAAACCACGCGCGGGCGCGTGTTCGATATTACCGACCCCCTCAATCCGATCCTGATAAGGACCGACTTCAGTATCGGTGCCAGCAGTAACTCCTGGGCCCTGATCGCCGGATTTCAATACGGCAAAGGGCCCTACCAGGAAGGCCTCTACGCCGGGGTTGTGGCCCAGCGCTCGCAGAACAATGAGCTGGCCCCGGAGGGCTCCACCGAGGGCATTACCAACTTCTTCGATGCCGAAGGCAGTGAGTCCATCTTTACCTACACCTGGGGCCTCAAGGACTGCTACTCGTTCTATTTCGGCCACAATATCCTACGCTCCGATGATCCCGGTTTCGAGGAGGCGCTGATCGACGAGGACCTGTTCGAGCTTAAAAAGTATTTCATCGGCTTCCAGTATCGCTGGAGCGACCGTGTCAAGCTGTATACGGAAAACACCATCGATGACAGTAACTCGCTGGGTGCGGCGTTCGCCGGTGATGTGATTGCGGTCGGCATGCGCGTCGACATCTGATAACCTCACGGCCCCGGGTTATTTAACAAGGAACACCCAGTGGCCAGAATCATCCTGCTGATTGCGCTCGGCATCTTTGCCTGGATTGCGTGGCAGAAATTTACCGCCAGCCCCCCGCGCCAACGCCGCAAATTGTTACTGCAGTGGACGCTGCTGGCCGTGGCAATGGTGGCGGTATTACTGGCTGTCACGGGCCGCCTGCACTGGGTCGGTGCCGCCGTGGCGCTGGTACTGCCGGTACTGGGCCGCATCCTGGGCTGGCTGGGCCGGCACCTGCCCTGGCTGGCCCCACTGATTGCCCGCCACGCGCAGGCGCGGCAACAGGAGTCAGGACAGGATACACAGGGGCAATCCACGCAGGGCACGGGCGAGAGCCCACTTACCGTGGCAGAGGCTCGCCGGATTCTCGATGTACCCGAGGGTGCGACCCGGGAAGAAATACTCGCCGCCCATCGCCGCCTGATCCAGAGGATGCACCCGGACCGGGGCGGCAACGACTACCTGGCTTCCCGCATCAATGCCGCCAAGGAATTACTCCTGAAGCAGCTCTAGCCAATTAATGACCTGGCCAGCTTTCCAACAGGCCGCCCCCGCTGCAAGCCCTACCAGCCCGCCCTGAAAATCACCCTACCCCGCATCAGAGGGGCCTCCGGCACAGCAGGTGCACATAACGCGCCAGCTGCCGGTAGGGATCCCGCCGTGAAAACTCCAGCTCCTTTCCCACTACTGCACTGGCAGGCAGCTTGTCGCGGATCGAGGGCGTCATAAAATCGTTGAAACAGCGAATACCGCTGTGTGCCGTTACCGTCAGTCCTGCCTGCAGCACCCAGTCCTGCACCCATTCCGGGCACAGCGGGTTATCCGGGGTCAGGCTGCCAGGGTGGCCGCCCCAGTAGCCACTGTCGATATTGCGATCCAGCTGGCGGAAACTGCCCCGCTGCAGCAGGCGAAACTCCAGCGCGCGCCGGTTGTAGAACGTCAGGGACAAATGCCCCCCCGGGCGCAGCATCTGCACGAGCTGCTGTACGGCCTCATGTGGCTTCTCCAGCCACTCCAACACCGCATGACACAGTACCAGGTCGTTGCCCTGGTGCTTTTCCTCCCGCCCCAGCGCCTGCAGGGGCCCCTGCACGAACGCAACCCGCTCCTGCAGGTGGCGCTCGGCCGCCAGCTCCCGCGCCTGCGCCAGCATCCTGGCGGAGATATCGGCGATAGTGACCTGGTGACCCGCCTCCGCCAGGTCGAGCGCGAACTGTCCCTGGCCGCCACCGGCATCCAGCACCCGCAGCCTGGTGCCGGTGTCCAGCACCGGCTGCAAGTCCCGGTTCAGTACCGCCAGCCGGATATCGCCCTTGAGCCCGCCGTAGATACGCTTGCGGAAACGCTCTGCCAGGTCATCGAAGTTCCTGTCCGCCATTGCGCTTCAGTCACCCCGGCCCGTTTCGGCGGGCAAGAAGCGCCGCCGGTTCTCTGTGATCTTGCCGGCAACGGCCGCTTCCAGGTCGACCCCCATCACCGACGACAGCTTGAGCAGGTACATCTGGATATCCGCCAGCTCCGATGCCATGGCCGCCCTTGCTTCGCTTTCCGGCTCCGCCAGCAGCTGCTCGATATCGCCATCGGTGCGCCACTGCAGGTGGCGGCCGAGCTCGGCCACCTCCACCGCAAGCGCCATGGCCAGGTTCTTGGGGGAATGCAGTGACTGCCAGTCGCGCGCCCGCGCAATGGCATCGAATTCCCGCAGGATTTGCCCGGTATCCATAGTCACTCCCCCTCTCTAGCTTTCCCCGGCACGCTCGAGGACCTTGCCCTCGGCCGCCAGGATTGCCCGCAGGGTGCGCGAGCGGAATTCCCGCAGGAACAATACCAGCGCCACCACCAGGTAGCCGGCAACAAACAGCAACGGGTGAACAAACCAGCCCATTACCGCCATCGCGAAATAGTATGAGCGCAGTCCGTAGTTGTAGCTGTGACCCGCCTGGTCGATCACCTTGGCGGTGCTGATGGCGAAGCGGCGCCGCTCCTCGTCGGACGTATCATCCGCGTCGGGCAGCGGGGCCGCACCGATCAGGACGTTGGCGAAGGAATACTGCCGCAGCGACCAGGTGAAGTTGAAGAAGGCGAAGATAAAAATCAGGATCAGCAGCAGGATCTTGAGTTCGAACTGCTGCACCGTGGTCTCTTCGGCAAACGGCAGGGTACTCAGGACCTTGATCGCCGCCTGATTGGCACTCAGCGCGGTCACCAGGCCCGCCAGGATCAGGATGCTGGTAGAGGCGAAGAAGCCGATCACCCGCTCCAGGTTACCGATGATCGCCGCATCCGGCATACGCATGTCGCGATCGAGCATCCGCAGCATCCACTCCACCCGGTACCACTGCATGGATGAAGCGAGGCACCACGACACCTTCGCTTTCTTGCGGGCGAACAGCGTATACCCGCCCCAGGTAACAAGAAATCCAGCCACGCTGGCAATGTCCAACCAGGTCAACGTCTGTCTCCGTATTCGTCTACATTTATCCTGCCGGAATCCCGGCTATAGTGCCGGGACGCCAGAGCCTGGAACAGCTGTCCGCAGTCTTTGGCCTGCTGGCACCCTTGTCAACACTGTTTTTCCCGGACGGCGAGGCGGTAGAATAACGGCCAAATCCTGCCGGGCCCGCCCGGAGCAGCCGGCATCACCGGCCCGCAAGCTAACTCATGGAGCTGTCTTTTGAGTAATTCACATCCCGCTTTCGAACAGGTCACCAGCGCTGAGATTGAGTCCCTCGGCGTCAGGGTGGAGGAATACCGCCACAAGGTGACAGGCGCGCAGCACCTGCATATCGCTGCGGACAACCCGGAGAACGTCTTCCTGGTGGCCCTCCGCACCGTGCCCCAGGATTCTACCGGGGTGGCCCACATCCTCGAGCATACGGCGCTCTGTGGCAGTGACAAGTACCCGGTACGCGACCCGTTTTTCATGATGATACGGCGTTCCCTCAACACCTTTATGAACGCCTTCACCAGTTCCGACTGGACTGCCTACCCGTTCGCCAGCCAGAACCGCAAGGACTTCAACAACCTGCTCGATGTCTACCTGGACGCAGTTTTCTTCGCCAAGCTGGACCCGCTGGATTTCGCCCAGGAGGGGCACCGGCTGGAATTCAGTGAGGCGGGTAACGCCGACAGCGAGCTGGTGTACAAGGGCGTGGTGTACAACGAGATGAAAGGTGCCATGAGCTCTGTCACCTCCCAGCTATGGCAGTCGCTCAGTCGCTACCTGTTCCCCACCACCACCTACCACTGGAATTCCGGCGGGGAGCCCGCAGACATTCCCAAGCTCACCTATGAACAACTGCAGTCGTTTTACCGCACCCATTACCACCCCAGTAATGCCACCTTTATGACATTCGGGGACATCCCCGCCGCCGAGCACCAGGCAGCCTTTGAGGAAAAGGCCCTGGGCAGGTTTGAGAAACTGGACAAGGTCATCGAGGTCGGCCGCGAAGACCGCTACCTGGCGCCGGTGTCGGTCGAGGAGTTCTACCCCCTCAGCGAAACCGAGAGCGAAGAAGGCGACAGCGGGAACGTAGGCAGCAAGACCCATATCGTGCTGGCCTGGCTGCTGGGCGATGTCACCGATCTCGAGTCCGTGCTGACCGCCCACCTGCTGGCAGGCGTCCTGCTGGACAACAGTGCCTCGCCACTGATGAAGCTGCTGGAAACCACCGACCTGGGTACCTCGCCCTCCCCGCTCCTGGGCCTCGACGATACCCAGCGGGAGATGGCATTTGTCTGCGGCATTGAGGGCAGCGAGCGCGACCGTGCCGATGAACTGGAGCAGCAGGTCATGGATGTGCTGCGGGACGTGGCCGAAAACGGTATCCCCTACGAGCAACTTGCCGCCAGCCTGCACCAGCTGGAGCTGCAGCAACGGGAGATCGGCGGCGATGGTTTCCCCTACGGCCTGCAATTGATCATGACCGCCCTCACCGGCGCCACCCACCGCGGCGATGCCATTGGCCTTTTGAATATCGACGCCACCCTGGAAAAGCTGCGCGAACAGATCAAGGACCCCCGCTTCATCGCCGATGTGGCCCGCGAACTGCTGGTGGACAACCAGCACCGGGTCCGCCTGGTGCTGCGCCCCGACACCGAGCTGGCCGGGCGCCGCGACCAGGCCGAGAAAGCGCGCCTGGCGGAGATCCGGGCGGCCCTGAGCGAGGGCGAGAAACAGCAGATTATCCAGACCGCCAGCGCCCTGCAGGAGCGACAGGAACGCGAGGACGACGCCTCAATCCTGCCGCGGGTCGGGGTGGAGGACATTCCGCCGGAGATGCCCCGGGTCGAGGGCGAGGAAGTGGAAGTCGGGCGGCAGAAACTGACCCGCTATAGCGCCGGCACCAACGGCCTGGTTTACCAGCAGGTGGTCTGCGCCCTGCCGGAATTCACCGAAGAGGAAAAGCAGCTCCTGCCCTACTACTGCCAGGTGCTGAGTGAAGTCGGCCTGGGCGATAAGGACTACCTGGAAGTCCAGCAGTGGCAGGCCCGCGTCTGCGGTGCGCTGCACAGCTTTACCAGCAGCCGCACCGCCATCGACGACCTGCAGCAACTGCGCGGGCATTTCGTCCTGTCCGGCAAGGCACTGGCGCCAAACCAGGAAGCGCTCACGGAACTGATGGACGCCACCCTGGAGCAGGTGCGGTTCGACGAACTGCCGCGTATCCGCGAGCTGATGTTGCAGACGCTGGCGCGTCGGGAACAGGGCGTGGTGGGCAACGGCCATGCACTGGCAATGGCCGCCGCCAGTGCCGGTTTCAACCGTGCCGCCTTTGAGAGCCACGCTACCGGGGGACTACTGGGCCTGCGCCACCTTAAGGGCCTGGTGCGCAGCTTCGATGACAGTGGACTGGACGTCCTCCAGGAGAAACTGCAGGCGATCCATCGCAAGATCCTGTCAGCAGAGCGACAGTTCCTGCTGGTGGGGGAAGAGGAAAAACTGCCGGAGTTTACCCGCGCCATGGCCAGCCTGGGCAACGAAGCCAGCGGTGCCGGCGCGACCGAGAACGGCTCATTCAACCCCCACCAGGTGGGGGAGCTGTGGCTGGCTAACAGCCAGGTCAACTTCTGCTCCAAAGCCTATGCGACCGTCCCCATGAGCCACCCCGACTCTGCCCCGCTGGCAGTGCTGGGCGGCTTCCTGCGCAATGGCTTCCTGCACCGCACCATCCGCGAACAGGGTGGTGCGTACGGCGGCGGTGCCGGCCATGACAACAACCTGGGGGTCTTCCGCTTCTTCTCCTATCGCGACCCGCGCATGGCGGAGACCCTGCAGGATTTCGATGCCTCCCTGGAGTGGCTCGCCAATGGGCAGCACCAGGATTCGCAGGTGGAAGAGGCCATCCTCGGGGTGGTCGGCGGGCTGGATAAGCCCGGTTCTCCTTCCGGCGAGGCCAAGAAGGCATTCCACTCCGCGCTCTACGGCCGTACCCACGAGGTAAGGGAAGAGTTCCGCCGCCGTGTTACCGAGGTAAAACTCGGCGACCTGCAACGCGTGGCAGCCACTTACCTGAGCCCGGAAAAGGCCGGTACTGCGGTAGTCACGGGCAACCAGGGTCGCGAGGCGGGACTGGCTCTCGGGCTGGAGGAAGAAAAGCTCTAAGCGGAAATGGGCACACTGGCCGCCGGGTGCAGTGCACCGACGGCCACCAGCCTATTCCACGCAATCGCTTTGCAGAAATTCATGAGCAAGAAAGACAGCATTTACGCCAATCCCCTGGGCGACGTGGCGGGCTTCCGCTTCGACCAGTCCGTGGTGGATGTTTTCCCGGACATGATCCAGCGTTCAGTGCCGGGCTATACCACCATCGTCGCCATGATCGGCACCCTGGCCGAGCGCTATGCCCAGTCGGGTAGCCGTTGCTATGACCTCGGCAGCTCCCTTTGCGCTGCCACGCTGGCCATGCGCCACCGCATCCCGGCAGCGGACTGCGAGATCGTAGCGATCGATAATTCACCCGCGATGGTTGAGAGGGCCCGCACTGTCCTGGCGGCAGACAGCGGCCAACTCCCGGTCCAGCTAATCTGTGATGACCTGCAAAATGTAGCCATCGAAAACGCTTCCGTGGTGGTTCTCAACTTCACCCTGCAATTCATTCCCGTTGCCGAGCGGGAAAGTATCCTGCGGAGAATATTCGAGGGGCTGAGACCGGGCGGAGTCCTGATCCTGTCGGAAAAGGTCGCCTTCGAGGATCGCGACCACCAGGAGCTGATGATCGACCTGCACCACTCGTTCAAGCGCGCCAATGGCTACAGCGAACTCGAAGTGGCACAGAAGCGCTCCGCCCTGGAGAACGTCCTCATCCCGGAGACCCTGGCAGCACATCGGGACCGCCTCAAGGGAGTCGGGTTCGGCAGTGTCGACGTATGGTTCCAGTGCTTTAATTTTGCCTCGATGATCGCCATCAAGGCACCGCACTGAGGTCGGGAACAAGCAATGATCGACTACACCCAGCTCTATCAAGGCCTCCAGCATACCCCTGCCCTGCGCGGCTGGCTGGCCACGCTGCCCCAGCAGGTAGCTGCCGGCCTGAGCGAGCATCGCTGGGGCGACCTGCCCGACTGGCGCGCGGCATTGAGCAACCTGCCCGCAATCACCTGCGACTCCACCGAGTTTGTCGATGGCGTAGTGATCGGCCAGGCCGGTGACGCCACACCGGGACAACTGGAAAGCCTGGAGCGCGAGCTGCGCCGCCTGCACCCCTGGCGCAAGGGGCCCTGGGAAATATTTGGCCTGCATATCGATACTGAGTGGCGCTCGGACTGGAAGTGGGAGCGTGTCCTGCCGCACCTGGAGTCGATGGAGAATCGTCTGGTACTGGACGTCGGCTGCGGCAATGGCTACCACTGCTGGCGCCAGTATGGCGCGGGTGCGCGCCGCGTGATCGGCATTGACCCTTCGGCCAAGTTCGTCGCCCAGTTTTATGCGCTTAAAAAGTACATGGGAGACGAACTGCCGGTGGATGTCCTGCCCATCGGCATCGAGTCAGTCCCGCCGCAATTGCGCGCCTTTGATACCACTTTCTCCATGGGGGTGCTGTACCACCGCCGCTCACCCATGGCCCACCTGCGCGAATTGCGCGAAACCCTGCGGCCCGGTGGCCAGCTGGTGCTGGAAACCCTGGTGATCGACGGGGAGCTGGGCCAGTGCCTGGTGCCCGAGGGGCGCTATGCCAAAATGCGCAATGTCTGGTTCCTGCCCAGCTGTGCGACCCTGGAAAGCTGGCTGCGCAAAAGTGGATTTACCAACCCGCGCACGGTGGATGTTGCCCCCACCAGCCTGGGTGAGCAGCGCCGGACCGACTGGATGCATTTTGAGTCCCTGGCCGACTTCCTCGACCCGGAATTCCCGGACCGCACCATCGAGGGTCACCCCGCGCCCAAAAGGGCCATCCTGGTCGCAAATACACCGTAGCTTGTGCCACAAAGACGCAATTTAGGCACTTAAACTCGGTCAAAGACTGTAGTGGAAGGATATTCTGTGGAATGCCGCCGTGTGCCTTGAATGTCTGCCACGTTGCGGCAAAGTGACCACACCACAATTTTCGGACCAGTCAGTCCAGGAGCGCCAGCGTCAATGAGTATCAGCGTTTTCGAACTGTTCAAGATCGGTATCGGCCCCTCCAGTTCGCATACCGTGGGGCCCATGGTCGCCGCACGGCAGTTTGTATCGGATCTCGGGCAGCGCGGTGAACTCAGGCAGACCGACCGCGTCCAGGTGCACCTCTACGGCTCCCTGGCCCTGACCGGCATCGGCCACGGCACCGATATGGCGGTACTGATGGGGCTACTGGGGGAATCCCCCGACACCATCGACGTCGACAGCATCGACAGCAAGCTGGCGCGCATCGAGCGCGGTGAGCAACTGTGCCTGCATGGGGACCACGACATTCGCTTCGTTCGCGAACATGACCTGGTTTTCCATGAGGACGAATTCCTGCCACAGCATGCCAACGGCATGACCTGCCAGGCCTATGCCGACGGCGAGCTGCTGTTCGAGCGCAGTTATTTCTCCATCGGCGGCGGCTTCGTACTCTCCGAAGAGGACTTTGCCCACAAGGACCAGATCGCCACCCTGCTCCCCTATGATTTCAGCAATGCCGCCGAGCTGATGACAATCTGCGAAAAACACGGCTGGACCATTGCCGAACTGGCAATGGAAAACGAAAAGGCCTTCCGCCCGGAGCAGGCGGTGAAAGATGGCCTGTGGGAAATCTGGCAGGTGATGGACGCCTCTATCCAGCGCGGCTGTCACCAGTATGGCCTGCTACCGGGTGGGCTGAAGGTCCGTCGCCGGGCCGCGGAAATGTACCAGGAATTGAGCAAGCAGAGCCGTGAGGAGCGTGAGGATGGCCTGGCTATCCTGGACTGGGTCAGCCTCTATGCGCTGGCGGTAAACGAGGAAAATGCAGCCCGGGGCCGTATCGTGACCTCTCCCACCAATGGTGCAGCCGGGGTAATCCCCGCAGCCATCGCCTACTACGTAAATTTTGTGCACAAGCCGGAAAAACACGGTGACCTGAAAGACCAGGTGGTGAAATTCCTGCTCACTGCCGGCGCCATCGGCATGCTGTTCAAAAAGAATGCATCGATCTCCGCAGCGGAAGTTGGCTGCCAGGGCGAAATCGGGGTGGCCTGCTCCATGGCTTCCGCCGGACTCGCGGCGGTCCAGGGCGGCAGCAACCAGCAGATCGAAAACGCGGCCGAAATCGGCATGGAACACAACCTGGGCCTTACCTGTGACCCCATCGGCGGACTGGTGCAGGTTCCCTGTATCGAGCGCAACACCATGGGGGCAGTCAAGGCCATCAATGCCGCCCGGCTGTCGCTGCGCGGTGATGGCGCCCACATCGTACCCCTGGACAGCGTGATCGAAACAATGCGCCAGACCGGTATCGACATGCAGAGCAAATACAAGGAAACATCCCAGGGCGGCCTGGCTGTGAATGCCGTCAACTGCTGAAGATCGAGCCCGCCATCCCCGTGCCCGCGCGTCAGCCGGGCACTCCGTGCCTGGTATAAAGGTCAAAACGCCCGGACTTCCCTTCCAGCGACAATGACGGCTTTCGCCCTGCCAGCCAGGGCGCCAGACGCGGACGCTTGACCACGGTGCGGTAGTAGCAGGCGGCGAGGGCCGGCTCGAGCAACGCATCCGCATCCAGGTCCTCGCCAACCAGCTGGTGGAAAGCGGCCATTTCCTTTTTCACTTTCGCACTCTTGCCGCGTGCCGGGAACATCGGGTCCAGGTATACCACCGGGATCGACTCGGCCGGCTGCGCCTGCAGCCAGCTCACCGAATCCTCGACAGCATCGGACAGCTGTAGGCGGGCCGCAACTCCCGCAAGTTCAGGATCCAGCTCGGCAGCCGCGCGCAGGCGCGACAGGCCATCGGCGAGCAGCGCCCGGACAACAGGATTACGCTCTAGCAGCACTACCTCACTACCCAGTGATGCCAGTACAAACGCATCGCGCCCCAGGCCGCCGGTAGCGTCCACCACCCGCGGCCTGAACCCCGCACGGATACCCACGGCCTTGGCGATCTGCTGGCCCTTGCCCCCGCCGTATTTACGTCGATGGGCCGCGGCACCGCTGACAAAGTCCACCGTTACGGGACCGGGCGCCTTGCGACCGGTAGCGCACAGCTGCAACATCTCGCCACGCCGCAAAACATAGGGGTATTGTGAAATTTGGGTGGGGTCGATTTCCTGCAGCAGTTCGAGGCCAAGCTGCACCGCCAGTTCACGTGCAGCCGGCAGCCACTCTGGTGCTGCGGCGATCACTGCCAGGGTATGGGTCACGCGGGTTCCGATCCAGTTACTGCAGAAACGCGGATACTAACCGGGCTCGGCCAGCCATTCCAGTGCGCGCTGCCGTTCTTCGCCGGGAAACGGACGCACATCCGCACTGACAAAATGGTCCACCAGCCGCGGCATATACCCGAGCAGGGGCTGATCGGAAACCACCGCAATCTTGTGCACATTGCGGTGATGATCGCGTACAAACGTGAAGTGCGAAACAAGCCCGGAGAAGTCCTCCCAGCCCGGGAAGCTGGCGGCATTGATGAGGACCCCGGCGAGGCTGCCATGCTCCTCGATTACCGGATCAACCTGCTGTGCCAACGCCTCAAAGTCTTCCCTCTGCAGCGGTGCCCTGGGCACAACCTCCAGCACGGAGTGATTGCGATGCCAGTGATGCTCGATCATAGCCAACACATAAAATCGGCGCCGCGGGAAAGCGGCGCCGATTGCCGGTAACCGGGGATACTGTTACTGATTCTGAGGTTCATCAGTGCTCTTGGTTTCCTTATCCTCGTCGCCGCTAATCCTGTCCATTGTGTCCTCGGCCGCTTTCTTGGTGGCCTCGCCGGCATCTTCAATCGCCTCGCCGGCCTTTTCAGCCGCACCCTCAATCACTTCACCGGTTTCCTCGGCCGCCTCCTTGGTGGCTTTCATTGCCTCCTCCGCCTCTCTCTCGAGGGCACTCTCCTCGCCCGGCGGCACGGTATCGGGCTCATCACTTTCCCGCGGAGTATCAGTATCGGGGGTGCCGGTATCGGGCGCGGTGTCCGGTGATTCCATGGTACCCATGCCGTCCGGCGGAGTCTGGGACTCATCGGGGGTCGTGGTGTCCGGCGTACCCTGGTCCATGGTCTCGCTGTCAGGCGTCTCGAGCGAATCGTAAGCATCGCCGGCCGTATCATCGCCGCCCCGCGACATGAAGTACCCGATAATCAGCAGCAGAATAATCAGCGGAAGCAGTAACTTTTTCATAAACCCACCTTTGAGCCCTGGCTGTAACACGAATTCAAGACATCGCCGCGGAAAGCCCGGGGCCCGCTCCGGGACGGCCGCAATCAAGGTCGGTTCCCGAAGGGCCGGGAAAATGTTTTCCCGCTGCCTGTCCATGACGCCGGGCGAGGTATCGCCTGTTGACTCAACTTGGAAGATGTTGGCGCCAATATTGATAAGAATAACTCGCCAATCGGGTTATTCAAGGAACATTGTTCCTATACCTCAGGCAGTCTTGCTGTAGCCGGCGCTGTGGTAATAACGAATAGTTTTAAAAAGATGTCGATCAGGCGACCCTGACGGGGATTAACGGCGAGACACCCGGGGCATCAAGCGACATCCGCGACAAACCAGGGAACGCCGGCAGCGGATATCACTCGCTGTTCGCAGTGTGGTGGCGGGCAGTACCCCAGACAAGCCTGGAGCCCAACCAGAGCGCCCCTACCCCTGCAGCCCGGACTCCTTCATGCGTGCCAACAGGGGCGCCGCCTCGGACTCCGGCACAGCAGCCTCGCAGCTGTGCAACTGCAACCTGCCGTAAATATCGGGGCTGGCAAAAATCAGGTAGCGTGCACCTTTCTGGAGTTTTTTCTCACACGCATCCAGCCCGCGCCGGAAAGCCACCAGCCGGTTGGACTCGCCTTTCCAGACCTGCTCTGATACGGCCGAGTAAACGTAGCCCTTGATCGCCACCATGCCGGGCTCCGACAGGGCCTGGTCCACGTCGCGGTGAATCCCGGCAATTTTCACCTCTGCGACAAATGCCGCCTCCTGATAGCGTGTGGCGATGGCATTGCCGACACTCCCCACAGTTGTTACCGCAGAGCCACTATCGGTTAGGGTGGATTCCTGATCTGGCCCGGAGGAAACTCCAGACGCCTCGCCGGGGTTGCTGGCTGCACTCGAGGGACCGGCGAGCGGCAGCATGGCGAGCAGTGCAGCTGAACATATTGACCGGCAAAAGGATCGGGGTATTCGGCAGGTAAGGCCCTGCAGGGTTTTATCGCAAGTAATATCCTGGCCCAGCAAGAAGTTCTTCACCGTTCTCACTCCCTTGTGTCTGGTATCCCTTTTATCTCACTACCCTGTTCGGGGCTGTCAGGCCTCTGTCGGTCTCAGCTACCCGGCGCTTGCCGCCAACATTACGACAGGAAGCTTCCAATACTCCTGTGTACTTTACTCCTGTGTACTTTACTCCTGTGTACTTTCACCGATGGCAGAAATGGTGCCGGACATTCCCCCGAGGCAGGGAAAGTGACGACATCCGGTATGTGCCGTGCACAAAAAAGGGCACCGAAGTGCCCTCTTTTGTCTCACATTATTTGATCGGCAGCAACTCGAGCTCGACGCGGCGGTTCGCCTGCTTACCGGACGCGGTGTCATTTGCGGCAATGGGGTAACGCTCACCGTAACCCACAGCCTGGACACGACCGCTGGCAATTCCGCCATTGGTAAAGAAACTGGCGACAGAGTTGGCGCGACGCTCACTCAGGGTCTGGTTGTAGACGTCAGAACCGGTGCTGTCAGTGTGCCCGCTGACACGGATGGCAGTCTTGTCGAACTCCTTGAGAACGAGTACTACGGAATCCAGGGTGTCATAGAAGTCACGGCGGATATCAGCACGATCAGTGGCGAAAGTGATATTGCCCGGCATAATCAGGCGAATATTGTCACCTTCACGCTGGACACGCACACCGGTGCCTTCCAGGCGCTCACGCAGTGCCATTTCCTGGCGATCCATGTAGTAGCCCACGCCACCACCGATTGCGGCACCACCCAGGGCACCAGTGATCGCACCTTTCTTGCGGTCATCCTTGCTGGCAGTCGCGGCGCCGATGATAGCCCCCGCCACGGCACCGGCACCGGCACCTTTCGCGGCGTTGCTGGTTTTGCTCTCGCCGGTGTACGGATCCAGCGTGGTACAGCCAACCAGTGAGCCCAGTGCGAGAATTGCGACCCATTTTTTCATGTAAGGTTCTCCTAACGCTTTTAGTGAACGGGAATTACGTCGCGGCGTGGCAGAGGCGCCCGCCGCATTAGTGGAAATGTTGCCGCGGAACAGCTGACTCGCAGCTGAACCGCCCCCCTTCCTCAGGTTGCGAAGACTAGGCGGAATTTGCGCCGAGGTCCATAAAGCAATGCGCATTTATGGACAACAGAAGTCGGTATTTTCTGCATGCACGTTGAAATCCACATGACCGGGCAGCAAATGCTGCACCGCCACAACCCGGGTATCGCCGGCATATCTTCCACAACTTCTGTGGATAACTCTGTTAATGAATGGGTAAAAGGCTACGCCAAGCGGCGACTTCACTTGCTCCCAGCGTTTTGCGCACTTTTTAATCTTCGGATTTTATCCTTAAAAAACAATATGTTACGACTACATCAAAAGTTATCGTACCAACTAGGGAAAGTTGACCAAGCATTCACAAGGGCCCCTTCGCCATGTGGAAAAAGTTTTGTCAACACTTGACGAGGGCAAACCCGGAATTTTTTTGCAAAATAATCGTCATCGAGGACTTCACCAGTCGAACATGGCGCTGAACCAAGACGATCGTGTTATACAAGCATGAAGAAGCGGTAACTATGTCCCTGGCGGCAATAGTTCCAGGCTGTTTTCCGAGCCCGCTGCACGGCAACCAGCCCAGATGAAGGTCGATCATATTTTGACCGGCAAGCTACACCCAAAATCCCGGATCCACTGGCAGCCAGGTCTACAGGTCCCCGCCTTCAGTTCCGGGCGGGCATGAACGAGCCATTAGTAATGCGGGGGCTTCTCGTTGGCATCCGCGCCACCGCGCCCACCACCGTGCAACTCATCGCTTAGGTCCCGGTAACGCTCTCCCATTTCCCGCAGCCGTGCCACCAGGGTCCTGATATTTGCATCCTGTTCGGCAATCACATCATTCAGCTGCACCAGGGTATCCTCCTGGAAAGCCAGGCGAGTCTCGAGCTCCTCGACACGGCTGCGCAGGTCTGCCAGTTCTTCACTCATCGGGCCACCCGGTGTTGTTTCACAGAAAGGTATACAGAAGGTCAACCAGCGCCACAGCGCGCCGGTCCATAAACAGGCTTTGCCCCAGTCGCGAGGTCACGTAACCGACCCCGATGCCGGTTTCGGGATCGGCAAAGCCAACGCTGCCACCAGCTCCCGGGTGGCCGAAACCGCGCTCACTGCCAAACCGCAGGTCAGCCGCAGAGCCACTCCGAATGTAACCGCAACCGAAGCTGATCTCCGCCTGCAACACCGTATCCCGCTCGCAGCTCTGCTGTCGCACCGCCTCTGAGAGCACTTCCCGGGGCAGCATCGCCGGCTCCTCTCCCGCCAGGTCACCGTAAATGGTTGCCAGGTCGAGCGCACTGAAGTGCCCGTTTGCAGCCGGAATCAGCGCCCCGCGCCACTGCTCGCTGTTGCTGCTCATCATCAGGCTCATAGGGTTTGTGAAGGCCCTGGCAACCGGCCCTTCACGATCCGATTTCATTGCCCGGCCCACTGCGTTCTGCCGCAGCTCCGGCAGGGGCTGCTTCAACGGAACGACGTCCGCCAGCCGGTCGGAAAGATGGTTCACACCGCCAAAGCCACCGTGCAACTCCAGCGGCTCGGCCAGGGACTGGCGGTACAGCGTCCGCAGGGACTCACCGCAGGCACGCTCCAGCAAACCGCCCAGGGCCCAGCCATACAGGAACGGGGAATAACCCTGGCGACTACCGGGCGACCACCAGGGTTCGGTCGAAGCCACCGCCGCACAGGAACGCTCCCAGTCATAGATGACCGCGTCCTCCATCCGCTCCCGGAAAGCCACCACACCGGAACGGTGGCACAGCAGCTGGCGCGGCGTCACCGCCTGCTTGCCCGCGGCCGCGAACTCCGGCCAATAGTCTGCAACCGGGCGATCCAGCTCAATGCGGCCCGCCGCCACCTGCTGCAGGGTCAGCAGTGCAAGCACGCCCTTGGAGCAGGAGAATACATTGGCCAGTGTATCCTCTGTATAGGGCACCTCTCCGGCCCGGTCGGCGAACCCGGCCCATAGGGACACAATTGTCTCGCCGTCCTGGCGGACCGCAAAGGCCGCTCCCGTATCACCATGGTGGCGAAAGTTGTCGGCAAAGCAGTCGTACAGTGCTTCGAACCCGGGGGCGCAGTGTCCGTAAATCTCCATCGATACCTGTCCAGCAACAAAAACGAGGCGCAAGGGTAGTTTCTTCCCCTTCCCCGCGCAAATGGTTAGCATTGCCAGCTATTGTAATGACGGCTTCCAGGGGGACCCATGCCAGCAGAAACCGCAATCCAGGACCAGATCCCGCATAACCACTGCTTCGGTTGCGGCCCCGAGAACAGCGCGGGCCTGCAGATCAAAAGCTACTGGACCGGGCCCGACAGCAGTCACTGCGAGTTCATACCGGCAACCCACCACTGTGCCGGGCCCACCCACTACCTCAATGGCGGCATCATTGCCACGGTAATCGACTGCCATACCATCTGTACTGCGATTGCCGACGGATACCGCCAGGCCGGCCGTGAGGTGGGGACAGGGGATAAAATCTGGTATGCGACCGGTAAACTGGATGTGCAGTACAAGGCCCCGGCCGCAATCGACAAGCCGGTGGTACTCGATGCAAAGATTACCGAACGGTCAGAGCGCAAGACGGTCCTGGCCTGCACCCTGTCCAGCGATGGCCGGGTCTGTGCCACTGCTGACGTGGTAGCGGTCAGGGTGCCCGACAACTGGTAACGCACCAGGTGATGGCGGTAGCGGACAGGCCCAGCCTACCCGCTGTCGTCCCCACCAGATTCGGGTTTGCCGGTCTGCCGCCGGCTCTCCTCCTCGGCATAGGACCGCACCTTCCTGTGAGCCTTTCTTTCAGCTTTCTTTTCCGCTTTCCGCTCTTGCTTCTTCTCCGCTTCGCGCTCCACGTCCTCCAGCTTGTAACCGCAATGCTTGCAGTATTCCGCATCGCGGTCGTGACCTGCCCGGCTACAATTGTCGCAGCGAATCGACAGGCGTTCCCGCCCCAGCTCAGAGGCCAGCTCCGCGGTCACAATGCCAGTGGGCACCGCGATAATGGAGTAACCGATCAGCATGGTCAGTGATGCAATCCCCTGGCCCAGTGGCGACTGCGGTGTGATATCGCCAAAACCTACTGTGGTCAGGGTGACAATGGTCCAGTAAATACTCTTGGGAATGCTGGTAAACCCGTGTGCAGGTCCCTCAACCACAAACATCAGCGAGCCGAAAATAATGCATACCACCAGCACACCGGCATAAAACACCAGGATCCTGCGTCGCGCCTGCCACAGGGAGCGCAGCAGCAGGTTGGCATCGCGCAGGTAGCGCACCAGCTTGAGAATCCGGAAAATCCTCAGTACACGCAGCAGGCGGATAACCAGCAGGTAACTTGCCCCGGTAAAGAGTAGTGCGAGATAACTGGGCAGGATCGCCAGCAGGTCGACAACCCCGTAGAAACTGAAAATATAACTGCGCCGGTCGACCGCACAGTAAATCCGCGCCAGGTACTCGACCGTGAACAGCGCGGTAAAAACCCACTCGAGGATAAAGAACAACTCGCCATAGCGGCCGGCGATACTCTCCACCGATACCAGCAGCACCAGCAACACGCTGATCAGGATGGCCCAGATCAGGAAGACGTCGAACCCTTTCCCCAGTGGCGTGTCAGTGCCGAAGATGACTTCGTTGAGCCACTTTCTCTTTCCGGTTAATGCCATATCCCCTCCACAATAGCCATGACTATAGCGCCACAGCCGTCCCCCTGCCAGAGTGCAGGGGGACCGGACAATGTCTTCAGATGGCACCGGCGGACCTTTGCCTGTAATCTTGCCGCCGGGGAGCCTCGGCATGAAGTACAACTGGCCGGGACCGCCAATTCAGCGGCCCCGGGCCGGTACCGGGCTTCCCGCAGTTGGAGAACGAGCGGAAGGCAGCGATTATGGCTAAAGATACCCGCCGGGTATATTCCACCGATGTAGGGCGGATCAAAGAACAACCGGAACAGCAACGGCGCCATGAGGGCGACGGAGTAGTGCGCATCCAGCGGGAGACCAAGGGGCGCAAGGGAAAGGGGGTGACCTGCGTGCGCGGCGTACCGGGCACCGACAGTGAGCTCAAGTTACTGCTGGCCGAGCTGAAGAAGCGCTGTGGTTGCGGCGGCGCCCTCAAAGACGGGGTCATCGAGATCCAGGGCGACAAGCGCGCAGAAATCAAGGCGCTGCTGGAGGCGCGCGATTTCAAGGTCAAGCTCGCCGGAGGCTGAAACCGGCGCGCAACTGCGCCGGCAAAGGGTAGCCCTGCCTAGCTCAGCTCCCCCACCAGCCGCAACGGCTTCACCTGCAGGGCTTTTTCCAACTCGAGACACTGCCTGAGCAGCCGCGCGATGTGCCGGTGGTAATGCTCGTTGACCGTGGCACTGACGGTTTTGCAACGGAGCTCCATTTCCTGCAGGGCGTCAACCAGCGCCTGGCGCTCCCCGGGCAACTCCTCCATACCGACACGTCCCGCACCCGCCAGCCGCTGCTCCAGCGCTGCGCCCAGGCCAAGGCTGGTGAGCGTCTCGCTGTTTTCCACCCGGTGCTGGACGATCTGCAGGCCGCGCCGGGCCAGGCCATGGAATTTCTGCAGGGTCTCGCGCTGGCCCGAGTCCAGTGACAGCCGGTCAATCCCGAGGCCCAGAATCCGCGCCAGTTCATCGAGCCGGTCCAGGTGAGGTGCCAGGCCGCCGAATGCCTCAAGTTCGCGCCGGGCAGAATCCGCCCAGCTGCGGTCATCGCTTTTCATGGACCCAATCGCGCGCTTCAGGCGCAATGCGAATACTCCCTGGATCTGCAGGTACTGCACCTGCGCGCCATCGCGCTGCTGCCGGAACTCCCTCAGGGTCGCCTCTGCCGCAGCTGCGCCCGAACCCTCGAGATAGAAGTCAGAAGGCTGTATTTTTACGGAATGCCGCAATAACTCGATACCCAGTTCCGCCGCGGGTGTGCGCACGGCCAGCTCATCGAGGCGACCTGTAAGCTCGCGCAATTCCACCAACCTGGTGCGCAGCCAGTCGATACACTCCTGCAGCCCCATGGCCGCCAGGCTCTCCTCAGTCGGCGGCTCCAGGAGCAGGAAGCGGCGAGGCGGGATACGATTGAAATATTCACCGATAACCCGGAGGGCCTGCTCGGCGTCCTCACTGGAAGTGAGCAGCTGCTGGTTGTCGACTGGCCGCGTGTCCGGAGCAGCAATATCGGCACTGACATCCACTGCCAGGCCAGGCAGGTCGTCGATCAGGCGCTGCACGGAGAACTCTGTGCGTATCGCCGCAGGCAGGCCCAGCTCCTCGGCCGCCGCTATCCGGTCGTTATCCGCCGGTGCGGCGGTATCCCAGCAATCAGATTGCTGGCCCATCGCCAGCTCCAGGTTGGAAAGGGTCTCCCGGTCCAGGTTTCGCATGGTCCACTGAATAGCGCGCGGGTAGTTCTCCAGGCGCTGGCCCGCGATGGAGGCCTCGCGGTTGACCTCGGCCACCACCAGGTCCGCATGCACCATGTGATGCCACTTTTCTGCAAATGGCGCCATCGCGTCACTGCCGATCAGGCAGGCGGCACAGCGGTCACCCTCCCGCTCCAGCATGCGCGCGGCAGGGCCCGCCACTACCTGGTGGAATGCCTCGAGCCGGTCCAGGATCGGGATCACACCGCGACCGCACAGGGTCAGCAAGTGGTGCAATGGTCGCATTGCCGCGCCCGTATTACCGGCCGGCGCGATAACGCTGCGGTCATTTTCCATCGCCCATTGCATCCACTGCAGGCGCCGCGGTGTTTCCAGGGCCAACCATGCGACTGTCGCCCGCAGGCGACCACGGTAAATTCCACGCTGTCGCGCCACCAGCGCCAGCAGCTCATTACCGGTCAGGCAATAGGCCGTGCCCAGACCCACCTGGAGCGGCAGGTTCTGCCTGAAGGCCTCCGACAGCTTCGTTGCCTCTACCCGAATATCACTGCCTGCGGTAACTGTCACCGCAGGTGTGCGGGGCAGGCCTGTCTTTTCAGCCAGCACATCCAGTAACAGGTAGAGTCCGCGGGCGTCACTGCGCTTGAGCGGACGCGCCTCTGGCAACAGGTCCCGCGCAAGCCGCGGCGCACCAAAAAATGGCCATGCCAGTAGCGCGGCCACCAACCCACTCAAAAGAAGTGACAGGAGCAGGCCGGCGACCGATCCCGGGCCCGCCTCACCGGCCACCAGCGCCAGGCCGAACTCCCACAGGGCGCTGCCGGCACTGTAAATGCAAATCGCCAGCAATAGAGAGAACGCCGCTGGAACGAGTACGGCTCCGGGCAAACCAGCCAATAGAGCACTCCGGGATGAAAGGGGATCAGCAATAGTGGCATCGCTGCCATCGAACAACGATTCAAGTTGCCGCTGCGCCCTGGAACCGCGCGCTCCCTGCGTCCCCTTCACCGGCTGCTTCTCACTACGCCCTGCCGGGGTGGCATGAGCCGGTGGAGGGGCGACTGCAGCATCCCCCGGCGATGACTTCGCCACCGGCTCTTCCGGGCGGCGTCTCTTTCGCGCGTGCTCCAGCCGGGCTATGAGTGCCCGGTTGTCGTATTGGCCCGCCGGGAAAACCTCGACCCGAAGCCCGATACGCTGCAGGCGTGAACGGTATTCAAGTACTTGCTGGGAAGAGAGGCGGTCCCTGATCACCCACCCCTTCAACAGCAGCTTGCGCGCCTTTGCCTCGGGGATGGAAAAGGCCTTTGCGGCCGCCTGCAAGACTTCTCCCGGGGGCTTACCACGCAGGGTTTTCCCGGCAGATACAACTTGAAATAGCTCGGCAGACATCGCGCGCTCCGGTGACACTTGTTCCTGTTATTTTCCCGGGGTGTCGGGCAGTGTGCACGAAGACTAATTTATTATTATTGGCCAGGGTGGGCACTGGTTCTCACAGCCCCTGGCCCATAAGGGTCATTCCGGGAAAAAAGCGTGGTCGCACACACACCGAGTGATAACCGCGTCTCAGCAGCAAGCATGCATACTGCTCAGGCAGCGCCCTGGCGGGCGAACAGGGAGAGGACCTGCCCGGCCAGCTCATCCAGCGACAAGCCCTGCCTTTTCGGCCGGTACCAGTTGTAACTGTGGGACAGTGCGCCCTGCAGCAGTCGCCGGGCCAGCGCCGGATCATCCATCCGGCCGGCATCTGCCAGCACCTCCCGCCACAGCTGCTCATAGCCCTCCCGCAGGCGCAGGACCTGCTTCTGGCTCTCCGGGCTCAGGCTCCGCCATTCCGATACCAGGATGGTAAAGCCGGGCACGGCCCTGCCGTGGATGGCTTCCAGCTCGCAGAGTATGCAGGCCCTCAGCCTGCCCCGAGGTGAGCGCTCCCGGGTAACCGCCTGCTCCATGCGCGCCCGCGCGAAGGTCGTGACTTCCCGCATCACCTGGCAGAGTATGGCCTCCTTGCTGCGGAAATGGTGGAAAATACTGCCGGACAGTATCCCCACTTCAGCGGCAATATCCCGCACTGTGGTGCGCGCAAAACCTTTTTCCACAAATAGCCGAGCCGCCGCGTTGAGCAGTCGCCCCCGCGGCGAATCCGGGTCAGTCAGCTCCCCGCCCGCCACCAGCGCCTGCACCAGTTCCGCGGATCCAGCCCCCGACTTCGCACCACTCTTCGCCACCGCATTACTGGCCGACACAGACTCACCCCCGAATCAAAACTATTGATAACCAAGCGCTTGCTTGGTAGCGTTGACCATCATGCTCAATGTGCCCGTCCCGTGCAAGATGCTGCCAGCAAAATTCGCGCAACTGCCGGGTCCCGGGTAACCGCACAAACAATAACAACCCCAGGGTCACACGGTAGACAGGAGAGCTCCATGCCCTACCAGAGCCAATTGCGACCGGGCAGCTTTGCCGACCAGGTCCATATTGTCACCGGCGGCGGCAGTGGTATCGGTCGCTGCATAGCTCATGAACTGGCCAGCCTCGGTGCCCACGTGGTGCTGGTCGGCCGTACTGAAGAGAAGTTACAACGCGTAAGCGGTGAGATAAGGGAGGATGGCGGCGACAGCAGCTACCACTGCCTCGATATCCGCGACGAGGACGGTGTGCGCGCGACCGTGGGCACCATCCTCAGGGACCACCACCGTATCCATGGCCTGGTCAACAATGCCGGCGGCCAGTTTCCCTCGCAGCTCGAGCAGATTTCAGCCCGGGGGTTCGAGGCAGTGGTTCGCAGCAACCTGCTGGGTGGCTTCCTGATGGCGCGGGAGGTTTACACCCAGTCGATGAAGGGCGACGGTGGCGCCATTGTCAATATCACCGCCGACAATGCGGGCGGCATGCCCCTCATGGGGCACTCCGGTGCTGCCCGCGCCGGTATGGACAACCTGACGGAAACCGCCGCGGTGGAATGGGCAGCCAGCGGCGTGCGCGTGAACGCGGTCGCCCCCGGTTACGTTCTCTCCAGCGGTTTCGATACCTATGACCCGGATTTCCTGCGCCAGCTGCTTCCAGGGTTTCGCGACAGCATTCCCCTTTACCGGCTGGGTGAGGAGGCCGAGATCAGCGCGGCGGTATGCTTCCTGCTATCCGAAGCCGCCGGCTACATTACCGGACAGACCCTGCGCATCGATGGTGGCTCCAGTCTCAAGCACCACTCCCCGTTGTGGCAACCGGCCCCGGCCAGGAACCGCAAGCGCTTCGAGGGATTCCATCGCAGCGTAAAACCGGCTGTGGTCACCGAACTCGAGGCGGAGGGCAAACTCTGATGCAGCCAATCGAGTCACAGGTGGAAACAGGGTCGGCGGAGTTCGCCGAAAACCGCGAAGCCATGCTCCAGGCCATCGCGCGCTTCCGCGAGGCCGAACAACGCCCGGTGGCAGTGGCGGCGGACAAAGGCGATCGCTATCGCCAGCGCGGCTGGCTCCTGCCCCGGGAGAGGCTCAACCGCCTGTTGGATCCCGGCGCCCCATTTATTGAACTCTGTTCCCTGGCGGGCTACCGGCTCTACGACGATAACGACGGCAGCGGTGCCGGTGGCGGCGCCATCTGCGGCATCGGCAGGATCAGCGGCCGACGCTGCATGGTGCGCGTCGACAATTATGCAGTAAAGGGGGGCACCATCTCGCCGGCGGGAATGGACAAGGCACTGCGCATGCAGCAGATCGCACGGGAAAACCACTTGCCTGTGGTTACCCTGGCCCAGAGTGGCGGCGCCAACCTGATGTTCGCCAACGAGACGTTTGCGCCCGGCGGTCGCGGGTTTGCCAACCAGGCCCGCATGTCCGCTGCCGGCATCCCCCAGGTCACCGTGGTGCATGGGGGGGCCACAGCCGGTGGGGCCTACCAACCGGGCCTGTCCGACTATGTGGTAATGGTCCGGGGACAGACCGGAATGTACCTGGCAGGCCCCCCACTCCTGAAAGCCGCCACCGGTGAAATCGCCGACGAGGAAACCCTGGGCGGTGCCGAAATGCACTGCCGGCAATCCGGCAGCGGCGACTACCTGGCCGAAGACGATGCCGATGGTATCCGCATGGCCCGCGAGATAATCGCCGCCCTGCCCGCTGGAACACCAGCAACGGCTACGGAAGACTGGCGCCCTCCCCGTTACCCCGAGGAAGAGCTACTGGGGCTGATTCCTGCCGACAGCAGGCGCCCCTATGATGTGCGCGAAGTGCTGGCGCGCCTGGTCGACGACTCCGCCATCCTCGATTTCAAGCCGGAGTTTGACCGGCAGACGGTGTGCTGCCATGCCCGGATCGAGGGCCGCGTGATCGGGATAATTGGCAACAATGGCCCTATCACTCCCCCCGGGGCGAACAAGGCGGCGCAGTTCATCCAGCTGTGCGAGCAGGGCAACACTCCCCTGCTCTTCCTGCACAATACCACCGGCTTTATGGTCGGCACGGAAGTCGAGCGCAACGGCATCATCAAGCACGGCTCCAAGATGATCCAGGCGGTGGCCAATGCCAGTGTGCCCAAGATCAGCATCGTGATCGGTGGCTCTTACGGCGCCGGCAATTACGCCATGTGCGGCCGCGGGTTCGACCCGCGCTTCATTTTTGCCTGGCCAAACTCGCGCACCGCGGTGATGGGTGCAGCGCAGGCGGGCAAGGTGCTGCGGATAGTGACCGAGCAGAAAATGCAGCGTGCCGGCGCTGTCGACGAGGCATCACTGGACAAACTGGAGCAGGACACCGCCGCCTTCATGGAGGCCGGCTCGGACGCCCTCTCCTGCAGTGCGCGGCTGTGGGACGACGGTATCATCGATCCGCGCGATACCCGCAGGCTGCTGGGTATGCTGCTGGAAATATGCCGGGAAGCAGAACTGGCGCCGCAGCGGAAAAATACTTTCGGTGTGGCGAGGTTCTAGCCGCGCCGGACTGGTAACCAGGTTCAAGGAATCAGGGACAACGCCATGATACTGACTGACGAGCATCGCGAGCTTCAGCGCACCGTGCGCAATTTTGTCGAGCGCGAAATCAATCCCCATGTTACCGAATGGGAGGAAGCGGGCGAATTCCCCACCCGGGAGCTGTTCGGAAAACTGGGGGAACTGGGTTTGCTGGGCATCAGCAAGCCCACCGAGTACGGCGGCCTGGGCCTCGATTTCAGCTACGAGGCGGTCTTCCTCGAGGAGCTTGGCGCGGCCCACTGTGGCGGTGTGCCGCTGGCAATTGCGGTACAGACCGCCATGGCGACACCGGCGCTGGCCAATTTCGCCAGCGACGCACTCAGGGAAGAGTTTCTCCTCCCGGCGATTAGCGGACAAATGATCGGCGCCATCGCCGTGTCCGAACCGGGTGCCGGCTCCGATGTGGCCGGTGTCAAAACCACGGCCATTCCGGACGGTGATGACTACCTTGTTAATGGCAGCAAGATGTGGATCACCAATGCCCCCCGGGCCGACTTTTTCTGCACCCTGGTGAACACCGGCGAGGGCAAGCCCCACCGGAACAAGTCCCTGCTGGTTATTCCCGCCGACGCGCCCGGCGTCCGGGTCGGGGACCGGTTGAAAAAAATGGGCATGCGCTCCTCGGAAACCGCACCGGTATTTTTCGACAATGTCCGGGTCCCACAGGGTAATCGTATCGGCAACGAGGGCGACGGCTTCCTGCTGCAGATGCTGCAGTTCCAGGAGGAACGCCTGGCCGGTGCCCTGCTGACTATTCGCGGCCTGGAAAACTGTGTCTCGTCCACCATCGACTACACCCGTGAACGCGACGTTTTTGGCGGCCCCCTGCTGGATAACCAGACGGTGCATTTCAACCTTGCAGAGATGCAGACCGAGGTGGAATGCCTGCGGGCGCTCACCTGGCGCGCCACAGAAGCTTACGTGGCGGGCGAGGACGTCACCACGCTCGCATCCATGGCCAAACTGAAATCCGGGCGCCTGGCCCGCTCCATTCCCGACCAGTGCCTGCAGTTCTGGGGGGGCATGGGCTACATGGAAGAGACGCCCATCAACCGCGCCTACCGGGACTCGCGGCTCACTGCCATCGGCGGGGGGGCAGACGAGGTAATGCTGGGCATCATCTGCAAACTGATGGGGATTCTGCCCCGGGCGAGAAAACCCGAAGCGACGGGCTCAAATGCCGGCAAAGCGGAGGCAACCCAGCGTGCACACTGACACAACAGTAAGCGGTGAACTGCTGGCCCGCCACGAGGGGCATGCAGTTTTCCTGACCCTGAACCGCCCGGACCAGCGCAATGCCCTCAGCCTGCAGATGGTGGGTGGGCTACTGGCGCAACTGGAGCAGGCCGAACAGGACCCGGCAATCCGCGCACTGGTATTGCGCGGTTCCGGGGAGAATTTCTCCGCCGGCGCAGATGTCACTGACCTGCTCGCCGCACAGCAGCGGGTCGAGGCCGGCGATAGCGATGCATTCGCAACCATGAATCGCCGTTTCGGCGAACTGCTGCAACGCTTCGAATGCTCACCGCTGGTAACCATCGCTGCGCTCGAGGGGGCCATTATGGGTGGCGGCCTGGGCCTGGCCTGCGTCGCCGACATCGCCATTGCCAGCGAGACCGCCCGCTTCTCCCTGCCGGAAACCCGCCTGGGCCTGCTGCCGGCACAGGTGGCCCCATTTATCGTTGCGCGTATCGGGTCATCGCAGACCCGCAGGCTGGCGCTCGCCGGCGCCAGTATCGGTGCCGGGGAGGCCCTGCGCATCGGCCTGGTGCACGCATCGGTGAAAGACGCAAGGGAACTCGATACCGCAGTAGCACAGCAGCTCGCGGCGGTGGGTCGCTGCGCACCAGATGCGCTCGCCGCCACCAAGCGGCTGCTCCTCGACAGCAGCCCCGTACCGCTCGCTGGCGACCTCGACCAACTGCTGGACCACGCTGCACGGCAGTTTTCCGATGCGGTCCAGGGCCACGAGGGCCGAGAGGGAACCCGGGCCTTTATTGAGAAGCGCCCCCCGGAGTGGCAGCAGCAATGATGCAGATACCAGAGAAGTCACCAGCGTCCGCCCGCCCCACACTTCTGGTGGCCAACCGGGGCGAAATCGCCGTGCGCATTATCCGCACTGCTCGCAGTGAGGGGTACCGTACGGTGGCCATCTACAGTGAGCCGGACAGGGACGCCCTGCACGCGCGCATGGCCGATACCGCCGTCGCCATTGGCGGGTGCAGTCCACAGGAATCCTACCTGGATATCGGCAAGATACTCGATGCCGCGCAACGGGCTGGCGCTAACGCCGTGCACCCGGGCTACGGTTTTCTCTCGGAAAATGCCGATTTCGCCCGCGCATGTGCGGAAAGCGGGCTTCTTTTTGTCGGCCCGCCGGCGCAGGCCATCGAGGCCATGGCCAACAAGCGCCGCGCGAAGGCGCTCGTGGCTGATGCCGGGGTTCCCTGCATACCTGGCTTTGCCGCCGGTGACGCGGTCGCTGACGACAACGACCTGGTCCGCGCTGCTGAAGAGATCGGCTACCCGCTGATGATCAAGGCCGCCGATGGCGGTGGTGGCCGCGGCATGCGGCTGGTGGAATCCGCCGAGGAATTGCAGGCCCACCTGCGCTCAGCCCGCAGCGAGGCCCGCAGTGCCTTTGGCAGCGACGAAGTTATCCTGGAAAAAGCACTGGTCAATGCCCGTCACGTAGAGGTCCAGGTCTTCGCCGACAACCATGGCAATATTGTCCACCTGGGCGAGCGGGATTGCTCGGTCCAGCGGCGGCACCAGAAAATTGTTGAGGAGAGCCCCTCCCCCGCAGTAGATACTGACCTGCGCCAGCGCATGGGTAGCGCGGCTATCGCGGCAGCGGGCGCCTGCGATTATCGCGGTGCCGGCACAGTGGAATTCCTGCTGGACGAAAGCGGGAACTTTTACTTTCTGGAAATGAATACCCGCCTGCAGGTTGAGCACCCGGTGACCGAGATGGTCACCGGCCTCGACCTGGTAGCCTGGCAACTGTCCGTCGCCCGTGGTGAGCCGCTGCCAGTGACCCAGGACGAGATCCAGCTTTGTGGCCATGCCATCGAGGTAAGACTCTATGCGGAAGACCCGGATCGCGATTTCCTGCCCCAGACCGGCGAGGTACTCCACTGGCGGACACCTGCCGGTGATGGTATCCGTTGCGATCACGCGGTCATCAACCGTGGCCTTGTCAGCCCGTATTATGACCCCATGCTGGGCAAACTGATTACCGCCGGCCGGGACCGGGAACAGGCCCGGCTGCGCATGCTCGACGCCCTGGCGCGGCTCGAACTGATCGGCCCGAAACATAATGGCTATTTCCTCAACCGGCTGGTGGCCGACCCGCTATTTGCCGCCGGCCAGGCCACAACTGCATTCCTGGGCAATGAGGGAAGATACCTTGTTGAGGCCCCGGAGAGTGCCCGGGCGACTCCCCGGCACGCCGCCATCGCAGTAGTGCTGATGCATCAGGGCCTGCTCGATCCTGCAGACCTGCGCCGCCATCGGGCTGACTGGCGCAGCGGCGATCACAGCACACCACTGGTTTACCGCCTGCAACAGGAAAATAACAGTTTCGAGTGCCAGTTGCTCCCGCTTCGCGCGCGGCATTATCGTGTCCACTGCGAAGGCTTGACCTTCGAGATGGCACTGATGCGCTCTGCTGAAAAGCAGGTGCTGCTGGCAGTCGATGGAGTGGAGGAAACTGTCGTCTTTCATCACCGCGCCTCCGAGCTGGTTACCCTGGTCGGGGGCAGGCAGCTGGCATGGCGGGACTGTACCCATGCCCCGGCACGTACAATGGAAGGGCCGGCGAGCGGCACCCTCAAGGCTCCCATGGATGGCACCGTGGTTGAGCTCTGTGTGGAACAGGGCCAGCCGGTCCGCAAGGGCGATTCCGTCGCAGTGGTTGAGGCGATGAAAATGGAGCATGCGCTCAGGGCCGACTGCGACGGTGTCATCGCTGAACTTGCCGCACGGCCCGGGGAGCAGGTACGCGGTGGGCAATTGCTGGTACGGATAGAACCGGAAGCAATGCTCTCCTCCGCCGAGCAGTCCACCGCCGCATCCTGATCCGGCCACCAAAGTGCATCAACGGTTACCAGAGGGACAGCCTGTGTTCGACATTGATTCCAGCCGCCTGTACAGCCCCTTCCGCACCGACGAGCATCATCAATGGCGCGAGCAACTGCGCCGTTTCGTCGATCGAGAGATTGCACCATTTGTCAGCCAGTGGGATGAGGAAGGCCAATTGCCACAGGAGCTGTGGCCCAAAGCGGCGGATGTCGGCCTGTTACCTCTCGGTTATCCCGAAGCCTACGGCGGCATTCCCGGGGATATATTCCACACCATTGTCGCCGCCGAAGAACTCGCCCGGTGTGGCGCGGGCGGGCTTTACGCCAGCCTGATGGTGCACGGCATCGCCCTGCCACCAGTCGTCCATTACGGCAGTCCCGCCCTCAGGGAGGCGGTGATTCCCCCGGTACTGCGCGGCGAAAGGCATATTGCCCTCGCGGTCACCGAGCCCGGTGCCGGCTCAGATGTTGCCAACCTGCAGTGCCGCGCCGAGCGGGATGGCGATGACTTTATCGTCCGCGGCGAAAAGACCTTTATCACCGGTGGTATGCGGGCCAACTGGTTCACCGCCGCGGTGCGCACTGGCGGCGAAGGCTTCGGGGGAATTTCGCTGCTGCTGATCCCGGCCGATGCAGCCGGCGTGGAGCGCCAGGCGCTGGAGCAGAAACAGGGCTGGTGGTGCTCCGACACTGCCAGTATTTTCTTCGACGGGGTTCGCGTCCCGAGGGCCAACCTGGTCGGGGAGGAGAATGCCGGTTTCCTGCCGATCGTGCACAATTTTAACAGCGAACGACTCGGCATCGCCGCGTCCTGCGTAGAGTACAGTCGCGTCTGCCTGCAGGAAGCGATCGACTGGGCACGGGAGCGCAAGACATTCGGCAAGCGGCTCGCCGACCACCAGGTAATCCGCCACAAGTTTGCGCAGATGCTGCAGCGCATCAACGCCACCGCCGCCTACCTGGAACTCTGTGCCGCTGCCGAGCAGCGTGGTGAACTCGGGGTTGCCGATGTATCACTGCTGAAGGTGCAGGCCACCGAAACCATGGAACTCTGTGCCCGCGAAGCCATGCAGGTTATGGGAGGCGCGGGCTATATGCGTGGCAGCCGCACGGAACGCATTTACCGCGAAGTCCGGGTCAACGCGATCGGCGGCGGTTCCGAGGAAATCCTGCGGGACCTGGCGTCGCGGCAGATGGGAATCTGACGGCAATCACAGAGAAGAGAGGGACAGTTACCAGCGATCAGCGTCCCAGACATCGTGCTCCACCCCCGGGATATTGTGCTTGCGTGCATCGAACATCGGCTGGTCAATGCCCCGCGCGCGCTGTTCCTCGTAGTCAGCCATTACCCGGAATGCCACCCCGGACAGTAACAGCATCGCCAGCAGGTTCGCCGTCGCCATAAAGCCCATGGACATATCGGCCATATTCCACAGCAGCGCGAAATTGTCGGAGCTGCCACTGGCCGCCACCCAGGCACCAAAGAGGATAAACAGGATATAGAGTGCCCGGTAACAGAGGATCGATGTGCGGGTGTGCCAGAGGTAGAAAATATTGGTTTCCGCGTAGTAATAATTGGCAATGATGGAGGTAAAGGCAAAGAAGATCAGCGCGATGGCAATAAAGCCGCTGCCCCAGCTGCCCACTTCGCTGGCCAGCGCATCCTGGGTCAGGGTCACGCCCTCGATGTCACCCACCATATGCACATCAGCCAGCAGGATGATCGCCGCTGTCGCCGTACAGATCAGGATGGTATCCAGGAATACTGACGCCATCTGCACATAGCCCTGGACCGCCGGGTGCTTTACGTCCGCCGCGGCACCCACGTTGGGTGATGAGCCCATACCGGCCTCATTGGAGAAAAGACCACGCTTGATGCCATTGGCAACAACCGCCCCGAAAGCACCCGCCCCGGCTTCCTGCACGCCGAAGGCATTGCTGACTACCAGGCCCAGCACGGATGGCAGCTCACCCAGGTTCATAAAGATCACCAGGATCGCAATGGCCAGGTAGGCCAGCGCCATCACCGGTACCACCAGCCCGGCAAAGCGGCCGATGGTATGAATCCCCCCGAAAACGATCATTGCCGCCACCAGGGCAACAATCACTCCCACCAGCAGCGGGTTTATCTCGAACGCGGCGCTGATAGCAGAAGCCATTGCATTGGCCTGCACGGCGTTAAAGAAGAAGCCGAAACTGATCACCAGGAAAATCGAGAACACCACCGCCAGCCATTTCCACTGGCGACCCAGGCCTTTCTCGATGTAATAGGCGGGGCCGCCACGGAAAGTACCGTGCTCCTCCCCGCGCTCCTTATAGGTCTGCGCCAGGGTGTTTTCCACAAAACTGGTGGCCATGCCCACCAGGGCCACAAGCCACATCCACAGGACAGCACCCGGGCCACCGGCCGTAATCGCCACCGCCACACCGGCAATATTACCGGTACCGACCCTGGCGGCGGCACTGGTGGCAAAGGCCTCAAATGAGGAAACCGAGTCATAGTGCTCGCGGCGCAGGCTACAGCGCATGACGTAGAGCATATGACCGAAAGCGCGGAACTGGATGAACCGGCTGCGTATGGTGAAGTAAAGGCCTGCGGGCAACAACGCCGCAATCAGGACTCCCAGCCACCAGAAACCACCGATCCCCCCCCAGGCAAGGGAGTTGCCCCAGCCGATTACTGTCGAGAGTGCATCAAGGAAGGATTGCATTCGGCCACTCCGCTGGTTGGCCCCGGTTTGCGGGCACGACACCGGCCCGCAACTGGTGGCGGAAAAGACTACACCTGCGTTTAAGACTAGTTTACCCCGAGGGAACTATATGACCCGTGGCAGACCGGTTGGTCCCCTGCCGGCGACGGGGCCCATGCCCCTAGAGGAAAATCTCCCGCGCCCGCTGCGGGGACACGACGGTACGACCGGCTTCCTCCGCCAAATTAACCAGCGCCTCGATCAACGGGCCATTGCCACTGGTACGCGAGCCATCCGGGAGGTAGAAAGTATCCTCCACCCCACTGCGCAGGTGGCCGCCAAGTTCGGCGGTCTTGCGGTGCAGTGCCCAGATTTCCTGGCGCCCGATCACCGTACTCTGCCACAGGGTTCCTTCATGCATGTATCGCGTTAATAGTTGCAGCAGGTCCGGGTCCGCGGGCATGCCCGAGGCGACGCCCATCACCAGGTTATAGTTGGGCTGCTCGACCATACCTACATCGCTGAACATACCAACAGAGCGGACAATGCCCACATCAAAGCACTCGAACTCCGGCCGTGTGCCGGTCTCGCGGCAGACCTCCAGTAACTCCTCAATTTTCTCCACCGTGTTCTCGAACAACATCGGCGGCCAGGCCCAGGTGCCATTCGAACGGGCTTTCAGGTAATTGAGGCTGCCGGCATTGCAGGCGGCAATTTCCGGCCGCCCGGCACGAATGCAGTCCAGCGCGCCCTGCTGGTCCCGACCGATGGTGCCGGTGCTGAAGTTGAGGATTACGCCCGGACAGGCATGGCGAATCGCCTCGGCAATGGCCACGGCCACCTGGGGATCCCAGCTGGGCAGGTGTCCCATACCCGGTTCCTGGGAACGGAAATGCACATGCATCACCGACGCACCGGCATCGAAGGCCTCGCGGGCAGAGGCAGCCATTTCTTCCGGCGTGACCGGTACCGGGTGCTGCTGCGGATTGGTGAGCACGCCGGTCAGGGCACAGGTAATGACAACTTCATCGGACATGGGCAGGACTCCTGAATTATCTTTATTGGAACCCGGGCCCGGGGCAAGCACCTCGCCATCCCGGGGCATAGTGGAATTCGCGCCGCAGGCCGCAATCCGGGCCGGCTGGAACAGAACACAAACCAAGCAATTGCTTGGTTGGTCAGGCTGCCACAGGCCGCCGGGCCGGCAAAGCCGACTTGTACACGGCCTGGCGGCTCGGCAGAATGCGCGCCATAAGTCGGGCAAGCAGCCCCGGAATAAACAGCGGTAGAATGGAGACCAATTCATGAGCGAGCAGCCCAACGGCATTACCGCCGCACCCTACGGCAGCTGGAAATCTGCCGTTACC
Organism: Microbulbifer sp. JSM ZJ756; assembly: GCF_044383805.1. NCBI lineage: Bacteria > Pseudomonadati > Pseudomonadota > Gammaproteobacteria > Cellvibrionales > Microbulbiferaceae > Microbulbifer > Microbulbifer sp. JSM ZJ756. The sequence goes on along the minus strand of NZ_JBISER010000001.1, from coordinate 107,182 downwards.
GCCGACCTCCTGGTAAAGGGCAGCGTGCGACTCGGTGAAGCAAGCCTGGTAGACGGCCGCTATTACTGGCTGGAATCCCGCCCGGCAGAAAAGGGGCGCTCGGTCCTGGTCCAGCACTGCCCGGAGCATGGTACCCGGGATATCACCCCTGCCCCGCTCAGTGTCCGCTCCAAGGCGCATGAATATGGCGGCGCCAGCTACCTGGTTGCAGGGGACCAGGTGTACTTTGTGCTCGCAACGGACCAGCGCATTTACCGGATGCCGCTGGAGGGTGGCGAACCACAGCCTCTCACACCGGATGATCCCTGCCGCTACGCAGATTTTTCCCTGGACCAGCACCACAATCGCCTGGTCTGTATCCAGGAGGACTACCGCCCGTGTGAAGGCGGCGATGAACCAGTGGCACGCATTGTGGCTGTCCCACTGGCGGAAACTGCCACGCAGGGTGAACCCGATGTGCTGGTAGAGGGAGCTGACTTCTACTCCAACCCCCGGCTCAGCCCGGACGGCCAGCGGCTCAGTTTCCTGCGCTGGTTCCATCCCAATATGCCCTGGGATGGAACCGAGCTTTGCCTGGCAAACCTGGATGAAGACGGCATTCCCGGAAATATCGAAGTCGTTGCCGGCGGCGCGGAGGAGTCAATCTTCCAGCCCCAGTGGTCCCCCGGGGGTGAACTGTTCTATGTTTCTGATCGCAGTAACTGGTGGAATATCTATCGTCGCGGCGACGATAAACCGATATGGGAGAAGGACGCCGAGTTCGCCACGCCGCAGTGGGTCTTTGGTATGTCCACTTACAGTTTCCTGACCAGTGACTCGATACTCTGTACCTACACCGAAGAGGGTCGCTGGCAGCTCGGGCGCATTGACCTGGAAGGCGGGGGTCATGAGCGAATCGAGCAACCTTACTGCGATATCGAGAGCCTGCACTGCGAGAGCCATAAGGCGGTATTCATCGCCGCATCCCCCGGCGATTTTTCCTCAGTAGTCGCTTTTGACGACCACTCCGGGCAACTCACCAAGATCGCCCGCAGCAATAGTGCAGGGCTGCCCGCAAACAATTTCTCCCAGGCCCAGGCTATCCAGTACCCGGTGGGCGACCGGAACGTATTTGCCTTCTATTACGCGCCGCAGAACCCGGACTACACCGGTCCCGGGGACGAGTTGCCACCGCTGCTAGTCCTCAGCCACGGTGGTCCCACCGGGGCCACCTCAGCCGGGCTAAACCTGAAAATACAGTACTGGACCAGTCGCGGGTTTGCCGTACTGGACGTCAATTACTCCGGCAGCACCGGCTATGGCCGCGCCTACCGCGACCGCCTCAAGGATGGCTGGGGCGTGCTGGATGTAGAGGATGTCTGTGCCGGGGCGGAATACCTGGTTGCGAAGGGCCTTGCGGATCCGCAGCGGCTCCTGGTCAAGGGCAGCAGTGCCGGGGGCTATACCGTGCTGGCCGCCCTCACTTTCCATCACACTTTCAAGGCCGGCGCCAGCCTTTATGGCGTCGGCGACCTCACCACGCTTGCCCGCGACACCCATAAATTCGAATCCCGCTACCTGGACAAGCTGGTGGGTCCGTGGCCCGCTGCGGAAGCGCTGTACCGTGCACGCTCGCCGATCAATCACGTGGAGCAACTCAACTGCCCGGTGATTGTATTCCAGGGGATGGAAGACAAAGTGGTGCCGCCCAACCAGGCCGAAGCGATGGTCGATGCCCTGCGTCAGCAGGGTATTCCCGTGGCCTACATTACCTTTGCCGAGGAGGGGCACGGCTTCCGCGCCGCCGACAGTATCAAGATGGCACTGTCTGCAGAGCTGGAGTTTTACAGCCGTATTTTCGGCTTTCCGCTGGCGGAGCCCGGCCCCGGTATCGAGATCGAGAATCTCAGTCAGCAAAGTGCCAACGGATAACAGGAGCTGAATTCCAGTGGGACGATGGAGACCGCCGCGGCCCCGCGGCTCACGCTATATCACTCCCGAGGGCGCCCGCCGCATGCGCGCTGAGGTAAAGTTCCTGTGGGAAGAGGAACGGCCGCGCGTAACCAATGCCGTGAGTGAAGCTGCCAAACTGGGCGATCGTTCCGAGAATGCGGATTACATTTACGGCAAGAAACGCCTGCGGGAAATCGACAGCCGGGTAAGGTTTCTCACCAAGCGCCTGGAAGAAATCACGGTGGTGGACCGTATCCCGGAAGAGCGCGACAAGGTGTTTTTCGGGGCCTGGGTCACCATTGAGGATGACAAGGGCAACACCAGTACCTATCGCATTGTGGGCCCGGACGAATTCAATGTGAGAGAGGGACTGATCTCCATGGACTCGCCGGTAGCCCGCGCGCTGCTGGGCAAGCGACTGGACGACGAGGTGGATATTCGCATTGAGGAGCAGTGGGTAACCTATTACGTCCTGGAAATCCGATACGAGGAAGCTGCCGACTGAATGACCGTCGTTTACTCCCGGCGGCAGTAAAAAACCTACCTCATCATTAATTCACGGCACTATCAAATAAACGGTAGCCGGCAGTGGATCCAGCTCAGCCGATTCCTGCTTCTCTCCGGCCGTGAAACTTCCTGGAGTTCGCCCGGGTTCTCCCCGGCGATTACCACATACCTCACTTCGCATGCGCCTCCCTGCAATTTTAAGGGGAACCCCGATTGATCAATTACTAACCACTTCGTTTGCAGGGTATGCAAAAGCGAAATCAATCTGTATGATTTTGCGCCAATTGCGTCGCGCATATGGGGTGTGCGGCTGGCGAAAAGCGCTGCATAAAATTTGTTCACCAAAAAGACAGGGAGTTTCGGGTCGCCATGAGGCGACTATCAGGTCATTGAAGGCTGCAGGTGCATAGCGGACATAACACGCAGCGCGGCTCCGCGAAATGTATAAAAAATAGCCACCAGAAGTGATTCCAATGATGTCTCCCTGTATTCGCACTCTGCTGTTGATGGTCTCTATTTGCCTGCTGTCCGCCTGTAGTGGTGGCGGCGGTGGCGATGACTCCCCTTCCAGCCCGCCCGGCTCCAGTTCCACTGACAATGGCAGCTCCGGTGACAGTGGTGGCAGCAACGGCGGCGATAGCGGTGGTTCCGGCAATACCGGTACAACCGGCCTGCTTCCCGGGGACTATGTCTCCGTCGGCAACTGCGTACCCTTCGAGGGCAGCGAAAACGCCGAGCTGAAGATATTTTTCCTCAATATCAACGACGCACCGTATTTTGACGAGCTGGTCAACAATGCGGTTTTCGAGCAATTCCAGGCGATTCCCCCATTCAGCGAATACTTCAGCCACCTGGCTTTCTACCAGCTGGATGTCGGCAGTGGCGAGGACTTCAACTGCAAGGGCACCAACCAGGGCCTCAACGGCGGTGACCTCCTCCAGTGCGACGACGAAAAAATCCACCAGGAAATCCTGGCCCAGTGCGATGTCAGTGACATCAATGGGCTGATCAAGGTGGCGTTCGCGGACTCTCCCAACGGCGGCTCGGCCGGCGAAGTAATTTACGTGGGATCGAACTCGAACCTGGACCAGGAGACAGTGCTGGAAAAACAGACCAATACCGTAATCCACGAAGTGGGCCACAACTTCGGGCTGGCGGACTTCTACGGTGGAGGCATCAACAAGAACGGCGATGCCGTGGAAGGCTGGCCCAGCGAGCGCTCGCGGGAATGGCGCAACCTGGACGGTCCCGGCTGCTCCAAATGGTGCAATTCTTTCAAACCGGCTTCCGAGTACACGCAGTCCGAGACTTCCGTCTGCCCCACCCTCACTACCCGTGACCAGTGTGTCAGCCACAACCGGCTCGAGGACGGGGACTGCACCAAAGACGAGAACGGGGTTTACCAGTGCTGCGCCTGGTCGGAAACCCCGGACGACTACTTCGGCTCCAACTGCGCGCCAGTCTGGGGGACCGAGGATATCGGCCTGGACTGCGAAGCCGGCGCCGGCTGCTTCTATGGCGGGGCATACGGCAATAATTCCTGGCGCCCGGTGAAATCCTGGGAAGACAGCATCATGTACGGACCGGACGATTCCACCGCCTTTGACAGTGTTTCCGAGCGCGAACTCAGGAAGGCACTGACCTGCTGTGCTTCCTCCGAGGACGGGACCGCAGCCTGTGAGGATTTCCGCGAGGAGTATGCGGATTTCCTGGCCAATGAACAGCTCTGGAAGCAACGCCTGGGCTCCTGTGGCGTGGGTTCCGCCGGCTGAGCCACGGCTGCAGCATGCACATTCAATACGGGTCCCCGGCTTCTTTTCTTTGTTGAGCCGGCGGCCCGTTCCGCGCGGCGCCCACCCGGATAGACTAGAGTTCCCCCATCTCGCCAGCGGGGAAACAGGTCACAATGGAATCGAGGCAAAAGCCGTATCGCACGGCCGGAACCTGCAGCAGGCGCCAGTTTCTCCGGGGCCTGGGCGTCGGCCTGTTTACCACCGGTATCAATGGGGCGCTGCCCCTGGCCTCCTGGGCGCTCGCTTCACCCCGCAACCTGCATGGCGGGATCGGGGATTACCATCCGCAGGACTATTTTGACCTGGCGCTGCGATATACCCCCCTGGGTATCGACGGTCGCTACGGCACAGCCACTGCCATCAACGGCACCGTCCCCGGCCCTTTGATCCGCTGGCGCGAGGGCGATACCGTGACAATGGATGTCACCAACCACCTCGATGGAACAAAGCACGCTTCCATTCACTGGCACGGGATCCTGGTACCTTTCCGCATGGATGGTGTGCCCGGGGTGAACTTCAATGGGATCCAACCGGGCGAGACCTACCGCTATCGATTCCCGGTGGTACAGGCGGGCACCTACTGGTACCACAGCCACTCACGTTTTCAGGAGCAGACCGGCACCTATGGCCCGCTGGTGATTGACCCGAAGGACGGTGAGCCCTTCCACTACGACCGCGACCATGTAATCGTCCTTTCAGACTGGGCGTTTACCGATCCCGAGTCCCTGTTCCGCAATATCAATCTCAACCCCGAACACTACATCTACTACAAGCGCACCGTGTTCGACTATCTGCATGAGGTGCGGGAAAAAGGCTTTGCAGAAGCCAATGCCGAACTGCTGCCATTTCGCAGGATGAACATGAGCCCCCGCGATCTCTCCAACGTCACCGGGTATATCTATACCTACCTGATGAACGGTCATTCGCCGGACATGAACTGGAGCGGCCAGTTCCTTCCGGGTGAGACGGTCAGGTTAAGGGTGATCAATGCCGCGGCAATGAGTAACTTCGATGTGCGCATCCCGGGCCTGGATATGGAAGTAGTGATGGCCGACGGCAAGGCAGTGCAGCCGGTACGCTGCCACGAATTCCGGATTGGTGTAGCAGAGACTTATGACGTACTCATCAGGCCGCGGGAAGCCCGCGCCTACACCCTGTTTGCCGAGTCGCTCGACCGCAGCGGCTACGCTCGCGGGACCCTTGCCCCGGAACCCGGAATGACCGCACCGGTACCGGAACTGCGACCAGTGCCGGATCGCAAGCTGGAAGATATTGGCATGGGCATGATGAAGGGCCGGTATTTCGGCGGCATGTCAGAGGCAATGAAGGAAAAGCTGCACCGCAAGCGCCTGCAAATGCAGGATGACGCCATCCCTGGACCCAATGGCCCTATGCCTTTCCTGCCCAACAGGAAAAACCCCAATGTGGCCATGGTGGTGATGAATCCGCAGCGCCGGCTCAATCAGCCCGGTATCGGCCTGGGCAACGATGGCTGGAAAGTCCTTACCTACTCTGACCTGGTTTCCGCGGAGCCCCAGCCCTACAGCGCCACGGTCGACCGCGAAATGACCATCAACATCACCGCCAATATGGAGCGGTTTATTTTCTCGCTGGATGGAAAGAAATTTACCCAACAACCCGGTCCCTACCTGTTCAGGTACAACGAAAGGCTGCGGCTGTTCATGGTCAACCACACCATGATGGAACACCCGATGCACCTTCACGGGATGTGGATGCAGCTGGAAAACGGCGAGGATAATGAACGGATACCATTCAAGCACACCATCCTGATCAAGCCGGGAGAGGTGCTGTCGGTGCTGATTACACCCATCGAAAAAGGCGATTGGGCGTTCCACTGTCACCTGCTCTACCACATGGAGGCGGGGATGTTCCAGGTGGTACGGGTTGCCTGAGCAAGCTTATGAAAAACTACCCTGCCCTGCCCCTTCTCCTGTTGCTGCCGGTGAGCTTCGCGGCAGCGTCGGAGCCCCCGAAAAATGTCCCGATCCAGGCCTCAGAGGATGGCACCGAGCCCAAACCGGAAGGCTACCGGAGCCCGCCACTGCCCCCTGAACCTGGAAAGCAGATTCGCAAGTACGCAGAAGATGCGACGGGAAAACCCCAGGGAAACTTTGGAGTTATTCCCATCCACGACAACCAGAAATTTATGCAGGTGCTGGGCAAGAGACTCGAGTACCAACGCGACGGTGATACCGAAAAGCAGCTCTGGGAAATTGATGCCTGGTATGGTGGCGACCATAACAAACTGTATCTGGAGTCCGAGGGCGAGCGGGAAGCCGGCGGCAAGACCGAGGCGGCAAAGCTCGAGGTTTTCTGGAACCACGCCATCCGCCCTTTCTGGGACTACCAGCTGGGTATACGACACGACTTCAATCCCCGCGAAAGTCGCTCGTTTCTGGCGTCGGGGCTGCAGGGAATGACACCCTATGGCTTTGAAACCGACCTGACCGGCTACATCAGCGAAGACGGCCATGTCTCCTGGCGGCTGGAGATAGAGCGGGGCTTCCACTTCAGCCAACGGGTTGTGCTGGAGCCCAGGCTGGAAACGGATTTCTCTTTCTCCGATATCCCGGCCTACAACATTGGCGAGGGATTTACCGCTATCGAGCTGGGGTTGCGCCTGCGCTACATGATTACACCCAAGTTTGCCCCCTACCTCGGTGTTTCCTGGGAACGCAAGATTGGGGAATCCGCCGACCTGGTCGAAGCTGATGGGGAGGACTCTGAATTCACCTTCGCAGTAGCCGGTGTGCGCTTCTGGTTCTGATAACTGGCCGCCGCTGCCTCCTGTGGCACAGGCTGTTGAGAGCAACGCCAGATCAGGCTGTGATGTCTATCCCGGCACCTGCTCCCCGCCGCCCCCGGGATCACCAGGCCGCCACAGGGCCCGCGGCCAGCGACTATATTAAAGGATGAACTCACCCGCGACAGATTAAGGACGCCTGCCGGACTGACGAAAAACTCACACCAGTGCATTCGCCCCATGCCGGCTGGCTTGAATGATCCGACAGCATAATCCCAATAAATGGACCCTGACTTGCAAGGAAGCCCCGGTTCCCCCGGACAGCCACTGGAGAACCCCGCCAGCAACGAGATACCCGGCGCTATTGGCTACGTCGACCTGGATAGCGCCATCGCGTTCGGTATCGCACTCAGCCTGGGGTTGCTGGTGGGCCTGCAGCGCGAGCGCACCACCGATCGCATTGGTGGCATTCGCACCTTTCCCCTGATTGCGGTATTTGGCGCCCTCGCGGCACGTATCGGCATGGTCTACCAGGCCCAGTGGCTGGTGCCCGCAGGACTCCTGAGCGTCACTATCCTGCTCATTCTCGGCAATGTTGAGCGACTCCGTGGCGAGGAGGAAACCACCGGCATTACCACGGAAATCACCGCACTGATGATCTACCTGGTGGGGGCCTATGTGATGGTGGGCGAGAAATCCATCGCCGTGGCGGTTGGTGGCACCATCGCCATACTGCTACACCTCAAGCCCAGTATGCACGCCTTTGCCCAGCACCTGCCGGAGAAAGACCTGCGTGCCATCATGCAGTTTGCGTTGATTTCCCTGATCATCCTGCCGATTCTCCCCAACCGGACCTTCGGCCCCTACGATGTACTGAATCCCTTCAAGATCTGGCTGCTTGTCGTGCTGATCGTGGGCATTGGCCTCGGCGGCTATGGCGCCTACAAGATCGTCGGCGCCCGCACCGGCACGCTGCTCAGCGGGCTTATTGGTGGCCTGATCTCCTCCACCGCCACCACGGTCAGTTACGCGCGCAGGGCGCGCAATCAGGCAACGCTGGTCAGGCTGGCAGCCCTGGTGATCCTGATTGCCTCCACCAGCATGTTCCTGCGCATGTTCGTGGAAATTGCCGTGGTTGCGCCGCGCATGGTCCTGCAACTCATCCCGCCCCTGGCGGTTATGCTGGTGGTAAGTGTCACGGTGTGCGGGCTGGGCTACCTGAGAATCGGGGCCCGGGAAGACCAGATGCCCGAGCAGACCAACCCGGCGGAACTGACCCCGGCACTGGTGTTTGGCCTGATGTATGCCCTGGTCTTACTCGCCGTCGCCGCGGCCAAGGATTATTTCGGCAACCAGGGTATCTATGTCGTGGCGTTGATTTCCGGTTTTACCGACGTGGACGCCATTACCCTGTCCACCGCCAACCTGGCCGGCAGGGGGGCACTGGAAGCCGCCACCGCCTGGCGTGCAATGATCATCGCGACACTGGCCAACCTGGTTTTCAAGGCGGGCGCTGCCGGTGCCCTGGGTGGCTGGGCGCTGTTCAGGGGGGTGCTGCTGCTGTTTACCTTACCCTTTATTACCGGCATTGCCGTGATATTCCTCTGGCCAACGGGCGCTGGTTGAGCAGGCCGGCCGCGCTGCAGGTACATGGAGGCACTCGATGGAGAGCACAGCCACTGACAGTGAGGCCATCGCGTTCCGTGCCGAGAAGCTCACCAAAACCTATGGCAGCGGTGAAGCCACTGTGCACGCCTTGCGTGGCGTTGACCTGGAAGTTCCCAGCGGGGAGATGGTGGTATTGCTGGGCCCATCCGGCAGCGGCAAGTCGACCCTGCTGAATATCCTCGGTGGACTCGATTCCCCCACTTCGGGGCGGGTGTTTTTCGGCAGGCGTGAACTGACAGCCTTCGATGACCGCCACCTGACCCTGTTTCGGCGCGAGCATGTGGGATTTGTGTTCCAGTTCTACAACCTGATTCCCAGCCTTACCGCCCGCGAGAATGTCGCCCTGGTAACCGAGATTTCAAAGAACCCCATGCGTCCGGAGGAGGCGCTGCGCCTGGTGGGCCTGGAACAGCGCATGGAACATTTCCCCGCCCAGCTATCCGGCGGGGAGCAACAGCGGGTCGCCATCGCCCGCGCAATTGCCAAACAACCCAATGTCCTATTCTGCGACGAACCCACCGGCGCGCTCGACAGTAAAACAGGAATTGTGGTGCTGGAAGCAATCGCCCGCGCCAACCGCGAGCTGGACACCACCACCATGATCATCACCCATAATGCCGGTATCGCGGACATGGCCGATCGCGTGCTTTATATGGCCGATGGCCGTATTCAGAGAAGCGAGCGCCACCCGGAACCCTGTGCACCGGACCAGCTCAGCTGGTAAGGGCCGTCTACCCCGCAGGCGCTGCCAATGCTGATAGAACTGCTCAAGCCACTGAACCGCAAACTTGTCCGCGACCTCTGGGCCATCAAGGGACAGGGCCTGGCCATTGCCATTGTGATCGGCTGTGGCGTGGGCATGTACCTGATGTCCCGGGGCATGCTGCTGTCGCTTTCCGAAACCCGCGCCGCCTACTACGAGCGCTACCGCTTTGCGGATGTGGTCGCACCGGTAAAGCGGGCCCCCAATGCACTGCTGGACGAAATCACTGCCCTGCCCGGGGTGCGCCGGGCGGAAACCCGAATCCGTGCCGGTGTGATCCTGGATGTGGAAGGCTCCAGTGCGCCGATTACCGGCGAAATCCAGTCACTGCCGGAAGTCCCCACGCCACACATCAACGACATAGTCCTGCGCCGCGGGCGCTACGTGGACCCACAACATGAGGAGGAAGTCCTGGCCCTGGACGCCTTCGCCGAAGCCCATGGACTGGGACCGGGGGACCATCTCCACGCCATCCTCAATGGCACCCGCAAGCGGCTGACCATCACCGGCATCGTGTTGTCCCCGGAATATATCTATGCGATTTCACCCGGGGAAATCGTGCCGGACAAGAAGCGCTTTGGCGTGCTGTGGATGAACCGGGAAGCCCTCGCCAATGCGTTCGACCTGGATGGCGCCTTCAACGAAGCAGTACTGCTCACTTCCGCCGGCAGTAATGAGGATGCGCTGATCGATCAATTGGACACCCTGCTGAAACGCTATGGTGCAACCGGTGCGTACGGCCGCGACCAGCAAATCTCAGACCAGTTCCTGACCAACGAAATCGACCAGCTGGAAACCATCGGGCGGATCCTGCCACCCATTTTCCTGTTGGTGGCCACCTTCCTGCTCAATGTCGTGGTTGGGCGGCTGATAGATACCGAACGCGAACAGATCGGCCTGCTCAAGGCGTTTGGCTATACCGACCGCGATGTGGCGATCCATTACCTGAAGATGATCGGTGTGATTGTGCTACTCGGGATCCTGGTCGGCATCGTGCTGGGTACCTGGCTGGGGCGCGGGCTGGCCAACATGTACCAGGACTTTTTCAAGTTTCCCTTCCTGCTGTTTCGCGCGCCCCTGCAGGTCTACCTGGTGGCGGTCGGGGTCAGCCTGCTGGTGGCCGTGGCCGGCACCTTCTCGTCGGTGCGCCGGGTCATGCAACTGGAACCCGCGGTGGCCATGGTTCCCCCGCCTCCCCCCGACTACAGCCGCTCGGCCCGCTGGATCGAGCGCCTGTCGGCATGGATCGACCAGCCCACTCGCATGATCCTGCGCCATATTTACCGCTGGCCCCGCCGGGCGGCCATGGCGGTGCTGGGCATTGGCATGTCCATGGGGTTGCTGATCGGCGCGAGTTTCTCGATGGATGCCATGATGTATATGGTGGATATCAGCTTCAATGTCATCGACCGGCAGGATGTGACCGTGAATTTCTTCGACCCACGCAACGATCGCGCCATCTACGATGTCATGCATGCGCCCGGCGTCATTACCGCGGAGCCCTTCCGCGCCATCCCGGTGGTATTGCGCAATGGCCCGCGCATGCGTCGGGAGAGCATCGTCGGTATATTGCCGGACGCACAACTGAGCCGTGTCGTGGATACCGAGCTGAAGCCCGTGGAGGTTCCGCCCGCGGGAATTGTCCTGTCGGACAAGCTTGCTGAACTGCTGCAGATCGGGCCGGGTGAGTTACTGCGGGTGGAGGTGCGCACCGGACGCCGCCCCGAACTGGATGTGCCGGTCAGTGGCGTGGTGAAGACCTACATGGGCACAGCCGCCTATATGGACCTGGCGCACCTGAATCGCCTGCTCGGGGAGGACACATCCATCAACGGCACATACCTGCTGGTAGATCCGCTGCAGACCGACGCGCTGTACCGGGAACTGAAGAACACCCCGCTGGTTGCTGGCGTCAGCCTCCAGGAACAGGCGCAGAATGCATTTTATGAAACCCTGCAGGACAGCCTCGGGACCTTTGTTTTTTTCAACACCCTGTTCGCCGGACTGATCGCCGTCGGCGTGGTCTACAACAACGCGCGCATATCCCTGTCGGAACGCGGCCGGGAACTGGCCAGCCTGCGGGTGCTGGGCCTGACCCGCGGCGAAATTTCCTACATCCTGCTGGGCGAGCTGGGGCTGCTGACAATAATCGCACTGCCACTGGGCGCCCTGCTCGGCTACCTGCTGGCGGCCACTCTGGTGATGTCTTTTGACACGGAATTATTCCGTATCCCGCTGGTAATCGCCCCATCCACCTATGGCTATGCCGCGCTGGTGGTCCTGCTCGCAGCACTCGGCTCCGGATTGCTGGTACGCCGGCGCATCGACAGGCTGGACCTGATCGCGGTCCTCAAGACACGGGAGTGATATGCGCGCAAACCTCCTGCGCCGACTGGTAATTATCGGGCTGCTGGCTGGCCTGGGGCTCTTCTTTGCCTACGCATTCCTGCCCGAGCCAGTGCCGGTGGACCTTACCCGGGTTACCCGCGGCCCCCTGGAGGTCTATGTGCGCGACGAGGGCTACACCCGGGTCCGGGATGTCTTCGTGGTTTCCGCCCCGGTGACCGGCTACCTCCTACGGGTGGAGAACGAGGTTGGTGATAACGTTACTGCCGGGGAGTCCGAGCTGGCGCAACTTCTCCCTACCCACCCGCAGTTTCTCGACGAACGCACCCGCAACCAGGCAGCGGCAGCGGTGCGCAGTGCGGAGTCAGCGCTGGAGCTGGCCCGGGCGGAACTCCGGGATGCGCGAGCACAACTCAATTTCGCGCAGGCTGATGCGCGGCGCGCCCGGGCCCTGATCAAGAAAGACCATATCTCGAGAGTGGAACTGGAGCGGATAGAACTGGCCCTCGACAGTGCCGAAGCGGCGGTGGACACTGCCGAAGCCGCTGAGAATGTTCGCCGTAGCGAGCTGGAAAGCGCTCGCGCTGCCCTGATTGAACCACGGCAGGGCAAGCCGGTCAGCCCCGAGGATATTGTCAGGGTCAAGGCCCCGGTGAGTGGCCGGGTGCTGCAGGTGCGGCAGGAAAGTGAAAACGTGGTGAATGCCGGGACGCCCCTGCTGGAAATCGGCAACCCGGCCCAGCTGGAGATAGTAGTCGACCTGCTTTCCAGGGATGCGGTCCAGGTCGAAGCGGGGGATTATGTCCGTATGACCAGCTGGGGCGGCGCAAAGCCCCTGAATGGCAAGGTCCGCCTGGTGGAGCCGTTTGGTTTTACCAAGATTTCTGCCCTGGGTATCGAGGAGCAGCGCGTCAATGTCATCATCGACTTCACCGACCCGCGGGAAAGCTGGCAGCGACTCGGGCATGGCTACCGCGTAGACGCGGCGGTGCGCATCTGGCGTGGCGAGGATATCCTGCAGGTGCCTACCGGTGCTCTCTTCCGGTACCAGGGTGAGTGGGCTGTGTTCCGGGTAATCAACGACCGCGCCGAGCGGGTGGTCGTCGCAATCGGGCACAACAATGGCCAGCAGGCACAGGTGCTCGATGGGCTCAGCGAAGGAGAGACACTGGTACTGCATCCCAGCGAACGGATCGAGGACGGCGTGGAGGTGGAAGCCCGGCATCTGTAATCGCCTGCATTGTTGCCCCCCCCTGGTTTCGCCCCGGGCCCACAGATTGCCCGGTAACGCGCCATATGCCAGACTTGCCGGACCAGCGTTGGGGAGAACAATAATGATCAACTGGACTCATGCTGTAATCAGCGGGGCCGGCAGTGGACTGGGCCTGGGCATTGCCCTGCGCCTCCTGCGCCGGGGTACCAGTGTTTCCGTGCTCGACCTGAAACTGCCCGACCAGGCAGGGGAGCAGCTACGGGATGCCGCCGAACAGGGCAACTGCCGCTGGCAATTTTTCCAGGCCGATGTCACCCGCCAGGAAACTCTGCAGACCGCAACCGAACAGGCGGTGGCAGCATTCGGCAACCCGCAGCTCGCACTCAATTCTGCGGGTATTGTCGTCAACCGGGCATTCCCCGACCTTTCTCCAGAAGAATTCCACCGTGTGGTGGACGTCAACCTGAATGGCAGCTTCCACTTTGCCAACGCCGTGCTGCCCCACCTCCAACCCGGTTCCCGCCTGGCCCTGGTAGCCTCCCTTGCCGGCCTCACCAGCAACTACGGCTACGCCGCCTACGGCGCATCCAAATTCGGCGTGGTGGGGCTGGCCACTACCCTCAGGTTCGAATACCAGCCACTGGGCATCGGCGTCAGCTGTATCTGCCCGGCAGAGGTGCGCACGCCGATGGTGGAAAAGGAGAAGCTGGACGGCAACCCGGTGTCGATGGAATTGCGCAAGGTCGCCGGTTCCCTTGATGTGGATACCGCCTGCGACGAGATACTGGCGGGACTGGACCGGGGCAAGTGGCAGATTATCCCGGGCACCAGGGGCAAGCTCACCGCATTCGCCAACCGGGTGTTCCCGCGGCTGTTTTACCGGATATGCAGCATGGTGCTGGTGCGGGTGTTGCGCAGGCAGTCCTCGACGCTACAGGAATCGGGTTAGCGGAAGGAAAAGTTCCCTGTAGGAGCGGCCATGGGCCGCTTCTACAGGGTGACATATCAGAACGAACGCCGACGGTACTTGCGGTAACCGGGGTACCAGAAATTGCGCTCGATGGAGGCACTCAGCTTCTCCTCGCTCACAACCGGCGCCACACCATCTTCCTGGGCCTGCTGGCCCACCTTCAGGGCAATATACCTGGTGATCTCGCGAATGTTGGAAAGGGCCGGCAGCAACGCACCTTCACCGGTTTTGGCCACCGGTGCGTTTTCAGCCAGGGCGTTGGAGGCCGCCATCAGCATACCGTCGGTCACCCGTGAGGCACCGGCGGCGATAACACCCAGGCCAACCCCCGGGAATATATAGACGTTATTGCACTGGGCGATCCGGTACGAATGTCCATCCAGCTCCACCGGCTCGAAGGGGCTGCCGGTGGCCACCATGGCCTCGCCCCGGGTCCAGGTGAGGATTTCCTTCGGGCTGGCCTCGGCGCGGGATGTGGGATTCGACAGCGGCATCACCAGCGGCCGCGGGCAGCCTGCATGGAGCGCCTCGATCACTTCCTGGGAAAACAGGCCACCCTGCCCCGAAACACCAATCAGGATGGTGGGCTTGACCGCCTGCACCAGCTGCAGCAGGTCCCACTCGCTTACACCTGGGTATTTGGCCGGATCCTGGGCGAGGCGTGACTGGAAGCCGTGCAGGCCTTTCATATCACTGGTTACCAGGCCGTAGCGATCGAACATCAGCAGGTTTTCGCGGGCCCTGGATTCATTCGTTCCCTCGTCCACCATGGCCTTGACCACCTGCTCGGCGATACCACAACCGGCCGAGCCGGCCCCCACGACCAGCACACGCTGGTCGCTCAGGCTCTCGCCACGGGCCTTGCAGGCTGCCAGCATGGTTCCCAGGGCAACCGCAGCGGTCCCCTGGATATCATCGTTGAAGCAGCACAGCTCATCGCGATACTTCTCCAGCAACGGCATGGCATTGGTCTGGGCAAAATCCTCGAACTGGACCAACACCTTGGGCCAGCGCCGCTTACACGCCGCAATAAATTCGGCCACAAACTCATCGTACTCCTCCTGCGACACACGCTCGTGGCGCCAGCCCATATACATGGGGTCATTCAGCAGGGTGCGGTTGTTGGTCCCCACATCCAGGGTCACCGGCAGGGTGTAAGCCGGGCTGATGCCTCCACAGGCGGTATACAGGGACAGCTTGCCGATGGGGATACCCATACCGCCAATGCCCTGGTCGCCCAGCCCCAGGATCCGCTCACCGTCAGTGACGACGATTACCTTCACATTGTCCTTGGTGGCACTGCGCAGGATGTCATCCATATACTCGCGGTCCGGGTAGGACACAAACAGGCCGCGGTGGTTGCGGTAAATATTGGAGAACTCCTCACAGGCCTTGCCCACCGTCGGGGTGTAGATGATCGGCAGCATCTCCTCGATATGCTCCTCGATCAGGCGGAAAAACAGGGTCTCATTGTCATCCTGGATAGCGCGCAGATAGATATGCCGCTCCAGGTCGGAGTTGCACTGCTGGTACTGGTGATAAGCGCGGCGCGCCTGTTCCTCGATGGTCTCTACATTGTTCGGCAGCAGCCCCACCAGGTTAAATTCCAGCCGCTCTTTCAGGGTAAAGGCGCTGCCCTTGTTCAGCAGGGGCATCTCCAGCAGGGACGGACCGGCGTGGGGAATATAGAGGGGGCGTTTATCTTCGTTGGTCATCGACTCGGTATTTCTTGGAAGTATATCGAACTGCCGCCGGCCATTCGCACCGGCACGCAGCATTCATTGTTCGGGAATCAGGTAAAGGTGCTGCACCGCCAACCGGCGTGAACAGAGCCCTTGCTGCAGTCACAAAAACACTGGTTTTCCAGCCTGAAACGGGCTGTCACCGCACGTGACCGTGCGGGCGGAGAGCCTAACGCGGCGCGCTCAGGATAACAACTCTCCGGGCTCATCCAGGACCGACGACTGGGCAATCCCCTCCACCTCTACCGTGAGGTGGAACACCTGCGGGCAGCGCGCCTTGAGTTCCGATTCCAGTTCGTCGATCACCCGCTCGGTGCGCTCCAGGGTGGCCTGGACCACCGCGCGGTCCTGGGCGTAGGCCCGGACCGCTTCAGTGCGCCGATGCTCGGGCACCCGCTCCAGCAGTGCTTTTTCGTGGGCCTGGATGCGCTCACGCATATCCCTTACCAGCACTTCCTCGCGCAGTTCCACCTCGGCTACCACCACCACGTGGGTCTCGTCGACAATCACCGAGCGCAGGTCATGGAAGCGCTCTATATCCCGGCGCCCCCGGCAGATCTCCGCAAAAGCCTTCTCGGCATCCGCATCGCGGATACTGGTGAGGAAACGCATATTGATTGCGCCCAGAAAGATCGCCGTCAGGCCCAGCATCACGGCGATGGCCACCGAGAACCAGATATCCCAGATCTTGTCACCCGTTACCTGGGCCAGGCCGATACCGGTGGCAGCAAGAATCACACCTGTCACCGCGATTGAGTCCTCCAGCAAGACCGCGATCAATGTGGGATCGTCGGCTTCCCGCAGGAAACGGAAAGGGTTGGTGGCCCCCCGGGCACGCATCTGCGCGCGGAACTCCTTCGCCGCCACTAACAGCACATAGGCCTCGAGCACCAGGGCAATAAACAGCACCACGGCGGAGATCCAGATTGGGGCAATTTCCACGCCCAGGATCGACACCACGGTCGGCCGCTCTGAAACATGCAGCTGGTGGTAGGCATGCCAGGCGTGGGCCAGACCCAGGCCACAGCCGATGGAAAACAGGCCAATGGCGCTCCACAGGTTCCAGAGGTACTTTTTCTGGCCGTGGCCGAAGGCGTAATTCTCATCGGCCGGCCGGCCGCCACGCAACAGACCGATCATCAGGAACACCTGGTTGAGAGTGTCCATCAGGCTGTGTACCGCTTCATTCATCATTGCGGCTGAATGTGTTGCAAGGGCTGCAAATCCTTTCAGTACGGTGATGATGCCATTGACGCAGATGGCATAGAAAACCGCTTTCTTCGAGCCTTGGGCCATTGGTGCTTCCAGTTTTCTGCTGTTTGTTGAAGTAAACGTATTGCCCTACCGGCATCAAAGGGCGCCAATAATGGTGATCGCCAAAGCCGGTGGCCGGCTTTCGAGAGCACTGGCCCCCCTTTGACTCCACCGCCCCAATACAGCATATATAGTAGTTGCCATGATTGGCGGCACTCTTTCCATCCAGTAGCTCAGTGACACCCAGAATCAACTTTACTCTTGAAGGCGACCTTTTTCCCGGAGTGAAACAAGTGATCTATCTCAAGAGCCTGGTTTACAGTGCCCTGGCAACAACCATATTCGCCTTTGCACCAGCGCACGCTGCCCCCGAAGTGCCGGCAGCAATTACCACACCAGATAAGATCGACACCCGAATAGGCACCCTGGAATTCGTCAATGGGGTCCCGACCCCGGACACCGCCCGGACTGTCCGTGACACCCTGGACTTCACCCGTGCCCTGGAGGCCTTCAACAACAGCTTTCGCGGGGCATCGGCTTACGCAATTCGGGAAGGCCTGCACAGCATCGGGGCGAAGGACAACGACATCGTCATATTCTCCGAATTGATGGACTCCAATTCGCTGTTTTTGACCGCGAATGCGGACACTGTCTATTACATGGCAGTTTTGGACCTGTCGAAGGGACCACTGGTACTGGAACAGCCTTCGATGGGTCTGGGGACCATAAACGACATGTGGTTCAACTGGGTAATCGACATCGGGTTTCCCGGTCCCGATCGCGGTGCGGGTGGCAAGTATCTACTGGTTCCACCTGGATATGAGGGCTCATTGCCGGAGGGTGGCTTCTTTATCGCACACTCCAAAACCAACCACCTCCTCTACGCCGCCCGAACCTACCTGGTGGACAATGACCCCGCCCCGGCCGTGGCCAATATCCGCAAATCCCTGAAAATATACCCCTATACCCCTATACCCCTGGCGGCCATGGCACCAGTATCGCCACGGCACTGGAAGGCAAGGTGCGTCTTGGCAAGAATCCCCCGGTTCCCGATACTCATTTTATCGAGGCAAGCGGAAAGAAATTCAACACAATTCCCCCGAGTGACTTCGGCTTCTTCGAAATGATTAACGCAAACCTGCAGAATGAACCTGCGGGAAGTTACGACGTGGAACTGGCGGGCCAACTGGCAGCAATCGGCATCGTCCGGGGTAAGCCTTTCAAGCCCGACGTGCGGATGAAGAAGATCCTGACCGATGCCGCCGCCGCAGGCAACGCCACTGGCCGCATTCTCAACTGGCGCTGGCCCATGGTCCACCCGGACTGGGCCTATTACCCCGATTCCATGTGGGGCAATATGTTATGGGAAGGCGGCGCCTTTTTCGAAACACCGCCGCCAAAGTTCACCAAAGACGGCATGTTCAAGCCCTTCCCTCCCACCGGTGCGCGCACACTTGACTCCCGTACTGCCTTTTATTTCGCCTATACACTCGACTCGCCGGGGATGATCATGCGCATTCCCGACGTCGGCTCCCAATACCTGATGGGTTTTACGGACGCCAACGGCGAACCGTTCGACGGCGCCAAGACCTACAGGGTCACACTGCCGAAGGACATACCGGCGGGAAAATTCTGGTCGCTGACCGCCTATGACAACCAGACCCGTTCCATGCTGGCAACACCGCAGCGCTTTCCACGCGCTGGCAGCCAGTCCTATCCAACCCCGGCAGCCAAACCAGGTCGCGATGGATCAACCACTATTTACTTCGCTCCGAAGCAACCAGACGGTGTAGCAAGTGGTAACTGGATCCAGACAACCCCGGGAAAGGGCTGGTTCACTATTCTGCGGCTCTACAGCCCGCTGGAGCCCTTCTTTACCAAGGAGTGGCGCGCTGGGGAGATCGAGGAGGTTAAATAGCAGGACAAGGAGGAATGGCGAGTAGCCGCACTGGCCCAGCGCCTGATGTCGGAAACCATTACATTCGCCGTCGTCTCCTCCTGTATCAGTTGACACTCCAGCCGTGGCCATCACCAATGGCTGTGTTTATCTGTGTGTCTCCGGCAATTCCCTTGGGACTACTCTGCTATTACTACTACACGGAACTCTCACGGGTAATCCGGGTAACCTTTCAATAGAACCAAGAGGCACCCCATGACCAAAATCGGCCTGCCCATCCTGCTCGCAACCATCCTCCTGGTGGGCTGCGGAGGTGACCGTGATAAGGAATCTCCCGCCGGGGAAAGCCCTGACGTCAACGGTGAACAAGAACTCGGCACAGGGGGTGACCAGATCATCGGGGAGGAATTCGGGGCGGATGACTCTGCGGAATTGGACAGCGACCCCGAATCCAATCCCTACTCCGCGAAGGGGCCGGCCGTCAAAAGTACAACAGCGGACTCTTCAACGAGTAATGGTGTCGCTGACGGCGCTGATTACCCTACCCAGGCCTACTTCGGCGACAGCCACGTACATACCGGCTGGTCGGCGGATGCAGGCATGGATGGCGCAATCCTCACTCCTGACGACGCCTATCGCTTTGCACAGGGTGAAGAGGTGAAGTCCAACAGCGGCATTGAGGCCAAGCTGCACCGGCCCTACGACTGGTTCATGATCACCGATCACTCCGATGGCATGGGTACAATCAACGAGATCATCGACGGCAACCCGGAAATGCTGAAGGACCCGACCATCAAGAAGTGGAGCGAGGCGCTCAATTCAGGGGATCCGGACCAGGCCAGTAAGGCCAAGAGTGAGCTGATCACCATGCAGTCTGAAGAGCGGCTGCCGAAGGTGTTGATGGATCCCAAATGGATGAAGTCTGCCTGGCAAAAGACCGTCGATGCGGCAGAAAAGTATTACCGGCCGGGAGAGTTCACTACCTTCATCGCCTATGAGTGGACCGTGAATGCCGATGGAGGCAACAACCTGCACCGAAATGTCATATTCCGCGATGGTGCCGACCGGACCCGCGACATCCTGCCGCTCACCACTTTTGAGACCCAGGATCCGATGAAACTGTGGGAGTGGATGCAGGCCTACGAACAGAAAAGTGGCGGCCGCGTCCTCGCCATTCCCCACAATGGTAACCTGTCCAACGGTCGCATGTTTGAGGAACAGCAGTTCGATGGCTCGCCGATGACCAGAGAATGGGCACAGATGCGGGCCAAGTATGAGCCCTTATTTGAAGTCACCCAGATCAAGGGCCAGAGTGAATCCCACCCCTCCCTGTCACCGGAAGACGAATTCGCCAACTGGGACCTCTGGGATCGCGGCAACCTGATACTGGTCCCCAAGCCCAAGGGTGCATTCAAGACCGAATACTGGCGTGAGGCACTGAAATCCGGCCTCCGGCTGCAGGCGGAACTGGGTACCAATCCCTTCCAGTATGGCGCTAATGGCGCCAGTGACACCCACACCGGCCTATCCACGACTGAGGAAGACAACTTTTTCGGCAAATTCAAGACACTGGAGCCCTCCAACAAGCAGCGCTGGAACTTTCCCCTCCTCGAGGGCAAGAGCGGGGATTTCTACGGCTGGGAACAGGCAGCCTCCGGCATTATGGGTGTATGGGCGAAAGAGAACACCCGGGAGGCCATCTGGGACGCCATGATGCGCAAGGAGACTTTTGCCACCACCGGCCCCCGGATGAAGGTACGCTTTTTCGCCAGCCACGACTTCAACAGGGAGGATGCCGGGGATGACGTTGTAGCCATCGGCTATAAAAAGGGCGTCCCCATGGGTGGCAAACTCAAGGGCGCGGAGCGCGGCCAGCCCATGACTTTCCTGGTGGCAGCGATGAAGGATCCCGAGGGCGCCAACCTTGACCGGATCCAGATCATCAAGGGTTGGGTGGACGGCAACGGCGAAACCCACGAAAAAATATACAACGTCAAGTGGTCCGGCGAGCGCAGCAAGGATGGCAGGGGAAGGATCCAGCATGTCGGTAACAGCGTTGACCTGAAGACCGCCGGGTACAAAAATGACATCGGCGCCGAGCAACTGATTGGCTATTTTGAGGACCAGGAATTCAACCCCTTACACAAGGCGGTTTACTACGTTCGTGTCCTGGAGATCCCTACCCCGCGCTGGACGCTGTACGACAAGGTTCGCTTCGATATCGATATGGACAAGAAAGTCCCCATGGTCCACCAGGAACGCGCCTTTTCCAGCCCGATCTGGTATACGCCCTAAAGGCCCGGAAAGAGTGATGAAGGCTGCCGTGCTGAAATCACGGCAGCTTCCACCGCCCCCTGCAAGAATATCAATTACTCCCCGCTGCACCTGACTTCAGCTGTTCCTCGATTTTCTTCAGGTTGAACGCACCCGGTGTCTGGCTGGGAGGATACTCTTCCATGGTTTTCAGGAACTCTGCAGCCATCTGTTGCAACGGAACCAATACGAAGGCCCGCTCCAGCAACCAGTCATAGTAAGTATTCGCGTTATGCTGGGCCCGCTCGAACGGATCCCGGCGCAGGTTGAATATCAATGGCACCCGCAGCTCGGTGAAGGGCTCCATCCATACCCCGAATGCCTTGCCGCGATTCTCCAGAAATACCGCTTTCCATGGCTGGTAGCGCATTGCCACGATCTGGCCGTCGTCATTGACATAGATAAACTCGTTACGCGGCGACTCTTCAGTCTTGCCGGTAAAGTAATCCAGCATGTTGTAGCCATCAATATAGTTGCGGTACTTGCGCCCCTCCAGGCGCACGCCATTCAGCAATTGCTCCTTGATATCGGTGTTACCACCAGCCGCTGCCAGGGTTGGCAGCCAGTCCTCATGGGAGACAATACCATTCAGCGTTTTCCCGGCGGGGAATTTCCCGGGCCAGCGCACGAAAGCCGGAACCCGGTAGGCGCCCTCCCAGTTTGAGTTCTTCTCGCTGCGGAATGGCGTGATACCCGCATCGGGCCAGGTATTGAAGTGGGGACCATTGTCGGTGGAATAGAAAACAATCGTATTCTCGGCTATCCCGAGCTTATCCAGCAGGTCGAGGAGCTTGCCCACATGCTGGTCGTGCTCCACCATCCCATCGATATACTCGTTGCTATCTGGCCCACCCAGGTTCTTGTGTTCCTCTTTGACATGGGTCCTGAAGTGCATCCTGGTGGCGTTCCACCAGACAAAGAACGGTTTTCCGGCGTCGTGAGCGCGCTCGATAAAATCGATTGCGGCATTCACCGTTTCATCATCAACAGTCTCCATCCGCTTTTTCGTCAGGGGACCGGTATCCTCGATCGGCCCGCCCGCTTTTGCACGGATAACGCCGCGCGGGCCAAATTTCTTGCGGAATTCCGGGTTTTTCGGGTAGTCCCGATTTTCCGGTTCTTCCTCTGCATTCAGGTGATACAGGTTGCCGAAAAATTCATCGAAGCCGTGATTCGTGGGCAGGTGCTCATCCCGATCGCCCTGGTGGTTCTTGCCAAATTGCCCGGTGACATAACCCAGGCTCTTCATCACGGTTGCGATTGTGACATCGGATTCCTGCCAGCCCTCCTTGGCACCGGGCAGCCCGACTTTCGTCATACCTGTCCTGACCGGTACGTTGCCACCGAGGAATGCGGCGCGACCCGCGGTGCATGACTGCTGGCCGTAATAATCGGTAAATGAGAGTCCCTCTTTGGCGATGCGGTCGATATTCGGCGTCTCGTAGCCCATCAGGCCGCGGCTATTGAAGCTGATATTGGTGATACCAATGTCATCGCCCCAGATCACCAGGATATTGGGTTTACCCTGCGCCTGGACATTACTGTGAAAGCCAAGCAGCATGACCACCGGAATAGCCAGCAGCCACCGCAATGAGCACATAAACATCTCCTTGCTCCTAACAAACTATCCAGATTCATCAATCACGAGCTATCCGGCTTCCTGTCGGCCCGAAAGTCACCTTAGCGCAGCCTTACCAATAGCCGGTCACTGCTTCTCGAAGGGGAAAACCATTCTCCAGTCGTCCTGCATATCTATCACGGTCCAGCCTTTCTCCGGCGCCAACTTCAAGGCCTTGTCGAGACGACCGACTTCGGAATCGCGATCGTACGCCCACTCCCTGCGGGAGTCCGTATGGTGCAGCAGCAGTCCAAAACGGGGCCCCTCACCATCCGTGGTATATTCCAGCATCTGCAGGTCGCCATCGGAGTTGCCCACGGCGAAAATTGGCCGACGGCCGATGTACTGGTATATCCCCACCGGCTTGCCTTCCTTGTCATCGATCAGGTTGATTTCCGGTAGCTTGACCAGGGATGGCTTGCCATCCTTCACCTGGTATTCTGCCTTCAGGCTGCTACCCACTACCTGATCCGGCGGGATTCCATACACCTCCCTGGCGAAAGCACGGATAAAATCAACCCCGCCGCCTGAGACTATAAAGGTCTTGAAGCCGTTGGCGCGGAGATGCCGGAGAAGTTCCAGCATTGGCTGGTAAACCATTTCGGTATACGGCTCCTTGTATTTCGGGTGGCGGGCAGTGGCGAGCCACTTACTGACGCTTTCCTGAAACTCATTGCCGGTCATACCGCTGTGCGTGGCGGCCATCAATTTCATCAGGGCGGGCTTGCCGCCCACCAGCGCCTTGCGCGGATCTCCGTCCAGTATTGAGGCAAATGGTTCCTGCTTTTCCCAGTCCGGGTGATCAGGTGCCATATCCCTGACCATGTCCATTGCATAAATCAGCTGGAAGTAGAGAGGCTTCTCTGCCCACAGGGTGCCATCATTGTCGAAGACCGCGATGCGTTCTTCGGGAGGGATATACTCGGGCCCACCCTCCTTGGTGACATTCGCCACAAACTCCATAATGGCATCCTTGGTCGGACCGTCTGTCCAGGACCGCAGGGGGTCGGCTGCCAGAGCCGGCAACGTGGCAAGCAGGTAAACAGGAATGAGCAGTATGCCGCCCCAAATGCGTGCCATGCATCTCGACATCATGGGTACCTCAGGCTAACTGGAACGCGTAGTTTGCAAAATGCGCCCTATTACACCTTAGCTGCTGGCAGGGGATTGTGCCTAGAGGATGAAGCCAGTGACACCTGTCCCGGAACAGCCTGCGCTCATCCTGGATGACACTCCCCCACGGATTGCAGAAGCCTGCGGATGCCTGCAGGGGAGCTATTTGATTCGGCGATAACGCATCTTCGGCTAATTCTGCGCCTGTCCCGACTATACTAAATTGTTGCGGTCTCCCTTTGCCGATGGGCCGGCCTGCCGTCGCTACAGCCATAAACAGGAAAATAACGACAGGGAAATAATTCCGGGGAATTCAATGCCAGTTAAACTGTACCCCTTCGGCTTCACGTTGTTGGTCCTGATGTCATTGATTTCAGGCTGCGACCGAAACGCAGGGTCTGCAGGCGGGAATGACTCCCTACAGGGCAGGTCTGCGGATACCTCCACTGGTCCGGCCGGGTCAGCGTCCGCACCATCGGTGGATCGGGCAACAACGAACGCAGCTTTCATTCCTGAAGGCCCGGGACAGTTTGTCGGCTCCGGGAGCTGTGGCAACTGTCACCGGAAACAGCTCAAGGCCTGGCAGGGGTCCCATCATGACCTTTCCATGCAGGAAGCCGCCGGTGGGGCTGTGCTCGGACAATTTGACGGTTCAGAATTCAATTATTTCGGCAGCGTGACCCGCTTCTACAGGAAAGATGGTCGGTTCCTCGTCCAGACTGCTGGTCCGGAAGGTAAGCGACAGGACTATCCCATTGCCTATACCTTCGGGGCCTTTCCCCTGCAGCAATACCTGGTGGAACTCCCCGGGGGCAGGCTGCAGGCACTCCCGTTCGCCTGGGACAGCCGCGATAAGGCCGAGGGCGGCCAGCGCTGGTTTCACCTCTACCCGGATGAGGAGATAACACCCGGGGATCCCCTGCACTGGACCGGTATCAACCAGAACTGGAACTTCATGTGTGCGGACTGCCACTCCACCAACCTGCAGAAAAACTACGACCTGGCCAGCGGAACATTCAGCACCGAGTGGTCCGAAATCGATGTGGGCTGCGAGGCGTGTCACGGCCCCGGCGCCAGGCATATGGAATGGGCGGCCAACCCCGACAGCAATATTGCCGATAAAGGCCTGGTGGCCAGCTTCGCCCAGCGGAAGCAGGTGGCCTGGGAAATGGATCCGGAATCCGGTATTGCCCGGGCGAAGCTGGCCGGACGGGGCCAGGGAGAACTCAAGACCTGCGCACAATGCCACTCCCGCCGCTCCACCGCCCATCCCGACGCTAGGCCCGGCGACTCGCCACTGGACCACTACAACCTGTCACTGCTGGATGAGGGCCTGTACCACGCCGACGGCCAGGTGGATGATGAGGTCTTTGTCTACGGCTCCTTCCTGCAGAGCAGGATGCACGCCGCCGGCGTGACCTGCAGTAACTGCCACGAGCCCCACAGCCTGGAACTCCGCGCCAAGGGCAATGCCGTGTGCGCGCAGTGCCATATGCCGGACAGGTTTGATACCGCGGAACATCACTTCCATCCCGCTGGCAGTCCCGGGGCGCAGTGTGCCAACTGCCATATGCCGGCGAAGAATTTCATGGTGGTGGATGCACGCCGCGACCACAGCTTCCGTATCCCGCGCCCGGACCTGTCGGATCGGCTCGACACGCCCAATGCATGCACTGGCTGCCATACGGAGCGCGACAATAGCTGGGCCACCGCGGTGCTGGAAGAGAAGTTCGGGAAACCGGATGGCGGTCATTACGGTGAAGCCATCCATGCCGGGCGCCAGGGGTTACCGGGCGCCGCCGATGCGCTGGCCAAACTCGCCCTCGACGAGTCGCAGCCCTCCATCGCCAGGGCCACTGCGGTATCCCTGCTGCCCCGCTACCTTAACCGGGACACCGCACAGCTACTGCAGGTGATTGCCCAGCAGGACGACCCGCTGCTGGAGCTGGGCCTGGCCCGGGCACTGGAAACCGTGCCGGAACAGGTGCGCCCAGCCCTGGGCATCCCGTTACTTTACAGCCAACAGCGGGTAACACGGGGCCTGGCAGCCAATGCGCTGGCCGGCATGCCGCTGGATCGGTTCCCCCAGTCGGTGCAGCAGCAGTTCGCCCTGGCCCTGAACCAGTACCTGCAATCCGAGACTTACAATGCCGATCGCCCCGAGTCCCTGGCCAACCTGGCAAACCTGCATGCGCAACAACAGCAGGCAGCCAGGGCGGAGGCACTCTACCGCGATGCGATCGAGCTCGCCCCCTATTACCTCCCTGCCCATGTCAACCTTTCCGAGCTGTACCGGCTGTTGGGGCGCGAAGATCAGGCGGAGCGGGTCCTGAGGAAGGCGCTGGAGACAAACGACCGGGCCGCGCCGCTTCATCACGCACTGGGGCTTTCCCTTATCCGGCAAAAGAAAACAAGGGATGCCATGGAGCACTTGCGTCGCGCCGCAGAGAGCACGGAAACCATCCCCCGCTATATCTACGTATACGGCGTTGCCCTCAATTCTGCCGGTGATACCCGGGCAGCCATTGCCGCGCTCGAGCAGGGCCTGCAAAAATTTCCCCGGGACCCACAGATTTCCAGCGCACTGGCATCCATTAACCGGGGATCGGGAGAACGGGCCGGGCAGTAAATGATTCCCGCCCGGTATCCGCATCGTGGCCGGCATCCAGGCTCATACCCGGGCACGGTGGCGGTCCCGCCACTGCCGTGGAGATAGCCCCGTCCAGCTGCGGAAGTTGCGACTGAACACCGCAACATCGGCATACCCCAGGTTCAGTGCCAGCTCGGTAATACTCAGCTGGCCGTGTTGTAGCTGTCGCTGGGCTATTTCCTGGCGGCTTTGCTGTAACAACTGACTAAAGCTGGTGCCCTCACTGCCAAGCCTTCTCTGCAGCACCCGTGGATGCAGGTCGAGGGCTGCGGCAACCCCCTCCAGGTTGCACTCACCACTGGCCAACAGGCCGCTGATCAGGTGGCGCACCTGCACCGGCAGCTTTTCGGGGTAAAGGGATTTCAGTTCCTCTATCCGCCGGCCAAAATATTCCCGTAGCCTCTGCTCACTGTAATTTGGCTTACGGTCCTGCCAGCCCAGGGGAAAGCTGACCCCACAGAAATGGCTGGCGAAAACCGGTTCCCGCAGGAACCGGCCCGGGCGCCACTGGCATGCCCGGGGTCGTTCCTGCTCAAGGTGCAACCTCGGTTGGGTAGCGGACTCACCGGCCATTTCCGATACCGCGATAAACGCCTGGCCAGCACTAACCTGCATCAGTTGCCGCAGGCCGGTCGCGTTGGTGAAATCAAAGTTCAGGCGTAATTCCAGCCGTTCAGGGGTAGGCACCAGTCGGGCATGGACGCCATAAGCGTGCAGGCTTAAATGCCGGTTGGCGTGCTCCAGGGCCTGGCCAAGTGTCTCCTGCTGGTTGATCCAGAGAGCCACTTCCCCCAATACCTGTATGGTGTGGCGCTCAGCCAGGCGGAGCCCGAACAGGGGCTCATCGCAGCTTTCCGCGGCAAGGTCGAGCAGGTCCGCTACCCGCAGATAAGACACGTAAGTGTCCGGATCACGTAGCTGCGCACCGCTGAGGCCGCTCTTCCTTAACATGGCCGCCGGGTTCCCTCCCAGGTGCCTGACAAGCTCGCCGAAACCCTCGATAGCGCCTGTGCGCACCAGGAACATGCCGCCTCCCGCTCGCGATCTGTGCCGCCAACTCACAACCGTCGCAATTGGTCAAAGTTTAGTCGCCAAAGGTCAAGTTTGCGGAATGCGCATGGCCATAAACTGCGTGGTTGTCCTCGAACGCGCGGTTAAAAATTAACCATGGCGCTGCGCTGAAGCAGGATGAGACCAGATACGCCTGGCGACTCTCACCTCGATTGACCCGAGAGCTTTGCCCCCTGCCATGGGCCTCCGCGAGACTCCCGGAGGCCGACGGAAAACAGAGATGCAACAACTTACCTCAGCCCTGGTCACCGGGGCCGACAGCATTATTGGTCGCCGGCTGGTAAACCAGCTGCTGGCCGAGAAGGTTCGCGTAGTGGCAGCTGTCCACCCGGGGCGATCCATACCCACGGCATGGGCCGGGCGCGTCACCATCATCCGCGTCGCTGCCCGCCCGATTACCGACCTGGCCGAGAACCACGGGCCGGTTGATACGGTGTTCCAGATCGGGAACAGCGTAGCTGAAGGACCGGAAAAAACTGCACACACTGACAGGATCCTTACCACCACACGGCAGAGCATCAACCTGGCGCTGATGTGGGATGCGCACCTGGTCGCTACCACAAGTATCCGCTGCTACGGCACCGCACTGGGCAAGGGAATCCTGGACGAACGAACCCCGACTGGGGCACCGGGCTCAAGTTACTCCAGCATACGCCAGCAGGAAGAAGCCATGATCCGCGAGGCCGTGGCAAAGATTGGCCTCAAAGCCACAATTATCCGGCCCGGCAACGTTTACGGGAGCGGGGAGATTCCCTGGGTGGGTCAATTGATCTCGCGTCTCCAGGCGCGCCAGCCCTGCCTGATCGGCAGGGGCAACTGGGATGCCGGCCTGGTGCATATGGATAACCTGGTAGCCCTGTTGATTGCAGCCGCCCGGTCCCCACTCAAGGACGGGCAACTTTTCGTTGCCGGCGACGGTTTCGGGGTGACCTGGGAGCAATTCCTGCGAGCACTGGCCAGAGCGGTCGGTACCCGTGCGCCCCGCAGCATTCCCCGGCCGGTCGCCCGGGTCCTGGCCATCCTGCGCGCCTGCAACGACCCGGCCCGGCACAGGCCACAGCGGCCATGGCTCAACCAACAAACATACCGCCTGATGGGCGGCCCCAACCAACTGGTGCCTGCCAGGGCCGAACGCCTGCTGGGTTACCGGCCTGTCACTACTTTTGAGAATGCCATGCAGGATATGGCCAGGCTCTTTCGCAATCCCCCGCCTTCCCTGCCCGCGGGTGGGCAACGCTCCCGGCAAAAGCCTACTGCCAGCTAGCGCTTCCGGGGGAGCGGCTGAATTCAAGGCCGAACCCACAGGCCAAAATCCCTCCCGCATTCCTGTTACGCGCCCCGGAAATCCGCTATCGTTGGTGCGTCCGGGGCACCGGAACCAGATAGAACAATAATGATGCGGGAATCCCTATGTCGCAGCAGCATTACGATGTACTGATCATTGGCGCCGGCCTGTCCGGTATAGGCACCGCCTGCCACCTGAGCCGGGACTGCCCGGATAAGCACTTCGCCATCCTCGAGCGCCGCAACCGCATCGGTGGGACCTGGGACCTGTTCCGGTATCCGGGAATTCGCTCGGATTCCGACATGTTCAGCTTCGGTTTCAACTTCCGTCCCTGGAATGGGTTCAAGGTCCTGGCAGACGGGGAGTCGATCCGCCAGTACATCAGCGATACCGCCGCAGAGTATGGTGTATCCGAGCGGATACAGTTCGGTATTGACCTCCAGCAGGCAAACTGGGACAGCCAGCGCCAGTGCTGGGAATTACGTGGGGAGCAGGACGGGCGCCCGGTGCGCTACAGCTGCGATGTACTGATTTCCTGCACCGGCTACTACGACTACCACCAGGGCTACCTGCCGGAATTCCCGGGCATCGACCAATTCGGCGGCCAGACCATCCACCCACAGCAGTGGCCTGAGGACCTGGACTACAGCGGCAAGCGCATTGTGGTGATCGGCAGTGGAGCCACCGCAGTGACCCTGGTTCCCGCCCTGGCAGAGAAAGCCGCGCATGTCACCATGCTGCAGCGCTCCCCCACATACGTTCTGTCGGTGCCGGCACAGGACAAGATTTCTGCAGTCTTGAAGAAATTCCTGCCCGAGGGCCTGGTTTACCGCATGGCGCGCAAGCGCAATATCAAACTGCATCGCTGGATTTTCAAGGCCGCCAGGCGCTGGCCCGGTTTCGTCCGCCGCATGATGCTGCGGGGCGTGCGCAAGGCACTGGGCAATGGCGCCGACATGCGCCACTTCTCCCCCGACTACCAGCCCTGGGACCAGCGACTGTGCGCAGTACCGGACGGCGACCTGTTTGATGCCATCCGCGCCGGCACGGCATCTGTGGAAACCGACGAAATTGAGACCTTCACCGAGGATGGCATCCGCCTCAAGTCCGGCAAAGAGCTGCCCGCCGACATCGTGGTCACCGCCACCGGCCTCAAGGTACAGGTACTGGGGGGGATGACGCTCAAGGTGGATAACCAGGCGGTGGAGATCAACCGCCGGCTGACCTACAAGGGCGTCCTGATGGAGGGGGTGCCCAATATGGGCTGGGTATTCGGCTATACCAACGCCGCCTGGACCCTGAAGGCGGACCTGTCCGCGGATTACCTGTGCCGCCTGCTCAACCATATGCGGCGTGAGCAACAGGCGGTGTTTATGCCGGTGGATCGTGAAGGCTGCAAGGAGCATGAGTCCGTCATGGCTGCCCTGAAATCGGGCTATGTCCAGCGCGCCGACCACCTGCTGCCCCGCCAGGGCACCCGGTATCCATGGCGGCTGATGAACGATTACGAGCGCGACCGGAAGATATTGCTGGAATCCCCGATTGACGACGGGATTCTCAACTTCTATCCCCGCCCGAAGAAACGAATGCCAATCGCACAGGAAGCCGCGAGCGAAGCGGAAGGCGTTACTGACTGACAAATGGTAAAGACCACACGCCCCCTTAATTGAAAAGTGAACAGCCTGCCCCCTGGCGGGCTTGCCCCGAGACGATGATCGGTCGGCCCCTTCTACCTCAGCCGCCCTGCCCGGCCATCACTACTTCCCGCCACGCCACACTTTACTACACTGCCGGAAGCGAGTTGGACATAGCGACCGCAATGGGTACCCCCTGAAGCGGGAGCGTAAAACCTAGAACTTCCTGGTAATTACTTCCCTCCCTGCAAGAGCACCCGGCGATTTATGGCTAGAGACATCTCAGTCCTCTTCAAAAAGTTAAGAAATAAACGATCCAATACCCTCATTTTCCTTGGGGTATTTTCAATGTTCCTAATGGTGCTCACCGCACTCATACTGATATCGAGTGCAGTCAGCGTCGCAGCCTTCATCATTACTGAGGGCTTTATCTACAAAGACAACCAGATCCCCGAACTTATCACCAACGCCATCAGTAACCTGATCGTCGCTCTTGCAATCTATGAGCTTCAACGCGCCCTGTCCCATGAATTACGTAAGCCGGCCATTGGTGAAGTAACCCATGTACTGCGTCGATCCACGCCACGTTTTATCGTGGTGGTCTGTGTGGCGCTTGCCCTGGAGGGGCTGATTTTTGTCATCAAGTTTGGCCAGACCGGACAACCCCAGCTCCTGTTGTACCCGGCGCTTATCATTCTCTCCGCAGCCCTACTCCTGGTGTGCCTGGGCATTTTCCTGAGAGTCGCCCCTGAGGAAACCGTGGGCCAGCACATGCTGGAAGACGTTAAAGAACAGCCAGAAACAAAAGTGGTAGGCGGCCACGCACCAACCGATTGACTAGCTGACCGAAAATGGTGGTCGTGAGTTCCTGGGGTCAGGCTGTGGCTTCACGTAAAAAGCCCCGCCCTTTGCCGGCATAAGAACATCGTCCCAACAGTAAGCTCCCGGGGAGAACCCGCAGCGGAGCCATACCCAGGGCACCGCGACATACCTATCAGGGCTACTATAAGTAACCGGCACCCGCTTACATTGCCCGGTGCAGTTCGGCCGCTGCGGGTGCCCAGGTGATCATCCAAGCCTTTGAAGACAGTATGTGCGCCAACCCAATGAACGCCAATTACAGCTCCCGACCGGCAACGCTGCCATTACCCATGATGATACTTTCCAGCGTTTTGAGCCTGCAGGCATGTAACAGCAACAACCAGGAGTACGACCCCAATTCACGCACGGCCTCCTATGCCCTGCCCCCGGCGACCGAATCCCCCATGGCGCAGGCTATTAACAAGCATGCGGAACAGCATCCCGGCGAGCATTCCGGCTTCCTGCTGCTGCCCGAGGGGCTGTCGGCCTTTGTGGCGAGGGTAGCCCTGATTCACGAAGCACGGGTGTCCCTGGACGTGCAGTACTATGAGTTCAAGGATGACACTGCCGGCAACCTGCTCGCCAGCAAACTGCTGGAAGCCGCCGACCGCGGCGTACGCGTAAGATTGCTGGTCGACGATGTGGCCACACGTATCGACAACCCGGATATCCTCACCCTGTCCAAACACCCCAATATGGAAATCCGCGTATTCAACCCGGTGGCGGGGCGCAGTGGCTTCAAGAAGGCACTGGAGCAGGTACGGAACCTGGGACGTATCAATCATCGTATGCACAACAAGCTGCTGGTCGCCGACAGCCTGGCCATGATCACCGGGGGCAGGAATATCGCCGACGAGTACTTCTCCTCCACCAGCGTGAAGTTCCTTGACGCCGACATCCTCGTCATCGGTCACCTACTCCCCAGGGCCGCGGCCACATTCGACGAGTACTGGAACCACCCAGTGTCAGTGCCTGTCTCGCAATTGATGCTGGACGATGACGACTCCAGGACACTGGAGGAAATCCGTGCCCAGATCCGGAAGTTCCTGCGGGAACACGCCAGGAGTGAATTTCGGGAGGCACTGGAGAAATCAGAATTCAGCGAGCGGCTGACGGAGGGCCGGCTGCAATTCCACTGGGGCCCGGCGACACTTTACTCGGATCCCCCGGAAAAGGCGCTGGACAAAAACCTCCCCGAGCACGAGCTCCCCGGTTACCACCTGAAGGAGGCACTTGCCGATACCGAGTCACTTATCCGCATCAGCTCGGCCTATTTCGTGCCCGGGGACCCGGGAGTAGAACTCTTTACCGGGCTTGCACGAAACGGCGTCGACGTCGGGATCCTGACCAATAGCCTGAGCAGCACCGACGTGGCGGCGGTTCACGCCGGCTATGCACCGGACCGCGTGCGCCTGATGCAGGGCGGAGTGAAGCTGTGGGAACTGCGGCCCGGGGCGGACCAGGAGCAGCGGCGGCACTTGTTCCAGGGCAGTGCCAGTGCAGCGCTACATGCCAAGACATTCGTGATCGATAACAATCGCAGCTTTATCGGCTCGATCAATATGGACAGCCGCTCGCTGCGCCAGAATACGGAAATCGGTGTTTTGATCGAAAACACCGCCATCAACTCTGAGCTGCGCCAGTTGTTTGACAGCTGGGTGACCCCGGATTCCGCCTGGAAGCTTTCACTCGGTGAAGAAGGTGAAGGGGATGGACTGCGTTGGACCGCCGAGGAAGATGGCAAAACAGTCACTTACGAAAAAGATCCCGATACCTCGGCCTGGGACCGCTTCGTGGTCTGGCTGCTGACCTTCCTGCCAATTGAATCGCAGGTGTGAGAGCATCGCGGCCAACAGCACCTCCCGTTCGGGAATTGCTGGCTGGCCTGGGGCATTGTGCTGTTAGTATCAGGCAGAAGACAGGCGTGAGCGAACCACAATCTCCGATGTCAGGGTGCGATGTACCGGGCAACGGTTGGCGATATCGAGTAATTTTTCGCGTTGCTCACCGGTCAGCTGGCCCTCCAGTGTAATCTCACGCACGATCTCATCGATCTTGCCCTCTTTTGTCTCACAATCCTGGCAGTCCTCCGCATGCACTTTGCGGTGCGAGAGTATCACCCGGATACGATCGAGCGGAATCTTCTTACGGTCCGCGTACATACGTACAGTCATGCTGGTGCAGGCACCCAGCCCCATCAAAACATACTCATAGGGACCGGGTCCCAGGTTCTCACCTCCGAACTCCTCGGGCTCGTCGGCGACAAGCCGGTGCGGCCCGGAATGCATAGACTGCGTAAACTTGCCGTCGCCACTCTCTTCCACGGTAACTACGGTCGGCGTCGGTCCGCTCATGACAGCTGTCTCATCACTATGGCCTATTCAAGTAGTGAGTGTATGAATTCGTGATGCAGAAGACCAGACCAGCCCTTAAAGCTCAAACTGTATCGAGCCCCCAAAAAAGTTCAGCGAGTAGTCATCAAAACTACCCTGCAAGCGTGGGCTGAAAGGCGGCCGCCCTTGCTGGTCTATTGGCACATCTCCCATCCATACAAGTGTGTAACCAAAATCCAGCCGCAGGCCAGGACACAGCTCCTTACGGCCCCCCAGCCCCAGGCGCCACTGTTCGTCTACAACGACATCAGCGGTGCGAAACTGGTTCTCGACCATGCTGCTGTCATAACCCAGTCCGGCAGAGAGTGCCCACCCGCCCAGGATCCCAGAACGAAACTGGTGTCTAAGCCCCAGTGATCCATGCCAGGTGTCTTCATAATTACGATTGACGGTCGCACTGGTCTGGTTGGGATTGTCTATCTGGATGCCCACCAGTCCGAACTCGGACCAGTTCTGCCAGTTCAGGTTAGCGTACAACGTGGTATCCGCGGCCAGTTGTTGCTGCAAACTGGCGGTAGCGGTCTGCGGAACATCCATGTCAATCTGCAGGCGCCTGTCATTCAAGCGACCGAAAACGCCATCAAAAAGTGGGCCAAAACCGGCCAAGCGTAGATTATAGGAGAATTCCCAGTCCACCTCGGTAGTCAGGTCCAATCCCAGTATTGTTGCCTCTCCGGGCCGATAGATGACGCCAAAATTACCACCTGGCGCCACATCGGTATCGTCATATTTCAACCGGGCATCACCGCCAACCAGGCCCGCCCGGGGACGGGACTCAAACCGGTAGTATCCGGTCATCAGGTTCAACCCTGCCCCCAGCGACAGGCAATCGCTTGCTTTCCAGCTGATAGACGGCATCACGCTCATGCCGATCAGGTCAGTCTCGGTAACAAAGCGGCGCCCATACCAGTCGTTGTCATAGTCCAGGCTACCGCCGAGGTTACCGGCAAGCGCAAACCCCCAACCGAAGCGCTCATTGAGCCGCCCCGCGGCAAAGAAACCGCCACCGGGAAACCACTCGATGGCGTTTCCACCGTCATCACCCGGCACATTACTCTGGCCGCCATTACTGAATTCCAGGTTGCCGTACAGAAGCTGCCCCGATGCCATCAACTGTGTGCCGTCGCGCCAGACCGTTCCCGCCGGATTCGTATACGCGGTAGAGGCATCCTCCGGCATAGCAGCCCAACCGGCACCGGCGGTTCCCAGTGTGGGGGTCCCAATCTCCCACACCATCAGCCCGCCTGCGCTGGCCGGCGAGGCAAGCCCCATAGTGCCGAGGTAGAGCATCAGGGGCATAACTGCACTTCTGTCACTTCCTGGCTGTCGCATTTCCAGCTCCCTCTGCCTGACGAATCACTGCCCCCCCTTGGGGAACAGCAGAATAAAATTGAGCCTGAAGCCCAGCCCCTCGGCACCGGCATCCGGGCTGTCGGCGTAATACCTTGGCCCTGCCTGGATCTGGTAAGTCTGGCTACCTACCGGGATTACCTTGGCCGCCAGCAGCCCGACCGGCACATTCCACTGCTCGGATTCCCAGTCGTAGGTAGTTTCCGCCTAGACGGTGATCGTCCACGCATCGAGCGTGGTGTAAGCGAAGAACGGCTGGATAAACGTGCTGTCCATGTCATCGCGGTTATCATCGCCGGCAAAGGACCAGATATGGTTTACCAGCGCACTAATGGTCCAGGGCCCCGACTGTTTCAGTACCACACCGGTAGGCCCGGCACCCCACTTCTCACTGCCCAATTGCGGTTCAGACGCGGTGGGCACCAGGAATACCGGACCGAGACCCCAGGTAATGCCACCTTCAGTGGGTTCCGCAGGGGAAAAGAACACGCTCTGCACAGTGTCCCCGGTGCCAGTCTTCCTGGGCGTCCCCGGGAGCACGTCGTCCTGGCGGATAATCGGGAAAATGGTGCGACTGACCAGGTTCCAGTCTTCGTTGAGGCTGACCGGCTGCACATTCAGGCTGAAGCGGTGCCCCTGGTCAAAGGGCCCGACCTTGTGATCAAAGTTGCCCGGGAACGGGACACTGACCAGGCTCGATACCGGGTTGGCCAGTTGCTTTGCCAGGTCCTTCTCGTCCTGTGCCACCAACTGGCCAGCGCCCAGCAGTGCGAAAAAGAAAAATATGAAAGTTTCGGACAAGCCTGGCCGTGGCACGGTACTTCCTCCCACCTGGCCCCGGTGTCACATACCTTTTAAGGTTAGCCGCCGTAACCTCTTACGAGAGTCAACGCAGTGCCGGGAGCGAATTATGTGTCATCACTGGCACCTGCTGCCCGCCGGCAACCGGAACTGAATCCTTGCTACCAGGCAAATGCGGTGGGATAAGGAACCCTGAAAGGAATCCGGCGAATAGGGGATCAGGAGGAAGCAGGTGCAGGAACGCAGGTCTCCGCAGCGGGAGACCTGCGCAGGGAAGTTGCGAGAGGCGCTTAACGCATCCCGGTCAGCAGGTGACGGGCAATGATCAGCCGCTGGATCTCGCTGGTGCCCTCGTAGATGGTGGTGATACGCACGTCGCGCGCCATCCGCTCCAGCGGGTAGTCGCGGGTATAACCGGCACCGCCGTGCATTTGCAGTGCCGTGTAGCAAGCCTCGTTGGCTTTTTCCGTCGCATACAGCTTGGCCATGGAAGCGGCCGGACCGAAGTCCATACCCGCGTCTTTCTGCCAGGCTGCCTGTAACAGCAGCAGTCGTGCGGCTTCCATCTCAGTATATTTGTCGGCCAGCTGCCATTGCAGGCCCTGGAACTTCGCCAGCGGCTGCCCGAACTGCTCGCGCTCCTGGATAAATGCGCGTGCGCAGTCCAGCGCCTCCAGGCCGATACCCAGGCCCAGGGAGCCGATGCCGATCCTGCCGCCGGCCAGCTCACCGGCGGCAATACGGAAACCACGGTTCTCCTCGCCCATCAGGTTGGCGGCCGGGATGCGGCAGTCATCGAAGGAAACCTCATTGGTGACCGAGGCTTTCTGGCCCATCTTTTCCTCGGCCTTGCCGATCACCAGGCCCGGCGTGCCCGCCTCCACCAGGAAACAGGAAATCCCCTTCCCTTTTGGCGCTTCCGGATCGGTCACCGCCCAGACCACAAATACACCGGCGAATTCGGCGCTGGAGATATAGAGCTTGCTGCCATTCAGCACGTACTCATCACCGTCCTTCACCGCACGGGTACGCATGGCGGCGGCGTCGGAACCGGAGCTGGGTTCGGTCAGGCAAAAGGAACCGGCAGGATATTCACCGCTGCAGATCTTCGGCAGGTACTTTGCCCGCTGCTCCTCACTGCCCACCGCCTGGATCACCTCTGCCACCATATTGGTTACAGAGGTAGTGGTAGCGGTGGAAGCGCAGCCGCGGGCGAGCTCGGTGATCGCGAGGCTGAAAGCCACGGTACCGGCACCGGTGCCGCCAAAATCCGGGTCAATATTAATGCCCATAAAACCCAGTTCGGCCAGCTGCTTCAGCTTGTCCAGTAACAGCTCGCGATTGCCGGTGGCATCCAGCTCTGCCGCGACCGGCTTCAGCTCGCTGTCGGCGAACTGGCGGGCGGCGTCCTGGATCATCTGCTGTTCTTCAGTGAGGGAAAAATCCATGGGGGTACCTGCTTATCTTTATCGCTTTTCAGTTTCTCTCAATCGTTATTATTAACCCGCCAATTACATATTGCCGGGTTAATGCTGCACATGGATGTGCAGCCGCCGAGCGTAGCTCGGAGCAAGCCCCTGAAATACAAGAAGATCCGCGCATCTTTGCCAGTATTTCAGGGGCGCCAGGTCAATATTGCAGGAGCGGCCACTGGCCGCGACCGGGCCACGTATGACCGGGCCAGTATCGCGATCGGCGGCCGCTCCTGCGGGATTTACAAACCGGAATCATCAACGCTTCAGAAGCGCCCGGCGCAGGATACCCTGCTGCACGGCGACCCCGAGCATAATCAAAACCAGGCCAACAATGGTTGCCATCTGGATCGTTTCGCCCACCAGTAGCGCAATAAATACCAACGAAAGTGGCGGCGAAAGATAAATCAGGTTACTGATGCGCGCCGTGTTGTCACAGGCCATCAATGCCGCCTGCCAGAGCAGGAAGGCGATCCCCATCTCGAACAGGCCCACGTAGATCGCACCCAGCCAGCCGGCCAGGGGCGGCCACTGCCAGCCGCCCTGCCATACCAGTGCCACGGCCAGCCAGGGCAGTCCACACAGGAAGCTGAGCAGCAGGTTTACCGGCGCGCTGCCGCCGATGCGGGTATTCAGCAGCCAGAAACAGCACCAGATCAGGGTGCTGAACAGCGCCAGCCCCACACCCAGCGGGTCGGCAAAATCCAGGGCCAGGAGATCCCCGCCGGTGGCAATCACCACTACCCCGCTGTAGCACACCAGTGCCGCCACCAGGTCCTGGGTCCGCAATTGCTGCTTGAGCACCGGCACCGACAACAGGGCCAGCAATACCCCCCAGGTGTAATTGAGTGGCAAAACCTGCTGGGCCGGCAGCAGGTCGTAGGCCGTGAACAGCACCAGGTAATAAAGGAAGGGATTACAGAATCCCAGCCCCAGGTACCAGCGCCAGTTCTGGCGCCACGCCAGTCGCAGCTCGCCCCAGCGCCCTTCTTTCGTGACCACTGCGCCCATCACCAGCGTGGACACCACCGCAGCGATGCTTACCAGTTGCAGCGGTGACACGAACTTCAGGGAAATCTTGAAGGCGCTGGCCACCGTAGACCAGCACAGGACGGCGGCCAGGGCGAGCAGGAC
The DNA here is from genome assembly GCF_044383805.1 of Microbulbifer sp. JSM ZJ756. Classification (NCBI taxonomy): domain Bacteria; kingdom Pseudomonadati; phylum Pseudomonadota; class Gammaproteobacteria; order Cellvibrionales; family Microbulbiferaceae; genus Microbulbifer; species Microbulbifer sp. JSM ZJ756. Next base: position 68,638 of record NZ_JBISER010000001.1, on the reverse strand, counting down.
AGCGCGACGGTTATCCGGGGATGACGAATCGGTCATTCAGACTACTTTGTTCCGGGGTGTGGCGGGAGTGACAGGTGCAGGTGGCGGGCCCGCCATTGGCGGGCGATCCCGCCCTAGCGCTTGGCGGAGGACTTGGCCTTTTTCGGCTCGGGATCCGGCACCGCCACGGCGGTATCGGTCTTCACTTCCTCTATAACTACATAGGTGTGGGTCTCGCGGACCCCGGGGACCGAGGCCAGCTTCTCGCCCAGGAAGCGGCGATAGCCAAGCATATCCTTGATACGGATCTTGATCAGGTAGTCGAAGCCGCCGGCCACCATGTGGCACTCCTGCACCTCTTCCAGGCTGGAGACATGGCTGTTGAAGGCTTCCAGGGCCTCGGTGGCTGTATCGGTCAGGGTCACCTGGACATAGACCACCAGGCCGGCATGGACCTTGAGCGGGTCCAGCAGCGCCACGTAGTCGCGGATAAAGCCCTCACGCTCCAGGCGCTTGACCCGCTCCAGGCAGGGGGTGGGGCTGAGATTTACCCGCCGGGCCAGCTCCACATTGGGCAGGCGACCTTCGCGCTGCAGGATGCGCAGAATCTGGCGGTCGATACGGTCAAGGTCTTCCATCTGACGAGACATAGCAACATACCCTACTGGTGATCGTGCAAATAGGCGCTACATTTAACCACAACTGTTTGCAAAATGGCGATTAATTCTGAGGAAAATCGCACATAATCCGACTTTTCTTCTGGTCCAATTTAGAGCTTTGGAGTCATCATGCCAACACAATTCGCCGGAGACCTGCACAGCGCGCGCGAAAAGTCCCGCCAGTACCTGCATGCCGACGAAAACCAGTGTGTGAGCGAGCTGCTGGCAGCACCGCGCCCCAGCGACACACTGCGGCAGAAAATCCTCGCCACCAGCCGTGAACTGGTGGTGGAGTCCCGCAAAGAGCGCAGCAAGCGCGGCACCCTGGATGCCTTCCTGCAGCAATTCGGCCTCTCGAATAAAGAGGGCGTGGCGCTGATGTGCCTGGCCGAGTCCCTGCTGCGGGTTCCGGATGCGGATACTGCCGACAAACTGATCGCCGAGAAAGTGCATTCCGGCAATTGGGCCAGCCACCGTGGCCAATCTGACTCCCTGTTCGTGAACGCCTCCACCTGGGGCCTGATGCTGACCGGCAATATCGTCGAGCTGGACCCGGATATCACCGAGCAGCCCTCTCACTGGATGAAGCGCCTGGTCAGCCGTATGGGCGAGCCCATGGTGCGTACCTCCATGATGCAGGCCATGAAGATCATGGGTGGCCAGTATGTACTGGGCCGCACCATCGAGGAGGCACTGAAGCGCGGCCCGGCGGAAAACCAGCCCGGTACCCGCTTCTCCTTCGACATGCTGGGCGAAGGTGCCCGTACCATGGCCGACGCCAAACGCTACTTTGACGCCTACATGATGGCCATCGAGGCCATCGGCAAGAACAATGACAAGCGCGACGTGGTGGAGGCCAACGGCATCTCCATCAAGCTGTCCGCCCTCCACCCCCGCTACAGCGTACTGCAGCGCGAGCGCGTGATGACCGAGCTGTTGCCCCGGGTAAAAGAGCTGTGCGTCGCTGCCGCCAAATACGATATGGGCCTGAACATCGACGCCGAGGAAGCCGAGCGCCTGGACGTTTCCCTGGATATCTTCGAGGAACTTGCCCGCGCGCCGGAGCTGGGCAACTGGCAGGGCCTGGGCTTTGTACTGCAGGCCTACCAGAAGCGCGCTCCCCATGTGGCCGACTGGCTGATTGCACTGGGCCGCGACACTGGCCGCAAGATCATGGTACGGCTGGTGAAAGGGGCCTACTGGGACACCGAGATCAAGCACGCCCAGCAGATGGGCCTCACCGACTACCCGGTATACACCCGCAAATCTCACACCGACCTGTCCTACCAGGTCTGCGCCAAGAAGCTGCTGGATAACCGCGATGCGGTCTACCCGCAGTTCGCGACCCACAACGCCTACACCGTGGGCCTGATCCTGGAGCTGGCCGGCGACGCCAACAACTACGAGTTCCAGCGCCTGCACGGCATGGGGCACCTGCTGTTCGCACAGGTGGAAAAAGTACATGGCAAGCGCGTCCCGGTACGCGTCTACGCTCCCGTGGGCGCCCACAAGGACCTGCTGCCCTACCTGGTCCGTCGCCTGCTGGAAAACGGCGCCAACAGCTCCTTCGTCAACCGCTTTATGGACGAGAAAACACCAATCGAGGAACTTGTGCAGGACACCATCGAACAGAGTGAAAACGCCAAACCCTTCCGTCACCCGCAGATCCCGGTACCGGAAGACATTTACCTGGGCGGCGAACCGTTGCCCCGCAAGAACTCCCACGGCATCGAACTGACCGACCCGGTGGCGGTAGAGCCGTTGCTGCACAGCGTCGAGAAACTCAAGGGCAAGCAGTTCAAGGGCGGCCCGATTATCAGTGGCAAGATGGGCAAGGCCGATGAGCCGGTCCACAACCCCGCTACCGGCGAGGTAATCGGCCATACCGCCAACGCGGACAAGCACCAGATCGACGCGGCCTACCAGGCAGCCACCGAGGCACAGATTGCCTGGGATCGCCTGGGCGGCAACGAGCGCGCGAAAATCCTCGACCGCATCGCCGACCTGTACGAGGAGCACCTCAACGACCTTACCGCGCTGATCTGCCTTGAGGCGGGCCGCACCCTGAATGATGGTATTTCCGAGGTGCGTGAGGCGGTGGACTTCTGCCGTTACTACGGCAACGGTGCCCGCCGCCACTTCAGCGAGCCGCAGGAACTGCCCGGCCCCACCGGCGAGAGCAACGAGCTGTACCTGACCGGCCGCGGCGTGTTTGTGGCCATCAGCCCGTGGAACTTCCCGCTGGCGATTTTCACCGGCCAGGTGGTGGCGGCACTGGCAGCAGGTAATGCTGTCCTGGCCAAGCCCGCCGAACAGACCCCGCTGATCGCTGCCCGCGCCATCGAGCTGATGCACGAGGCCGGCGTGCCGAAGGAAGTGCTGCACCTGATCACCGGCACCGGTGCCGCGGTGGGCGCATCACTGATCGAAGACCCGCGCCTGTCCGGTGTGGCTTTTACCGGTTCCACCGAAACCGCACGCCTGATCAACAAGCAACTGGCCAACAAAGAGGGCCCGATTATCCCGCTGATCGCGGAAACCGGCGGCCAGAACGTGATGATCGTGGACTCCACCGCGCTGCCCGAGCAGGTAGTGGACGATGTTATCCAGTCTGCCTTCCTCAGTGCCGGCCAGCGCTGCTCCGCCCTGCGTATCCTGTGCGTCCAGGACGTGATTGCGGACAACCTGCTGAAGATGCTCAAGGGCGCCTGTGAAGAGCTGACCCTGGGCGATCCGTCACAGCTGTCCACCGACATCGGCCCGGTAATCGACGAAAAAGCCCTGGGTATGCTGGAGAAGCATCGGGAGCGCATGGCCGGCGAAGCCAAGCCGCTGTTCGCCTTTGACCGTGACAAGGTGCCGGCGAAAGGCACTTTCTTCGGCCCGCAGGTGGTCGAGATCGAGGATTTCTCCGTGCTCGAGCGTGAGGTGTTTGGTCCCTTCCTGCACGTTGTGCGCTTCAAGGCAGGTGAACTCGAAGATGTGATCCGTCGCATCAATGCCACCGGCTACGGACTGACTTTCGGCCTGCACTCCCGCATCGAGGGACGTGCGGGCGCGGTATTCAAGCGCGTGAATGTGGGCAACACCTACGTCAACCGCGACATGGTCGGCGCCGTGGTCGGGGTCAACCCGTTCGGTGGCCAGGGACTGTCCGGCACCGGCCCCAAGGCCGGCGGCCCGCACTACCTGTTCCGCTTTGCCGACGAGAAGACCAAGACCATCAATACCGTGGCTACCGGCGGCAACACGCAGTTGTTCTCCCTGGCCCAGTAAGGCCAATCGGATTCCGGGGAAACCGCGGCCTGCGGTGCTCCCGGGAATTCGTTCCCGATCGCGACCAGCGGCCGCTTCTGTCACGGCGTGGAGGGTTCATTTCTGGATCCAGGCCTCGCCCGCGGGAGCGGCAGTTGGCCGCAATCGTAATAACCCCGCCCCCTTTGTATTCACCGCCATGGGCCGCCCCACGGCTGGCGCCTATTTGCACCCTCCTACAATCTTCAGGGTAATCCCACCGTATTCCTGTAGGAGCAGCCCACGGCCGCGATGGATCGGGTGATGCAGATAGCTTTTCCAGCAGCCAAAAAAAGAGCCGGGCGACTGCCCGGCTCAAGCCAAGTCCTGTGAGATTGCCGAATATCAACAGGCTGTGTTGATTCTTTGACCGCCAGTGCGGCAGAAAGATCAAAAAAAGATCAATTCAATACACGATATCCGCGACCGCGCAGACAATTCCTGACGATGCGACCTTCTTCGCTATAGGAACTACCCACTCCGGAAACGCCGCCCAGCAGTGCACCGGCACCGGCTCCGGCCGCAGCCGCACTACTGGAGTCGCCGACGATTGCACCCAGCGCGCCGCCCAGCAGCGCGCCACCGGCAGCGCGGGTTACCCCGCGGCGACCGGCATCGGCCCGGGCGTAATAGGCTTTCGAGCGACAGTCCGCCAGGTCGAGCTGGTACTGGCGCATATTGACGCCATAAGTATCGATTACCACGCCACCGGCCCCCGGAACCTGCTCCTGGGTGACACAGCCGGCAGCCAGAATGGCGCTGAGCCCTACGACAGAGAGAAATGCAGACTTCATCGCGTTACCTCGGTTGAAGAGTTGACGCCTGCCACCGTGCGCACGGTTTATCCCGCGCGGCGCGGCCAGCGCAAACATGTCGCCTCTTTCCACTTAGGTTTAGCTGCAAGTCGAAGTGTGCGCCAGTCGGCGCCGAAAATTTTTTTGACCGGGAGGTACCAGTTATTTCCCCGCAAGCGGAAATCCCCCGGGGGACGGGGCGTGCAGGGCATGGGGCTGGACATGGATAGAAAAGCCAGCCGCCTGGTCCTGGCTATCCAAGATAGCCAGGCCTGGTGTTGCTACTGGCTACTGCTGGCTACCGGTAGAAATAGTCGATACGCAGTTTCTGGCTCTCCCCCTGGTCATCGAGCAGATTCACGATCCCCTCGAATTGCCTGAGCTGGCGCTGTTCCGTCCCGTATACCAGGTAGAGATCGCCGGCGAACATGCGCAACAGTGCCTGCGCCAGGTCTACCCGCAGGCAGAGATTGCCCTGTTCCTCTCCCCGGCAATCCACCTTGCGCGCGCGCAGTTTTACCGCACGACCATGCAGCGGGGAGGCGAAGTTGAATTCCACCGCGTCACCGGCTGACAAGCGGTCCCAGTTATTGCGCACAAACGGGTCAAAGCCGGCATCGATCACATCGAGTTCACCGGCATCAATGACGTCGATCTCCCACCCAGCCGTATCACTCTCCCGGTAGCGCATTTCCCACTGGTCGCCCCGTCGCCGCACGACGCGTTCCTCGCCATGGCGGTAATCCTGCTGCACTACCTCCGGGCGCGGTGCATTGCGCGGCTTTTGGCCGGACGGGGTGATCAGGGTTTTCTCGGCAATACGGTGGCCCCGGGGGTTGTAGTAGAGGACCCGCGTGCGGTTGTCGCGGGTGGGCAGGTAGTACTCACAGTAGGCCAGGTTGTTATTGCGGGGATCCCGCGCCAGGCCCAGGGCCTGCACCTCACCCTGGTAACCACAGTGCGCGGCGGCGTTCAGTGCCACGGCGGCAAGGAGACTAAGCATATTCAACCCCGGTGAAAATCCGTCGGCGCGACAGCCAGGTGGTAAACGGCAGGAACAATGCCCAGATACATACGAGCACAATCACCGGAACGATCACTGGCTGGCTGAATTCCACAGTGCCGTTGAGCCAGGCACCAGTCCAGTAACTGAACGGCCCGAAGATACCCCCCAGCAATGCGGCAAGGATAGCGCTCTTCTGCAGGAAGAACATGCTATAGCGGAGCGCCATGGCAAAATTGACCCACAGCAGCAACAACCAGGCCGGCGGGAACGGTGAACCATCGTCATTGACCAACAAGCCACTGGAGAATACTGCGGTATCGATGCTGAAGCCAAGGAGCCACACCACCGCGATCCACAGCCATTCATTGGCCTTGTCGGCAACGATTCGCAGGTGCACAAACAGGTTGGCTGCGGTGAACGCGATGATAATCCATACGCTATCCACCAGCACACAGAGGGGCCAGGCAATATCGAAAAGGACAGCGTTTACGACAATCCGCCACATAACCCCGCCCCTTTACCGGCCCGTCAGGCTGGCAGCGCCTTGCAACGCGGCTTGGCAAAAACAAACTGTGCGGTGCTGATCACCCGCTCGAGAAATCCGCCCTCGCAATAGCACAGATAGAAATCCCACATACGGATAAAACGGTTGTCAAAGCCCTGGCGTCGCACTTCATCCAGGCGCTCAAAGAACGCATCCCGCCAGGCGGCCAGGGTTCGGGCATAGTGGAAGGTGATGTCTTCCAGGCCCACAATCTGCATATCGGTGTTGTCTGCAATATGGTCGGCTACTACCTGGTTGGACGGCAGGCAGCCGCCGGGAAAAATATACCGCTGGATAAAGTCCACCTGCTTGCGGTAGCGATCATAGCGCTGGTCCTGGATGGTGATGGCCTGCATCACCATCAGGCCATCTTCCTTCAACAGCCGGCTACAGCGGGAAAAGAAGTCCTTGTAGTACTCGTGCCCCACAGCCTCGATCATCTCGATAGACACCAGCTTGTCGTATTCGCCATCCAGGTCGCGATAGTCTTTCAGCAGCAGTGTCACACGGTCCTGCAGTCCCTCGCGCTCCACCCAGGCCCGGGCGTGCTCATATTGCTCCCGGGAAATCGTGGTCGTGGTCACCTGGCAACCATAATGCCTGGCAGCGTATACCGCCATTCCGCCCCAGCCAGTGCCGATCTCGAGCAGGTGGTCGTGTTCATTGAGATCGAGCTTCTGGCAGATACGCTCCAGCTTGTTCAGGGAGGCGTCCTCAAGGCTGGCACTCGCTGAAGGGAATACGGCCGATGAGTACAGCATGGTGGGGTCGAGAAACAGCTTGAAAAAGTCATTGCCCAGGTCGTAATGGGCGGAGATGTTTTTGCGCGAACCGGAGCGGGTATTGGCATTGAAACGATGCAGGATACGCAATGCGAATTTCTGCAGGAAGCTCCAGCGGGAATCCATATTTTCCAGCAGGGCCATATTGTTGACCATTAACCGGATCACATTGACCAGGCTGGGTGATGTCCAGGCGCCCTGCATATAGGCCTCCCCGGACCCAATGGTGCCGTTGAAGAGCACATGGGTGTAAGTTGACTCATCCTGGACGCAGATCCGCGCAGACACCTCAGCCTGCTGTTCCGGCTCGCCGAAGCGATGCACGTCACCGCCCTCTTCCACCACCAGGTGGCCATGCTTTATTCCCGCCAGTTTTCCCAGCACCAGGCGCCGGGCAAGCTGGGTAATCCAGGTCGACTGACTCGAGTCTTCGACTCGACTGGCCTGGCCTGCTTCAACAGTCTTCATTCGTGTTCTTCTCCTGCATCGGCCCGAACGCTGCGATTCGGATGGGTAAACAACGGCACGCGCTTGAGCCACAACCTCAATGCCTGCCAGTAGATGGCAGTAATGACTTTTACGGTCATCAGGGGGTATCGGATTAGCGCAAGATTCAACGAACGCGGGGAGATTTCCTCGCGTTTCAGGCTGAGGGTGGCGTCGAAGACAGCTTTACCGTCCTGCAGGTTCTGCAGGAATATGGACAGGCGATCCGCGGGAGTGATACTGCGCCAGCGGTATGCCTGCCGCATCGGCATAAAGGGGGAAACGTGAAATGCCTTGTCGAAACTGCTTCTCTGCACTCTCGATATTCTTTCCGGTGTTTCGTCCGATGCCGCGTCGCGACAGTCCAGCACATAACTGTGACGCTCGTTCCACGGCGTGTTATGCACATCGAGCATTACCCAGCGAACGTCGCGGCCATCCCGATCGAAACAGTAATAGGTACTGATCGGGTTCATGTTATATCCAAAATAGCGCCAGTTGGCCAATACCCGCACCGGGCCATCCGGCCGCTCGCCGCACGCCTCCTCTACGCGCCGGCGTACAGCCTCACCGACACCCAGTGCCGGATCCCCGAAGAAATCCTCCCGCCGGAAGCTTGCCGGGGCCCAGCGGCTGCGGGACCACAGTGGGCTCATGGCAAGCACCTGGTCCAGCTCCCCCAGGTCCAGGTACATCATGAACACCCGGTAGCGAAATCGGTGCTCCCGTGGCGCGAAACGGCGGTGCTGGACCCAACCGCTGTAAATGGCGCTCTCCATCAGAGCGTCACCCCGAATGCCTGGGCCACACGCAGCGCGCTGTTCACGCCATCCTCGTGAAAGCCGTTATGCCAGTAGGCACCGCAGAACCAGGTATAGTTCTGGCCATTGACCGCCTCCCATTGCTTTTGCGCCTGCATGCCCGCCACGGAAAACTGTGGGTGAGCGTATTCGAAGCGCCGGATAACCTTGTCCGGATCGATCATATCGTCCGCATTCAGCGTCACACAATAGGTCTGCTCCGAGTCCAGTCGCTGCAGGATATTCATGTTGTAGGTCAGTACCGGCAAACGGTCACTGTCACCCTGCAGGCGATAATTCCAGCTGGCCCAGCTGCGGCGACGCTCCGGTAGCAGCCGGGTATCGGTATGCAGTACCACCGAATTGGCCGCGTAGGGAATGGCTCCCAGTAGTTCCCGCTCCGCAGTTGTCGGCGCGTCCAGGCAGGCCAGCGCCTGGTCGGAGTGGCAGGCCAGCACTACCGCATCAAAATCCAACGCCTCGCCAGCCCCTGTCCGCAGGGTGACACCGTCGGAGCCGCGTATCACGCTGGTCACCGGCGTGGAGAGCCGGATGCGGTCGGCAAAGTCTTTCACCATCGGGCCGATATATTCCCGCGAACCGCCCTTGATCACCCGCCACTGGGGCCGGTTGAAGATATTCAGCAGTCCGTGGTTGAAAAAGAAACGCACAAAAAAATTCACCGAGAAGTCCAGCATCTGCGACATGCTGGCTGACCAGATGGCCGAGCCCATTGGCACCAGGTAGCGATTGGTGAATTCTTCAGAGTATCCGTTATCCCTCAGGTACTGGCCCAGGGAGAGTGCATCATCGAGCTTACCGCTACGCCAGTCGCGAACTGCCGCGCGATTGAACCGCACGATATCCCGCAGCATGCGCCAATGCCCAGGGCTGAGCAGGTTGCGCCGCTGGGCGAACAGGCTGTCCAGGTTGTTTCCTGCGTACTCGAACGACTCCCGATCGGAGCAGACACTGAAGCCCATGTCCGTGGGCTGGGAATCCACACCCAGCTGTTGCATCAGCTTGATAAAGTTGGGATATGTCCAGTCATTGAACACAATGAAGCCGGTGTCGATTGCCAGCCGGCGATCCCCCTCCTCCACATCCACAGTGGCGGTGTGCCCTCCCAGCCGATCGGCCGCCTCGAACAGGGTGATATCGTGTTTCTTGTTTAACAGGTAGGCCGCAGTCAGGCCGGAAATGCCGCTACCGACAATCGCAATGCGCATCCAGGTTTCCTTATTCTTCGAATAACCACCACAGCTGTTCCCGCTGTGCTGGCCTCACTTCCAATACTGTTGCAGTTGCACGTGCCGGCTATCGACCCGCGCCGGCCTGCTGGCGACGGAACCGATCCATCTTCCGCCGCTTCGCCCGTTTACTGCCGGGCCGACAGGGACTGTATCCGCGTCATCCGGGGTGCGGAAAAGCGAAACCACAGCCAGCGGAAAAACCCGAAAAAGCGCAGCGGCCAACTGAGCCGCCGGGGAAAATCAATCGTGCTTTTCCCCTGCAACAGCCCCTTCTCGATACAGGCGGCCGCCTCCTCCGGCGTCATCAGGAATGGCATATCAAAATCATTGCGCTCGGTGAGCGGCGTATCGATAAAGCCCGGCCGGATGTGCACCACCTTCAGGCAGGTACGGGACACGTCCGCCCGTAAGGCATCCAGGAAGTACCCCAGTGCCGCCTTGGAAGCACCGTAGGCCTCAGCACGGGGAAAACCAACCACCGACGAAAGACTCCCGACCCCGGCAAATACCGGCGCCTTGCTCTGCGACAGCAGCGGTAGGGCCTGGCGCAGGGTGTTAATAGCCCCAAAGAAGTTGGCATCAAACACCCGCCGGTAACTGGCGCTGTCCAGTTTCAGGCCGTCGTCGTACTCACAGGTACCGGCACAGGCCACCACCATATCCAGGTGGTCGGTAAGTTCAGCCAGCTCCCGGCCAGCACGGTCCATGCCCGCGTCATCACTGACATCACAGGGCAGCACGCGAATACGTGTGGGTGCCACCTTCTGCACATCCAGCAATGATTCCCTGCCCCGACTGCTGATAATGACGAAGTTGTTGTGCTCTGCCAGGCGCCGGGCCAGGGCTTCCCCTATCCCGGAACTGGCGCCGGTAATCCAGATGGTTTTGCCTTCGATTGCGCTCAAGAAAATCCCTCCTGTCCTGTGGGCATCAGTCCGCCGTCCTGGCCATACGGCCCTTGATGCCGCGCACCAGGGCGCCCATCAACGGCACATGCTCATAGACCATGGCGCCAACATCGTAAAAGTCCTCGTGGTAATGAATACGCTCAGCGAACCGGAGCAGACTGCAACCGCGCAGCTCAAGCGGCCGGCCCCCTTTCAGGGATCGATGGGCGTAGTGCATTACCCACGGCAGGCAGGCACTGCCACTTCCCTCGACCGCCTCGCCGAACTCGAACCGGCAGCTCTCCAGGCCCCGGCTCATCCCTTCGAAGTAGGCTCCCAGGGCGTCCAGGCCCTCAACCCGGTGAATCGGGTCGCAGAAAATGACGGATGGGTCATAGATACGACCCAGGCGGTCGGTATCCGCCTGGAGAAAGTCCCGGTAAAACGACTGCAACTCCCCAATCAGGCCACTCATGCTGTCACCCTGTTAAGATTTGCGGAATATTACGCCGATGGCCACTTATCGGATCATCCCCGAACTGATAGCCCATTTACATGGAAATTCCCATATAGATGGTGATCCACCTGCCGCTCGACCACGTAACCCGAGGTCGACAAACGTGGAAAGACCGATAAGATGGCTTTAGCAACACGGACAGACCCAAACGGAAACACTTTGCAGCAGACCCAGAGTCGCGATGATGACTGGAGCAAATTGCTCGTACTGGTGGGCTCCCGCCAGGACCGGGCGGCCTTCGAGCGCCTGTTCCACCATTACGCCCCCCTGATCAAGGGCTTTCATTACAGCCGCAGCGCCCAGGCGTTCTCCGCCGAGGCGGCGGATGAGCTGGTACAGGAAGTCATGTTCCGGGTCTGGCGCAAGGCTGCCAGCTTCGATCCCACCAGGGCCTCGGCCAATACCTGGATCTACACCATCATGCGTAACTGCCGCATCGACATGCTGCGGCGGAACAGCCGGCGCCAGGATGCCGACGGTGGTGATGTGGAAGTGGATGATATCTGGGATGACTCCCCTGAGAGCCAGCCGTTGCTGGTGCTGCAGCACAAGCGCAGCCAGCGGGACATCGCGGAGGGCCTGCGCAGCCTGCCGGCCGAACAGAGCCATGTACTGGAGAAGGCCTATATGGAGGGCAAGTCTCACAGTGAAATTTCCAATGAACTGGGACTACCGCTGGGTACGGTCAAGTCCCGTGTAAGACTGGCTTTAAAGAAGCTGGAAGCGATTTTGAGTAAACAGGGTGCATCATGATTCGACACCATCCCGACAACAACCTGCTGGTTGAGTACGCCTCCGGCAGCCTGCCCTGGGCCATGAGCCTGGCAGTGTCAGCGCACCTGCAACTGTGCCCGCAGTGCCGGAGGGAGAGCGAGCGCCTGAACCATATTGGTGGCGGCCTGTTGGATGACTGCGAACCCCAGGAAACCTGCGACGGAGCCCTGGATCGCCTGATGCAGCGCATCGACCACGAGGAGACGGCACCAGCCGAACCGGAACAGTGCGCCGCGCCCGCACCGCCCAGCAGGCGTTCCCGCAGCACCAGGGACGACCGCGACCCGGCCCTGGCACGCCTGCCGCGCGTCATCCGCAAGCTGGTGGGCAGCAACCGCCCGCTGAAGTGGCGCCGTGTGTCACCATCGCTGAAAACATCGCGGCTGGCTGCGGGCCAGGACAGGTACGAGGTTGCGTTCCAGCGCATCTGCAGCGGCGGCAAGGTGGTCGAGCACGACCACCGCGGGCGCGAAGTAACACTGGTGTTGTACGGTAGCTTTTCCGATGCCGACGGTGTTTACACCCCGGGCGATTTCCTCCTGCGGGAGCCCGGCGAGGTGCACCAGCCGATTGCCACCCAGGACCAGGAATGCCTGTGCCTGTCCGTGGTCGAGGCCCCCGTCCATGTGAAAGGTCCACTTGGCTGGCTGGTAAACCCGTTGCTGTCTTTCAGGCCGGCGTAACAGGCCATCCGGTTGTGCTGGAGCAGCAGCCCCCAGACAGCAAAACTGAGCAATAAAAAAGGCAGCCCGTATTGTGCGGGCTGCCTTTTTTTGTGCCTCTGTACAACCCCCGGGTTACGGTGCCTTCTCAGCCTCTGCCGGTGAACGGGTCATCACCGTCGCCCCGCCACGGGGCTGGAAGTCGCCGGAGGTAAACTGCTGCAGCAGTTGCTCCCAGCGATCGTGCACGGCCGCGTGCTTGCGCTCGCGCACATGACCGTAGCCACGCACCAGCTGTGGCAGCGACAGGAGCTCCAGCGCGGCATCGTAGTTGTCCGCGCGCAGTCCCCGCGCCACTGACCTGACTGCCCCCGCCACCTGGCGAGCCCAGCGGCGCTCTTCCCGACGCTCACGGGTATAGCCGAAAATATCGAACACGGTACCCCGCAGTACCCGCCCCCTGGCGAGCAACGGCATCAGCTTGCCCACCCAGGGACCGAATACCATCTTGCGGATACGGCCGGAACTGTCTGGCCGTGCCAGCAGGGGCGGCGCCATATGGAAACGCAGCTTGTAATCACCGGTGAAAGTCTCCCGCAGCTGGCGCTGGAAATCCTCGCCGCTGTACAGCCGGGCCACTTCGTACTCATCCTTGTAGGCCATGGCCTTGAACAGGCTGAGGGCCGCGGCACGGGCCAGGCGCCCTCCACCATGCGGTACCGCCTGCTCGGCGCGGCGTAGCTGCTCCACAGTACGCGCGAAGACCCCGGCGTAGGAGCTGCTCTGGTACTCGGTAAGTTCGCCTTTCAGGCGGGCCAGCAAGGCATCGAGGCCCTCTTCCGGCTCCTGGATCCGCACCTGCTGCTCGGGCACCAGCAGTCGATCCACCGCTGCCGGGTCGGCCGCCAGCAGGCGGCCGGCACGAAACGCGCGCAGGTTGTTTTCCACCGCCACGCCGTTCAGTTCGATGGCCCGTTCCAGTGCCGCATCGCTGATGGGCAGCAGGCCCCGCTGGCAGGCGTAACCCATCAGCATCAGGTTACTGGAGACGGTATCGCCGAACAGCGCCTGAGCATAACGGTTGGCATCAAAAGCGAAGTACTCGGCACACAGGGACTCAATACTCTCCTGGGTGGCATCTGCCGGGAATGCCAGCTCGTTGTCCCGCACAAATGCCGCCACCGGCACTTCTGCAGTGTTTACCAGTGCCCGGACCTTGCCGGCAGCCATTTTGGTCCGCTGGGCGGCTGCCGTGACCATGTCGCAGCCCAGGACCAGTTCTGCTGCGCCATCGCGAATGCGCGCGGTGGTAATGTCCTCCGGCCGCGCTGCCACCTTCACGTGCGCCACTACGGCACCGTTCTTCTGCGACAGGCCGGTGAAATACAGGGTGGTGCTGCCCTTCTCTTCCAGGTGTGCCGCCATCCCCAGCAGGGCCGCTACCGTCAGTACGCCACTGCCGCCTATACCGGCGACCAGGATGCTGAGGGGCTTCTCCACCTGCGGTTGCGGGGCCAGCGGCAGGCGCGCGATTTCCGCATCCAGGGATTCCGCCAGCGACTGCACCGGTGGCTTTTTCAGCTCGCCGCCCTCGACACTGACAAAGCTGGGGCAGAACCCGTCGGCGCAGCGCATATCCTTGTTGCAGCTGGACTGGTTCACCTGGCGCTTGCGGCCATAGGCTGTCTCCAGAGGCTCCACCGCAATACAGCTGGACTGCTCACTGCAATCACCACAGCCCTCGCATACCCGGTGGTTGATCAACAGGCGGGTCGCCGGGTCCGGCATCTGCTTTTTCTTGCGCCGGCGACGCTTCTCCGCCGCACACACCTGCTCGTAAATGATGGCGGTAACGCCCGCTACTTCGCGCAGGCGACGCTGGACCGCGTCCAGGTCCGCCCGGGGCACGACCTGCAATGCACCCGGCAACTCACTCCGGTGCTCGCGCCAGTGGTCCTCATGCTCGGTGACCAGCACCACTTCCCCGACACCTTCCGCCAGCAGTTGCGCGGCCAGCGTGGGCGCGGTGACCTCTCCATCAGCCGGTTGGCCGCCGGTCATGGCCACTGCGTCGTTGAGCAGGATCTTGTAGGTGATATTGACCTTGCTGGCCACCGCCTGGCGGATGGCCAGCAGGCCGGAATGGTTATAGGTGCCGTCGCCCATATTCTGGAAAATATGATCGGCGCTGGAGAAGCGGTGCAGGCCCACCCACTGGGCACCCTCGCCGCCCATATGGGAGTAGGTATCCGTGCGCAGCCCCTTGCCCAGCGCCATTATATGGCAGCCGATACCGGCACTGCCCAGGCTACCCTCCGGCAGTTTGGTGGAGGTATTGTGGGGGCAGCCGGCACAGAAAATCGGCTCACGCGCCAGCAGCCCGGTGGCTTTGGCCGGGGTATCGGCGCCCAGCTTCTGCGCCACCGGCAGCAGCTTCGCGGCCAGCTCGGTGTCTCCCAGCCAGCGGGCGATGGCCCTGGCCACCTGGTCCGGGCCAAAGCCCCAGATCGCCGGCAACAGGTCGTTCCCCGCCAGGTCTTTCTTGCCTACCACTCTGGGACGCTCGCCATCGGGCCAGCCGTACATCAGGTTCTTGAGCTGGTCTTCCACCAGCGGGCGCTTCTCTTCCACCACCAGCAGGCGTTCCATGCCGGCGGCGAACTCGCGCATGCCGCGCGGCTCCAGCGGCCAGCTCATGGCCACCTTGTAGATGGAGATACCGGCCCGCTGCAGGTCCGCCTCGGTAAGGTTTAGCAGCTGCAATGCCTCCAGCAGGTCGCCGTGGGCCTTGCCTACAGTGACGATACCAAAGCGCTTGCGCGGCGCCTCAAGGACGGTCTTGTCGAGCCGGTTGGCATAGGCAAACGCCTGCGCTGCCGGCAGTCGCTCCTCCAGCATGCGGCGCTCGTACTCGAGCCGCTCCGCCGGCCAGTTCAGGTGCGGGTCGTAATTGAGGCCGTGGGGAGGAACAGTGAAATCCTCCGGCAGCACAAACCGGGGCAGCTCCGGCACAACCAGGGAGGCGCCACTTTCAACGGTTTCGGTAATGGTCTTGAAGCCTACCCACAGTCCGGAAAAACGCGACAACGCGATACCGGCCAGGCCGAGGGTCAGGTATTCGTCTATGGTTGCCGGGAACAGCAGCGGCATCATCACCGACTCGAAGATCTGGTCGGTGTTGTGGGAGAACATGGAGGATTCCGCCGTGTGGTCGTCGCCGCACAGCGCCAGCACCCCGCCCAGGCGGGAAGTGCCCTGTACATTGGCCTGGCGGAAGACATCGGCACTGCGATCCACGCCGTGCCCCTTGCCGTACCAGATAGAGAAGACCCCGTCGCGGGTAGCCTGCTGGCGATAGTGATCCAGCAGCTGGGTACCCCAGATGTTGGTGGCGCCCAGGTCTTCATTGATGCCGGGCTCGAAATGAATATCGCGCTTTGCCAGCAATGCCTTGTGGCGCCACAGGGCCTGGTCGTAGCCCCCGAGCGGCGAGCCCCGGTAGCCGGAGATATAGCCGGCGGTATTGTGGCCGGCACTTTCATCCAGCTGCTTCTGCATGATCGGCAGCCGCACCAGTGCGTCGATGCCGGTGAGAAAGACTCGCCCCTCGTCGCGGGTAAACGCGGCCTTGAGGGAATACTCGCGATCGAAGCCCAGCTCCTGGTCGCTCTCTACCATTGCCATGGGTACACCTGCTTATGATTATATCTATGCGGACAAAACTACCACCGCCTCCATAAGCAGGTCATACCAAATTGAGCGGGAATACGGCATAATACAGCCACAAGTCACCAAAGACTGCCGACTACCTGCAACAATTCATCAAATCAGGGCTCCCTGCGGACACATACGACGGCAGGATAATCAACCGGGAGCGCCGCCCTAAGAGAGAAGCTGCAACGCTATGGCCTACGTTCTGGACGCCATCGACAAGAAGATCCTGGAGATACTGCAGGAAGACGCCACCATCCCCAATATCGAACTGGCGGAAAAGGTGTGCCTGTCCCCCTCCCCCTGTTCCCGCCGGGTCAAGAACCTGCATGAACAGGGCTTTATCAAGCGAGCCGTCACCCTGTTGGAGCCCCAGATGGTGGGACTTCCTGTCAGCGTATTTATCCAGGTGACGCTCAACCACCAGGTCAAGAAGGAGCTACAGGATTTCGAGTCGGTAATTGAGCAGTGGCCGGAAGTCATGGAGTGTTACCTGATGACCGGCGATTTCGACTACCTGCTGAGGGTGGTGGTACCCAACCTGCAGGCTTACCAGGAGTTCCTCGACAAGAAACTGACTGAATTGCCGGGTATCGACCATATCAAGAGCAGCTTCTCCCTCAAGCAGGTCCGTTACCGCACAGAGCTGCCGCTGGAACAGCTGCTGGAGCAGGAATAACAATCCCGCCCGGCCATCCCCCACCGGGGTGGCCGGATTACGCCCCCGCCGGCCTGGCCGCCCCAGGCTCAGCGACGGAAAAGGTTCAGCAACAGGCTCAATACCACGCTGATCACAATCATCGAGGTGATGGGAATAAAGACCCGGCTGCGCCCCGACTCGAGACGGATATCACCGGGCAGCCGCCCAAACCAGTTGAACAGCCAGGGAGCGAAATGCATCAGCACCCCGATGGCCAGCAGGACGGCCCCGGCGAGCATAAACCAGCGCGACATAACCCCTCCTTTCCCCATATCCCGAATATCACTGCGGTCTCCCGCCTGCGCCCTGCAATTGCCAAGCAAAAAGACCCATTGCTACTATCGGTCACACCCCGTCACAGGTCAAAAACAAGGCTAACAACCATGCACCTACCTCGCCCCATCACCGCCCTGGTTGCGGCAATAGCACTCACCACAGTTTCCAGCAGCGGTTTCGCTACAACCCTTATTCATAATGTCAGCGGCTACCAGGCCACCGAGGATAAGCTCGAGCGCTTCCAGGCGCTCGCGTTTGACAAGGGCAAGGTACTGGCGACCGGGGATTACCCGGCACTGGCGAAGCAGTATCCCGACGCGGAAAAAATCGACGGCCAGGGAAAGACCCTGCTGCCCGGCCTGATCGATGCGCATGGGCACGTGCTGGGACAGGGGCTGCTGCAGCAGCGGCTGGAGCTTCGTGACCTGGGCTTACAGGAAACCCTGGACGCCATTGAAAAGTTTGCAGGGCAACTGGAACCGGGCGAGTGGCTGGTCGGGCGCGGCTGGAACCAGGTACTGTGGCCCGGCAAGGCCTTCCCCACCCGCGCACAGCTGGATGCGCTGGAGATTGACAACCCCATCTGGCTGCGTCGTATTGACGGCCACGCCGGCTGGGCCAACAGTGCCGCCCTGGAGAAGGCGGGTATCGACAGTGACACCCGGGCACCCGAGGGTGGCGAAATCCATCGCCTCGATAACGGCGAACCCAGCGGCGTACTGGTGGACAATGCCATGGCCCTGCTGGAGAAAGTGATCCCGGCACCCTCGCTGCAGGACAAAAAAGCCGCTCTCGCCAAGGCCTTCGACCTGTCTCTATCGCTGGGCCTGACTGGCATCCACGATGCGGGGATCGACCGGGAAACACTGACGGCCTATCGCCAGCTGGCAGAAGAGAAGGCGATCCCCCTGCGCATGTATCCGATGATCTCGGTAGAGAGCGACAACCTGCGCGAACTACTGGCAGCGGGCCATATCGGTAAGCCGCAGGACCGACTGTACGTGCGCAGCATCAAGTTATCAGCGGACGGCGCGCTGGGCAGTCGCGGGGCCGCCCTGATTGAGCCCTACCACGACCGCCCGGGGGAAAGGGGCCTGCTGCTTTACCCCGAGGAAGAAATCTTGTCTCTGCTCAAGCTGGCCACGGACAATGATTTCCAGGTAAACGTGCACGCCATCGGTGACCGCGCCAACCATATCGTGCTCGACCACCTGCAGACACTGCACCAAGAGCACAACCAGAAGCCCTTCCGCCATCGCGTGGAGCACGCCCAGGTACTGAAGGTGGAGGATATTGCCCGGTTTCCGGCATTGAACCTGGTGGCCTCCATGCAGCCGATCCATGCCACCAGCGACAAGAATATGGCCGGCGATCGCCTGGGTGAAGAGCGTCTCGAGGGAGCCTACGCCTGGCAGAAATTCCTGGACCAGGGGACCCGAATTGCCTCCGGCTCCGACTTCCCGGTTGAGCCCGTCAATCCGCTTTACGGTATTCACGCAGCAGTGACCCGCCGGGACCGCCAGGGTATGCCCGCAAAAGGCTGGCGCATGGAGGAGGCAATGAGCCTCGAAGAGGCCCTGCGGTCTTTCACCCTGGATGCGGCATACGCGAGCCACCAGGAGCAGGTTACCGGCTCCCTGGAACCGGGTAAGTTCGCTGATTTTGTTCTGCTGGAACAGGATATATTCCGAATCGACCCGCAGGATATCTGGCAGGTGAAAGTGGCGGAAACCTGGGTGGAAGGCGAGCGTGTTTATCGCCGTGAGCAGTAATCACGAGACACCCATCGACTGTCGGTGGTCACCAGATCGCGGCCACGGAGGGCTCCTACAATAAACCCTGTTACCCCAGGAGTGGCGTAGGAGCGGCCGCTGGCCGCGATTAACTCCGGACCCAACCCCCTCCAGGTCGCAGCCACGGGTCGTTCTTACAACGGGTTATGCCAAAAACAAAAAAGCCGCGGTGCTTTCACACCGCGGCTTTTTTACAGGTTAAATACCTACCGTCAGTCTTTCACTGCGATAGTGGTATTTTCCTTTTCGGACTTATCGCCCGGTACCGGGAAGCCACGATCACGCATCAGTGCGCCAATCTCGGCATCGCGGCCGCGGAAAGCACGGTAGGCTTCCGCCGGATCGACCGAATTACGCGGTGCAAACAGGTGCTTGACCAGCTTGTCCGCAACTTCCGGGTCGTAGAAACCACCCTCGGCTTCGGCGAAGGCCTCCGCCGCATCCGAAGTCAGTACGTCGGCCCACATGTAGCCATAGTAACCGGCAGAGTAACCCTCACCGGAAAAGATATGGCCAAAGTGCGGCGTGCGGTGACGCATTACCAGTTCATCCGGCATGCCCAGCTCTTCCAGGGTCTCGCGCTCGAACTTGTCCGGGTCGATACCTTCCGGGTCGGCAGTATGGAACTTCATGTCCACCAGGGCCGATGCCAGGTACTCGGTAGTGGCGAAGCCCTGGTTGAACTTGGAAGCCTTCTTGATCTTGGCAACCAGCTCCTCAGGAATCGGCTCTCCAGTCTTGTAATGCACCAGGTAGTTGTCGATCACCTCGTCGGTGGACAACCAGCGCTCCAGCAGCTGTGACTGGAACTCAGTGTAGTCACGCACACCGCCGTTCAGGGTCGGGTAGGTGACGTCAGAGGCCAGGAAGTGCAGTGCATGGCCGAACTCATGGAAGAAGGTGGAGGCATCGTCCCAGCTCACCAGCACCGGCTCGCCCGGGGCACCCTTGATGAAGTTGGAGTTGTTGGAAGACAGTACATTGGTCTTTCCATCAAAGGTGGTGTGGTCGCGGTACATGGTCGCCCAGGCGCCGGAACGCTTGCCGGCGCGGGCAAACGGATCCAGGTACCACAGGCCGATATGCTCGCCGGAAGTCTTGTCGGTGACTTCCCAGACTTTTACGTCCTCGTGGAAGACCGGCACGCTGCCCTCTTTTACCGGGCTGAACTCGAAGTTGAACAGCTCACCGGCAACGAAGAACATCGCTTCACGCAGCTTGTCCAGCTGCAGGTACTGTTTCACCTCGTCAGAGTTCAGGTCGTACTTGGCCTTGCGTACTTTCTCGGCGTAATAACGGTAATCCCATGGCTTGATGGTGATATCCGCACCTTCCTCGTCTGCCAGGGCCTGCATATCAGCCACTTCTTCCTCAACACGGGCTACTGCGGCAGGCCATACAGCCTCCATCAGCTCCATGGCGCGCTCGGGGGTCTTGGCCATGCGGTCCTGCAGACGCCACTGGGCGTAATTCTCGAAGCCCAGCAGTTCCACGCGTTCATCGCGAAGCTTCAGGATCTCGGCAATAATTGCGTTATTGTCGTGTTCACCACCGTTGTCGCCGCGGCTGTAGTAGTTGCGCCAGACCTTCTCGCGCAGCTCGCGGTTATCGGAATAGGTCAGGAACGGATCCATGGAAGAGCGCGTATTGGTGATGGCGTAGTTGCCCTTCTGGCCCTTCTCTTCCGCCAGCGCCGCGGCTGCATTCACGAATGATTCCGGCAGGCCGGCCAGCTGGTCGCTGCGCAGGAACAGGGTGTAACCCTCCTCGTCCGCCAGCACATTGTTGGCAAACTTGGTGTGCAGCTCGGCCAGGCGCTTGTTGATCTCGGCATAGCGCTCCTTGGCCTCGCCCTCCAGGGTCCCACCGTTGTTGGCGAACTGGTTGTAGATCAGCTCGACCACACGCTTTTGCTCGCCATCCAGGTCGGAGTCATTGCGGGCGTCATAGACGGCCTTGACCCGCTGGAAGAGCGCGTCGTTCTGGATAATCTTGGACTGGAAAGAGGCCAGCTTGGGTGCCAGCTCGCCCTGAACCTCGCGGAATTCCGGAGAGGACATGTTGGCGGCCCAGATACCGTAGTAGGAGAACAGGCGATCCAGCTCGGCACCGCTGCGCTCCAGCTCGGCAATGGTGTTGGCGAAGGTAGCCGGCTCGGGATTGGCGGCAATGGCATCGATCTCGCGCAGGTTTTCAGCCATGGCGAACTCCATTGCCGGCTTCAGGTCCTCGACGCGCATCTTATCGAATGCCGGTACACCGCCGTAAGGGCCGGTCCACTCGGCCAGCAGTGGATTGCTTTCGACCACGGAGCTTTTGGCATCAGCGGCAGCGCTCGCCTGGGCCTGGGCGTTTCCGTCGACAGACGCGGCCTGTTGGGCCTCCTTGCTACAGCCCGCGGCAGCGGCGATGGCTGCGGCTACGGAAAGCGCGATCAGTGATTGGCGCATCGGCTAAATCCTCTCTCTTGTTAGAATACCGTCACATGTAAACCCCCGAGTTTAACCGTATTTTTGCGCCAACCGCCATTCACGGGTGCCCAGCCGCCTCCCCCACGGGGTAAAACGACAGTTTTTCAGGATGATCCCCCCACAGCTGGCAAACAATTGCGCAGGAGGGTTGTTTTGGATCTATTTGTGCTATTTGATAACGACTTAACAAGTGGTTATTAACCAAAACAGGGAGTAAAAGTCACCCGGCCCGCCGGCCTGGGCCGGGCGCCACAAGACAACTTTTCCAGAGTGAAGACCGCGGTGCTGGCAACAAGCATTGACCCAATCCGGGGTACCGGTCCGCATAATCAGGTTACGCCACGCCCGGACTCCAGGTGCAGCCTGCTGCCCGGGGCTCAGGTCCCGCTTTTCAGCCCGCTGAAGAACTCCAGGTACTGGCCGACAACCACTGCCCGGCTGAATCTACTCCAGTAGTGGGACCGGCCCGCTTCCGACAGCTGCCTGCGCCCGGCCTCATCTGATACCAGGCCGGCAATGGCGTCGGCCAGCGGCCCCGGTTGATCCACCGGCGTGACAACGCCGGTGACTCCCGACTCGATCAACTCACCCGGTCCCTGGGAGTCCGTCGCAACCACCGGGCAGCCGTGGGCCCAGGCTTCCATGATCACGGAACCCAGTCCCTCGTGGCGCGAAGGGCAAATGAACATATCAGCGGTACGCATCAGGGCGGTCACGTCTTCGCGCCAGCCCAGGAAACGGACACGCTCATCCAGGCCCAGCTCCCGGCACATTGCCTTCAGGGATTCCTCTTCCGGACCGGTGCCGGCGAGCCAGAGGATGGCATCGGGCACCTTTTCAAGTGCCTGCAGCAGGGTGTCAAAGCCCTTGTTGGTATGCAGGCGCCCAGCGGCGAGCAGTAACGGACGGTCAGTAGGCGTATCGAAGCTGTCGCGAGGCAGGGGCTCGACCTCTGCCTCATCGGCAAAATTGGGAATAAGGAACACACGCTCGGCCGGCATCCCCCCGCGGACCAGGTGATCACAAATCCCCCGGGAAATACCCAGCCAGTAGTCGGAGTGCCGGTAATATTTGAGGTTGTAGTAATGCCCGAGGCGACTGACCAGCGTGTAATCCCCCTTCGGCGTCAGCTTGCTGGCACGGCTCATCCAGGTGAGCACGATATCCGGCCGGAAGGCACGCAGGGCGCGCCTGAACCGAAAGCGGTCAATCTGGTGGAGCGGGCCACCAAAGCGGAACCCCTCCGCAGTCACACCACCATTTCTCAATGACCGCAGGCGATGATCATGCCCCCGGATAAAAGCTTTCTGGGTAATAGCACCCGTCTGCTGGAGGCCAGTCGCCAGGCGGGCAAAAAAGTTCTCAGCTCCACCTTGCTGCGCCCCTGCCAGGGCCTGGGCGATGCGTAATGATTCCGTGTTAGCTGCCATGGTGATATCCATATCATGGGGAAGACAAACCGTCGTGCATCAGGAGCCCGTGGTACCCGGGGAAACTGGCCTGGTGCCGCTGGCCGAGCAATGTCTCGATGCGTCCATGCATGACGGCAATTTTCTTTTTAATCTTGTTCCGCTGAAACACTCGCGGGAATATGCTCATGGGAAGCAGCCCCGCGCTACCCAGCCCATCTATGACTACCAGCCGCTCTATGCAGCCCTGTATGTCACGCTGGACGACAATATTGTGCAAAAGGAGATGCCTTGAGGGGACCAGGTTGCCCTCCCAGAAACGGCTCAACTCCTCTACTGCCGTGCGGCACTCATCCGTAAACGCCTCGTCCCAGATCACCTTCTTGAGGGTCTGGGAAATAGCCCCGCTGCCATCCCTGATCAACTCCGACACCAATCCCCGTCCCATGTCGGTATCGACAAACCCGAAACAGCGACTGACGTGATGGAAGACGAGATCACCGTATCGCTTCTGGAGCGAAGCCATCACCCTCCACTCTTCACGGTTGTCATCGAATGCGGAAAGTGGCTTCAGGTTCTTGGGAAAGCCTTTCTTGCGGCGCCGGTCTGCCAGCGTGAAATCCGGGCGCCGCACCTTGATACAGAGCGAGTCGTCATCCGGGTGCACAAAACAGAGTCGATTGCCTCCCCGGGCGAAAGGCTTTTCTGGAGCAAGCAGGATCGTCATGAGTGGGCCCCGCCCTGCAAGACGTCACGGGCCCAAACATAATCGTGGGAGAACGGGCGGGCCAGGGATGCCTCGACAATATATTGGGCGTACAGGCGGGAATTCATCTCTGCATGGAAGAAATCCCGCGCCCGGGCAGCCCAGCTGCGACGCTTTGCATCGTCGTTGTGGAACTCGCGGACCTTGTGCAGCAGATCGTCCTGATCGTCAAAATACACAATGGATTCCGCAGGTAACAACTCATCAAAGCGTGGGCTACTGTGGGAAAACTGGAGAATGCCGTTACCGGCCAATTGTGCCATACGGGCGGAGGAGTACCAGTAATGCCCTTCCTGTCGATTCAGGTTCAGGCCCATACGGGTGTTGGCCAGCGCCCGATCATAGTCGCGCCCCCATACAGGCGGCTCCCCGAAACTGCCATAAGTCCTGAAATTCAGCTCGCCCTGCAGGGAGTCGCGGAGCCATTTCACCAGCTCCAGGCGCCTGGTGAGGTTGGTGCTGTTACTGCAGAAAAGAAGGTCGGTTTCCAGGTCAGTCCGGGCGGCATTGTTCATACCTTCCTGGGCCGGGTCCACTGGGTTGGGCATGTGGTAGATCCTCGCCCCGAGCCCTTCAAACCGGGTCAGCTCCGGGCGGCCGGTAGACACAAATACGGCGTCGGCAACGCGGGCGCGATGCTTGATACGCTCCACATTGCTGGGGACAAACAGCGGATCGTTGTTGCAGTGGGCGATGGCCACGGAGGGATTGCGCTTGCGAATCTCTGCCAGCGTTTCGTTGCTGATGATGTCGCAGTGCCCGGCGATCACCAGGTCCGGGTCGACCGCCTCCACGGTTTCCAGGAGCTTACGGTTCGCCCTGCCCCGGCCCAGGTCGCGAATTCCCAGAGGGGCCTCGAAGGCGGCGACGTCGCGATCACTGAAGGTGTGGACGAAATGATCGTTCTTGATCAGCCCGTTGGTCAGCTTCTGGGCCCAGCTGACCCGGGTCTTGCCATATCGGCGAAGCTGTTGGTACGCGATGTGGAGTACGCGCATAAACCGTGGTCCCTGTACGGTGGAAAACGCAGTCCTGACATCTGATTTAACCGGATTTTTTCGCCAAATGCCACTAAGCGTCTCACTTCACTTGCCTCTGCCCCTGGTGACACCCGCCCTCTGGCGGCTAAATCCACGTAAAGGTAAACAGGAATACCGGCGCTGATTGATAACGACTTATTGCATGGATAATAAAAAAGGGATGCCTCACCAGCGCGGCCAGGAATAACAATTTCAACCGGCGCTGGCGAAGTTACTGCGCATAACCCGGTGCCCGGGGCGGGCACCGGCAGGAATCAGGTTCAGGCGGGCTGGACGCGCCGGTCCTCCACCAGGGTGCCGGACTGCAGCATCTCCTCTTCGTGGTCAGTTTCGCGCCAGGGCTCGCGCAGCGCCTCGGCCTCCCATTCGCCCATGGCGGGGAGAGTGAGCAGGTGGCGGGCATAGGCTGCGGCGGCATCGGGCAATGACAGGCCGAACCCCTTGACCCGGAATGCAACAGGGGCGAAGAAGGCATCGACCGCCGTAAACCGGTCCCCAGCCAGGAAGGGCCCACCAAAGCGCTGCAGCCCCTCTTCCCAGAGCTCTGCAATACGGCCCAGGTCTTTCTGCAGCCCGGCACTCAGGGTATCGAGCGAGACAGTGACACCACAGTTCATCGGGCACTGCTCACGCAGGGCGGCAAAGCCGGAATGCATCTCGGCGGTGGCGCAACGGGCCCACGCCCGGGCCACGGCATTTTCGGGCCAGACCTGCGGGTACTGTTCGGCGATGTATTCCACAATCGCCAGCGAGTCCCATACGGTGACCTCCCCATCTTCCAGGCAGGGCACCAGGCCATTGGGGGCAAAGTGGCGAAACTTCTCCCAGCTGCCGCCCTCATCGAAAGGCACCAGCTGCTCATCAAAGGGAATGTCCAGCTGGCGCAAAAGGACCCAGGGCCGCAGCGACCACGACGAGTAGTTCTTGTTACCGATAAAAAGCCTGTACATACGCCCTCCCCCTCTGGTTTCAGTTGTAAGGATTCAGGAAGCCCGCCCGCTGCGCAGCCAGTCGGAAACACGGAAGGCCAGCTCCAGCACCTGGTCGGCGTTCAGGCGCGGATCGCACTGTGTTTCATAGCAAGTAGCCAGGTCATCCTCGGATATTTTCCAGGCACCCCCAGTACATTCGGTGACATGCTGGCCGGTCATCTCCAGGTGGATACCACCGGGATGACTGCCCTCGGCGCGATGTACGGCGAAGAAGTCGCGGATCTCACGCAGGATTTTGTCGAAATCCCGGGTCTTGTAACCACTGCTGGCCTTCACGGTGTTGCCGTGCATGGGATCGGTACTCCAGACCACTTTGTGCCCTTCGCGCTGCACTGCCTGTACCAGGGCCGGTAGCTTTTCACCCAGGGTATCGGCCCCCATACGAGTAATCAGGGTCAGGCGCCCGGCCTCATTGGCGGGATTGAGACGGTCGATCAGGCGCAGCAGCTCATCCGGCTGCATGCCCGGCCCCACCTTGACGCCGATAGGGTTCCAGACGCCCGACAGGAATTCCACGTGGGCACCGTCCAGCTGGCGGGTACGTTCGCCGATCCAAAGCATATGCGCCGAGCAGTCATACCATTTGCCGGTCAGGCTGTCGGTGCGGGTCAGCGCCTGCTCGTACTCCAGCAACAGGGCCTCGTGGGAGGTGTACAACACGGTCTCCCGGATCGCCGGGGTATTCTCCGAGGTCACGCCACAGACAGCCATAAACTCCAGGGCATCCTGCAGGCGCTCGGCTAGCTGGGCGTAGTTTTCCCGCTGGGGATTGTTCTCAAGGAAACTCAGGTTCCAGCCGTGCACCTGGTGCAGGTCTGCCAGCCCACCCTGGGCGAAGGCACGCAGCAGGTTGAGGGTTGCCGCCGACTGGTTATAGGCCGTGAGCATGCGCTGCGGATCGGGCCGCCGCGCGGTCTCGGTGAAGTCGATGCCGTTGATGATATCGCCGCGGTAGCTGGGCAGCTCAACGCCGCCCACCACCTCGGTATCCGATGAGCGCGGTTTGGCATACTGCCCCGCCATACGCGCCACCTTTACTACCGGCATGTTGCCGGCGAAGGTCAGCACCACAGCCATCTGCAACAACACCTTGAAGGTGTCGCGGATACGGTTGGCATTGAAGTCGGCAAAGGACTCGGCGCAGTCACCACCCTGCAGCAGGAACGCCTTGCCCTCGGCCACCTGGGCCAGCTGGCGACGCAGCTCCCGCGCTTCTTCGGCAAATACCAGCGGCGGGTATGCGGACAGCTGGCCGGTTACCTCGCCGAGCTCAGCGGCAGATTGGTAGGAGGGTTGCTGGTGGGCGGTAAAGTTGCGCCAGCTCTCGGGATTCCATTCTTTACCTGCTGACTGTGACACTTTCGACTTTACCTCCACTTCCATTGCCAACCTCTTCCAAATACGGCTTTCAGACTCTGTTGCAGCCCCGGGCCCGCCAGCGCCGCAGCAGTCCACCGGGCCGTACCCTGATGACACGGCCCGACAGCGGATATTACAACACGCTGGCGACCGCTTTGCAGAAGTATTCCATGTTGGACTGGCTCAGGCCGGCAATACTCATGCGGCTGGAATCCACCATGTAAATGGAATACTCCTTTTGCAGCCTTGCCACCTGCTCCGGGTTAATTCCCAGGAAGGAGAACATGCCCTTCTGTTCGCGGATAAAGCTGAAGTCACCCGCGGCACCGGCTGCGGCCAGGCTCTCGACTACGCCCGCACGCAGGCCGTTAATGCGCTCGCGCATCTCGGTCAGTTCCGCCTCCCAGTTGGCGCGCAGGCTGGCATCGGTGAGGATCGACTCCACGATCGCGGCACCGTGCGACGGCGGCATCGAGTAGTTGCCACGCACTGCACTCAGCATCTGGGTCTGGCCGGTATCAGCGGCCGCACTGTCATTGTAAATCACCATGGCCAGGCCGACGCGCTCCCGGTACAGCCCGAAGTTCTTGGAACAGGATGCCGCCACCAGCAGCTCCGGTACCGATTCTGCCATCAGGCGCAGGCCCCAGGCATCGTCGTCCAGGCCATCGCCAAAGCCCTGGTAGGCCATATCGATAAACGGGGTGAAACCCTGCTTCTGCGCCATCTCCACCAGCACCTGCCACTGCTCACGGCTCAGGTCGGCGCCACAGGGGTTGTGGCAGCATGCGTGCAGCAGCACCACGTCACCCTCCCCTACATCCTTCAGTGTTTCCACCATGGCATCGAACTGCAGGCTACCGCTGCTGCGATCGTAATAGGGGTAGCTCTTGATCTGCAGCCCGGCATTGCCCAGCAGCGGCACGTGGTTGGCCCAGGTGGGGTCACTCACCCAGACGGTCGCACCGGGCTTTGCGCGATCGACCAGCTCTGCCAGCACCCGCAGGGCACCGCAGCCACCGGGAGTCTGGGCAGAGCGCACACGGTTGGCAACCAGCGCCGGGTGGTTGGCACCAAGGACCAGCTCCTGCATGGCGGCATTGAATCCCGGGGTACCCGCCGGGCCGATATAGGCTTTTGTCTCCTCAGACTGCAGCAGGCGTGTCTCCGCCTCCTTCACAGCCTGCAGGATGGCAGTGTGGCCCGCCTCATCCTTGTACACGCCGACGCCCAGGTCGATCTTGTCCGGGTTCTCGTCGGCGCGGTAACTGGCCAGCAGGCCCAGGATAGGGTCCGGCGGCAGGCTGCTCAGGTGTTCAAACATGCGGGTACTCCTCGGGTACTTAATGTCTCGGATACAGGCACCCCGGAAGCCCAGCTGTCCGGGGGCGTGGTAGGTACAGGTTCAGTCGATCAGGCCGCGCTCGGCCCAGGCCTGGGCGCGGTCCATCAGCTTGTCGATAATGCTTTCCAGCTGGGCCCGCTCATCGGGAGAGAGCGAGGACATCAGGTCGTCCTCGTACTGCTGGGCCAGCGGAACAATGCGCTCATAGACATCCCGCCCCAGCTCGGACAGGTTCAGCACCTGCCGGCGGCGATCGGCGGGATCCTCGCTGCGGGTGATGTAATCGTTGCGCATCAGGACCGATACCGCGCGACTGATGGCAACCTTGTCCATGGCGGTCTGCTCCACCAGTTCCGCGGCAGAGAGGTCCGGGAAACGGCCCAGTATAGCCATGACGCGCCAGGCCGGGATGGTCAGGTCAAAGCGGCTGCCATAAGCCTGGGCAATGGCATTACTCACGCGGTTGGAGAGCACCGACAGGCGATACGGCAGGAACCTCTCCAGGTGCAGGTCGTCACGCACCGGTTTTTCCGCCTCGGTCTTCTCGATTGTCATACGGCTTTTCCACCTGCAGTTGCCATGGATGTTACAAATGTAACTAAAATTGGTTTCAATTGTAACCGCTTTGGCCGGAATCAGGTAGCGGCACCAGCGCCGGCTACCGCCAGCTCAATGGGCGCCAACACCCCCTGCCCCTCGCCAAATCGGCACTGTTGTGCTGCAAAAATCGCGCAGCATTATAAATCCATGTCATTTTTATTGGGTATCGTGTGACCGCACACAGGGATTTCGTGCCACCGCCCATCAAACATTGCAGACCCGGACAGACATGGAGGTCCCGGCAATGGCCTGTGAATATCCGCACAACCCACTCGGCACCGATGGCTTCGAATTTGTAGGGCATGCCGCTCCTGACCTGGAGCCGCTGCGCACACTTTTCAGCCAGCTCGGGTTCACCCGCGAATCCCTGCATCGCAACCGCGATATCACCCTGCACCGCCAGGGTGACGCCAACTTTATCATTAATGCAGAACCCGGATCATTTGCCGGGGCTCTGTCCACCGCGGCAACATGGACCAGTGGGCGGGCTTTTAAGCGAGCATCTTCAATTTCCGGGAAACCCGCTATTTCGATATCGAAGGCAAAATGACCGGGCTCTCCAGCCGGGCGATGACCAGTCACTGGGGCAGGATCCGCATTCCCATCTATGAATCGGCCGATGAAAAATCACCGGCCGAGGAATTCCTGCGGGAGCACCGGGCGAGGGAAATTTCCAGGCCCTGCTCGAACCCATCGAGCTCGACCAGATTCGCCGCGGCGTGCCGGAGCCGGAAAGATACCCGGGGGATTCGCACGATGCCCGCGTTGGGCCCGTCCTTCCCGACACTGGCACCCTGCGGCGACAGATGTTGAAATAGCCTCGACAAATCTGCCCCGGCCCGGCGGGTGGGGATGCAAAGAAAAAGGTATCTTATGGAATTACACGGTTACTTTCGTTCGTCTGCCAGCTATCGCGTGCGTATTGGCCTCAACCTCAAGGGCCTACCGTACGATTACCACCCGGTGAACCTGCTGAAAAGTGAACAAGGCGAAGAGGAATACCGGAAACTGAACCCCCAGGGCCTGGTCCCGGCACTGGTGGATGGTGACACGGTACTCACCCAGTCACTGGCAATCCTGGAGTGGCTCGAGGAGACGCACCCGGAACCTCCACTGCTGCCCTCGGACCCGGTACAGCGCGCCCATATACGCGCGCTCTGCCATACCAGTGCCAGCGATATCCAGCCACTGCACAACCTGCGCGTGCTGCGCTACCTGCAGGGACAGTACGGTCTGTCGGATGAACAGAAAACCGGCTGGATCCGCCACTGGATTCACGAGGGATTCAGCGCCCTGGAACAGCAGCTCAAGCCTGCGCCCTTCGCCGCTGGCGAGACACCGGGGATGTTCGAGTGCTGCCTGTTGCCACAGGTGTACAGCGCCGAAAGGTTCGGGCTGGATATTGCCGAGTACCCGGCCATCCACCGGATTACGCTGGCGTGTAACGAGATCCCCGCCTTTATCGAGGCCCGCCCGGAGAACCAGCCGGACAGCACCCTCTGACGCCCCGGACTTTTCCCTGATCGGCCGGCACCCCGAAAGCGCGCCACCGCGTGCATCCGGAGCCGGTCGTGGGCCGTCATGGTCTTGCCCGGTACCTGGCACCAGCTGGTATACCATCGGCCCCTCTCCGGCGAAATACGACAGCTTCAGGCAACTGCCCTGCAGGTTTCACTATGGCGGGATGCTCCCCCGGCCCTTAAGCTTTGTGGTAATTGCTGGGCATTCAACAGGAAACCGGCCATGGGCGCACCCAAGCTGTTTGAACCTCTGACTGTCGGCTCGCTGACACTCCCCAACCGGATTGTTATTGCGCCTATGTGCCAGTACTCCGCGGTTGATGGCTGCATGACCGACTGGCACCTGATCCACCTGGGGCAACTGGCGTTATCCGGGGCGGGGCTGCTCACCATTGAGGCCACCGCTGTGGTGCCAGAGGGCAGGATCAGTTACGGCGATGTTGGCCTGTGGGACGATAACACCGAGGCCGCAATGGCCCATACCCTGGAGTCGATCAGGCAATGGTCCGACATGCCCATCGCCATCCAGCTCGCCCACGCCGGCCGCAAGGCGTCTACGGACCTGCCGTGGATGGGCGGCCGGCAGATTGCACCCGGGGATACCAACGGCTGGCAGACGCTGGCGCCCTCCCCCCTCCCATATGACCCGGGCGAGCATGCGCCGCTGGAAATGGATCGGGCTGCCATGGAGCGGGTGCGGGATGCCTTCGCGGTATCGGCCCGGCGCTCGGTTCGCCTGGGGCTCGACGCCATCCAGATCCACGCCGCCCACGGCTACCTGTTACACGAGTTTCTCTCCCCCCTGTCCAACCGGCGCGATGATGAATACGGTGGCTCACTGGAGAACCGGATGCGCTTCCCGCTGGAAGTGTTCGAGGCCGTACGCGATGCAGTGCCGGATGCATACCCTCTTTCCATACGGGTGTCGGGTACCGACTGGGTGGAGAACGGCTGGGACCTGGAACAGACCATCGCCTTTGCGCGGGCCCTCGAGCAGCGCGGTTGCGGGGCGATACATGTCTCCAGTGGTGGGCTGGATCCCACCCAGCAGATTCCTGTTGGACCCGGTTACCAGGTACCCCTGGCCCGGGGCGTGAAACAGGCGGTTTCGATGCCGGTCATCGCGGTCGGACTGATCACAGAGTTCGAGCATGCGGAGTCGATCATCGCCACTGGCGATGCCGATATGGTCGCCCTGGCCCGGGGAATGCTCTACAACCCCCGCTGGCCCTGGCATGCCGCTGCACACCTGGGGGCCACCGTCTCGGCACCCAACCAGTACCTGCGCTCCCAGCCACACAATTACCCGGGCCTGTTCGGGGAGTGAGCCGGCCTTTCCGGCCCCGGGGCCTCAGGCCTCTTTCCCCTCCCCTTCCCCGTCTATGCGGAGGGGCTCCTTGAAGGTCAGCGTGCGGTAAGGGAATGGAATCTCTATGCCTGCCTCATCCAGGGCCAGCTTGATCGCGGTAACCACCTCACCCTTGGACTGGCGGATATCGAAGGGCACAGAGCCGGTCCACCAGGTGACCTCGATATCGATACTGCTCTCGCCGAAACCGGCGGGAAATACCTGCACCGGATCTTCCTGTCGCACTGTCTTCAGGGGCTTCATGGCCTCTGCAATCACCTTCACCCCCTCCCGCACATCCTCGCCATAGGCGATACCCACAGTGATAGTCACACGCCGCTTGACCCGGCTGGTCAGGATCTCGCAGGGGTTCTGGAACAGGAACAGGTTCGGCACGATCACCAGTTCGCCGGTGAGCTTGCGAATCGTCGTATTGCGCACCTCCACCGACTCCACGCGACCACATACGCCCTCGCACTCGATTACATCGCCCTCCTCGAACGGGAAGCGCCACAGGATCAGGATGCCTGCGAAGAAATTCTCAAAAATATCCTTGAACGCCAGGCCAATCGCCACCGACAGCAGGCCGACCGCGCCCAGCGCCCGGGCCGGGGTCAGCCCGGGGAACAGCACCATGGCGGCAAACAGCAACCCCAGCATCCATATCACAATGGTGAGCAGGCGGACCATCAGGTCCTGCAGGGATTTTTTCGAGGCAAACCGGCGGAAGATACGACTGCCGAAATGGCGGACCGTCAGGACAATCAGCCAGGTGACGAACAACACCATGAAACTGGCGATTACAAACGGCGTGTGGTTGAGGAAGTTGCCCCAGACCGAGTCCAGCGAACTGACCACGGTCTCTGCCGCCTCGGAAACCGGTTCCGGCGTGATTTCCTCCAGGTTTTCCTGCAGGGCGGGTTTCTCTTCCTTGCCCCCACCCTCCTCCTGCACCAGGAGCCGGGCCGGCAAGTTCAGTAGTTGGCTGAGAAAAAATGCGAGGCCGCTCACGGGTAACACGCTGCTCCGGTTTCAGTACACCATCCCTTTTTATAGCTGAAAGGCTTGATGTGCCGGGGCCTGCCGGTGGCATGTGCCAGCGAAAGGCATGCGCCTCAACCATGCCGCCGGCGAGAGCGGCAAATGGCGTCAGGAGGCAGGAAGCTGTTCCAGGAAGAAATCCCGCAGGTTCTCCCCCATAATCCGGCGGATCTCGTATTCACTGAATCCCTGTCGCAGCATTTCCTGGGTCAACACCCCCAGCTCCCCGGCATCGAAGGCCACCTCCACCGTGCCGTCGTAATCCGAGCCCAGCGCTACATGTTCAACCCCCAGCAGGTCGATGGCATAACGCATGGTGCGCACGATATTTTCCGGGCTGGGATCGCAGACCGCGCCGTCCCAGTAGCCGATACCCACCAGGCCGCCAGCGGCGGCCACTGCCTTCATCAGCCCATCACTGATATTACGGGGCGTGTCACACATTCCCCGGAGGCCCGTGTGGGACACAATCAGCGGCCGCTCCACCAGGGCCAGGACATCCCGCACCACCGCCTCCGAGGAATGCGCCACATCGATGACAATCGAGCGCTCGGCCATTTCCTGTACCGCGGCACGACCGAACTCCGTCAGGCCGGCCCCACTCTGGCCGTGCAGTGAGCCTCCCAGTTCGTTATCGAAAAAGTGCTGCAATCCCATTACCCGGTAGCCGGCATCATGGAGCCGGCCGATATTGGCCAGTTCGCCCTCGAGCGGGTGGGCGCCCTCGATTCCCAGGATGGCGGCCAACTGCTTGCCGCCCTGCGCCCTGGAGGCCAGGGCCTGGCGCAGGTCTTCGGCACTGTGGATTACCCGCATCTGTCCCGGCGCTTCGGACGCCAGCGCCCGCACTCGCCCGGCATGGTAGAGCGCCCGCTCCAGCAGGCTGCCCCAGGTGCGGGGCGGCCAGCCCTGGGCCACTGCCAGCAGGGTGATATTGTCGGGCGCATCACTGGCGTTGCTGGCGTAGTTCTGGCCGCGCGGCGACTTGGTCACCGCGGTAAACACCTGTATCGCCAGGTTGCCGTCGCGGGCGCGAGGCAGGTCCACATGGCCATAGTCGGCACGATCCCCGATATCCCTGGCCCAGAGGAAGCTGTCGGCGTGCAGGTCGCCCACCACCAGTGACTCGTGCAGCGCCCGCGCCCGCACCGACAGCGCGGGCAGCGCCTCGCCGGTGCGGGTGTTCATCCTTTTCTCCACCCCGGGCAGCAGCAGCCACTTCCACGCTGTGAACAAAACCAGCGCCACCGGGGTCAGGATAATGAGAAACTTCTTCATGAGGATTCCTGGCATTCCACGTTATTATTCCTGTCCGCGGATTATTCCACTATTGCGGATGGGCATCATCGTCCCGCAGGGACATTACTGAGGAGCTTTACGTGCAGTTAGTGCAGTCATTCAACCGGATTGTTGTTTTGTTATTGTTCGCGGCCCTGTTCCAGGGGTGCACGGTACTCACGCCCGACTTCGAGGAACCGTCGGTCCAGGTCACCGGCCTGGAGCCGCTGCCGGCCAATCGTGCCGGCGACCTGCGATTTCGCATTCGCCTGCGGGTGGACAACCCCAACTCCGTGGCCCTGTCCCTGTCGGGACTCTACTACACCCTGGACCTGGCCGGGCACGAGGTGGTGACCGGCACCGCCCGTGACCTGCCACAGATCCCCGCCTACGGCAGCAAAGATATCGCGGTAGAGGCCTCCGCCAACCTGATGGGCTCATTCATGGCCGCCGCCGAACTGATGTCCCTGCGCGGCGACACTGTGCCCTATTCCCTGGAGGCCAAGCTGGGCCTGGAACGCACATTCCCGCCCTCCATCCGCGTTCGCAAGGACGGCGAGATCAGCCTGAACCGCTGATTCTCCGCATCGCCCGGCCGGCACCCTGCCGGGGACGCAGACGCCGGTCCGGACAGCCGCGCAGGGGCCAGCACTCGCACGGGGCGAAAGCGGGGTAGCTAAAGGGATTTAAGGAAAAGAAAAGACACTGGGCCGGGGACCGGATGGCCCCCGGTGCAGGGTTGTTCAGCGACGTGCTGCGACAATACCGCCGAACATGGCGGCCACGGAGGACAACACCCCGAGGCCCAGCAGGCTGTAGAGGCTGATTGACTGGCGCGCGGCTTCGGCGAGCACCTCATCCAGGGGGAACTGCCAGGCGACAATGGCCGAGGCCAACACCACCGCCCCATATTGGGTGCGGGTCACCCGGCGATCGGAACGCCGTGTGGGCGCAGGCAGTCGCTCCATGACACCGTCACAGAAGCCGTCATCGTCCAGGTAGGGCTCGCTGAACTGCAGCTGCTGCCCCAGCCAGGTATCGAAATCCGGGTCGCTGTTGCGTAACTGGGCTTCACTCAAGGTTCCAGACCCCTGTTCCCCGTTGCGGGAATACCATTCAAACTTATCCACTGACCACCTCCTCACGCCACGCCTGCAGCAATGTCTGCAACCTGGCCCGCGCGCGGTTAACGTGGGATTTAACCGTACCGAGGGGCAGCTTCATGATACTCGCAGCCTCCTCGTGTGAAAAGCCGCGTTGCATGCACAGGTGAATCGCCTGTCGTTGCGGCTCGCTGAGCTCCTGCAAGGCGGCATCCAGGTCGCGGGCCATGCCCAGCTGCTGGGCCTCTTCGACCGTCTCCTGGGCCTGGGCCCGGTCCACCGCCTCCTGGTCCACCTCCGGCGCGTTCTTGCGCCGGTAACTCATGACGAGATTGTAGGCGATCCGGTACAGCCAGGTGCTGAAACGCGCATCCCCACGAAATGCCGGCAGCGCCTTGTAGGCCTTGATAAAGGCCTCCTGCGCCATATCGTCGGCCAGGGCCTGGTCACCATCGCACAGATTGCGGAGCGAGAAACGCAACTGTGACTGATAGCGCCGAACCAGCTGGGCGTATGCCCGCTGGTCCCCGTCTTCGACGATACGCCGGATCAATTCCCCGTCATTGAGGTCCATAAACCGCTGTCCCTAGCCTGCCCGGTTGCCTTCCTGGTGTTCCAGTCTCCAGTTGATAAAGCGGGCGATACCGATGAACAGCGGAATCAGACCCAGGCTGCCAACTCCCACGTCCACGGAGAGGGTAAGCCAGATAAAGAGCGCCAAGCCTACAGCAATCAGGGTGAAACCGCGGTCTTTCAGGTTACTGGGAGACTCACCCTGCATGGCATCCAGCAGCTCCGGCGGGATATCCCGGCCCTCGGCCACCATGCGGTTGATGTTGTCCATCATCAGCTGCTTCTTGCGATAGCTGTTGCGGGTCACCAGCCACACAATCAGGATGGGCATGCCGAAAACGCCGAGCACCGCGATGAGCCCGATGG
The DNA here is from genome assembly GCF_044383805.1 of Microbulbifer sp. JSM ZJ756. Taxonomy (NCBI): domain Bacteria; kingdom Pseudomonadati; phylum Pseudomonadota; class Gammaproteobacteria; order Cellvibrionales; family Microbulbiferaceae; genus Microbulbifer; species Microbulbifer sp. JSM ZJ756. The sequence continues at coordinate 32,510 of NZ_JBISER010000001.1, read as the reverse complement.
TCAGCTCCATGGAGTCGTCGTCACCGCCACTCCGGTGCTCCCAGTGGTGGTCACCGCGATTCCCGAACTCCCGCGCCATATCGCGGGAGATATCCCGGGATATCTCCCTGGAGATATTGCGGGACATACCGATCTTGATGTTATCCGGCACTCCCTCCATGGCCTCCTCGATCACCAGGCCGGACTCATCGAGGATGCCCTTTTTCTCCAGTTTCTCGTAGATTCGCCGGGACAGGGCCCCGCCGAACTCCTCGCCCAGGTCTACCTCGACCTCGGACCGCTGGCCGTCGGCATCTCGGGTCCTGATTTTCAGGGTGCCATCCTCGCCGCGGATGATCCGCACCTGCTTCTCGACACGGTCCTCGTAGTCCTCGATGTCCGCCCGGGGTGGCTCGGGCGGCTCCGGTGGCTGCTCACTGCGCACCTCCGGTGCCGCAGCCGGCTGTTCCGCCGGTGTCTCCTGGGCCCAGGCGAAGCCGGTGCCCAGCACCGTCGCCAGTCCCAGGACCAGTGGGGATATCAGGTTTCTCGCTCTCATTAGTGACTCTCTGCTTGCTGTCAGTATTCTTTTAAGTCGCGTTGCTGTAACTGCCGGTGGCACTCCTCAGAAGGCCGCCAGCGGGGAGCCGGTCAGCGAGGGGCCAGCGATACGCACTGGGTAGCGCACCTCTCTCTCCTCCTCCCGGGCCTCCCGCTCCCGGCACTCGCGGAGCTTATCCGAGACCGCCTGCTCGGCTTTCTCGGCCAGTTCCTGCTGGACCTTGGCAATGGGCAGCTCCAGCGACTCTGCCGACACAACCGGGGTCGACATGGCCGGGGCCGCTGCCAGGAATGCAACCAGCGCGACGTAAAATTTAACCTTTTTCACACATCCTGTCTCAGGGGTTACCATGGTAGCCTCCATATAATTTCCGTTTACAGCCTTAAGATGCCGCCGGGAGGCCCTATGGATGCACCGGCTGCAAAAAAAATTCAGGGGAGCCCGATGACCCAGCCCGCCGACGTACTGCGTTTCTGGTTTGGCAGCGAACACCTGGATGCGCCGGTGGCGGACAGCCACCGGCAGCTCTGGTTTACCCGCGACGAGACACTGGACCAGAAGATCGAGGAGGAATTTGGCCCCGCCGTCGAGGCGGCCCTGGCCGGGGAACTGGGGGACTGGCGCACCAGCCTGGCCGGGGAGCTGGCCCTGGTGCTGCTCTGTGACCAGTTCACCCGCAATATCTACCGCGGCACCCCGCGGGCCTTCGCCGGGGACCCCCTTGCGCGGGAGGTGGCCATGGCGGTGATAGGGCGCGGCGACGACAACCTGCTGGGCCTCTACCAGCGGGCTTTCCTGGGGATGCCCCTGGAGCACGGCGAGAGCCTGGAGATGCAGCAGCGCTCGATCGAGTTCTTCGACCGCCTGCGCAAGAGCCACCTCGATGGCGCCGAGGGTGCGGCCCAGGCCGAGAACTTCTACCAGTACGCCCTGGCGCACCGGGAGGTGATCGAGGAATTCGGCCGCTACCCACACCGCAATGAGGCCCTGGGCCGGGCCTCGACACCGGCCGAGCAGGCCTGGCTGGAAAAAGGGGGTGGCTTCTGATGGATATTGTCGCCTGGCTGTCCCTGGCCGGTATCTGTGCCCTGGGGGCCATGTCACCCGGTCCCAGTCTGCTGATTATCCTGCGGGGCGCCGCTGCCGGCGTACGCCCCGGCATCGCCGCTGCACTGGCCCACGGGGCCGGCGTAGGTATCTATGCGGTCCTCACGGCCCTGGGGCTGGCAGTACTGATCACCAAGTCGCCGCTCCTGTTCAACATCCTCCAGTGGGGCGGCGCCGCCATGCTGCTCTACCTGGGCTGGAAAGCACTGCGGGCCAGGGCGCCGGACCCCAACGGCGAACGGGCCGAGATCGCCCCCCTGAGCACCCGTCGCGCCGCAGCACAGGGGTTCGGTATTGCCTTTTTCAACCCCAAGATCGCAATCTTCTTCACGGCGTTGTTCAGCCAGTTTGTGGGGGAACAGCAGGCACTGGGGATAAAGCTGGGCATGGCCGCCCTGGCGGCCGGGATCGATGCAGTCTGGTACTGCCTGGTGACCCTGGCAGTCTCGGCCGGCCGCCGCCGCAACTGGTCCGGCGGTCCGGTAATGCACCGGCTGCAGCAGCTGTTCGGCATCCTGCTGGTGGCCCTGGCAGCGCGGCTGGTACTGACCATCTAGGTACACTCCCCGGCCCGCAGGATCCCGGGCCAATAAAAAAGGCCCGCCGGGTGGCGGGCCTCAATCTCACACTGCGGGGTCAATTGCGGGCGCCTACTGGGGGGAGGAGGCGCCCGACTGCAGGGCTATTATGGCAGCCCACTGGTGCCGCGGGGGGGGCGCAAAACGCAGCCGGCCATCGCTTTATCGCATCACGGCGGTTCCACCCGGGCAAGGCCTGGCGCAGATAACACCGGGTTGCGTTCAACCCGGGGCTACTGCGCTCCCCTGCCGCCCCGCATACCTGCCGCATTTCACGCCAGAATCTCTTCAAGGTCGTCACCGTCGGTTGACACTGGACAGCCATACAGATACTGTACGTTCACACAGTATGATTACTTGAACAATAACCGGAGGCACACATGGCCGTAGTTGCTGTTTGGAAATGCGATAGAGACGGAGCTATGTTCGACAACAAGAAAGATGCGGAAGAACACGACAAGATGCTGGAGCTGGCCGCCAATATTACCTCGCTGATCGAGAAAAATATTGACGGTATTTCCGAAGCCGCGGGCGAGGAAATTGGCCTGCTGCTGGCCAAGCGCCGCGAAGTGCTGGCCAAGGCCTGCAAGGGCAAGCCTGAAATGCTGCTGGAAGCAGAAAAAGAGACTGCAGGCGAGAGCGCCGAAGAAACCGGCAACGAACAGGGCGAGGCCGACGACCGCGTCACCCCGCTGGCCGCGAATCAGTAATTTTCCCGCATGAATCCCCACCCGGGGATGTCACGCAAACCATCCCTGTACTGTGCCCGGTATCTGCCGGGCTTTTTTTTGCCCGTGCGCCCTGCGCCTTACACCCTACCCTTCTTTGTAGGAACGGCCCATGGCCGCGATTGCAATGCCCCGAGCCACCGATCGCTGCCAGTAGACAAACCCCCGTAGGAGCGGCCGCTGGCCGCGAGCTTCAGACCATTCCCTAAGGCATATAACAGTACTGACAGCAGGATTTATTGTGATCGCGGCCAGCGGCCGCTCCTACAACAGGGGTCCGTTGCTGCCCGCCTAGAATGCCCCGATGATATTGATCGATGCATAGGCAGTGATCACGATCCAGGTCAATGTCGTGCCCCAGAAGCGACCGTAGTGGTAGCCGCCTCTGCCGGCCGTCAGGCCCCAGGCGTGCAGGAAACGGCCCAGCACCAGCAGGCCACCGAGGATATTCAGCCAGAAAGCGGACAGGCCATTGATCTCCGCCACCAGCATCATCAGCAGCGCAATGGGAACATACTCGACCGCATTGGCGTGGGTGCGGATCAACACCTCTGCATAGTGTTTACCGCCACTGCCCACACCCACCTTCTCGCCGCGACGAAAACGCACCACGCGAAAGGCAAGCGCCAGGATCAGCAACGCGCAGAGGCCGCCATACAGGCCTGTCAATGGAACCATCATTGGAAACTCCCCATGTAAAAAGGGCGGGACCCGGTCCCGCCCTGTTCTGTTATCAATCTTATCCGGGACAAGTCCAGGCCATCAGCGGGCTCAGAACTTGTAGCCCATTTCATGGCCCTGCTCGGGCTTCAGGTAGCGGTCGCGCAGGCGCGTCGAGCGGTTCACCAGTGACTGCGGCTCACCACCAATCAGTACCTGCTCGGGATAGCTGGTGACTTCCAGCGGGTCCCCGCTCCAGACGACGATATCGGCCACACCACCCGGCTGCAGCACTCCGCCCTCGAGGCCAAAAATGCGCGCAACATTGGTACTGATGGCCTTCAGGGCTTCTTCGTACGGCAAGCCGTAGACCACCGCATTACCGGCGGACTGGCGCGCAAGGTGCACCAGGTGGGTGGAACCATAACCCGGGCCGCCAATGGCCACAGTGACACCGGCCTTCTGCATCCGCGCCGCGTTGTCAAACCGAGCGCCCAGGCTCTCAAAGCTGATCGGCAGGTTGTTAACCACATCGATAATCACCGGCACCCGGGCGGCAGCCAGCTGCTCGGCTACCATCCAGCCCTCGGCGGCACCCTGGATGATTAACCGCAGCTTGTACTCCTCGGCCAACTCCAGGGCCTGGAGGATATCGCTGGCACGATTGGCGGTAACAATCAGCGGCTGCTGGCCCTGTACGACCGGCTGCAGCGCCTCCAGGTCATCCAGTGAATGATTGAGCTCACGCCAGTTGCCCCGGCGGATCGCCTCCCGGTTGTTCAGGTATTCCCGGGCTTCGGACAGGGCTGTCTCGATGCGGGCATAGGCATTGGCCCGGCTGCCGCCGGCCAGCTGGCTGCCCAGCTCACCCAGGTAGGCCTTCTGGCCCAGCTCTTCCGCTACCACACTGTCGAAATCGCCGTTCAGGGAAATGGCAAAGCCCTGACCGGCAAAAACCCGGTGCAGTTTGCCGGCACCCTCACCCCAGGTGCTGATCGACGGGAATACCACCGCGCGGGTCACGCCGTGCGCACGGTTATAGGGGATCAGGGTGGACTTCGCGTTGTACGCCGGGCGCGGGTCAAAGCCGCTGCCAATACTCTCACCGCTGACTGCGTAATCATTGGTGGCGCTGGCAGCACTAATCTCGGTCAGCCCCAGCTCCGACTGGGGTGCGATAACACCGGGGGTCACCACCTTGCCGCGCGCATCGATCACGCGGTCGGCGCGCTCGTTAATGGAGGGGGCCACCGCCTGCACCTTGCCATCCCGCACCAGGACATCACCCTCGGCCAGGGTACCGATACCGGACAGGGTGTATACCTTGCCCCCCTTGATCAGCACGGTCTCGGCATGTACCGGGAGTGCGAACAGGCCCGCAAGCGCCAGTTGAATCAGGAATCTGGTCATTACAGTCGCTCCCCCTCTGCCTCGATAATACCCAGCTCGAAATCACTGCGCGGCTGCCGCGCGGGATCGTCACGGTCGTACATCAGCTCGCCATCGATAAAGACTTTTTCTGCCTGCGTATAGACACTGAACGGGTTGCCCGACCAGACCACCACGTCCGCCATCTTGCCTTTCTCCAGGCTGCCGGTTTGCCCGGCGATACCCAGTGCTTTGGCCGGGTTGAGGGTCATCCAGGTAACCGCGTGTTCCGGGCCGATATCAAAACCGGCCCGTTGCCCGGCCACCATCGCCTTGGCAGTTTCCTCATTCAGGTGCTGAATCCCCACTGCGGAATCAGAGTGGATCATGGCACAGGCCCTGGCCTGGTCGACAATGGCTATATTGGCCTCGGTCATGTCGAAGGCCTCGTGCTTGAAGCCCCACCAGTCGGCCCACATAGCGGCACAGACATTGTTCTCCGCCAGCAGGTCGGCGACCTTGTAAGCCTCCACGGCGTGGTGGAAGGTGGAAATCTGGAAATCGAATTCCTTGGCGACATCCATCATCACGGCCATTTCCTCACCACGGTAACAGTGGTTGTGCACCAGGATATCCCCGTTCAGCACACCCGCCAGGGTTTCCATTTCCAGGTCGCGCTCGGGCGGCTCGCCGCCGTTCTCGGCGTACTTTTCCCACTTCTCCTTGTACTTGCTGGCAGCGTTCCAGGCCTTGCGGTAACCGGCCACGTTACCCATCCGGGTGGAGGGGGCCTGACCCTTGCCACCGTAAACCCGCTTGGGGTTCTCCCCGCAGGCCATTTTGAGCCCGTAGGGCGCACCGGGGAATTTCATATCCTGTACACGGCGCCCGGGAACATTCTTCAGGGTCACGCTGCGCCCGCCAAACAGGTTGGCCGAACCGGGCAGGATCTGCAGGGTGGTAACCCCACCAGCCAGCGCCAGGGAAAACTGCGGGTCCTGGGTCCAGACCGAGTGCTCGGTCCACACCTCGGCGGTATTGGGTGCAGTCATCTCGTTACCGTCCTGGGAGGACTCGATTGCCGGTGCCGGGTAGTTACCCAGGTGGGAATGGACATCGATAATGCCCGGCGTCACCCACTTGCCCTCACCGTTCACCACCAGGGCATCTCGCGGAGCCTTGAGTCCATCGTCGATACGGGCAATCTTGCCGTCCTCGAGCAGCAGGTCGGTGTTTTCCAGCATTTCGCCGGTGCCGGTGAGCAATGTGGCACCGGTAATCAGTACCGGGCGGGACTGTTCGATGGAATAGGTGGAGGGAAAGGCATCGAGGCGGGCGAAGTCCGCGGCCCCTTTGCCAGCGGCGGTGTCATCACCGCCACAGCCGGTAAGCAGGAAGGCGGCCGTGAGGGCGGCCGCGATAGCGCGCGGCGACGGGAGCCCCCCGCGGCAGAGTGCGTGCAACTGCATAGCGATATTTTCCGTTGTTATCCGTTGCGGGTAAATCAGGTGTAATCGCTTATGCTATCAGGACCGCACCCTTTACACACCTACAAGCGGATGCCCGGGGGAAGGGAAACGGTTAGGGGCGAGGATCGGTGAGGGGATCGGGATAAGTATCGGGGAAAAGCCGCGGTGGCCAGGGACCGGAGATCCCCCTGCCCCGCCGGCCCGGCTCAATCCACCGTCGACTCCTCGGTGGCCTTACGCGGCGCAGAGGCCCGGCGCCGATCACCCATGCTATCGTCGCTCTCCCGTGCCGCTTCCACCGCCAGCTGCGCAAAAAACTGCTCCAGGCGGTCGGCGTAGCCCAGCGCCGCCAGCAACTGCAACATTGCAGATAGGTTACAGCCGCGGCCATTTTCCAGCCGCTTCACGGTACTCAGCCCCAGCCCGGACTCCGCTGCCAGGGTTTCCTGGGGGATATTCCGCGCGAGCCGCAAGCGCCGGAAATGCTCGCCGAGTTGCGCCAGAGATTGCCCTTGATCAAAAGTGCTCATTGTAAATTGACCAGTTTCCTTCCAGTTTCACGCGGTTACAGGGCTGATGCCGGATCTTTGCGACACTTTCACCCTGTTTTGCTTTTCGCACATTCAGTCGGAATTGCTGGTAGATGGCTACAGCCCCACTTGCAGGCTCACCCCGGCAGGACCCGGCAACTACCAGCTCGAGGTATATCTACGCAGGGTTGTCGCAATTGGATGACAATTTGTGAGACGGTCGCAGGGCTTAACGCCTCAGTAGTGCATCAGCTTGATGATGGTCTCGCCATTATCGCACTCGCCGACCACTTCCGGCTCGCGGATCTTGGAGCCCGCCTGGATCACCTTGTTGGAGGGATAGGAGACGAAGCAGGCAAAATTGAAGTTGACCGCCCAGTTACAGCGCAGCAGGCCGTCATCCTCCTCGTAAAAGCGCTCCTGGCAGAAGCTGAGGTAGGGGCTGCCAGAGGCACCCTGCTCCGGGCCAATCGTAATCTGTGTATCGTACGCCACCGGCAACATCAGCCCTGTCGCCAACACCCACTGCCACATAGCGCCAGCCTCCTGTTCGGGAGCAATCCGGGGAGCCCCTGCAGTCCATCATCTCCGGGGCCTACGGAAGCTCCGGGGAAATACGACGGATTTATCCAGGGTCCCCCTGAGTCTAGCAGCTTCTGGCGCCTTTTCCGTCCAGGTGTCCTGCCCCCGCAGGCACTCCAGGGAAGGCTCCCTACTGGTCCGGCCAGGCCCCGGCGAAGTCAGCTGCCGCCGCGACGTCCCGCGGCCAGGGCGGTAAAGCGGCGCGCCTCCTCCCCGGTGGGTTGGAGTTCGTACTTGCGGACGATCGCCATAAAGCGCTCCACATAGACCTGCGACACGGGCCCGTAGGGCGGCATCCACTGGTCCGGCCCCCGGTGCCCCTTGCTCTGGTTGCGCCCGTCATCCACCAACCACAGGTTCTCCGGGTCCTCGGCAAACTGGCGCTTGCGGGCCCTATCCCAGCCGGCGCCACCATGATCGTGGGCCCACTTGAGCGGCACGATATGCTCCACATCCAGGTCCGAGGCCAGGGTGAAGAAGTTGCCGGTATAGGGATCCAGCCACAGGCCGGTCTTGACCCGGCATTGGTCGGCGCGGGTAAAGGTCACCGGCGCCAGGGAGTAGCGCAGCAGGAGTTCATGGCGGGTGTCCTGGCAGTCGCGGTCACTGTCTGACCAGCGTGGCAGCCACTCGGCGCGATGGTAATCCGCCGCGCTGGCAACAGTACAAAGGATAAACGGGAGGCATGCCCACAGGGGACGTAACGATCGACTACTCATACTACTCCTACCAATCGTTTTCAGGGTCTGGTTGTCGGGGAGATGGCAGGCGGGCAGCGCGGCTCCACCTGCCAGGCCTCAGCGGGCTTTCTGTCCTGTTGCGGAAGGCTGTTGGTGCAGCTCAATCACCTCGCCGTTGATTACTGCCACCCGCACACCCGCCTCATCGCGCAACAGGAAGGTGGCATCGCGACGACGCAGTGGCCGTTGCCGCTGCGGGTTGCGGGGGTTGATGGCCACCGGCAATTCGGTGTCCACCCGAAGCCGCGCCGGGTCGCCAACAAAGTAGCCGTAGCCATCCTCCAGCAGCTCGCGGTAGCGGCTGTCGTCCAGCATCAGGATTGGGTCGCCATCCAGCTGGAAGGGACGCGGCGGCTGGTATTGCCACTGGCTTGCATCCAGGGTCTGCGCCCCGGCCAGGTTCGACAGGTCGCCGGCATCCACCACCTGGGCACCACCGGTCCGCTGGTTGATGGCCAGGTCGGTGACATACCCGGTGTCGCCCTCACCTGCCCTCAGCCCGGTGATCTTGATATCGACGATGGCGTCGTCCTCGTTAAAGGGAATTGCCTCGTAGCGGGCCAGTGGGGTATCCCGATAGCTGCCCGTGGCAATACTGTCGATAGCGCTCACCAGCATCTCGAAATTCATCCGCCGTGCCACCTGCCGGTTGGGGTCCGCAGGGTGGGCACCGGACTCGATCAGGATGGTACTGATGCCCATTTCAGAGAATGTGTCGCCAAATGCACGGTAGGCATAGGTATCGTCGTAACGGGCAATATGGCCCCCGATGAAAGGCTCGATCGCCGCGGTCAGCACGCCGATCAGTTTCATGGCTCCGGCGCGACTGTCATTGACTTCGCGCGCCCGGTTGTACGCCGGCGCCAGCACCGAGATAGTGGCCATCTTGCCGGTATCGCCGACGCCGTAATGGCGGTCCTGGTCGTGCAGGTTAAAGCCGAAATGCGGGTCGAACTCCTTTGCCAACCCCATCAGGACCCGGCCCTCCGGCGACTGCAGGGCCTTGGCATCGCGGTTCACGTCGAAGCTCTGGGCGTTGTGGCGGCTGTTCCGCTCGGCGCCATCGGGATTCAGCATGGGCACCATCACCAGGGTGATTTCGTCCATCCACCCGGCCCGCCACTTCGCCTGTTCCGGCGCGGTTATAAAATTCACCAGGTCAAAAATTGCCGGGGTGGCGGTAGGCTCGTCGCCGTGCATCTGTGACCACATCATCACCCGCATGGGACCGGAACCCACCTGCAGGCGGAAGATGGGCCGGCCTTCATAGGAGCGACCGATTTCCTTTACATCCACCAGTTCCGATTCCCGCAAGCGGTCCACCAGCGGCAGAATGTCCGCCTGGCGAATGACGGGCTTGTCGAGGCCCGGCTGGCGATACTGTTCATAGGTTTCCGGCGAAGCCGCGGCCATCGCCACCGAGCCGGCGGCAATCAGCACAGCCGCCGCTACCGTTTTCAGCGCGGGCATTGCGATTGCGGACACAGGGCGTAATAGAAGTGCATCAATGGCACTGGGAAAGGAAATCGGCATGGCAGTACCCGGTTGTTATCGGTTTTATCATTCGCCGCGGAATAATTTCAGCAAATAAAATATTCCACAGCCTGCCCGGGTTTTGCAATCAAATTTTTTTGGTGATGTTAACCACCTAACACTCGCGTACAGGAATAGCGGGGTAACAGGCCTCAATCCATAAAGCCATCCACCAGCAACGCCAGCTGGCTGTCGGTCCCACGGCAGGTGCGGATACCAGCCGCATCAAACTCGCGGTGCAACGCCAGGCCATCCACTGCCGCCAGGGACAGTTTCGCCGCCACCAGCGTATCCAGTTGCAAGCGGAAGGCACCACTTTCCACCCCACTGGCCAGTGTCCGCCGCAGCGCGCCTACCGCAGCGTTGAAGAATTCCCTTACCTGCTCCCCACCACAATGGTCACGGGTCACCGATTCCGCCAGGGTTACAATCGACCCCGCGCTGGCCGCGCTGAGGCCGGCCTGCAGGCGCCGCAGTTGTTCCAGCAGGCGCTCCCGTGGCGGCAGCGCCAGGACCGCCGCCTCCTCCAGGGCAAATCGCTCGGGCGCTGTGAACTCCTCCAGCAATGCGGTGCGAATGGCCTGCTTGGATTCGAAATGAAAATAGATGCCGCCCTTGGTCAGGCCTGCCGCGCTGGCTATATCCTGCACCGACGTACTGCCGAAGCCACGGCTGTTGAAGCATTCACGGGCCGCAGCGAGGATTGCCCGGCGTCGCTCCTGCTCGGGCAGCTTCTTCCAGCCACCGCGGGCCCGGGAACTGTCTGTACCGCTGGCGGACATATCTGCAATCCTCATGGTCTATTACCCTGCGGGGCATCATAAATGGAACACAGCCGGCCTCCAAATAAATACCGACCGGTTGGTATTTATTGACGCCAACCCAACGCCCTCTTAAGATTCCGACCCACTGGTATTTATCATCAGGAGGTACCGATGCTGGCCACCCCCATTACACTGCCCAACGGCCTGTTATTGCCCAACCGGTTTGCCAAGTCCGCCATGGAGGAAGAGCTGGGCCACCTCGGCGCCCCCACCAGCGCACATATCAACCTGTACCATCGCTGGAGCGCCGGGAACCCCGGGCTGCTGATCACCGGCAACGTAATGGTGGACCGACGTGCCATGACCGACCCGGGCGCCGTGTTCCTCGAGGATGAGTCCCGCCTGCAGCAATTCCGCGCCTGGGCCAGTGCCGGGCGCCAGGGCGGCAACCTGTTCCTGATGCAGATCAACCACCCCGGCCGACAGATACCCAAATACCTGAGTGAACGCCCGGTAGCACCTTCCGCCGTGGGCCTTGAGGTACCCGGCGGCCGCGGCCTGTTCAATACCCCCCGCCCACTGACCGATGACGAGATTCGCGAGCAGATCCGGCGCTTTGCCCGCACCACCGCCCTGGCGGTGGAGGCCGGTTTCGACGGCGTACAGGTGCATGCCGCACACGGCTACCTGATCAGCCAGTTCCTCTCTCCCCTGACCAATCGCCGCGAGGACCGCTGGGGCGGTTCAGCGGAAAACCGTGCCCGTTTCCTGTTTGAAGTATTGGCCGCGGTACGCGCCGTATTGCCGCGCGGCAAGGCGCTGTCAGTAAAACTCAATTCTGCCGACTTCCAGCGCGGCGGCTTTACGGAAGAGGATGCCTTGCGCGTAATCGAGCGCCTGGCGGAATTCCGGGTCGACCTGCTGGAAATCTCCGGCGGCAACTACGAGTCCCCGGCGATGATGGGCGGCAAGGACGCCACCCCCGGCAAGCGCACCGCCCAGCGGGAGGCATTCTTCCTCGACTTTGCCGAAAAGGCCCGGGCTATCGCTCCCATGCCCCTGATGGTAACCGGTGGCTTCCGCTCCCGGCGGGGCATGGATGCGGCCCTGAAGTTCGGCGCGGTGGATGTGATCGGTATGGCCAAGCCATTCTGCCTGGAGCCGGAGTTGCCCCGGCGCATGCTGGAAGGCGACCTGGATGAGATCCACTATCCCACAAGGCGCCTGCGCACCCAGGCCATGAGCAGCCTGGGCGTGATGGCCTCGGCGCGCACCCATATCCGCCGCATCGCCAGCAACCAGCGCCCTGACCCGAAACTCAATATTTTGCTGAACCTGGTACGGGATTTCCTCAGCACCCAGCTGCACGCCTGGCGCTACCGGCGCTGGCTGCGCAAGAACCCGGGGCCACAGGCTACCTGAGGCTGTTACCCTCACTGTCCCCATCGCCAACCGGCAGGGCTGGCAGTGACCAGGAGTCCCGCAGGCGCAGGTATTCGGCACGGGGCAACGCCACATACAGCGGCCTTGCACCTCGCTGCAGGCGTGCCAGCACGCGGTCCATCTGCGGTTCGGCAAAGGCGGTGCAACCTGCTGTTGGCGCCCCCGGCGCCTTCCAGAGGTGGATAAAGATACAACTGCCGGCGCCAGGCTGGTTCTCAGGGTTGTGGGCGACAAATATCCCTTTCTTGTACTGCTGGTCGCCGTAGTGGATATCCCGGCGCATCCCCTCGCTGGAGCCTTCAACAGCGGCGCGCCCCACCTCTTCCGCATCCACCGTGCGGTTGTAGAGGGGGGATTCCGGGACATCCACGCAGAAATGTGTCTCTTTCATGGGCCAGTATGCCAGGCCGGTTTCCACCGTAGGCGCGTAGCCGAAAGCGTCGCCCAGCCGGAAGATACCCGCCGGCGCCTTGCCATCCCCTTCCCGCTTCTGCGGGCCCTGTTGCTGTGGGTGCAGGCCGATTCCCCAGGCCAGGCCGGTGCGACCGATATTGACCGGCACGGGCTCCGCCACACCTTCCCAGCCGCCTTTTGCCCGCTCGAACTGGTACATCACGCCCGTATCCGCATCCCAGTCTTCGGTAATGGTGAGCAGCAACTGGGACGAGGTCTCGGGAATCTGGGCCAATCCCTGGCATGAGGCCAGCAGGCCCACGGTCGCCACCACCAACTGGAAAAGTCGCATTGCAATCGGCTCCTTACATTGCTTTTCACGCCAGAGCTTAACTCCGGGGCGGGGATCGAAAAAGTACCCCCTGCCCGGGGCAAGCCGATTCGGGGCAAATTTGAGAATACCTGCGCTACTACCTACATTGAAACGGACCGTGCGAGGTTATCCAGCACAGGGAAGTAATCGGGCGACAGGATGCGAACGCAATTTCTGCAGGCAATTGAAATCACCGGGCTGGCCATCGAGATTTTCGGTGTGCTGGTAATCCTGGTGGGCTGCTGCTTCTCCACCGGCAAGTTCCTCACCACATACCGCCACCTGCCCGGGGCAGAGTCCTTCCGTAATTTCCGCCAACAGCTGGGGCGGGCGATCATCCTTGGGCTGGAGTTCCTGATCGCCGGTGACATCATCCGCACGGTGATTGTTTCCGAATCCCTGGAAAACGTCGGTATCCTGGCCCTGATTATCCTGATGCGGGCTTTCCTGAGCTTTACCCTGGAGATGGAGATCGAGGGCAAGATGCCATGGACCCACCCGGCGGGCACCCACGATGCGCCTGCACCCACCTCCACCGGTGGTCGCGACAACTGATACAATTGCGCGCCAGCGCCGGAAACGCCCCCGGCGGAACCAACAATCGCGGTCCCACCCACACCTGATGGCACCAGGCCAGGACCGCCCGGCCGCCGGAACAGTATTTATGCCCTCACTGCGCATCCTGCTGCTGACCACCCTGGCAATGATCGCCTTCGCCGGCAACTCGATCCTGTGCCGCCTTGCCCTCAAGGAAACCAGTATCGACCCGGCCAGCTTTACCTCCCTGCGCCTGCTCTCCGGGGCGGTGATCCTGTGGTTGGTATCACTACACAAACCGGTTATCGAAAACGGTGACAGGAAGCACTGGCAGCACGGCAACTGGATTTCGGCCGTTGCACTCTTCGCTTATGCGGCCGGTTTCTCCTTTGCCTACGTGAATATGAATGCAGCCACCGGCGCGCTGCTGCTGTTCGGTGCTGTACAGGTCACCATGATCGGCCACGGGCTGTGGGCCGGGGAGCGACTGGGGCCGCTGCAGCTTGTCGGTACTTTTATCGCCATCGCCGGGCTTGTTGTCCTGCTCCTGCCTGGCGCCACCGCCCCGCCGCCACTCGCGTCCTCGCTGATGCTCGGCGCCGGTGTAGCCTGGGGAGTCTATTCGCTGCGCGGTATTGGCCAGGAGGACCCGACCCGTGTCACCGCCGGCAACTTTATCCTCGCCGCCCCGGTAACCCTGGCCCTCAGCCTGCTCCTGCGACAACAGGTTTCGTTCGACCTTGCGGGGGTGATCTACGCAATACTCTCCGGTGCCGTGGCCTCGGGTATCGGCTACGTCATCTGGTATGCCGCCCTGCCCGCCCTCAAATCCACCACTGCCGCCACGGTACAATTGAGCGTGCCCGTGATCACCGCGATCGGCGGTGTGTTGTTTCTCCACGAGTCGGTGGACCTGCGTATGGTGCTGTCCTCAGTTGCAATACTCGGGGGCATTGCGCTGGTGATTGTGGCTCGCAACAACAGGAACGATGCTTCGGCAACAGAGTGAGTCACAACAACCCGGGGGCTCATTGACGATCGCCGGGAAGCGCGTGGTAGATTGCAGGGAAAACCAATGAACTATTCGCGAGCCCCAATGAAAACAGCCATCGTAATCGGCGCTACCGGACTGGTTGGCAGTGCGCTGGTCGACTGCCTTGCCCGTAGTGAATCCATCGGCACCGTCATTACCATTACCCGGCGCCCCGCACCGCATCCGGCCGGCAAGGTCGACAACCGCGTGGTGGACTTTGAGCAACTGGCGGCCCACCCGGAATTATTCCAGGGAGATATGCTGTTCTCCTGCCTGAGCACCACCCGCAGGCAGGCCGGCTCCCTCAAGGCGCAGCGCCGCGTGGACCTGGACTACCAGTTACAGGCTGCAGAGCTGGCAGCGGCGAACGGCGTTCACCACTACCTGCTGGTATCGTCCAGCGGCGCCAACGCGGAGAGCCGCAGCGGCTACCTGCAGATGAAAGGCGAACTGGAACTGCGCGTGCGGCAGCTAGGCTTTCCGCGCATCAGCATCTTCCAGCCATCACTGCTTATCGGCGAGCGCGATCACCTGCGCGTGGGCGAGCGACTGGCGGCAATGATCCTGCCGACCCTGTGTCGCCTGCCCGGGCTGCAACGCTATCGTCCGATCCGCGGCACGCAGGTGGCCGCGCGAATGCAGGAAGTGGCCCTGTCGAGCGGGAATGGCGTTGAAACTTTCACCCTGGACGAGGTATTTCCATCTCCTGCTGCAGCCCCCGCCGCTGCCCGCGACCGGGCCCGCTGATCCAGCCGGCGCCATTACCAGTAGACTATCCTATAGGGTCTGTCCGCCACGCGGACGGCTTACCCGCGCCACACTTTTGATGCCCGGGGCCGCCCCGATAACAGCGACAAAGGGTGAGTAAGTCTGTTTATGCGCCACCATTGCGCAAAGAGGTTCCAGTTGCTGCCGGTACTGGCAGGTATTGCCGCGACCCTGGTGGCACAGGCCCAGGAAACCGCGCGGATTACCGTGGAGGCCGTGACCGCCCGCTCCCGCCCGATTGTCGAATCAGTCCCAGTGAACGGTACCCTGACGCCGCCACGGCTGGCACTCCTCTCAACCGAGGTGGCCGGCCTGGTCAGTGAAGTGCATTCCGACGTGGGCGACCGTATCCAGTCCGGCGAGCCCCTGCTGGAGCTCGACCCGGAACTGAACATCATTGCCCGCGACGCCGCCCTCGCCGATGTGGAACGCCGGCGTGAACTCCTGTCCGATGCGAGCCGCCGGCTGGATGAGGCCCGGCGGCTGGTGGGAGACAACTACATTGCCGAAAGTGAGGTGGACAGCCTGACGTCCCAGGTACAGGTGGCCCGGGCTGAACTGCGCGCGGCAGAGATCGAGGCACAACGCCAGGGCGCCCTGCTGCGCCGGCACCAGGTCAATGCCCCGTTTACCGGTATCGTCTCCCGCAAGCTGGCGGAAAAGGGGGAATGGGTGGAGCCTGGTGCCGAGCTGTTCGAAGTGGTATCCACCGATCACCTCTACGCCGACCTGGAAATTCCGCAACGCCTCTATGCCCGCATCCGCGAGGAAACACCCCTGCGCCTCAACTTCGACACGGGCGATGACCGTACTTACCGCGCCAGGGTACTGAACAAGGTTCCCCTCAGCCGCACCGGCGCGCGCACTTTCGTGTTGCGCACCGAAATCGTCGACAAGAACAAGCCGGCACTGATCCCGGGGATGTCGGTCTCTGCCGAACTACAACTGGGCACCGAGCGCAAGGGAGTGGCGATTCCGCGGGACGCCCTGACGCGCTACCCCGACGGTCGCATTACCGTCTGGGTCGCGAAGAACTTCAGCGGCTGGAACAAGCCGGCAAAGGTAGCCGAGCAGCAGGTCAAGACCGGACTGGGTTTCGATGGCCTGATCGAGGTTCGCACCGGCCTGCAAGCCGGCCAGGTGGTGATAACCCGTGGCAACGAGAGCCTGCAGGAGGGCCAGGAGGTAATGGTCCGGCAGGCGACCGGGGACGACTAGGCCATGTTCGAGGGGATTATCCGCAACGGCATCCTGGTTACGGTCAGCGTGCTGATCGTCACCATCCTTGGTGTGGTCGCGGCACTGCGCGTGCCCGTGCAGATGATTCCCGACCTGGAGGTGCGCACGGTCACCATCCAGACCCGCTGGGCCGGCACCACCCCGCAGGATATTGAAAAGGAAATCCTGATCGAGCAGGAAGAGTACCTGCGCAATATCCCCTACCTGCAGGAGCTGCAGTCCACCGCCGACCTGGGCTCGGCGGAAATCGAGCTGGAGTTTCCCTTCGGGGTGGATATCACCGAGACCCTGATCCGGGTCAACAACGCCCTCACCCAGGTACCGTCCTACCCCGAGAACGTGGACGAGCCACAGGTATACGCCACCTCGTTCTCCTCCAACTCTTTCATGTACTTCCGCGTCTCGCCGCTGCCGGGAAACCCCCGCAAGCTGGATATGGACATGATGCGGGATTACATCGAGGACAATGTGCGCCCGCGCATGTCAGGCGTGCCCGGCGTGGCACAGGTCGACGTCTGGGGTGGCGCAGAGCGGCAGGTCCAGATCCGCCTGTTCCCCGAGCGCCTGACCCAGCGCAACCTGACCCTCGATGACGTGCGCCAGGCCATTGGCCAGCGCAACCGGGATATCTCCGGCGGCGAGGTGGAAAGCGGCAAGCGCCGCTACCTGCTGCGCACGCTGGGCCGCTTTGACAGCCTGGATGAACTGCGAAACCTGATCCTGCGGCGGGATGGCGACGGCATAGTGCGCCTTGGGGATGTGGCAGAGGTGCGCCTCGACCACTTCAAGATCCGCAGCAACTCCTATGTGGACGGCCGCCCGGTGATCACCCTGGCCGTGCGACGCGAGAGCGGCTCCAACGTGATTGCGATCAAGCGTGCCATGATGAAGGAGGTTGAGGACATCAACAGCGAGATCCTCAAGCCCGCCGGCATGATCCTCGAGCGCACCGCGGATGATGTGGTCTATGTGCAGGCATCGGTGTTCAATGTGTGGAAGAACCTGTTAATCGGCGCCCTCCTCGCCACCGCCATCATGTACCTGTTCCTGCGCTCGATCCGGGCGACCGCACTGGGGGTCTCGGGTATTCCCATCTGTACTATCGCCGCCTTTATCGGCCTGCTGGTGGCCGGGCGTACCATTAACGTGATTTCCCTTGCCGGCGTGGCTTTCTCGATCGGCATGACGCTGGACAACAGCATCGTGGTGTTGGAGAGCATCGAGCTGGAGCGCCGCCGGGGCCTGGACCGCCTGCAGGCGGCTATCGCCGGGGTGCAGAAAGTCTGGCCGGCGGTGCTGGCTTCCACCCTGACTACGGTAATGGTGTTCCTGCCCGTGGTGTTTATCGTCGAGGAGGCGGGCCAACTCTATTCAGATATTGCCATCGCCGTTTCCGCCTCCATCCTGGTATCCATGCTGGTGGCTATCACGGTGATTCCCACCGCCAGCGCACGATTGAAGTTCGACGGTTCCACCGGTGAGGACATCGCCCACAGCCGGCTGCGTACCGGCGTACTGGACCGGATCAGCGGGCTGATCGCCACCCCGGCCCGGCGGCTCTACTGTATCGGCATCACCGTGGCGGCCAGCCTGGCAATTATCCTGTTCCTGACCCCACCGGCGGAATACCTGCCCGAGGGGGAGGAAGCCAAGACTTTCGCCACCATGAACGCCCCGCCGGGTTATAACCTGGACACCATGGAGGCCATCGCCAGCGAGATCGAGGCATACTTCCTGCCTTTCGTGGGCGGGGACCCGAAAGCCTTTGAACGCGGTGAGGCTGAGGTGCCGGCAATGAAATACCTCAACCTGCGTGTCTCCCCCCAGAGCCTGCGAATTATTTCCGAGACCATCGACCCGCGGCAGATCGATGAGCTGATGCAGGCCATCGTTAATAAGTACGAGAGCTACCCCGGCATGCGTGCCTTTGCCGCGCGGGGCTCCATTATCAGCAGCAACGACGGCGGCACCCGCAGCGTGAACCTGGATATCTCCGGGCCCAACCTGGCCGACCTCTACCAGGTGGCCCGTGCCGCCTACGACCGTGCCGAGGAGATCTTCGACAACCCCAGTATCCAGACGCGCCCGTCCAGCCTGTCGCTGTCCCAGCCGTTGCTGCAGGTCCACCCGCGCTGGGACCGGGCTGCCGAAGTGGGTATGAGCGCCGGGGATATCGGCTTCACCGTGGCGGCGCTTACCGACGGGGCCTTCGTCAACGAGTTTTTCCTCGATGACGACAAGATCGATATGTACCTGTACAACCGCGAGGGCCCTGAGGCGACCGTCGATACGCTGGAGCAGCTGTTCGTGTACACCCCGGTGGGCCAGGTACTGCCATTATCGGAGCTGGCCCGGGTTCAGGAGACCGTGGATACCGCCACCGTGCGCCGCGTGGACGGGCGCCGCACGGTTACCCTGAATATCATCCCACCACGCTCCGTGGCACTGGAAACAGGCGTGGAGCAGGTGAAAACCCAACTGGTGCAACACCTGAAGGATACCGGCCAGGTGCCGGCGGGCGTGAGCCTGAACATTTCCGGCGCCGCCGACCAGCTGGATGCCACCCGCGCGGCCCTGGGGGGCAATTACATCGTTGCCCTGCTGATCGTCTACCTGCTGATGGTGGCCATTTTCTCCCATTGGGGTTACCCGCTGCTGATCATGACCACCATCCCGCTGGGCATTGCCGGCGGTATCGCCGGCCTCGCACTGCTCAACCTGGCGGGCGCCACCCTGCGCGGGATGGGATTCGAGGGCTTCCACCAACCCTTCGACATGATCTCCATGCTGGGCTTCCTGATTCTCATGGGCACGGTGGTCAACAACCCCATCCTGATTGTGCACCGCGCCATCGACAATGTACGGGAAGAAGGCATGGCCGCCGTGGCAGCGGTGGAGGAAGCCGTCAGCTCGCGCCTGCGCCCCATCGCCATCTCCAGCATCACCACCATCTGTGGACTCGCACCACTGGTGTTCCTGCCCGGCGCAGGCACCGAGCTGTACCGGGGCGTGGGTGTGATCGTGATGGGTGGAATCATCGGGGCCACGCTGGTGACACTGACCATGTTGCCGGCGCTGACCGTCATCGTGCTGAACTGGCGCCGGGACCCTGTGCCGCAAGCCGGTAACGCGGGAAGCTGACCAGACAGGGAAAAGGACACCCCGGGGAAACCCTCCTGCCCTGCCCGCCGATGCCTGGCTACTGCTATGCAGGCGTTGCCGCCGCATCCATCCACAGGGGTTCCCATATGTGGCCGTCCAGATCGGCGAGACTGCGGTTGTACATAAAACCCATGTCCTGGGTCGGCCTGATATCCGCGGTGCCCCCATTCGCGGCTGCGGCGTCATTCATCTCATCTACCTGTGACCGACTTCCGCAGGCAATGGCCAGCATGACTTCGCTGGAGGTGGACGGTGGAATGGGCCGGTCGGTAAAAGTGCGCCACTTGTCGTGAGTGAGCAGCATCACGTTGATGGTATCGCTCCAGACCATGCAGGCGGCGGTATCGTCGGTGAACTGCGGATTATTGCCAAAGCCCAGGGACTTATAGAAGGTCATGGAGGCTTGCAGGTCCTTGACGGGAAGATTGATAAAAATCATTGTTTCCACTCCTGGTTATCCAGCTTTTGATTGAAGGAGCGGCACCTCCACTCCAATAGGATAATGTCCAGTCGCTCGGCCATACCGGGGTAGCGGGTACTCAGGCGTTCTCACTTAATATATTGCCTTCCACCATCAACTCCCGCACCGGACGCACCTCGACACTGCCGTAGCGCGCTGGCGGAATCTTCTGGGCCAGGCGCAGGGCCTCATTGAGATCCCTGGCTTCCAACATATAGAAACCCGCCAACTGCTCCTTGGTTTCAGCGAAAGGCCCGTCGGTGGTCAACGTCTTGCCATCACGAACGCGCACCGTAGTTGCCGTGTCGGTGGTTTGCAGTGGCGCACCATCGAGGAAATGTCCTCCTTCCTGCATGTCCTCCACACAGGCGATACACTCCCGGTTCAGGCCATCCCATTCCTGCTGGGACATCTGCTGCATGATCGCTTCGTTGTAATACACCAGGCAAAGATATTTCATGGTCTCTCCACAGTTTTTTTGTCTCCGGGGACTCCAGTA
Organism: Microbulbifer sp. JSM ZJ756; assembly: GCF_044383805.1. Lineage (NCBI taxonomy): Bacteria > Pseudomonadati > Pseudomonadota > Gammaproteobacteria > Cellvibrionales > Microbulbiferaceae > Microbulbifer > Microbulbifer sp. JSM ZJ756. The sequence goes on along the minus strand of NZ_JBISER010000001.1, from coordinate 12,003 downwards.
CACAGTTACACACCCTGCACCACTTCCCCCCTACTCTCGACAGGCTTTCCTATGCCTTATCAAATGCGCCTTGCAGGCCTGCAATATCCAGTTTTTTCATATCCAGCATGGCCGCCATCGCCCTCCCGGCAGCATCGCGATCCGGTGCGGACAACAGCTCCGGCAGGCAACGGGGAACAATCTGCCAGGACATACCGTAACAGTCTTTCAGCCACCCGCACTGGCTTTCCCTGCCACCGTCGGCCAACAGGCCGTGCCACAGGCGATCGGCTTCCGCCTGGCCTTCCGTCAAAACAACGATAGAAGCGGCCTCACTATGCGGGAACCAGGGCCGCCATTCTGGCCCAGGTGGGGGACGCCGGCCAGGTGAAACTCCACCAGCAGCGGTGCCGTCCCTGGCTCGGGGAAAAAACCCGAAGTAATCGCGGAACCGGGAATCAGCGAGGTATACAGTTCCACTGCCGGTTCTGCCACACCATCAAACCACAGGCAGGTAACGACTTTTCCCTTGTATCCCTGCTCATCCGGTTCCATCGTTTCCGCCCTCGGGAATAACGTTAGCGCGAGCCCACCAGGGAAAATGTCGCCCCCTGGGGATCAGTGCCGTTGAGGGCGTACTCACCCCCGGGGATTTCATCGGGCCCCTGCTGCAGCTGGCCACCCAGTTCGGCAATTTGCTCCACTGCACGGTCGATGTCTTTAACGCGGAAATAGAACTGCCACATTGGCCGGGGCGCAACCTCGCTTGTCCGGGCGATAGCACCGATCAGGCCGCCATGGCGAAGGAACTCATAGGGCCCCAGTGCGCCCATATCCAGTTCACCGTCTTTCTGCCAGCCAAACAATTGCCCGTAAAAGGTTTTTGCGGCACCGGCATCGTGGGTGACCAGCTCGTTCCAGGCGCAGTGCCCGGGTCGCGGCTTATCCGCGGCAAAGGCCAGGCTATCCCCCTCGCCACTGGGGCGGATTACATAGAAAGGTACCCCCTGGGGGTCTGCCAGCATGGCAACACGGCCGGCTTCGGGGATGTCCCGGGGAGGCATCAGGGTGCGGCCGCCCGCGGCGTTTGCTTTCACAGCGCAGGATTCCACGTCGTCCACGGCAATGTAGCCCAGCCAGGAGGGACTGGCACCGCCGCTGGACATTTCCGGGGTCAGTTGCAACAGGCCGCCAATTCCATGGCTCGCGCCGGTTCCGGCTTCTGGCGCCTGCATGATTCGATAGGCCGGATCCGATCCACCCTTCTCTGCGACTTCCCAGCCCAGCAGCTGGCTATAGAAAGCCTGGGAGGCGTCAATATCATCGGTAATCAACTCGTACCAGACAAAATCCCCTGTCTTATTCGGCATCTTCAGCCACCTCGCTGACCAGGTTAACCACCGGGACAAAACCACCAAAAATCATGCGCTTACCGTCGAAGGGCATCGGGTTGGATTCGGGGTTCATACGCGGGTCGTCCATCATTTTGGCCATGGCCGCATCGCGTACCGCCTTGTCCGGCCACTCGACCCAGCCATAGACCAGGCTTTCATCCGCTTTGAGCGCCACAGAACGCTGAAAATCGGTGTGTTTGCCCTCGGGCACGTCATCGGCCCAGCACTCCACCACCCGGGTAGCACCCAGATCCATAAATACTGGGTCGGCGCGTTCCGCATGTTCGATGAAGGCCTTTTTATTAGCTGTGGGAACCGGGATCACAAAGGCATCGATATAATTCATGGTTTGCTCCTGTTGTACGACTCATGATGTTCCATCTATTAGTCGTCCAGGCAGGACGCGATTCGACAGGAGGGTGAAAAAAATTAAGAAACCGGGATATCGGCAAGTTTGCGCGCCAGGAATCGTCGCTCCGGCCCCTGATGTGCCAGCGCCAGGGCCTCCTCATAGGCCTGCCGGGCAGCCGGAAACTGCCCTAGGCGGGAAAAGAGGTCGGCCCTGGCTGCATAAGCCAGGTGATAAGTACGTAACTCACCCGTGGCCAACAGGCCATCAATCAGGGCCAGTCCCGCAGCCGGCCCGTCGCGCATTGCCACCGCCACAGCCCGGTTCAGTGCAACCACCGGCGAGGGCGCCAGCCCCATCAGCACATCGTACAGTCCTACTAATTGCGGCCAGTCGGTATCCTCGGGGCGGTCCGCCTCGGCGTGTACTGCAGCTATCGCCGCCTGCATGGCATAGGGACCGGCGTTGGCGGAGCGCAGCGCGCTGACAGCCAGGTCACAGCCCTGCCGGATCTGCGCCCTGTCCCAATCCCGTCGATCCTGCTCTTCCAGGGGCACAAGCTCACCCCGGGCATTAGTACGCGCGCCACGGCGGGCATCGTGCAGGAGCATCAGCGCCAGCAGGCCGGCTACTTCACCCTCCGGAAGCAACTGGTACAACAGGCGGGCCAGGCGTATCGCCTCCCTGCATAATTCACCACTGGTGACCAGCTCTCCCATCGATGCGGAATAGCCTTCATTGAACACCAGGTAAATAACCTGCAGGACAGAATTCAGCCGCTCGGGCAACTCGGCCCGCTCCGGTACTTCATAGGGAATAGCGGCATCGCGTATCTTGGCCTTGGCACGCACTATCCGCTGGGCCAGTGTGGCGGTAGGCAGCAGGAATGCCGCGGCAATCGCTTCCGTTGTGAGCCCGCACACTTCGCGCAATGTCAGGGCTAACCGGGCCTCCCGGGACAGGCCGGGGTGGCAGCAGGTAAAGATCAACCGCAGCTGGTCGTCGCCGATCCCTTCCAGCTCCGCCTCGGCCGGATCTCCACCGGCCTCATACCCGGCAAGTAATTTCGGGATACTGGCATCGAAGCGGGAACGGCTGCGGAAGCGATCAATCGCCTTGAATCGCCCGGTGCTGACCAGCCAGGCGCGGGGGTTCGCAGGCACACCCTCCCGCGGCCATTGCCTGAGCGCGGCAACGAAGGCGTCGTGCAGGGCCTCCTCCGCCAGGTCAAAATCCCCATTTAAAAGCCGGATCAGGGTCGCCAGCACCCGGCTGGCCTCGGCTTCATATACGTCCTTGATCTGGCGTTGCAGGATGTCATCTGCCATCGTAATAAATGTCCCGGTGGTCCGGTTCAGGGAACCCTGAACCGTTCATTCGTGCTGGAGGATGTTAATGAGCTTGCCGAAAGGGTCGCGAACATAGAATCTTCGTACACCCCACGGCTCACTGACAGGGCCGTACTCAAGAGGTCCCCTCGCCCCTTCAAATCTTGCCAGGGCAGCCTCCAGGTCATCGACTTCCATGAACAGGTCAGGCACTGCAGTACCTGAGCCACCCTGGGCCCCTAAGCTCACCTGGACCGTCATTGATTCACCGGAGCCGTAGGTCTGGAACCAGCCATGGTCCATCAGCATTTCCAGCCCCAAAATTCCCCCACAAAAAGCCGCAGCCTTGTCCAGGTCCGCCGTGCCAGTATTGGACTCGATACGCATGACTTTCATATTCAAGACACTTGCTGCTGTGGCGAGCTGAAACTCGGGCGCCGGTCATCTATTGACCCGCTAATCCAGGAGTTCCCACTACTCCCCACACCAAGAACATCAAATTTATTTGACTTTATAACTGCCCGCCCCACCGAAAAGCAGAAAAGCCGCAGATACCGCCGGCAATTGACGCCAGCTGTCAGCAGATTAAACACTGCCAAATATTAATTGCAACCACCATCACCCCGGGCCTCACTCGGTTGCCAGCTCGTGATCCTGTATCCAGTCTCACCCTGCAAAATGCCGTAGGTGCTACATACCTCATCCAACACCTCACCATCTGCTTTGTACCGCTGCAAATGGAAGGTGACCAGGGAATAGTTATCTATATTCGCCTTTGCCCTGGAGCTGATTATCGACGACTCCCTATATTCAGAGTTCTTGAGTTTTGAGCGAATGCCAAGCATAAACTCGCCAGCCTTGTCGGATGACTCGGGAACCAGCAGGTGACTACCGAAGATGAACTGCGGTTGCTCCACAAAATACTGGCTCAGGTCCTGCTCCAGGGAAAAGTCCTTGAGGTACCTCCCGACAAACCCTTGAATATCATCAGCACTGGCACTCAGGTTAAAACACAGAATAAGGAAGCCACAGAAAACCTTTTTCATGAATGTTATTGTTCCCTTGCAGAATACAACGTTGACAGCACTTAAACCCGGGGAAAAGCAATCTCAGCACCCATGATAATTTCCCTGGGGAGCACGGAGAGTCCAGCCGCATGATAAAGCATTCCTCTCCGGTCCCGGCCTGGATAGATAAACCCGGTCATTCAGGAGGGCACTGGCACCTCCGGGGGCATGGAGGCTTTTGTAAGCCAGCAAAGCCCGTCAACCTGCATGACCAGGAAGCCTGGCCGACAGGATCAAATGTCAGTGCTTACCAGGATTTTTCCGCACAGAACTCCCAAGCGAGCTTGGCCTTTTCATACCGGTCAATCTTCCTGTGGTGGAGTTCTAACAGTCTCCATGGTTCTACCATCAGCGCCTCAATGTCTGACTTTGTAAAAAATCTCTTCAGCTGCCCATTGACGGAGTATAAGCCCGGCTCCAGCTCGGGGTGCCCGACAGCACCATGGTGAATATCTCTATTTGAGTTGAGACGACAGATCAGGTTCCCGCCATCCCCCAACACCCTTGCTATCTCGCTGAACACTTTCCCGGTGGTTTTCCAGTCGAAGTAATGAAGGGTCAGGCTGGCTATTACTACATCAAAAGTGCAGCCTGGAAATGGCAGCCTCCTGGAGTGATCCAGCTGCAATACCCGGGCAAGATCACCAAGGCCTAGTGCAGGGGAAATATCAGCAGCAACAAGCTCGCCGGCAACCCTGGCAAGCTTGCTGGTATCCCGGCCCTTGCCACAGCCAAGCTCCAGCACTGCTTTCCCCTGAATAGTTGGATACCATTTTTCGAGCCAGCGATCGTCAGATTTCACCTTTTCACCCAAAAATGTGACCTCCAGAGTGGCTTATCATTTGGGAAGCGCCGGGTTTCTCGCCGAAACTGGCTATCTCCCCATTAACTGCGCCCATAGCTTACCCTATTCCGGTCTGCTATTTACCGCGCTCTGTCAACAGATCGCCGGTTCACCGGCTCGTCAACAGGAGACACCCTGGCCTGCATATTACAGGCCTATTGCCGGCCATCGCCCCCCGGCAGGCATAGCTGTGAGCCGCCATCATGCCGACGCCCTCGTCGTTGGAGCGTTCGGCTCAGTCCCGGCCGTGGCTGGTGGCTGGTGGCTGGTGGCTGGTGGCTGGTGGCTGGCGACGAGACCGGCATGCCCCATATGCTGGAACAGTTTGGCCCGGCACTGAAACTGCCCTGGACCAAGCTTGAGGCTCCGGAACTGAACGACATCCTGATCGATCGCATGGTGGAAGGCACCCAGGCCCAGGCCTGCGAGCAGTCCATTCGCGAACTGGAAGCCCTGCGGGACAACTGCCTGGTGCGGATCATGGAAGCGCTCAGCAAGTTTGAGATGGGGCCGGCAGGGTGCTGGCGGAGCATCGCTCGCGCCACCAGCTGGAAAGCAACGGCTGGCAGCCGTTGGCATGGGCCGGCATTAAGGGATTAGAGCCAGCCATGCAGCGATACCCGCGGTCAACCTGGCAGGCTCGCGCCCCATTAGGGCTGCCCAAAAACACCTATCCGCAACAACCGCTGCCCTGCTGAACTGGCGGACACTTTACTGTGCCATATGAGCAGAAAACACAGCAGTCGCCGGGTTTTGGCCTGAACACCTTATGGCAAGACTCACATTCGTAGAAAAACTGGCATGAGTCCGTGGGCATAATCTCTTTTTTCTCGTGGCCACACTCAGGACACATAATGATACTTTCTCTGATTACGCCTGGCATTGATCCTCCTGGCATCCAGTCATCAGGCAGGGACTCGTTCGGCGTGCCCCTGAGATAGAGGTGAAATTTTTCTCGCCGTGGAGAGCGCCCACCAACCAACAAGGCAGTTTAAGATAACACGAAGCGGGCAATAGATTAACGCTGGAAGGCTAAACAACCACGCCACAAATGTTTCAGGAAAGACGTAGTAGGCCACCTGTTTAACCCAGCAGAAAAACTCGATATGCAATCTCAGTAGAGAGCAATAACTCCATCGCCAAGACTGCCGATGATCGACGTCCAAGCAAAAATGATCAGGAATTTCCGCATTAACGCTTCCCGCGCCCTGCAAAGATTCGAAAACCTTGCATCCAGTACCCGCACTATGGGTACCAAACTCACCGGCTACCGAGCCGGTTGTGAGACTACTCGCGCCCGGGAGCCGCTCCCCTGGCCGGTCAAAAACCGGGTAGCATCAGTGGTTGCCGCCGCTGGGGCGCAAAGTTGGCTTAAGGGCTCGATAGGCATCAAAACCCTGCCCCAAATCTGCTGCGTATCGTGTTCGAAAGCCGGCTGGCGACACACTACTCCTCAATAAACGCCGCCTGGTGAAAGGCTATGGCCTCGGAAACCTCGCGGATACCGGCCTCCGTCAACTGCGGTATCTCGCCCCCGGCCAGCACCTCCAGAACCGCATGGACCCCACGGGCGAGAGACGTCAGGTTGTACCCCCCTTCCAGGACCAGGACCAGCTTTCCATCGCAGTGCTGGTCGGCAATCTGCTGCACGATGCCAGTAATTACCTTGAACCCGTCATAGGTGAGGTTGAGTGCCATATCATTCCGGTGAGGGTCGAAGCCCGCCGATACCAGGACCAGGTCTGGCTGGAAATACTCCGCAGCCGGAACCAGGATTTCCCGAAACGCCTTCTCGAAAGCGAGGTCACCGGCAGTCTCGGGAAGCGGTACATTGATGGTAAACCCCTCCCCGAGACCCGCACCCACCTCATCGAGGTGCCCGGACCCCGGGTAAAAGGGCGCAGCACAATGGGTATCGAAGAACAGCACGTCCGGATCGGCCCAGAAAATGTCCTGGGTTCCATTGCCGTGGTGGGCATCCCAGTCAACAATCAGGATGCGTTCACAGCCCAGCTTGGCCTGGGCGTGAGCAGCAGCCACGGCGACGTTGTTCAGGAGACAGAAGCCCCGGGCACGTACTGGCTCGGCGTGATGCCCGGGAGGGCGCACCAGGGCGAATGCGCTCTGTGCATCCCCATTTACCACGCTTTCCACTGCCGCAATGGCATTGCCGGCCGCGGCAGTAGCCGCCGTGACACTCGCAGGAGAGACCGCGGTGGTGTCCCTGTCCAGCCATGCCCGCTTGCCCGCCATTGAAAAAATATGGTCCAGGTAAGAGCTGGTATGCACCCGTCCCAGCTGTTCATGGGTGGCACAGGGGCCAGACGTGAACGTGACGCCGGGAACCGGGTTCTGCTCGAGGTAATCCCTGACCGCGATTAGCCGCCCAGGATGCTCGGGATAGCTCCACTTGGACTCGAGCTGCTCGAGCACCGTCCTTACACGTTTTTCCACCCGGCTGGGCATGAAGGGCAGGTCCACCTCAGGGTTATGCCCCAGCATGATTTCGTCGAAAAAAACATTTACGCTGCGCTCTCCTGTCATTCTGCCGCCCTGCCCTTGAATTTCTGGTTGCTCTCTTACCCCCTCACCTCACTACCGCCTCGATAAGGCCTGCCGGACTGTCTCAGTGGGGGCCGCGGCACGAACACCGGTCGGCTTAAACCCCAGCCCTCCCCACGCCGCTTCGGCCTCGCGGTTAGAGGTGGAATACTCCAGCATCAGCTCCCTGACCCCCTGGGCGTCGGCAAAAGCCACTAACTCACCCATAAGGGCACTGAAAACACCCATATTCCGAAAATCCGGTTCCACCCAGACATCATCGATAACCCCCACGGTCAGTTCCAGGTTCCCGGCCCCCTCCCAGATACCATGATTGCGCACGATCGAAAGATAGCCCATGCCCACCAATTTGGCGCCAGATGTTTCCGCAACGAGCAGTAAGCAATCAGGATCGGCAAGGCCAGTGCGCAGGCTTTCGGCGAGCCTGTCCTGCTCCTCCTGCTTCAGGTTCTGCGGAGGCCCACCATTAACGTGGAGCGCCAGATTGGCGAGAAACTGGATAAGGACCGGCACATCTTTCCCTTCGGCCTGACGAATGCCGAATACTCTAGAAATATCCTTCTCAATCACCATCCGAAACGTCCTGTAGTTAGACCTGCCGTTATCACCAGCCCCAAGTGACCCAATATCAAATGAGTATTTCTGCGCCTCAGTTAACCTGACACGCGCCAGCGGGGAGCAGCAAAGCTGCTGCCGCCCCACTGTGGACGCCGGCCCGGGAGAATTCAAGTGTGAACCAGGAGGTTTACTGCGTTGGCATGAGGTCGTCGATAATCTGCGCATCGATCCAGTACAGGTCCGATTGGGAATCCGTATCGTCGGTTGCTGGCGTCACCATTCTATTGAAGAAGAGGTATTTTCCGTCAGGTGTGACCTGTGGGCCCCCTTCTTCAGCATCTGTGTTTACCTTGTCCCCCAGGTTAATCGCCTCACCCCACGAGCCATCTTTCTGCCGGAAACTGATATAGAGGTCAGATTTGCCATACCCGCTCTCTCTTTCACCATCCCACATAATATAGGATTCGTCTGGCGCGATGAACGGATGGGCATTCCATGTTCCGGTGTTAATCTCTTTACCGAACGGCTTCGGCTCTTCGCGTTTACCGTCCAGTAACCGTGAATAGCGAATAACACCGTCTCCGTCTGTACCAACCTCGTCGAAAACTAAAGTGCCTTTGCGGGAAGCTGAAAGGCCCATAATGCGTATTTCTTCAAAAGCAGGGCCAAGGCTTTTCATTTCTGACCAGCCGTCAGCTGTGCGCTCCTTATATTTGCCACCATAGTACAGGACATTCCCGCCTGGGGCGTGAAAGGGTTTACGAGCTCCAGCCGGCACAGCCATCTTACGCCACTGATCGCCCACCTTTTTAAAAATAACAGATTCTGGTTCTCTTGCGTCACGAGAGTGTTTCCATCTGGTAACAAAAAACTCGTTCATATCAAGGGAGAAACCACCAGCGTCCCCCCATTCCTCTGTATTCACAATGCCGGGGGCAAAAGGCCTGGCGGTTAAACCAGGTGGCGTTTGCCCCAGGTATGGGCCTTTGAGCACTGGAAATTCATCTTGGCCATGACTGGCACTGGTAATAAATAAAGCGGATAACAGCAGAGAACTTAAAATATAGAGATGCTTCATAATTTATCCTTATTATGATAATCACCGAACTCTTAAGGTTCGCCTAAATGCAATTGAACAATTGGCCAGCTTATTCATATCGAACTCAAAGCACCTGATATCCTTATGATTTTTAGATGAGCTCGCCCTGATTACGATAAACGACTTTTTAGGTACGTATAACACCCGCACAGAGGGACTAAAAACCGAACACAGCGCTTTGCCAGGCTGCGCGCTCCTAGTCCCCGCAGATACTGATATGAGCCACCATCCAGAAAATAAAAATTTCCGCCAAAACGCTCATGCTTTTGCAGTAAATAAGAAAATAGATCTTAAATCAACCACAATTAAAATCAGTGAATCTGCAATGACTCTCAGCTGACCTACCCCACTGAAGAAGACGCACGAGCACAAGCCGCAAAGCAAACTCACAAGCTCCTCCAGAACTCGCGTCAACCCCATAAACCGGCTGGTCATAGGCTGCCAGCGAATCGCCACAGACATCGCTGCACAAGAGGAAGTCCGACGATGTTATTCACGCGCCAGTTTTAGGTGGCTGCGCGCAATTGATTGTTATAAGCGAACAACGATCTTTCCTTTGTGTGCCGCCTCAGCGAAATGATGGAATGCATTGCGCACATCCACATCTGTGAAGTCAAACTCCGTATCAATTACTGGCCTGAACTTCCCAGCCTCGAAAAGTTCGTTAAAGTAGGCCAGGTCGCGATTGGGCTCGAGTGCTATAACCCGGAGCTTCTTATCTCGTGCACGGTTTATGCGTAAGCCTGAGAGCGCGACCTTCAGCAAGTTGAGTGTTGGCCCACCTACGGCTGCGTAAGCACCATTAGGGTTCAAAGCACGTTCATAGTCCGCTGGAGACCGATCGCTCTTGGCATCGACAATGAGGTCATAACGCTTTCCATTTTGCGTGAAATCCGTGGTTCGATAGTCAATCACGTGATCGAATCCCCACAAGCGCATTGCCTCCAGTTTTTCTGCACTATCAACCCCGGTCACCTCAAGGCCCTGGAGCTTCAGGAGTTGGATGGCGAGACTACCGACGCCGCCCCCAGCGCCGTTTACCAGAACTGACTGTCCTGGCTCAGGCTGGCGATCCGCCACAATTGCCTGCAGAGCAAGCATGCCTGCCTGAGGGATAGCGGCCGCCTGCTCAAAGCTCATAGCTTGGGATTTAGGCTTCACGGCATTGTGCGGGGCACATACATACTCTGCAAATCCCCCGAATCCGCAGCCGGACAGATCACCGTACACTTCGTCGCCAGGCTTGTATGAACTGACTTCACTGCCCACAGCTTCAACTACACCAGCGATATCGGAGCCTATGGTGATATTCGGCCTAATCAGACCTGCCATGAAACGATTTGGGATGAACGGTGCCCCTTTCAGCAACCCCCAGTCCCAGTCGTTGATCGAGACAGCATTAACTTTGACCAGCACCTGATCGTCAGCTGGGATAGGTTTTATGACATCGTGAATTTCAAGAAAGTCAGGTGATCCGTACTTCCGTATTATTAGAGATTTCACGTTTTCTGCCCCATAAGATTGAGCTTCCTTTTTTGATGATTATTAAAAATAGCTTATCAACTATACAGGGCTCTACTAAATGTGGTTAAGTCTTACACTTAACGCCTGCATTTGCGGCTGGTTTGGAGCGCAGCGGAAAACCAGTCCGCCAACATGCACTGGTTAGGTGATCGCGCTTAGATTGAAAGAAATAGATTCGCGTACCCTGCATTCTCATTGAGAAAACTGCGTAGACCTACTAGATATTGTCTCAGCGGTTCCTCTGGAGCGTTACCAAATTCCTCAATCTTTGACCATCTACCGACTATTTCAGGTAACTCCTCATCATTGAGTTCTCGTATCTTGTCTTGGAGAGCTTCAGGGAATGACAAAATAAAGGCTTCTCCCTCCGGGGGGTGGGCAGGCTGAAACCCCCTCATTAATTCTTCGTACGTAGCTACGCCAAGTATTTCACCCAGCTTGGATAGCGGAATCATGTCAATATTTTTCGCGCGGAACCACCTGCCAAATGAGTATGGATCGTCACCGTTCACTACTTCTTCAGGGTCATTTCCTTCGAGGAATACTACATCTGAAATTGGCACCAATCTCTCCTTTCAATAACGCTGGTCTTACCCACAAAAAGTAGACACTCTAACTAGGCGCATTTGCGCTCATACTCTGCTGGGCTTATATGCCCGATCGCAGAGTGCCTACGAATCCTATTGTAGAAAACCTCGATGTATTCAAACACCTCAGATTTCGCCTGGCTGATACTCTCAAAGTTTTCTGCGTATACCAGCTCTACCTTGAGCCTACTGAAAAACGATTCCATTGCGGCATTATCCCAGCAATTGGCCTGACGGCTCATGCTGGGACGGCAGTGGTTCGCCAAGAGAAGGTCCTGGTATCCCTGAGCTCGATACTGCACACCCCTATCTGAGTGTACGATCAGCCCCGGCCTTAGCTTTCTCTGCCCCAAAGCCATTTTCAGGGCCCTTTTCGTGAGCTCCTCTGTCATCTGGCTATCCAGGGCCCAGCCGACTATGCGGCGTGAATACAGGTCCATGACCACCGCAAGGTAGAGCCATCGATCCTTGACCCAGATGTAAGTGATATCGCTGGTCCAGCGGCAGTTAGGTCGATCAACCTGAAAACACCGCTTCAGTATGTTCTCAGCAACGTTTACCTTGCCCTCAACTGGCCGGCTATAGCGAAAACCTTTTCCATTCCTCGCACGGATATGCTCTTTATGCATAATTCCAGCGATATAGTTGGTTGAGCAAGGGACCCCTGCATCCAAGAGCTCTCGGGCAATCCTGGGAGCCCCATAGCGAGCCT